>NZ_JASPDO010000024.1 GCF_030230605.1 Brevibacterium sp. UMB1308A
TGTACCACTATTCTATTTGCGTTCGAATGCGTGAGTCAAGGGTTTTGTTCATTTTGTTTCTATTTGTGTTCGAACGAACAGTCAGTTACACACAAAGAAAAGCCTTCCTGAACGGAGGAAACCGGCACTGATTAGAAGGAGGCGGAGGGCACCTACAAGCGCACGTCAAAGAACAACCTCGGAAACGCAAGCAACGGCACGTAGATAGACAAGCCCGGCACCCGAACAAGTAACAGCTCCCCAGGCCAGACGAAGCAGCCCAACCAGAGACGAAACCGCGCAAAACGAACAAAACCACGCAATACAATGCACCGTTTCGCTCGCTTTGCGCCACCTGACCAAGAACGCTAAACCAACGCCGTAAAGCCTAGGCGTCACAGGACGTCAACGCATTGCCCCGCACCGACCTGTTCTGAACCGCATGACCCCACCACCCCACCCCTACATTTGTGTAGGCTAAAGACATCGTTCCTTACGCGATGCATCCCTTGAAACCAAGAGAAAGCGACACGTGGTGAAACGTATTGCCGCCGCTTTTGGTCACGCGAGCTCCTGGACCGCACTCACCCCTAGCCTCATTCCCCGCACGTGGTGGATGACCGCCATCAACGTCGCAGTCAACGCGTACGCGGGACAAAAAGCAGGCGAACTCGCCCACGCTCTCCTCAACCGAAACCGCCAAAACGCCCCTGCCGCCCTTTCCCGCACACAACGCCCCTCGCAACACCGCCCACAACACCCCTCACACCCCAGCAACTCCACCTCCCCCACTCCCCCCGGCTTCCGGATCGCACGCCCAGCCACGCAAAGCGTGAGCCGCAACATCGCACTCCTCTCCCTTGCAGGTGCAGGGTCCGCCTTCGCCATCTCTCGGTCAATCCGTGAACAAGAAGACATTGCGCAACGCACCAACGACCACACCGTCTCTGTACGCGAACACGTTTTCGGCTACATCGTGGGCGAACTCGCCTGGCTGAGTCTTGACCTCGCTTCACTTGGCATGAACCGACTCCGCCAACGCCTCGAACGGCGACTACACACACGCCTGCCGTTCATGCCCGAACTGGTCATCACAGCGCTGTCCGTGGGCGCAATGGCGTATTCATCGCGCAAACTCATCAGCACTATCCTCTTCCGACTCGCTGAACAAGCTGTGCGCTCTGACTTCGCTCGCCCATCACTGGCCCGCCGACCCTCCGAACCACAACGTTCAGGCTCACGCTACTCACAAGAACCCTTCTCCACCCTGGGCTATCACGGACGCGACTTCGTCGCCTCAGGTCCTCGAAAAGACCGCATCCAAGCAACACTCAAACGCACCTCGGGAAAATCAAACACTCCAACCAGCACCGCCCACGAACCCATCCGCATCTTCATTGGGCGCCTTTCCCACCCGGACCTGTCAGACGCAGCAGAAGCGGCAGTTCGCGAACTCGACCGCACTGGCGCTTTCGACCGTGAGGCCCTCCTCTTGGTCACCAACACCGGATCAGGCTGGACCCCACAGTGGTCAGTCGAAGCCTTCGAATACCTCATGGGCGGAAACTGCGCATCGGTCGCAATCCAATACAGCTTCGCAGGTTCGTGGCTCGCATTCCTCATCCACCGCGACCAAGCCATCTACGCCAGCCGTGCGCTGCTAGAAGCCGTTGAGCGTCACCTCAGCACACTCGACAAGCATTCCCGCCCCCGCATTTACGTCACCGGCGAATCGCTTGGTGCCCTGGGCGGCCACGGCGCCTTCACGAGCCTCACCGACATGCGACAACGCGTGGACGGCGCCCTCTGGACGGGAACCCCACGCACCACTCCTATTTTCAAGAACCTCATCGCATCGCGCCACGTCCTCTCTCCGGAAATCCAACCAGTCATCGGCCGTGGGAGCCGCGTCCGTTTCGTACAAAAACCCAAACAACTCAAAGAGTCACCCCTTGGCCCGTACCGCCCCTGGATTGGGTCGCGCATCGTGTACGCTCAGCACCCATCCGACCCAGTCGTCTGGTGGTCCCCTTCCATGGTCATCCGCAAACCCGACTGGCTACGCGAACCCCGCGGAAAAGACGTGAGCCCCTATGTGGTGTGGTTCCCATGGCTCACATTTTGGCAACTGCTTGCCGACATGCCCCGCTCGGTTCAACTGCCCGGTGGCCGCGGGCACAGTTACCACCGCGAGGTTGTGCACTATTGGAACGAAATCCTTGACACACATTTCACAAAAAAAGACTGCACAAAAATAGGTGACGCAATCGCAGACGACATTGCCCGTAAGTCCACGGGCCAAGCCTGGCGCCACCCTGAACAGAACACAACACACCAGAGCATGTTCGACAAACTCTTGTGGGCTATCCTTCAGAGACGGAAGGATTCATAAACACACATGGCAACACGTTCTAAATCCCGCAGAATCGTGGAGTTTGATCTCGTGCGGGGCTTCTTCATCATGGTCATCACACTTGACCACTTGGCGTACTGGCCCTCCCCTCTTGCATTTTTCTCCGGCAAGGGGTGGCTCTGGGTAAGCGCTGCAGAAGGGTTCTTCCTCATTTCCGGTTTTCTTATTGGCTACATTCGCGCGTATAAAGGGCGACACAAGGACCTGTGGCCCATGACTAAGAGTCTGTGGCGTCGCGCTCTCAAACTCTACGTGTGGGGTGTGGGCATCACTCTTTTCCTCAGCGCAATCACCGTCATGGTTCCCCCGGACAACGTCAACACCCTGCCATCGCTCCCCCCAGAAGACTCCTCGGTGGGAGCCACTATTGTGAATGCTTTGCTCATGCGCACGTTCCACGCGTGGATTTTCTTCCTCCGCATGTACACGGTGATGCTTCTGGTCACGCCCTTGTTCCTCTGGCTCATCCGCAAGGGCCAGCTGTGGGTGGCAGTGATCGCGTCAATAGTGTTGTACGCCGTCAGTCTGATTTTTGACGCGCCCGAGGCGGTCGTCCAGTGGCAGCTGTTGTTCTTCTTGGCAGCGGCGTTGGGTTATGTTTTTACCCCTGTTCGCAACTGGATGGCTGAGCACCTGACGTGGCGCAATCTGCTCATCGTGGTTTTAGTCTCTGTCACCGCCGTCACAATGATCCTGAGCGGAATTGCGATCCACGGAGAATACCTGATGAACCGGATTGGACTGGGCGAATTTCAAACTGCCCTATACCACTGGGGAAGCGGCGCTTTCTCTAACTTCCCTATGCAACCGGGCCGAATGATTCTCGCGTTCATTTGGTTTGGTGGTTTTCTCGCGTTTTTCCACGTGTTCCGCGACCCCATCATGAAGTATCTGGGCTGGATCTTGGTTCCACTCGGCAAGTACTCACTTACCGCTTACTGTTTACAGGCGATCCTGTTGCCGTTTATTGTCATCGTCACTGAAGCGAGCGGGCCTCTGTGGAACATGTTCATTGGACTACTCACGCTCATGCTGATGTGGTTGTTGATGAAGAGTAAACTTGTGCTTAAAATCATGCCCCAGTGACAGGCACTCGCAACCACGTAATCAATGAGGACTACATATGCCCAAACTCAGCCAGACTGCGCACAGCTTCCCCGACTCTGAAATCCGTCGCATCTTTGAGCTTTCACTTGAACTCGACGATGTTATTCCGTTGAGTGTGGGGGAACCTGATCTTCCTGTTTCCCAGCACATTCTGGAAGCTGGAGCTCGCGCGTTTAAGGACGGCATGATTCGGTACGCACCTAACTCTGGAATCATGCCGTTGCGACGCGCACTGGCAAAGAAAGTGACTGAGTTCAATAAGTACCCGGTTGACCCGGACCAAATCCACATTGGTGCGGGAGGCTCTAACTCGTTGCACATGGCTATGAGCTTGGCGCTTGGACCAGGTGACGAAATTCTGGTTCCCGACCCAGGCTATGCCACCTTCTTCATGACTCCCCGCACCGTGGGGGCTACCCCTGTGGGCTACCCGTTGAAGGCTGAACACGGTTTCATCCCACAGATCGAAGATCTCAAAAGCTTGGTAACACCCAATACCAAAGCCATTCTGCTCAACAGCCCGTCGAACCCGCTGGGTGTTGTTTTTGAACGCGACGTCATGGTCGCGCTCATGGACTTCGCAAAAGAATATGACCTGTGGGTCATCAGTGACGAGGTGTATGAGTACTTGGTGTTTGACGGCGAGTTCATCTCACCTGCCACCCTTGACCACGACAACCGAGTACTGTCCGTATATTCCTTCTCAAAAACTTACGGAATCACGGGCGGTCGCGTAGGGTACTTAGTCACGCCTCCTGGAATGACGAGCAGGGTCGGCGCTTTGCAGGAAGCGAACGTATCATGCGTGAACACGCCTGCTCAGTACTCGGCCCTGGCCGCTGTTGAAGGTCCCCAAGACGACGTCCACAAGGCCCTTGAGCACTACCGCACGAACCTTGCCCGCGCACGCAAAGTCCTGGATGCCAAGAACATTGAGTACCTCACTCCGCGTGGAGCCATCTACCTGTTCATCAACATGTCCCACGCCACGGGTGGAGACGTGAGCACATGGGCCGAAAACTTCCTCCTCGAACACAAGGTTGCTCTGGCCCCGGGAACCGCTTTTGGCCAGCACGGTGAAGGCTGGGTGCGCGTATGCTTTGCAGGCGACACCGACCTCCTCGTAGAAGGTTTGTCACGCCTGCCGTCGCGGCCACAGGAGAACGACGAAGAGCCCCGGCCGCAGGAGTAAACCCCGCGTTACAACTTCGAGTACACCAGCTGGTGGCTGACGGCGAGCACCTCACCCGACTGCGTCCACAGTTGGGCTGTCTGGTCGTGCAAACCGGACCCGAACCACTGCGCCCGTGCTGAACACAGAATGTCGGTCCCAGCAGATTCCAGCACGTGCGCATCGGCTGACACGTACGTGGTAATCGTGATGGTTCCAGCCGGTAGCCACTGCCCTGCTCGCAGGAACGACCGGGGGAAGAACGTGTCGGAGGCTGAAACAAGGGCCGCGTAGTCCCATGGACGGCCATCAGCGTGACGTAGCCAATACGTTGACGTTGTGTCTTCCTGTGGCCCTTCCGCGATCTGTTCCCAGCCACCTTCAACGAACCGCACTTCGTAGTTGTTTGACCATTCGGGTCGCCCTTCACCGTCGGCGACCGCGTACTCTTCCGGCGCACCCACAGACGGGAACGGGATCTCGTTGGCACGCAACTGGCCACGTTCTGCCACCAGCAACACCGTGGCTGTCAGCGGCGTGTTCTCGCCTTGGTGACCCTTGACAACCCAGTGTTGGTTTGAGGAGTTGGTGCGCACGCATTCAAGCTCCAGCTCATAGTCGCCTTCACTCAATGGTGACGTGAAGTTTGTGGTGATTGCTGCGAGCCTGCCTTGCGCGTCAGGGTGTGTCTGCACGGCGTTGCAGATGGTGGCCACGGTGATCCCGCCGAATGGCCCCACCATGTTGTGAAACTTTGGGTGGGTGCTGGCGTGTGCGCGGTTGCCTTCAAAGCTCACCGCGATTGCCTGGTCAAAAGCTGATTCCGTCATGCTCGCCTTCCTTATGCGTGCGTTCCGCACGTTACTCCCTGCCGTGACCACCCGCCGGATTCACCGCGAGCGCAGCCACATATTCTTCCGTCACCATATCGGACACCGTGATCCAGGGGTGTGATGTGCATTCCGCGTTGTTAGGCGACCCGCACTCAATCTGGGCAGGCTCATACGCACCAAATCCGGTGTGCATGCTTTTCAGGACTGCTTCTTTGCGCACCCAGGCGCGCAGAAGTGCCCGGCCGAGGTCGTCCTCGGGGAGGTCTGTGAAGTGCGGGCGTTCGTTGGGGCCCAGGATGTGGGTGAAGGTGTGGGGTGGAACGTTGAGGGCGTCTGCGGGTTCGACGTCGATTCCGATCCAGCCAGTTTCGCCTGGTGTGAGAATTGCAACAGCCGTGTAGGGGTGTGACCGGGAAACCGAGCATTCCACCTCGGTCGTGCCGTCCGTGACGGTGGGGTTACCGCGAGCGTGCGCACGAACCTGCAGGTCACGTGGGTGTATCCGGTAGTGGTGGGATACGAGTTCTATCAGCATCCGGTCTGCCGAAGCATCTGTGTCCCGCACAATTCGCGCGTCCACCCCTTTGCCTCCATTCAAAATGCCACCGTGAATTTTTGTACCATTAAGGCGACTTCAAAGCCCTACCCAAGGTGGTCTGTGAACACGTACGCGCCCCAATTTCCGGCCGGTCACCTCGCGAGTGAACCCGGAACACTTATCGACCTCATTTTAAAGAACGTCGCGGAACACCCGGACACTCCAGCGATCGACGACGGCACGACGGTACTCACATACGCGGAGCTCATTGAGCAGATGCGCTTGTTTGGGCTCACCCTTCACGATCACGGTGTGGGCCCCGGTGACAAAGTTGGGGTACGCGTCTCCTCTGGTTCAGTGGACCTGTACGTGTCGATTTTGTCGGTTCTCATGATCGGCGCGGCCTATGTTCCTGTCGATGTTGACGACCCTGACGAACGCGCCCGCACGGTCTTCGAAGAGGCCGATGTCGCAGCCGTCATCACTGACGGCCCCACGATCACCAAGGTCACCACCAGAGAAACCCCGCCTGAACTCCGCGCCCCGGTTCCGGAAGACGACTGCTGGGTGATTTTCACCTCGGGATCCACAGGTAAACCTAAGGGCGTTGCCGTGACGCACCGATCAGCGGCCGCTTTTGTGGCCGCCGAATCCAAAATTTTCTGTCAAGACGAACCGCTTGGCCCGACTGACAGGGTCCTGGCTGGTTTGTCTGTGGCATTCGATGCGAGCTGTGAAGAAATGTGGCTCGCATGGGGTCACGGAGCCTGCTTGGTCCCTGCTCCCCGCGCGTTGGTGAAGTCTGGAATGGACTTGGGACCGTGGCTTGCCAGCCGTCGCATTTCGGTCGTCTCCACGGTCCCCACGTTGGCGGCCCTGTGGCCACCAGAAACCTTGGACAACGTGCGTCTCCTCATTTTTGGTGGTGAGGCTTGCCCGTTGGAGCTGGCTCAGCGTCTGTCGGACGGTGACCGTGAAGTGTGGAATACGTACGGGCCCACCGAGGCCACCGTGGTCGCGTGTGCCGCCCCGCTGGGCGAAGAGCCGGTGCGTATTGGACTTCCTTTGGCTGGTTGGGACTTAGCTGTCGTCAACCCAGAAACCGGAATCCCGGTTGCCGAAGGCGAAACGGGCGAACTCATCATCGGCGGAGTGGGGCTCGCCCGCTACCTGGACCCGGAAAAAGACGCCGAAAAGTACGCCCCCATGGAAACCCTGGGATGGCAGCGCGCCTACCGTTCCGGTGACCTCGTCATCAACGACCCCGCCGGCCTGATCTTCGTAGGCCGAGCCGACGAACAGATCAAACTGGGCGGCCGCCGAATCGAAATGGGTGAGGTTGACGCTGCCCTCCAGTCGCTGCCCGGCGTCCACGGTGGCGCGGCCGCGGTAAAGACCACCTCAGGTGGGGTTCAACTGTTGGTTGGCTACTTGGCCCCTTCGCCCGGTGTCACTGGTGACGCGCAACAGCTCGAAACCTGGGCCCAGCAGCTCCGTGACGTGTTGCCTCCTGCCCTCGTGCCACGCCTAGCCATCGTGGACGATCTGCCCACAAAGACCTCGGGCAAGGTCGACCGCAACGCACTCCCCTGGCCTCTTCCCGGTATGGAAGTCGCTGACGACTCCGGGGACGTCCCCGCCGAATACGCGTGGATCGCCGAACAGTGGGAAGCTACCCTGGGCGCAGCCCCCGGCATGAACACCGACTTCTTCAACGCCGGTGGAGGGTCCCTGGCGGCCGCTCAACTGGTGAGCCGGCTACGCACCAATTTCTCGGCCATCACGGTCGGTGACATTTACGCGCACCCCCGCTTTGGGGCACTCGCGGAGATGTGCACGGGCACCGAACCCACCACTCAGCGTTCAGAACGCACGGTCAAGCGCACCAGCCGGTTTATGCAGTGGATGCAGACTCTCCTGGGCATTCCGGTCCACATTTTGGCAGCGATGCATTGGATCGTCATGACGCTGGTCGCGATGAACGTATTCGCGCTCATGGGCGCCCCAGTTGTCACTACGTCGTGGTGGCTGATCGCTGTTCTGTACCTGGTCTTCGTCACCTCATGGGGACGCATGTTGGTCTCGGCCGGCTGTGCGCGCTTGCTCCTGGGCAGCCTCAAACCCGGCGTGTATCCGCGCTCCGGGTGGGTCCACCTACGCTTATGGCTGGCCGAACACATCGCTGACAACGCTTCTGCTGTCTCAGTGGGTTCTGCCCCGTGGGTCACGTGGTACGCGCGCCTGTTGGGTAACAAGTTGGGGCGCGATGTTGACCTCCACTCCATCCCGCCGGTGACGGGAATGCTCACCTTGGAAGAGGGTGCCGCCATTGAGCCCGAGGTGGATCTCAAGGGCTGGTGGGTCGACGGAGACCTGCTGCGGGTTGGCCCCATCCACGTGGGCAAGTATGCCGTTGTTGGTTCCCGTTCGACTCTCATGCCAGGCACGCGCGTGGGCACGGAAGCGCGGGTGGCTCCCGGCTCGGCGGTAACAGGCAAAGTGCGCAAAAAGCAGGTGTATTCCGGTTCGCCTGCCCACCGGACTTCGAAGAAGCACCACCGCTGGCCCGCACCGCCTGAGAAACGCGCCCACTTGCCGTTCTTGTTGTATGCGATCGGTTCGGTACTCCACGCCTCGATTCCCTATTTGGCAGCAGTGCCACCCATTGCACTCATGCTGTGGATCTACGGTGTTGAAGTGATTACCCAACCGCTGACCCTTCTGGCATGGTCGCCTCTCCTGGCGCTTATCTGGTTTGCGTTCACGGCCTTGTCTATTCTCATCGCGGTGCGCACGCTGTCGATCGGTTTGCGCGAAGGCACGTATCCGGTGCGTTCGCTCATGGGCTTTAGGGTCTGGGCTACAGAACGCATCATGGACATGGCCCGCGACCTCCTGTTCCCCATGTACGCCGGCCTGATCACGCCTGTCTGGTTGCGTCTTTTGGGCACCAAGGTGGGTTCAGGTGTCGAAGCTTCGACAGTGCTGTTGGTTCCTAAAATGACGCACATCGCTTCCGGCGCGTTCCTCGCCGATGACACCATGGTTGCCAGTTACGAACTGGGTAACGGGTGGATGCGTATTGGGCATGCCAAGGTGGGCAAGCGCGCGTTCCTGGGTAACTCTGGGATCGCGGCGGCCGGGCGCAGGGTTCCGAAGAACGCCCTGGTTGCTGTGCTTTCGGCAGCTCCGCCTAAGTCGAAGAAGGGTAGTTCGTGGATTGGTTCGCCTCCTGTTGAGCTCAGGCGCGCCGAGGTGGCAGCCGACGAATCGCTCACGTACGCACCTCCGAAGAAGCTCAAGGTGGCGCGTGGAGCGTGGGAGACTCTGCGTCTGTTGTCCGTGGGTGTGGCTGGACTCATGGTCGCTGGAGTAATCCTCACGCTCATGTGGATCACCCAAGCGGGTCACTCAGCCCTGTGGGCCATTTTGTTGTCTGGTGTCGTCATGATGTGTGCCGGTGCTGTTGCCGCCGGTGTCGCAGTTGTCACCAAATGGCTGTTTGTTGGCCGTATCCCCGCAGGTGAACACCCTTTGTGGTCGTCGTTTATCTGGCGCAACGAAGTCGCTGACTGTTTTGTCGAACTCATTGCAGCCCCCTGGTTTACCCGCAAAGCAGTGGGCACTCCGGCTCTCGTGTGGTACTTGCGTGCACTCGGCGCCAAAATTGGCCACGGTGTGTGGTGTGAAACCTACTGGCTACCAGAAGCCGATCTGGTGGTCTTGGAAAACAACTCCACGGTGAACCGAGGGTGCGTGGTGCAAACGCACCTGTTCCACGACCGTGTCATGTCGCTTGACGCTGTGACCTTGGAAGACGGTGCTACCCTTGGGCCCAATAGCGTGATTTTGCCGGCTGCTACGCTGGGCCGGTCATCGACTGTGGGACCCACGTCCCTGGTGATGCGTGGGGAGTTCGTTCCCGCGAACGCGTACTTTACAGGCAACCCAGTTGTCCCCTGGGTGGATGCGCCTGTTGATCAAGAGTAAGGATTTTTGTGACTGACCCGTATCTGCCGCAGAGTGGGAGCACTTCATACAAAGTTGCGCACTACGATCTGCGGTTGGACTACCACACTGCCCCGAACCGTTTAAACGGAATTGCGACACTCGAGATTGAACCTCTTGAAGCCGTGAGCTCTTTTAAGCTCGACCTGTCGGGGCTCACAGTCACCAAGGTGTACGTCAATGGCAAGACCGCCCGGTTTAAGCAGTCCCCTGGTCAAGTCACCGTCCGGTCCGCGCTCACCCCAGGAAAACCTGTTCGAGCCGAAGTTCGCTACAACGGGAATCCCGCTCCCGCCATGGGCACCTGGGGCGATGTGGGCTGGGAAGAACTCGAAGAGGGCGTGCTGGTTGCCGGCCAACCCAATGGTGCTTCCACGTGGTTCCCGTGCAACGACCACCCGCGCAACAAGTCCACGTTCACCATCACAATCCTTTCCGATTCCGACTACGCGTCGATCGCAAATGGGACTCTCATATCTACCCGGCGCAAAGCATCACGCACCGAATGGGTCTGGGAGTGCAACGTCCCCATGGCAACGTATCTGGCTACTGTCCAGATTGGCCCCTACAAAATGGGCCCTCTTGAACCTGGACAGCACCGGCCATCCCGTGTCCCCCTGGCACTAGCGACGTCTGAGCACAACTGGGCTAAAGCACAAAACTTCTTGAGCCTGCAACACCAGATGATGAATGTGTTCGAAGATCTTTTTGGCCCCTACCCGTTCGACCGTTATGGCGTAGTGGTGACTAACGAACACTTAGAGATTCCGCTTGAGAGCCAACCTCTGTCGATTCTGGGCCCCAACCATGTGGGCCGGTCCTGGGAGGCCGAACGTCTGGTCGCACATGAACTTGCTCACCAGTGGTTCGGCAACTCTGTCAGCCTCACCACGTGGTCCGATATTTGGCTCAACGAAGGTTTCGCGTGCTACTCCGAATGGCTGTGGGCAGAGTCAAAAGGCCACCAGGCAGCGTCGAGCCACGCGAAGCGCCACTGGGGCTTGCTGAAGCTCAAACCCAACCTCATTCTTACCGACCCAGGCGCGCCAGATATGTTCGACGACCGGGTGTACAAAAAGGGTGCTCTGGCACTCCATGCGCTTCGTCACCACGTGGGTGATGAGAAGTTCTTCACTCTTTTACGCACCTGGACTCGGACGTTTAAACACGCCAACGCCACCACAACAGATTTCCTCACCCTCACCAATCAGGTGTGTGGCGAGGGAACGAACGCTGTCCTCACACCGTGGCTCTACGAAAAGTCGCTCCCGCCCTTCCCAGGTGGACTGTTTTAGATCGACGCGATCATCAAGCTCGAGTTACCGCTCTCACCGGCCGTGATGTAGCCCAGCTGGGCGAAAAGTGCTGCCGCCGGATTGCCGTGGTTCACTGACAGGCACACCGACTCAATTCCTTCGTCATACAGTTTCGCGTGCAATTTAGAAATCAGCTTGGTCGCAATTCCGCGTCCTTGGTACTCCGGAATGACCGCGACGCCCAGTTCAGGAATATCGTCTGCGATATACCCGTACCCATTGGGTAGAAAACGCGCCCACGCTGCACCCACAGCCTTGTCGCCGTCCCACGCAATCAACGCGTGGTCGCCTTCCCTGCCCCAGTCCTCCACATAGGAACGCGCCTGCTGGTCAAGTTCGTCAAAACTGGTATTGGTGCCAGACCAGTTGATGCACTGGAGGAGAAACGGTTCTAGAAGTTGCGATGTCGACGGCCCTGTCGCGCCACGAAAGTTCATGGCACTAGGCTAATGATCTTTCTGCTTCGCGTCGAGTACCGCAACGGCACGTGCGCGTCGAATCCACCCGTTACCTCGCATCCGCACACCTAATCCCACGGCACGGAAGGCCATGAACCCAAAGCAGAAACACGCCCACAACGCACTGATCGTGAAACTCATCCCCATGGCCGCCCACACAAGCAGACCAAACCCGGCCGCCGCACCGAACTGCGCTACGGCCAAATAACGGGCGTCGGAGGCACCCAACAGAATCCCGTCGAGCGTAAACACGTACCCTGCCAAGGGCATACTCACAGCCAGAATCAGAACCAGGCCGGCAACAGTGGAAACGACCTCGGGACTGGAGGTAAACACCCTACCAACAAACGGGCTCAGCGCCGCCAACACAAGCCCCACAACGACTCCGAAGCCCACACCCCACACAATCAGGCGAGTTTTGACAGTCTGAACCTTCTGAGTGTCGTCCCTGCCCACGTACAAACCGATCATTGCCTGCCCAGCGATCGCCAACGAGTCCAACACCAATGCAAGCGAGTTAAAGAGCGTCTGGGCGATCTGCACGGCCGCCAGGCTCACCGTGCCCATCACACTGGCAACAGATACCAGCACAATGAGGGCAGCGCGCAGGCTCGCGGATCTGATGAGAAGCCAGCCCGAGGTCGTCGCCGCTGACAGCACCCCCGCCCAGTCGGGTGCCAAGGAGGCGTTGTGGCGACGGGCTGCCCGCCCGGCGAAAACCAGGTACACCGTACACATGGCCGCGTGGGCCAGCACGCTCCCCCAGGCCGAACCAGCGACCCCGAGGCCCATTCCGTAGATGAACACCGCGTTGAGCACAATGTTGAGTCCAAAACCGCCAGCAGCCACAACCAACGGAGTGACGGTGTCTTGCATGCCGCGCAAAAGTCCAGTCGCAGCGATCACGATCAGCATGAACGGCAAGCCCCACCACGACACGGTGACATACGCAAGCGCGCCGGAGAACACCTCGGGCGAGGGATCAAACATACCCAAAACCGGACCCAACAGGGGCAGACCGGTCGCCACCAGCACCACGGACACCACCAGGGCCAACCACATGCCGTCAAACCCAGCACTCACCGCTCGTGTGTAGTCCCCTGCGCCCACGAACCTGGCGACACGCGGTGTGGTCGCGTAGGCGAGGAAAATCATGAGCCCCAGAACCGTCTGGATCACCACACCGGCCAGGGCGAGGGAGGCAAGCGCGTCCTTCCCCAGGTGCCCCACCATCGCGGTGTCGGCAAGCAGGAAGATGGGCTCGGCAGCGAGCGCCCCTAAGGCCGGGAGCGCTAAACGAAGAATGTCACGGTCAACAGCACGCACGGGCCCCCATTGTAGTGGGACAGCCCGTGCGTGCTGGTGATTGTGGATGTTTTACCGCAGTGTGGATTACTGGTCTGCAGCAACCTCGCGCATTTCGCGGCGCAGAATTTTGCCCGAGGCGGTCTTTGGTAACGCGTCAATGAAGTTCACCTGGCGCGGCGCTTTGTAGGCTGCCAAGTGCTTGCGACAGTGCTCAATGATCTGGTCTTCGGTCACGTCCTCACCGGCCCGGCGAGTGACGAACGCGACCACGTTTTCGCCTCGGTAGTCGTCTGGTACACCCACGACAGCTGCTTCGGAAACGGCTGGGTGGAGGTACAAGACGTCTTCGACTTCACGTGGCCACACTTTGAAGCCGGACGCGTTAATCATGTCCTTCTTCCGGTCCACGATGTATACCCATCCGTCTTTGTCCATGAAGCCCACGTCACCGGTGTGCAGTTCGCCGTTCGGAATGTCGTTTTCTGTGGCCGTGGGATTGTTGAGGTAACTGAGTGCCACCATGGGGCCACTGACATACACTTCGCCCACTTCGCCTGGGTCGCAGTCGGACCCGTCTTCGCGGGCAATACGCACGTGTGCTTCCACGCTAGGCAGACCACATGACAGGTTGCCTGACTCGGGGTCCACGGGAGCACGCAACCAGTGTGGAACGGTGATGCACTGAGCGCTGGTTTCTGTCAGCCCGTACCCTTGGCCCACATACACGCCTGCACGTTCTTCGAACTTCTTGACCAGACCTTCAGGCAACGGTGCTCCCCCAGACATGATGGAGCGGAAGGAACTGAAGTCATCCGGTGTGAAGTCCGGCTGGGCCAGCAGGGCGGTGAAAGCCGTGGCTGGTCCGGCCATGAAAACCGGGCGCGTGTCACGGAACTGTTGAAGCGCAACAGCAGGGTCGAACCGGTAGTTGAGCACCAGAGTGGCCTTTGTAGCGATTGAGGCTAGGAAAATGCACACGAACCCAGTGATGTGAAAAACCGGTGCCATTTGGTAGAAGGACAGTTTCGGTTCGAACTTGTAGCGGTGCACCATCATGAGCGCGTTCACACCCAAGCCCTTGAATGACAACAGCGCGCCCTTGGACTTGCCGGAGGTTCCCGAAGTGTAACCGATGAGTCCCACCGCGTCCGGGTCGTGTGCGCGTTTGCTCACGGTGACCGTGGCACCGTCGTGTTCCTTGAGAACGCTGAGGAAGTCTGGCTTACCCGTGTCGATCTGTTGCGGGAACATATCGAAGATTGCCGGTTCGTTTGTTGTGACGAAATCGTGTTCGCCCACCGTCACTACAAGCGGTATGTTTCCAGCGTGATCCTTGACCCTGTCCATGTATGCGGCAGCCGAAACGACGAGTGCCTTAACACCCGCGTCGCCGAAGATGTGATCGAGTTCGTCGCGATACATAGGGTTGAGAGGAACAACGATTCCGCCCAGTTTCCACACGGCGATCACCGTGATCATGTAGTGCGGGACGTTCTGCAGGTATACACCCAGCGGATCGCCTTCACCAAAGCCGTTCTCAGATAAGTACGCAGCAAACGCGTTACTCATGCGGTCGACTTCGCTGTAAGTCAGTTCAGTCCCGTAATAGTAGATCGCTGGGTGGTCAGGAACCTCGTTGACCGCGTCAATCCAGAGGTCGAGCGGAGGTGTCTGAGGGATAGGCGTGACATCCTCAGGGTTGTCATACGCAGTTTTGAGCCAGGGTTTTTCGTCAATCCAACTCATTGGTCACTCCTTTGTGACGTAGGCACCGGGTGGCACTGTGGCCACCCGGTGTCAGGGTTTTTAACAGACTTCGAACAGTCCTGCAGCGCCCATGCCGCCACCAACACACATGGTGACAACAACGTACTTAGCGCCACGTCGTTTGCCTTCGATGAGAGCGTGTCCAGTCAGGCGCGCACCCGTCATTCCGTACGGGTGTCCAACTGAGATTCCGCCACCGTTGACGTTGTACTTCTCGGGGTCAATTCCCAAACGGTCGCGGCAGTACAGGGCCTGCACTGCAAACGCTTCGTTCAGTTCCCACAGGTCGATGTCATCGACTGTCAGCCCGTGCTGCTTGAGCAGTTTAGGAACTGCGTACACCGGCCCGATTCCCATTTCGTCAGGCGCGAGGCCCGCTACCGCGATACCCCGGTAGATACCCATCGGCTCCAGTCCACGACGTGAAGCTTCAGCGTCACTCATGAGAACCGCTGCCGATGCACCGTCGGAAAGCTGGGACGCGTTTCCGGCCGTGATGCACGGAGTGTCAGACAGTTCGCTCGGCTCCAGCACCGGCTTGAGACCGGCAAGACCCTCGAGCGTTGTGGACGGGCGGTTACCTTCATCCTTGGTCAGGGTGAGCGTCTTTTCCGAAATCTCTTTTGTCTCTTTGTCCTGCACCAACATGGTGGATTCCAAAGGAACGATCTCGTCGTCGAACTTGCCAGCTTCTTGGGCCGCCGCCGTGCGCATCTGCGACTGGTAGGAATACTCGTCCTGTGCCTCACGGGACACGCCATACCGCTTAGCAACGACCTCGGCGGTTTCCAACATGGAGTAGTACGTGTCAGGGCGGTGCTCAACGATCCACGGGTCTTTGGTCTTGAACGTGTTCATCTTGTCGTTCTGAACCAGCGACACGGATTCGACACCGCCACCCACGGCAATGTTCATGCCGTCAACCAGAATCTGCTTAGCGGCAATCGAGATAGCCATCAGACCAGAGGCACACTGACGGTCCACGCTCATACCGGAAACCTCAACGGGCAGGCCGGCGCGAATCGCAGCTTGGCGCGCTACGTTACCGCCCTGGGCACCCTGCTGAAGTGCAGCACCGATGATGACGTCTTCAACTTCGCCACCTTCAAGACCTGCACGCTTAACCGCGTGTTCGATCGCGTGGCCGGCGAGTGTTTGCGACTGCGTGTTGTTGAACGCCCCGCGGTAAGCCTTACCAATAGGGGTACGCGCGGTTGAAACGATAACTGCGTCTGTCATGAGTCGTCTCCTTTAGTTCCGTGGCCCACCGGCGACGTAAATGACCTGGCCAGAAACGAACCCCGCGCCTTCCGATGCCAAGAACGACGTGGTGTGGGCAATGTCGTCTGGGACACCCGCACGTCCCACAGGGATCTGGGTGATGTTGAGCTTGACGAACTCTTCCCAGTCCATGCCGATGCGCTCTGCCGTTGCCTTGGTCATGTCGGTCTGGATGAATCCGGGAGCAATAGCGTTAGCCGTCACCCCATACTTCCCCAGTTCAATCGCGTATGTCTTGGTCATACCCTGAATACCGGCCTTTGCTGCCGAGTAGTTGGTCTGCCCACGGTTACCCAGCGCCGAGGTGGAGGACATGGAAATAATGCGACCAAACTTCTCTTCCACCATGTACTTCTGCACGGCTTTGGTCATGATGAAGTTACCCGTGAGGTGCACGTCCAAGACTTTGGTGAAGCCTTCCAGTGGCATCTTGAAGAGCATGTCGTCACGGATGATGCCTGCATTGTTCACCAGAATCGTGGGGGCACCCAGTTCCTGTGCGATGCGTTCAACGGCCTTGTTTGCCGACTCTTCGTCGGTGACGTCGGCACCGATTCCCAGCGCTTTTCCGCCGGCCGCTTCAATTTCTTGCACAACGTCTTGAGTGTCTTCTTCACGCAGGTCGATGACAGCTACGTTGTGCCCGTCCTTTGCGAGTCGAAGTGCGATAGCCGCGCCAATTCCGCGAGCTCCGCCGGTTACTACTGCAGTTCTGTTCACAATCAACCTCTATTCTCCACGTCTGTGTGGTCTCTCACATTCTTAACCGAACACTCGTTTAGATGCAACCGATTCTCACGTACGCTCAGTCCTCTTCAACAATGTCGAACAGGTCGATCGACCCAGCCCCTACTCGCCGCACAACAGGTGTACTGCTCGAGAAGTCCACAACGGTCGAAGGGGTGGTCCCTGGGGTCCCAGATGCCACAATCACATCGACAAGCTTGCCGATCCGTGCTTCCACATCAACAGGGTCCGTCAGAGGTTCATCTTGATCCGGCAACAACAAGGTGGACGACAGGATCGGCTCCCCCACCCGCTCAATGAGGTCAAGCGAAAGGCGGTTTTGCGGAATCCGCGCTCCCACCGTTTTCTTTTTGGCGTGCAACATGCGCCGCGGAACCTCTTTTGTGGCTTTGAGAATGAAGGTGTAGGGCCCAGGCGTCAGCGCTTTGATAGTGCGGAACGCGCTGTTGTCGACAATGACGAACTGTCCCAGTTGCGCGAAGTCGTGACACATGAGCGTGAAGTGGTGTTTGGGGCTCAGGTGCCGAATCCGCGTAATGCGTTCGATCCCGTCTTTGTTGTCCAGAGAACACCCAAGCGCATAACAGGAGTCCGTGGGGTACGCGATCAAGCCACCGTTTGTGATCACGTCAACAACAGATGAAATCAGTCGTGGTTGCGGGTTTTCCGGGTGGATTTCAAGAATTTCAGCCATGCTTTAGTTTACGGCGTCGCCCGAGGTGGGTTCTGGGTTGTCCGGGTCCTCCGGGCTTTCTGGGTTCTCCACGGTTGGTTCTGAGTCCTCTTCCGCTTCCGAGATGGCCGCGACTTCGGAGGAGAGTTCCGCCTCCGAGGTGGGTGCTGGGCTGATGGGCGCCGCCGAGGTGGCGAGGACTTTGCCTGTGTGTTTGTTAAAGCCGGATGAGATCAGCAAGTTGATCCACCGAGCACGAGGATCCGCGTCAACCAAGAGAGCTTTGAGCAACAGGGTTGCGGGGAGCGCCAAAAGAGCACCCAGGGGACCTAACACCCAGTACCAGAACAAGAGCGACAGAAATGAAATAAAGGGGGTCACTCCCACCGATTCACCTGTGAACTTCGGCTGGATAATCGACTGGATCACGAAGTTGAGCGTCAGATATGCGATGACTACCCACATGGCGTCCCACCAACCACCTTCAAGGAGTGCCATGAGGGCGGGTGGAATCAACCCAATAATGAGTCCCACATTAGGGATGTAGTTGGTGGTGAAAGCGAGAACACCCCACACCAGGGCCAGGGGAACCCCGATAATCCACAGGGCAATGACGTCAAAAACGGCCACGATCAAACCGAAAATCGTGGCCACCACCCAGTACCGCCGTACGCCTTTTCCAAAAGAGCGCATTGCGAAGGAGAACTGCGGCGCCACATGAGCGACTTCACGAAGACGCGCCGGGAACTGGAGCGAGTCCATAATGACAAAGAACACGGTCATGATGACCGTGGTCAACAGCGCAACAATTGCCGACACATTCGACAGCACCTTCAGAGCCGTGTCAGTCAAAGACGAAAAGTCGAACGCGCTGAGTTGGTTCTGGATCACTTCCGGGGTCAGTCCCCACGACGTCGTGAAACTGATGACCTCGCCGTACAGTTGCGCTAGATTGTCCGAATAGCTGGGAAGCACAATGACAAGTTCTGCAATCGCCCATGCATTGAGCGCGAAGAACACTACGAGTAAGGCCATCACGAGCACGACCGTGATCGACGCGGCAACAATTGCTGGCACGCGCTTTGAAATCAGATACGCCTGCAGAGGGTGAACCACAACCACCAGGTTGAGTGCCAAAAACACTGGAGCCACAATCGTTTGAAGCCCCTGAATAAACTGGATTCCAAACGCCAGGCCAGCGAGTCCCAAAACAACAATGAGAAATCGCGGCAACATCGCCGGGCGCGCAGAATCAGTGGCCACTACCGCTTCCTTTTTTCACGAATTCGCATGTTGATCTCAATGGGAGTTCCCGTGAAGTCAAACGTTTCACGCAACCTGCGCGTGATGAAGCGCCGATACCCCGGGTCCAAAAACCCTGTGGTGAAGAGAACAAACTTGGGAGGACGCGGGTGGGCCTGAGTACCGAACAGAATGCGCGGTTGTTTCCCACCACGCAGCGGGTGCGGATTGGCGGCCACAAGCTCGCCAAGGAAAGCGTTGAGGCGTCCGGTAGGAATACGCGTATCCCACCCCTTTAACGCAGCGTCCAGAGCGGGCACCAACTTGTCCGCGTGGCGACCCGTCTTCGCTGAAATGTTCACGCGCGGCGCCCACGACACGTGACCCAGTTGCATCTCGATCTCTTTTTCAAGTTCGAGACGCCGGTCCTCATCTAACAGATCCCACTTGTTAAACACCAAGACCAGGGCACGTCCAGCCTCAATGACACTGTTGATCACGCGAAGGTCCTGTTCCGAGATGGGCTGATCGGCTTCCAACAAAACCAATGCCACCTCGGCGCGCTCTAACGCCGTCTGCGTACGCAAGGCGGCGTAATAGTCAGCCCCGGACGACTGCCGCGCCCGTTTGCGGATACCGGCCGTGTCCACAAAGCGCCACTGCCGGTCCCCCAGGACCACCAGTTCGTCCACAGGGTCGCGCGTGGTTCCAGCGACATTGTCCACCATGACGCGTTCGCTTCCCACAAGACGGTTCAGAAGCGAAGACTTCCCCACGTTGGGGCGGCCGATAAGAGCAACTCTGCGCGGCCCACCTTCCTCTACCATCTGGTCAACCCCGGAAACTTCCGGAAGAATTTCCACCGCTCGGTCCAGAAGGTCAGCGACACCTCGGCCGTGCATAGCCGAAACCGGAGACGGTTCACCCAACCCCAGGTTCCACAGCTCAAACGCAGCCAGCTCAGATCGTTCGTCATCGACCTTGTTCGCCGCCACAATCACCGGCTTGCCGGTGCGGCGGAGCATTCGAACAATGTGCTCATCGGTAGATGTAATGCCTGTGTGCACATCGAGGACAAAAACGACAGCGTCAGCGAGCTCGACCGCGATTTCAGCTTGTTCTGCGATTCGTGAGGCCATCCCCCTAGAATCGATGTCCCAACCCCCGGTGTCCACTAAAGTGATGTCGCGACCGGCCCAGTGAGCCGTATAGCTCACCCGGTCACGCGTCACCCCAGGAACGTCTTCGACAACGGCTTCCCTGCGACCCAAGATTCGGTTCACCAGGGTGGATTTGCCTACGTTGGGGCGGCCCACAATGGCAAGGATCGGTGACGGGCCCGAGGTGCCACCGGCTTCGAGGTCCTCTGGGGACCGGTCGAGAAGTTCGCGGTCTTCGTCTTCAAGTTCGTAGTCGTCGAGCCCGGCTCGCAGGCTCTCTTCCCTGAGCCGTTCCTCATCGCCGTCAATAGCGGAAAACCGTTCGTGGAAGTCCTCGTCAGGAACGGGTGAAAAATCGGGTTCCTTGGTCACTTGGTACCGCCGTCCGCCTCTTCAACGAGCCCCATGACAGCTGCAACCGACTCATCAAAGTCGATGTGGGTGGTGTCCAGCGTGTGCACGCCTTCGGCAGCGGTGAGGAAACTGGTGGTTGCCGAATCCTTACGGTCACGGTCTGCAACTTGAGCACGCGTAGCCTCGACCGACTCTTCGGTTGCTTCGCCGTGGATCTCGCCTGCTCGGCGAGCAATCCGAACGTCTTCACGAGCGGTCATGAGAATCCGAACATCGGCGTCAGGAGCAACGACCGTTGTAATGTCGCGCCCTTCAACCACAATCCCGCCTTTGTCTGCGCTCACGCGAGAAATAATGTCGCGTTGCATCTCGATGAGCTCTTCACGTGCATCGGGCACGCTGGAAACGATCTGCACATTCGTCGACACGTTTTCGGACCGGATGTCCGATGTCACATCGATCCCGTCAACTTCGACTGATTCGTGTTCCGGGTCGGTCGAGATTTCGAAGTCCACACCCCGAATCTGTTCAACCACGTCTCCTGGGTCGCTTACGCCTCGTTGCAAGCACAACCATGCCATTGCACGGTACATCGCCCCCGTGTCCAAGTACCCAAAGCCGTTACGACGGGCAACCTCGCGTGAAACGCTGGACTTCCCTACTCCACTGGGGCCATCGATAGCAATAACGGTCACTTTTCCTCCTTGGGGTCGAGAGCCTGTTCCGGTAGACGCCACCCATTTTCGCTTAAGCCTTGAATGAGAACTTGCACGTGAGCGGGCACGACTGAAAGTTCGACGCTACCCAGTTTAACGCCCGTCGCGTGGTCGATCCGGATGTCTTCAATGTTCACGCCCAAGTCACCAATATCGGTGAAGAGGCGGGACAGAGTTCCCGGCGCGTCGTCAACGTAGACAGTGACTGTTTCATACGTGGCAGGCGCCAGTCCGTGCTTGCCTGGAATCCTTGCCCGGCCATCGTTACCGGCCGCAAGCGAACCAGCAATTGTCCTAAGCGACCCCGGTCGCATGTCCAGCGCGTCGATCACTCTATCCAGATCACCTCGGATATCGCGCAAGACCGTTGCCACCTCGGCGGCGTTACCCGCCAAAATCTGGGTCCATAACCCTGGGTCCGAATCAGCAATCCGGGTGGTATCCCTCAATCCCTGACCCGCGAGCGCAACTCCTTCTGAGGGCATATCGACCAGTTGCGCAGCCATGATCGAGGCCACGACTTGTGGGGCATGGGAAACCCGGGCGACTGCGGAGTCGTGGAACAACGGGTCCAGGTGCATGACTGAGGCGCCTACGGCCTGAGCGATTGTCACGACCTGCTCCAGACGTTCCTGTGGCGTGTCCTCGTCTGAACACACCACCCACGGGCGCGCCATGAACAGGTCAGCCCGGGCTGCGATCGCGCCGGACTTTTCGCGTCCAGCCATGGGATGTGAACCGATGTAGCGGTCCAATTCCCGGTCGCGGGTGTGCTGTTTGACCGCGTCCAGGATGGCGGTCTTGACGCTTGCAACATCGGTGATGGTGGCGTTGGGCCATGTGCGCAGGGCGTCGACAATAACCTGGGCGACCACGTCCGGAGGCGTGGCAATGACGACAACGTCAGGGTCTTCTGGGCGAGCTACTTCGCCTGCTCCCATGTCGGCTGCGAGTTGAGCGGAGGTGGGTGAGAGGTCTTCGAGCGTGACACGGTAACCGTGCCGAGACAGGCCCAGGCCTAGCGAGGTGCCTAACAGCCCGGTCCCAATGATATGTACGTTCACAGATCAACTGCTTTCATGAGTTCTGAGACTTCTTCGGGGCGCAGTTGGCGCATTTTTCCTTGGCGTTGTTCAGCCAGTTCAATGGGGCCAAACTCGGTGCGCACCAGGCGTAGGACCGGGTTGCCTACCGCACTGAGCAAACGTCGCACGATCCGGTTTTTTCCAGAGTGCAGAATCACTTCCACCAGCGCTACTCCGGGTTGGGAGTCGATGAGTTTGAACGAGTCCACCCGGCTGATGCCGTCGTCTAATTCAATTCCTTCACGCAGACGAGCTCCCACGTCCTTGGCGACGGGGCCCTTGACTTGGGCGAGGTATTTTTTGGGGATTTCATAACGCGGGTGGGTGAGCCTGTTGGCCATGTCTCCGTCGTTGGTCAACAGGAGCAGACCTTCTGTTTCGTAGTCCAAACGTCCCACGTGAAAGAGGCGTTCCGTGCGATCGCGTACGAACTCGTCGAGGTTGCGTCGGCCTTCGGGGTCGCCCATGGAGGAAACGACTTTGGCGGGCTTGTTGAGCGCGAAGTAGACCTTTTCTGTGCTCGTTTCGATGGGCATGGAGTCGACGACGAGGCGCTGTTTCGTAGGGTCGATGCGGGTTCCCAGCTCGATCACAATGTGACCGTCGATTTCCACCCTCCCGTCGAGAATCATCTGTTCGCAGGCGCGCCGCGACCCAAGTCCGGCATCTGCCATGACTTTCTGGAGACGCACCCCGGATTGGGTGTGTGGGTCCGAGGTGGTTTGTTTCTGAGCGCGGGCGATGTTGGCTTCGCGCTGTTTACGGCTGGGGCGTTTTTTCTCAAAGTTCACGATGTTTCCTTCGTTTCAAAGGTGGCTTCTTGTGGGACGTCTTCTGGGAGGTATGGGGCGATGGCGGGAAGTTCGTCGAGGCTGTCGATTCCCATGGCTGAGAGAAACACATGGGATGTGACGAACTGCGTGGGCCCTTCTGTTTTTGGGGCTTCAACGATGAGACCGCGCATGAGCAGGGTCCGGACCACCCCGTCGACGTTCACACCGCGGATGGCTGCGATGCGGGCACGAGTCACGGGTTGCGCATAAGCGACGACTGCCAGGGTTTCCAGAGCAGCTTGGCTGAGTTTGGCGGTCTGGCCTCGGGTCAGGAACTGCTTGACCGTGTCGTAGTGTTCTGAGCGGGAGTAGAACTGCCACCCACCTGCCGATTTACGGATCTCGAAACCGCTGACCCGCCCTGTGGAGTATTCGTGTTGAAGTTCTTCAATCGCCAGCTCAACCTCTTCCGGATTGGTTTCGAGCGCGGTTGCGAGTTCGTCGGTCGTCACCGGTTCGCCAATGACCGTCAGGATCGCTTCAATCCGTGTGGTCAGTGGTGTCATGTGTCCTCCCGGAGATGACGAGTGTACTCAGCGGTGCTTCTTGGTCCAGATCGATTGTGCCTGCTTTAAACAACTCCAGCAGTGCTAAAAACCGTGCGACGACCACCAGGGTGGAGTCTGCCGTCTGGGCAAGTTCATCAAATGTAATCGTCTCACGTTCAGTGAGCAAACCAAGAATGTGGGCGCGTTGTTCGGGAACGCTGACGTGTTGGAGGTGAATGTGGTCGATCGACACGGTGGGCGGGGTGGTGTCGCGGGCCAGTACGGTCGCGTACATTGCTGCCAGCATTTCGGTAGTCGCCGACATGATGAGAGGGGGCAGCACGCCCTGGAAGTCGCTCATGTTCCCACTGTTAGCGACCGAGTATCCAGTTTGCGTGATCCGTTCGCCAAGTTCAAAGGACACCGCTTTGTAGGCGCGGTATTGCAAGAGTCGGGCAAAGAGCAGGTCCCTAGCTTCGAGAAGTTCTAAATCGAGTTCGTCTTCGACCGTCCCCGCGGGTAGGAGGCGCGCGGTTTTGAGGTCGAGCAGGGTTGAGGCGACCAGGAGGAAGTTGGAAAGTTGGTCCAAGGTTTTGGCTGTGCTCCAGCCGGCTTCCTGGGCCGAGGTGGTAAGCGCGTTGACGTGTTCGACGAACTCGTCGGTGACTTCTGCGAGGGCTACATCGGTGATATCGAGTTTACGTTTGCTGATGAGCCCTAGCAGAAGGTCAAACGGGCCGGAAAAGTTGTCGAGTTCAACAACGAATTCGTGGCTCAGGGAGCCCCACCTCGGGAGATGAGTTCACGAGCCAGTTGTCTGTAGGCCTCCGCGCCCGAGTGTTTGGGGGCGAAGCTGGTGATTGGTTCGGCGGCCACGGAGGCGTCTGGGAACTTGACTGTGCGGTTGATGACAGTTTCAAAAACTCTGTCATCAAACGCGTCGACAACGCGTGAGATCACTTCACGTGCGTGCAGCGTGCGCCCGTCGTACATGGTGGCCAAAATACCGTCGATTTCAAGACCAGGGTTGAGGCGGTCCTGAACTTTTTCAATCGTTTCAACCAGCAGAGCAACACCGCGCAAGGCGAAGAACTCTGTTTCAAGAGGAATGATGACACCGTGTGCCGCCGTCAACGCGTTGACGGTGAGAAGACCCAAGGACGGTTGGCAGTCGATGAGAATGACGTCATATTCGTTGGCGACTTTATCCAGGGCTCGGGCCAGCACTTGTTCGCGCGCCACTTCGTTGACCAGTTGAACCTCGGCGGCTGACAAGTCAATGTTGGCCGGTAAAACGTCGATGAGCTGGTGCGCCGTGGGCTGGATAACGTCAGACGGGTTCACCCGGCTGGACATGAGAACGTTGTACACGCTCAGTTCTAAATCGTGTGGGTTGAGCCCCAGCCCTACCGACAGAGCACCCTGTGGGTCGAAGTCGACCAGAAGCACGCGACGCCCGTAATCAGCCAAGGCTGCACCCAGGTTGACCGACGACGTGGTTTTGCCCACGCCACCCTTCTGGTTGACCATCGCGATGATCCGTGCCGGGCCGTGGCTTTCAAGCGGTGGCGGTTCTGGAAATTGTCGAACCGGCCGACCGGTGGGTCCGAGTTCCTGTTCTTCCACGCACGTGCCTTTCTTCGAAACGATGTTCTTTCACCCTATCGCGCTCTGGGGTGAGTCGATGCATAGACCTCTTTGAGCGCTTGGCTCGTGACCTGAGTGTATATCTGAGTGGTTGTCACCGACGAATGTCCCAAAAGTTCTTGGACAATTCGGATATCTGCCCCACCTTCTACTAAGTGAGTCGCGCACGAATGTCGCAACGAGTGCGCAGTGACACCCGGGACGTCGGCAATGTCAGCCGCCTTTTTCACGATCGCCCACGCGCTCTGCCGGGACAGTCTGCCACCTCGGGCGTTGAGAAAGACCGCGGGACTTGAGGCAGCCCACGCAGGCCGGCCGCGTGTCAACCACGCCCCTAACGCTTCGATTGCGTGAGAGCCCAGGGGAACCAAACGTTCTTTGTTGCCTTTTCCGTACACGCGCGCAATGCCTGCGTCCACATCCACGTCGTCCCGATCCACGCCTACGGCCTCACTGATGCGAGCGCCTGTGGCGTACAAGAACTCAATGAGCGCAACCGCGCGCAGCTGGGCGGGATCCGCACTCTGAGGGTCACCGGCTGCGTGAATGATCCGGCTCACCTGATCGACGCTCAGCGCCTTGGGTAGCCGCATCGTGTCGGTGGGTGGCTGCACGTCATCAGCGGGGCTTGTTCCCCCGGTTTCACCCGCCGTGAAGTGGTGAAGCCTGCGTACAGCCACCGTGATGCGGGCCCTAGACGTCACGGCAAAGTTCTGGTGCGCAATGTGTTCAATGAAACCGGCAACGTGTTCGCTGGTGACGCTCCCGAGGTCGTTCACCCCTGTGTCTGCCAGGTAAGTGACGTACTTGGCGAGATCGCGGGCGTACGCGTCAACGGTGTTGCGTGAACTCCCCCGCTCCAATTGCAGGTACGTGAGGTACTCGCTCACTGGTCGGATCAAGCCGGCGGGGGCGTCCGGCAAGAGCGCTGCCCCGTGCCGTGCTCCGGTCATGAGTTGAGGAATCCGTTGAGCAGGTGATCGCGTGCTGGCCACGGGTCATCGACAGGGCGCAGGTCCGCAAACCCGGCCTCAGCATGTCTGGCTGTGTGAAGGATGCCTAAGCACGCTGTTGCGTTGGTGATGTGGCCGGCCATGACTGCTTGGACGGCGTCGTTCAAGGGCACCCAGTGTGGTTTGATCTGGGCTTCTTCTGCAGTGCGCTCGCTCGCTGGGTGCGTGGTGATGTCGCGGGCTAGGTAGATGCGCAACGCTTCCGAAGAACCTCCGGGTGAGGTCAGCTGATCGGCCAATACGTTCCAGGTTCTGGCGCTTAAGTCGACTTCTTCGCGCAGTTCCCTGGCAGCTGCCACGTGTGGTTCTTCTCCCGCGTGGTCCAAAAGTCCTGCCGGCACTTCCCATTCGATGACACGTAACGGGTGTCGATACTGCTGCATGAGCATGACCCGGTTGTCGTCGTCGAGAGCAACAACGGCTACAGCACCGGGGTGGCGCATGATTTGGCGGGTGAGCGAGGTGTCGGTTCCCGGCAACACAAAACGTTGCTCGACTACATCCCACACAGCACCCGTGAAAACCACGTCGCTGTCCAGGATCTGTGTGTCGACGTACTGATCACGCATTAGTCGTCGTTGAGAACAAGTGCCTGAGCGTACAGGCTCAACAGGTGTTCTGCGATGAAAGTGTGACGGGCAGTACTTACCCGGTTCTTAACGTGGATTCCGTTTTGCACGCGCACTGCTGGACGGTCGATGAGTTCCGCAACCGCACGCAGTGTTCCGTCGACATTGTCTGGAGCGAACTGAGGAACCCCGTCACCGTACATGCGGCCGTGCTGTTCTGAACCAACAAAAACAATTGGGCGACCCAACTGCATGAGGCGTTCAGCGTCCACCGCAGTCATGCGGTCAGAAGCTACCACGACATCAGAGGCTGCCAGAACATCGACCGTGGAAATTTCTTCTGCCAAACGCATGTGTTCTACCCGGTCGACAATTCCACTCCGCACTGTCGATCGGGAGCGTCCACCACCAGTCAGCGCGAAAACCCACGAACGGTCGGGGCGGTACGATGCCAACCGGACACCCACCTCGGCGATGGTCGTCACGGCAGGCGAATCGATCAGAGCAACCGGGCTAGACACGAGCCACGAACCAGACGGAACGTCCAGCAGATCGCGGACATCTTCGCGTGACAGCCGTGGCTGAGCCACCGGGTCGATGTCACTTGAGAGCAACTGGGCACGTTCCACGATCGCAACCGTGTCCATGTACTTTTCAACGATAGGTTCTGTGGTGCCCAAAACCACGGTTGCGTTCTTGGAGACGATCTGTGCTTGAGCCTCAGCGATCATGCTGTCATCACGGCCCACTGACGCGACAATCGTGGGGTGCATGGACTGCGGAAGACCTGTGAGCCCAGCCCCAGCAAGAGCCGCTGCGTGCAGGCCATGCGCATGCACGAGATCAATGTGACGGTAGTACTTGTGCAGTGTCAGAGCCGTGTTGGGATCACCCAGGCGCAGACCCGCACCTGCCCCAATCTCAATGTGACGCAGACGCTCACCAGACACGTTCAGGGCCTTAAAGACAGACTCACGCGACGCAACCGCCACACGGTAGCCAGCGTCAAGCTGCGCCTGAATTGCGTGACGTGCTACTTCTGCAAGAACCGAATTAGCGTCAGTCAAAACGTGCATAATGCGCGTGTCTGCAGGTAGCAGTTCACTCATTGTGTTCCTTTCACCAGTGGGGCCCTTGCTCCTAGCCTATCGAACTCACTTCGAGTTCAGGATCAGCCCTCGCGAGGTTTAGATTGAGGCTCAGGCAAAGGGTTAGGCACAAGCGCTTTTGCACTGTCAGCGAACCCATAAGACTGGTGCTTCTTCGTGGCGTGGAGATCGGCAACTGCAAGGGCCGTGATGACGGTGCCAGCGGACAAATCAACTCCGTCGACACTGGTGACAGCGATCTTCCGGTCACGCAGTTGCTTGACAGCTCCGTTGTTTCCGCTGTCCACTGATCCAGTAGCGACTGTGGGTGCTGTTGAGCCAAGTGCGTTCAACAGACCCGTGTAGTCCTCGGCTGGTTGTGTGTCTTCTTCGGTTGAGTCACCCAGCAGGAAAACGACGACGTCAGCGCGTGCGTAGCTTCCCCCGTTCAGGCGCTTAGCCGAACGCAGCTCGTCAATCACCTGTGTGGCTTTCTCGGCATCATACGCGCCTTCGTGCTCACCTGCGTAAGCATGTGCAATGGCTTTTTCGAATGCTTCACGTGGGTCTGCTGGCAACTTGGGGTCGATCTCTTTGAGTGCCTCAAGTGCTTTTTCGCTCTCTTCAGGCTTGAGTGATTCGGGTGTCAGTTGTCCCCCGTCACTGACGGTAGCACCTGCGTCTTCCAAACGACCCTGCACATCCTTAATGGTCTGAGACGTCGTGTTTGGGGTTGAGACCAGAGTGACTTTCGTCCCCTTCAGGGTCTCAGCGAGAAGCGCAGGCGCTGACTCCGTGATGTACGTGTTCAAATCCTCGATTGAACCGTTTGCCTCATCGAGTTTTGCCCGCAAGTTGTCGCGGTCAGTCCGCAATGAATCAACTTGCGACTGGAGAGACTCACCAATGGGTTGTTTGAGTGGCCCCGCGCCAAGAACAATTCCTACGGCTAGAGCCAGAAAAACAGAGATGATACTCACCAGGTGATAGCGAAAATCAATCACAGTAGTCCTTCCATCCGGGCAGGTATCACCAAGAGAACAGGTTACCTAACCAGCTAAAGAATCCATCGAACTGCGCCCCCAGGAGACCCAGGAATGTCTGGCCAGCGGCGGTTGCCATGAGAGCGACGAAGAGAGCGAACAGGCCAGCGAGCGCCAGTCCCGCCAAGAACCAGTTTGAAAACTGCCGGCGGTACAGAAGTGAAACACCTTTTGCGTTGATGAGGCGGGATCCCAAGCGCAAGTGGGTGATGAGGCTTGGGCCTGAAACGTTTGCGTCATCGTCCACCATGTCGGTGAGCATGTCGTTGCTACCTACCGCCACAATCAGAGGTGCGTCCAAAGAATCTGCCACGAGCAAACCTGCATCACGGTTACTTCCAAGCGTGGGAAGCTTGTGGTGCTTTAACTCCTGGGATTTCATGCGCTCGATTCCCGCTGAGCTGTTTTCGTCGGGCGCGTGAGCTAAGAGGATTGCTCCGCAGTTGGCTGAGGCGTCAGCGACGGAGTTGAGGTCCCCCACGATGATGTCAGGTGTGAGCCGGGCGTCCAGCAAGGCATCAGCCCCGTTATCGACACCAATGAGGACCGGCTTGTACTCCTTGATGTACCCGCGCAACATTTCGAGGTCTTCTTTGTAGTGCGCGCCGGCAACCACAACCAGCGCTTGCCGTGAGCGTAGCGACTGGGGAAGTTCAGGAAGCTCAATGTCGGACTCAACGAGGTCCGGGTGTTCGTGTAATGTGGCGCCAAGTTCGCTCGCGAACTCGCCAACCAGCGAGTCGAGCTGAGCGCGTGGGTCGTTCTTTTGCGTCATTATCGAATCATTGTGACATGTTTAGTCGGTAAAGCCCTGTTTCTGCGCGCGTGCGGTCTGCATGAGTTCGGTTGCGTGTTCCCGGGCAGCCACAGAATCGCTTACCCCGCCCAACATGCGCGCAAGTTCGGCTTCGCGTTGATTATCCGCGACTTCTGTCACCCCAGACACTGCTCCTGACTCGTTGGAGTCGTCCTTGCGGATGACTAAGTGTGTGTCAGCCCACGCTGCAACTTGAGCTAAATGTGTGACAACAATCACCTGACTGTGTCGTGCTAAAAGCGCCAGACGGCGACCAATTTCAGTAGCCGCGGCACCTCCCACTCCAGAGTCAACTTCGTCAAATATGAACGTGGGGAATGCGTGGGTTCGAGCGATCACCACTTCGATAGCAAGCATCACACGGGAAAGTTCACCACCGGACGCAAGTTTTGCGATATCGCCTGGCGCAGTACCTCCGTGAGCAGAAAACAGCAGTCGAATCGCGTCTGCTCCGTGGGGGCCGGGCTCTGCGGGTTCGATGTCAAAGACCACGCGGGCGTGAGGCATGGAAAGTGCGGCGAGTTCTGTTTGAACAGCGCTGGTGAAACCTTGGGCGGCACTAGTACGCGCCTCGGTGAGGGCCTGTGCGTGCTCGTGCATAGAGGTTTCACACTGGCGCAGCTGTTCGTCGATCCCTGCTAGATCGGAGCTGTCCGCGCTCAGTTGCAGCAGTTCTTCACCCGCTTGCGTTTCGAACTCTAGAACAGCGTCCACACCGTCGCCGTACTGATCGAGTTCAGCCAACTGAGCGATTCGCGCGTGGGTGTCTTCGAGCGACACATCATCGAGTTCAGCAAAGCTTGCAAGGTACGCAGAAAGTTCGGACGCAACATCCGAAGCTGAGAGTGCCAGAGCTGTGAGTGCTTCTGCGTGTTCTTTCACCGCGTCGTCATGGGCGCGCGCGTGGTTGACGTGATCGGCGGCCCGGTGAAGAAGATCCACAACGGTGGGAGTTTCGGTAAAACCGTCGCTGACCAACATGTCACATGCCGTCTGCACGGTTTGTTTCACGTCGTCGGCGGCTTCCAGTTTCAGCACAATTGCCTTGAGCTGTGCATCCTCACCGGCGACCGGGCGTACCCGGTCAATGTGCGCAAGCGCCCCCTCAAGATACTCAATGCGCGCGTTGCGTTCCTTTTCACTTGCGTGGAGCTCACGGGCTCGCTCGTGCACACGCTTCCATTCCTCGTACGCGTTCACATATGCGTCACGTACGTGTGCCAGTTCTTCGCCACCGTACGTATCAAGGAGTTCGCGCTGCTTGGAAGCTGAACGCAGGGTCAGCTGTTCAGACTGGCCATGCATACTGACAAGTCGCTCTCCCACGTGGGACAGAACGGCAACAGGGACCGTGCGTCCCCCGGCTGTGGCCCGGGCCCTTCCCGAGGTGGGAATAGTCCGCGTGACCACCAACTCGCCGTCATCTACGGACCCTCCAGCGTCCTCGACCCGGTCGACGACCTCGGGCTGGGATTCCACAGAAAAAATCCCTTCGACAACGGCCTTTGAGGCGTCACTGCGTACCGCCTGAGTTTCTGCCCGCGCACCCGTGAGCAGATTCAGCGCAGACACGAACATGGTTTTCCCGGCTCCGGTTTCACCTGTCACCACGGTGAACCCCGGCCCTAAATCCACGTGGGCGTTTTCAATCACGCCCATGTTGTGAATCGACAGCGACTCAATCACGCTTGTGGCCCCCTCCACCCGCTGACGGGGAGTTGGAATTTGGCCACGAGGCGGTCTGTGAAAAGGTCGCGGTTGAGGCGGGCCAAAGACACTGACTTTTGGGCGCGCACGGCTTCCACACGGGCACCGGCCGGGACTTTGAACCTCAGTTGCCCGTCACACCACAGTTGCGCGTCAGTGTGCGACTGAGAGGGCAGGAACTCCACACCTAAACGTGAACGCGGCGACACCACCAGAGGCTTTGTAAACAGTGCGTGCGCAGAAATGGGAATCATAAGAAGCGCTTCGACTTCTGGCCACACAACTGGACCGCCTGCGGAAAACGCATATGCAGTGGAGCCCGTGGGGGTCGCGAAAATAACTCCGTCACACCCAAACGACGACACTGGACGGTAGTCCACTCCCACGACCACTTCGATCATTGAGGAATAGCGCCCCTTTTCGATGGTAGCTTCGTTTAAGGCCCAATCGCGGTGGAGCAAGTGGCCGTCCTGGGTGACCGAAATATCGAGTGCCATGCGCTGTTCTACAAAGTACTCGCGCTTGATGGCCGCTTGGGTGGCTTGTTCGAGTTCTTGACGTTCGGACTCCGCTAAGAAACCCACGTGGCCCAGGTTGATTCCCATGATTGGGACTTCTGTTTCGTGGTACATCCCAGCCGCTCGCAGAATGGTTCCATCGCCTCCCAGAACCATGATGAGCTCAGGTTTTGCGGTTTCAAGCTCACCGATTGACAGCACTTTGATGGGGGTCGACGGTTCACCTTCGTAACTCACTAAGGCCGCGTAGTCATCATGGGACATCACAGGGGTGACGTTTTCTGCGTGGAGGAGTGAACACACGTCCAAGGCAGCCTGCCTGGCATGCGCCCGATGCGGGTGCAAAACAACGACGATATTTCTCATGTCACCTCCCCCTTCGAACCTATCGGACTTTCAGCGTAGACGAAATACTCGACGTTTCCTGCGGGTCCAGGAAGGTGAGATTCGCAGGTTCGCACAGTGTGCGCCCCTACCGAGACTAAGTGTTCGGTCACCCGGTCTACAGCTTCTTGGCGTTTCTTCGCAGACGTGACCACCCCGTGTTTGTCCAGGGCTGAACGCTCCAGTTCGAATTGGGGTTTCACCATTAGGAGAAGGTGGCCACCCGGACGGGTAACTTTCACGAGCCGGTCGATGAACAGGGTGAGCGAAATAAACGACACATCTGCGACAACCAGGTCCACCAAGCCACGTGTCCACTCAGGGGTGAGCTCGCGTAAGTTGTGTCCCTCGAGGCTTGTCACGCGCGGATCGGTGCGCAGGCTGGCGTGGAGTTGGTCGTGACCCACGTCCACGGCGTAGACGTGTTCGGCTCCTTTTGTCAGTAGGACTTGCGTGAATCCGCCCGTGGATGCGCCCGCATCCAGGCATGTGAGCCCGTCTACTCGATCAATTCCTAGATCGCTCAAGGCGCCAAGGAGTTTATGCGCCGAGCGGGCTACCCACGGATCAGCCTGGGTGAGCGTCACGTGGTCGTCTGGCCCTACCGTGTGACTGGGTTTTGTCGCTTTATGACCGTTGACCGTGACGTTGCCGGCCGCGATTTCGCGAGTAGCCCGGTTACGGGAGGTAACAAGCCCACGGGCTACCAGTTCAGTGTCGAGCCTGGGCACTAGGGGCGTAACCCATCCAGTTCGGTGGCCATGGAGTCGAGAAGTTCATGGAGTTGAGTGACCGCGGTGTCAATCTCGCCGAGGTCTCCCCCAGGTAGCGCTTGAATCTCCTGGGCCTGCTGGTCCCAGTTCATAGCTGCCCGCTCAAGGTTCCAGCGTCCAAGGCAGTGTTGTGGGCGTGCATGTATGCAAGGGCCGCATTCGCTGCCAGTAGAGGGTCACCGACGTGGGCCACGACACCCGCGTCAACCCGCACGGAAGCCGAACCACAGCGCGCTTCGGTGGGGCCCACCTCGGCGGCGGGGAGCTCTTCAAGCAGATCAGGCAACCCGGACACGATCCGGGTGGGGCGCTGGTGCTCCGGGGCACGCAGAGCCATATCAACACTGGTCACGCCCGTGAGCGTGAGAGCCGAATCAATTCCGGCAACCACGGCCGCTTCGATGTCGGTTTCCAGCTGATCCCCCACCATGAGCGGGCGGGTCGCGCCTAGCGCGTCAATAGTCTGCGTGAGCATGGTGGGTTCGGGCTTGCCCGCGTAGATGGGGGTGGTGTCGCTGAATGACGCAACGATGTCCACGAACGTGCCGTTTCCGGGCATAATTCCACGGCCGGTGGGAATCGCTTTGTCTGGGTTTGTTGGCCGGTATTGAGCACCGTTGCGGATCGCTGTGATGGCCCACGAAATGTCGGTCCACGTGGTTTGTGGACCGAACCCTTGAACCACTGCCGCTGGAGTGTTCTGAGTAAGCCAGTCGCGATCTTCAGGAGTGATGACTGTGAAACCGAACGATTCGACACAGGATCGCAAGAACTCGCCACCCAGCACGAGCACGGCAGAGTCAGTGTCAATATCGTGCGCGAGTTTTTCAGCGGCAGCCTGAGCAGACGTCCGCACGTGCTGTGGCGTGCAAGGGATATCGAACGACGAAATTGTGTGTGCAATTTCTTCGACGTCACGCGCCGCGTTGTTGGTGATAAACGCGTACGGGGTGCCGTTGTTGTGCCACGTTTGGAGAGTGTGGGAAGCGCCAGGGATTGGTTCTTTACCCCGGTAAATCACGCCGTCTAAGTCAAGAAGGATCGCGTCGTACATGTTTAGCGAACGGTTTCTGGGTCGATCCCGGCTTCGGCCAGAATTTCGTCTACTTCATCTTCCACGTCGACGTTAGGGTCCGGTGCCGAGGTGTCCTCGGATTCTGAAGGTGTGTCAGGTTCCGCTGCCGCCGGTTCGTCCTCAGCGATCTCTTCTTCTGGTTCTTCTTCGATGGTGATGATTTGGATGCCCTCGTTGGGGTCCGGAGTTTCATCACCGAAGAGAACGTTGGTGCGCTGCGCGGTTCGGCGGGCCAGTTGTTCGTATTTGTCACCGGTTTCGGTGTCGCCTTGAGCACGCAGGATGTCGGCATACATGCTTAAGAGTCGCACCGCTGACCCGGGGGCGTGCCCAGTGAAGCCTTGTGCTTCGATCAGGGATTTTGCGGCGGGCAGGTTGTCGAGGTCCATGTGGGCCCCAGCTACAACGAGCACGAATTCGATCCAAGTCTGTGGGTCGAAGTCCGACTGTTTCGCTTCTGCGAACATGTCGAGAGCTTTTTGGGGTTTTTCACGTCCGCGTTCTGCGTCTGCGATCACTGGAACGTTTTCGGTCGCGCCGGTGATGCGTTTGTGGGTACGAAGCTCCCTTAAGGCTTCCTCGTACTTGCCGAGGCGGTAGGCGACGAGTCCCAAGGCTTCGCGGGTTGCAGCGATTCGTCCGGCGGATTCGACAGCGTAACGGGCGTGCTGATACGCAGTCTCAGGGTCTGAATCGATGAGGGTTCCGGCGGCTGCCAGGTGATTGGATACAACTTCCCGGTGCTCGCGGGAAAGTGGAGAGAGCTGTTGGAGAACGGGCCCTGAAAGGATGCGCCCTGTGACGCCTTCCGGAAGTTCAGGTTCTTTCATTTTCCGAGGTCGGTCATAACCTCGGGAGTGTTTTCCGGGCTGTTGCTGGCGTCGTTTGTCTTGTCCGCCACGACGCGCTGGGCGACGTCCCTTGAACTTGTTCACTGCACTCCGTTCTTGTCGATCGAACTTATATTTTACCCGTGTGTGCGATCAACCCTCAACGCTGAGAATTCGCGGACGATGTCGGCGGCGCTCTGAGTTGCGCAATGGGCGAAGCCGGTTCCGGCCCACAGGTTGAGCATCTGCGGGTCGTGGGCATGTGCTTTACGGATTGGTGAGGTCATGTAGTGCACGTGTGGGTATCCCACAATCTGGTCTGCCTCCATGGCGCTGGTGAAGGTGTTTGCGAGTCCGCGTGCGATCCGTCCGGAGAAGGCTCGGGTTTGAACTGTCCTTGTGAACTCGCCACTGACCAAAGCGTCTGCGTGTGCGGGTTTGGTTCCTGCTTCAGCCGCTGTGAGGAAGCGCGTTCCTAAAGATACGGCCTGCGCGCCAGCGTCGAGGGCCTGTTGTGCTTGTCGGACAGTACCGATTCCTCCGGCTGCGATAAGAGGTACAGACACCTTACGGCGTACTTCTTGTATTAGGTCAGGGAGTACGGTTTGGGTAACTGCGCGGTCTTGTCGATGCACTGAGAGGTGCCCACCTGCATCGGTTGATTGGACAATGAGAAAGTCGGCGCCAGCTTCAACCGAGCCCACGGCTTCGACCGAATTGGTCACTGTGACGCCCACATAGCAATCAGCTGATTTGATGCGGCGAATGACTGCGGTGTCTGGCAGTCCAAACGTGAACGTCACTACTTCAGGTGTGTGTTCAAGAACAAGGTCAATCTTGTCGCTGAAGTGGTCGTCGTTGAACTCCGGAACATCTACTGCTTCGCCAAATTCTCGTTCTAACGCGCTTGCGTAGCGTTTGAGGTCATCGGTGTCTGGCCGAACTGTCTCTGGCACAAAGAGGTTCGCGTTGAAGGTGTCGGTGAGTGCCCGTGTTTGTGCGAGGGATTGCTCGAAGTCTTCTGGGCTTAAGTAGCCGGCGGCGATGGAGCCAAGTCCTCCAGCGTTTGTCACTGCGGCTGCGAGTTCTGGTGTTGATGGGCCTCCGGCCATAGGGGCGCACATGATTGGAACACTCAGCGTATCTAGCACATCCATGTGCGTCAGTATGTCATGAATATGGAAAAGAGGAGGCCACGGCTTCGTGGTCTCCTCTTTTCTTTTACGTTGGTTTTGCGGCGGTGTCTTACTCTCCCACACTCTCTCGGGTGCAGTACCATCAGCGCTGTCAGGCTTAG
>NZ_JASPDO010000025.1 GCF_030230605.1 Brevibacterium sp. UMB1308A
GTATCCAAACGGCGTCATTTCACCCTATTTTGTGACCTATGCCACTGTTTTGGGCGCTTTTCGCTACAGTCGACGCGCAAAACCAGGCTGGACTGTATCCAAATACCCCGAAGCCACCACACCGCACAACCCAAAATGCGAATTAGCCCACAAAAGGATTTCCATATTCACTGATGTTTGGATAACCTAACCTTACTTACAGGACAGAAACTCAGGAGACGATATGAAACTTCGCCGGCTCACAGCGGCACTCGCGACTGCCTTGGCGCTCACCCTCACGATGAGCGCGTGTGGCTCGGGCACCTCGGGCGACGAAAACAAATCCGGGGACACCATCTCAATTGAGGACAATTCAGGAACTGTTGAGGTCCCCAAAGACCCTCAGCGCGTGGTCACTTTGGACAACCGCTCATTTGAAACGCTCGAAAGCTGGGGAATCAAGCCTGTCGCTGCCGCAAAGAAGCTCATGCCGGCGGACAACCCACAGAAAAAAGACGACTCCATTCAGGATGTGGGAAACCACCGTGAACCTGACTTCGAAGTGATCGTGGCTGCTAAGCCTGATCTGGTGATTACTGGACAGCGTTTCCGTGACCACGGTGAAGAGGTCAAGAAGTATTCGGGCGACGCTCCAATTGTGAACCTTGAGCCCCGCGAAGGCGAAGACCTGGGCGAAGAGCTCAAGCGCCAGACCACCACTTTGGGTGAGATCTTCGGCAAACAGGACGAGGCGAAGAAGCTCAACGAAGAATTCGATGCGTCCGTGAAGCGCGTAAAAGACGCATACAACAAGGACGAAAAGGTCATGTCAGTCATTACATCGGGTGGCAACATCAACTTCGCCGCTCCGCACGAAGGTCGCACACTGGGGCCGGTTTATGACATGCTGGGCCTGACTCCGTCCCTGGAAGTGAAAGACTCCTCGAGTGACCACCAGGGTGATGACATTTCGGTTGAAGCGATCGCTAAGTCCAACCCAGACTGGATTCTAGTTATGGACCGCGACGCCTCGGTGAGCGCGAACAACGGCGAGAAGTACACGCCTGCAAATGAACTGATCGCACAGTCGGAGGCGTTGAAGAACGTGAACGCGGTGAAGAACCAGCACATTGTGTACATGCCGCAGGACACTTATCTCAACGAAGGCCTGCAGACCTACACCGAGTTCTACAACTCACTAGCAGACGCTATGGAAAAGAAGTAATGCACACAGACTGCGGAGACTTTACGTGAAGTCTCATAACAGTTCAGCGACGCCCGCGGAAAGGAGCACGGCTCCTCCCGCGGGTAGTCGCGTTTCTGAAGGCGCCCGAGGTGGTGCAGGCCGAGGTGGTGCAGGCACCCGCGCTGGCGAGGGGAACCGCGCCCCAGCGGGGCGGCTTTTCACCTGGCCACTCATCATTGGTGTCATTGTCACCGCCGGCTTGGTGACGGTGAGCCTGTTTGTGGGCGAATATGACATTTTTTCCGGTGAAGACGGTGCAGCGATCTTCCAGATCACCCGCATCCCCCGCACGATCGCCCTGGTGTTAGCTGGGGCGGCGATGGCCATGTGCGGGCTGGTCATGCAGATGCTCACTCAGAACCGATTCGTAGAACCCACCACCACCGGAACTACCGAATGGGCCGGCCTGGGGCTACTGCTCACCATGGTGGTAGCCCCGGACGCCAGTGTTCTCACCCGCATGGTGGTAGCGGTGGTATTCGCTTTTGCGGGAACGCTGATCTTCTTCGCATTCTTAAGCCGTATCCAGTTGCGAAGTTCAGTCATTGTGCCCATCGTGGGGCTCATGCTGGGTGCAGTGGTGGGTGCACTTTCAAACTTCATCGCGCTCCAAACCAACCTGCTCCAAAGCTTAGGGATTTGGTTCGCGGGGTCGTTCACCTCGGTCTTACGCGGACAGTACGAACCGCTGTGGATCGTGGTTGTCGTGGTCATCGCTATTTTCATTGCAGCCGACCGCTTCACCGTTGCCGGTCTAGGCAAAGACATCGCCACCAACGTGGGCCTGAACTACAACCGCATCATCCTGTTAGGAACCGGGTTAGTTGCGCTCGCCTCGGGCTTGGTGACCGTGGTTGTGGGGAACCTTCCGTTCCTGGGGCTGGTAGTCCCCAATGTTGTGTCAATGTTCCGTGGTGATGATCTGCGTTCCAACCTTCCGTGGGTGTGCCTGGCAGGAATCAGCTTAGTCACCATATGTGACCTGGTAGGACGCACCATCATCGCACCGTTCGAGGTTCCCGTTTCGCTCATTCTGGGCATCATCGGGTCGATCGTGTTCGTGGCCCTTCTCCTCCAAAGGAGGCGCGGACGATGAGCGCAACTACGCAGGCGGCTACCACCTCGGCGCGTTCCACCCACCCACTTCCCACCCCGCGGGCACGGCGCCGGTACGCCATCATCGTTGGGGTCTTGATTGCGCTGGCCACAGGGATCACATTCGGCACACTTTCGTGGGACAACCCCATGCCGTTTGGATCGGAAGGGTTCTGGCTGATCGCGCAGTTGCGCGTCCAGAACCTGCTGGTGATCGCGTTGGTGGCACTGTGCCACTCAACGGCCACAGTGGCGTTTCAGACCGTGACCGGCAACCGTATTTTGACCCCGTCGATCATGGGGTTCGAGTCCTTGTACACGCTCATCCAAACCGCCGCGGTGTTTCTGTTTGGAATCGCAGGCGGGTCGATTCTGCGTGGCACTCCGCAGTTCGTTCTGCAGGCCGCGGTGATGGTGGCTTTTGCGATGGTGCTGTATTCGTGGTTGCTGTCCGGCCGCCGAGGTGACCTCCAGACAACGTTGCTCATTGGGCTGGTCATTGGGGGCGGCTTAGGGGCCGGCTCGACGTTCATGCAGAGGCTGCTCACCCCCAGTGAGTTCGACGTGTTGACGGCTCGGTTGGTGGGGTCAATTGCGTCTGCCCACGTTGAGTACCTGGCCGTCGCCTTGCCCGTATGTGTGGTGGCAGTGGCGCTGCTTGTGCTGATGAGCGGGCGGTTGAACCTGCTTGCCCTGGGACGCGACACTGCCGTGAACCTGGGGTTGAACTACAAAACTAACTTGATCATGGTACTTGGCCTGGTCAGTGTGCTCATGGCCATGACCACGGCACTTGTTGGGCCACTGACGTTCTTTGGGTTCCTGGTGGCCATGATTTCGTATCAACTTGCCGACACCTACGATCACTACCGAGTCTTCCCAATTTCATGGCTCACCGGTTTTGTGATTTTGGGAGGAGCGCACTTTATTTTGAAAAACACTTTCTACGCCCAAGGATCCGTGGGCATCATCATTGAGCTGGTGGGAGGCACGTTCTTCCTGGCATACATTCTCAAGAGGGGGCGACTGTGACATTAAGCAAACAGGCGAACCGAGGTGAGGTTGCGGCTGAGGCCGAGATGGCGGCCGGGAAGGCCGGGCACGGCGCGGGTGCGCGGAAGACTGGGCACGAAAGCGAGGCCGTGACACCTCCGCAGGGCCGCACCATCCTGTCACTCCAGCCCAGGGAGCACAGGGAGTCCGCAGGGTCCCTGGCCAAGCCTGGGGCGTGCGCTGGTGACGGGTGCGACACGTGCGAGTTTGGTGGTCCGGACCCCAGCCTGGCGATTCGGATTGAGAATGTCACGCGCCGGTATTCCGATTCGGTGGCGATTGGCCCGGTGTCCCAAGTGATCCCCGGATGCGGTGTAACCGCGCTGGTGGGACCCAACGGGGCCGGAAAGTCCACGCTGCTCACCATGATGGGTCGCCTCATGGGCATGGACACCGGCACCATCTCCATGGGTGGCTTCGACGTGACCTCAACCCCGTCTAAAGAGCTTGCCAAAGTGGTGTCGATCCTGCGTCAGGAAAACCACTTCGTCACCCGCCTAACCGTGCGGCAACTGGTGGGCTTTGGGCGCTTCCCCCACTCAAAGGGCCGCCTCACCGAACACGATGAAAAGATCATCAGCGACGCAATCGACTTCTTGAGCCTGACGGAACTTGAAGGCCGCTACCTGGACGAACTGTCCGGCGGTCAGCGCCAGCGCGCATACGTGGCCATGGTGTTGGCACAGGACACAGACTACGTCCTGTTGGACGAACCGCTGAACAACCTGGACATGCAGCACTCAGTGACCATGATGAAGCACCTGCGCCAAGCCGCGCGCGAACTGGGTCGCACAGTGGTAATTGTCTTGCACGACATCAACTTCGCCGCCACCTACGCGGACCACATTTGCGCCATGAAAGACGGGCAAGTAGTGGAGTTCGGGACACCGGAACAGATCATGCGCGACGACATCCTCACCGGCGTTTTCAACACCCCCATCCAGGTGTTGGACGGGCCACGCGGCAAGATCGCGGTGTACCACTAAGCACTACCGAGGTGGCTTTCGGCGGCGCGGCAGCCTTGGCGCCGCGCGCCGTGCCCGGCCTTACGCCGTGTTTGTGAGGAATTCCAAAAGGTCCGAGGTGTCCGCCGCCACCACCGGCATGTCCCGTTCCGTGGGTATGTGGACGTGGCAACCGGCTTCGCGGGCGATCACCGCTCCCCCGGCCCAGTCGTACACGCCCAGGCCACGTTCGTAGTACGCGTTGACGCGCCCTTGCGCGACTTGGCACAGGTCAATCGCAGCCGAGCCCATCCGCCGAACATCGTCGAACCGTTCCATAATGTCGATCAGCGCACGGAACTGCCGGTCACGCCGCTCCTTGCCGTAACCGAATCCGGTGGCCACCACACTGCCCCGTCTCCCCGCGGGGGTGCCGGACAAGCGTGCTGCTCCCACCTCGGCGGGGGTGAGAATCCGTTCCAGGTCAGGCAGGCCGGCGGTCATCCACGCGCCCGCTCCCGAGGTGGCAAACCAGGTGGTGTTCATGACCGGCGCGGCGACCAGGCCGGCCAGCCAGGTGCCCTGGGCCGGGTGATCGGGGCTAGCCAGGCGCACACCGGCTGAGAAGCAGTAGTGCTCGATGCCACGGACAAAGTTCACGGTCCCGTCGATGGGGTCGACGTGCCATTCGCAGGCCGGGATGTGCGTGTGGTCGGGGATGGCGAGGAGTCCGGTCCATGCGGACGGGTCGAACGGGGTGGGCTCCACATCTTCTTCGCCAACGACCGTGTCACCTGGGCGAACGTAGTTGAGGTAGCCGGTGACGATGCTTTCGATTTGAGCGTCGGCCACGGTGACCAGGTTGTTTGGGTTGTCTTTTGCTTCGACGGTCGCGTCGCTGAGTTGGGCCGACCAGTGCGCCATCCGCTCCCACGCCATGACTGCCGCGTTGCGGGCGATCACGAGAAGCGGGGCGTAGGGGTTGGGGTTGGTGTGCACGAGCGCTCCTATTCGGTAGGGTCTTGGGTTCCTACTTCTTGTGTAACAGCTGCGGCGCATTGGGGCACGCCACTGTGCACGCCACTTGAGCCTGCAGTTGCGCTGGCCGTTGCGTCATGTGTGGTTTCCGCGTTGTTGTGGTCGGGTTGGAGCGGAGTGATTGTGGCGTCCGAGGTCGTATCGGGCGAGGTCGTATCGGGCGAGCCGTGTCGGCGGAAGATCTCCTGCGCCGCTTGCGATGACATGCCTGCAGCTTCAGCAATGGCCGAAAAGGTTACGCCGGATTCTCGGGCTTTCACAACGGCATCAATGTAGGAAGCGTTGATGCGCATGCGTTGTTTTGCAATGCGTCGCACTGAAGACACCAGAGCCTTTTGTTCAGTCGACAGTGGTTGTGAACGGCGTGGCATCTTTCTTCACACTCCCGTTTCTCCATGATGAAGCTTCCGGGGTCCGCACCTATGCGGTTTCCATGCGCTTCTCTATTGCTGACATCGTTGTGCGTCCACAGTTTGGCTTTACTCAAGCGTAAGGCGCTCTCAAAGAATCACTATTGCATATAAATGTGCGGTTATACGTGGTGCACGAGATGCGAGACCCTTTTTGAGACAGGCAGTTTGGGGTTGTACGGATTGCCTGCCGGTGCGGTGACGCGGTGTGCTGGCCCGTGCTGCACTTTGCGGTTTGCAGTTCTTTGCGGCTCCCCTGCTATGCCTTGGCGGTGAGTACGGGCACATCGGCTTCGAGGAGGATTCGTTGGGCCTGTGAACCCAAGATGAACTTGCCGATTGCTGAGCGTTTGCGCAGGCCAATAACAATCAGGTCGCACCCGTGTTCAGCAGCGAACTCGTTGAACGTTCCCACGAGGTCATCTTCATGCGTGGGCTGTTCGATTCGCGCTTGCACGTTGTGCTTTTCGGCCACCGCGAGGATGTCTTCACGCGCTTGTTCATTCAGTTTCGTGATGACGTCTGGGGCTCCTTTGCGAGGAGACGTTACGACGATCGCGTCAGTACCGCGCACGTGCGCTTCGCGGAAACCCACTTCGAGAGCAGCTTTGCCTTCAGGAGCCGGGAGATAGCCGATGAGAACAGTCATAAGTTCAGTATATCGACCGCATAACTCCCTCTTAGCGTGTTCAGCGTGGGTCCCGGTTTAACTTTTGGGGAACTTGAGATGGGCGACAATTCCTGGGTCACTTGTTCACACCTCGGCGGGTGGGGGGCGAGTCTTTTGGATACAGTCGAGCTCAACCTTGTACTTCGACTGTATCCAAAAGACCCCAAAACAGTGACCTAGGTCACTAAATGGCTTGAATCTCGCGATTTTGGATACAGTCGATTTTCCGGACTGTATCCAAACGCGTTCCAGACTTTACGAAACCTGTGCCAGAGCCTGGTCTACAACGTGCTCCGCGATCGCCATCGAACGGGTGGCCCCTGCAGCCGGAACACTCCGCACTTGGGTGAGGCGACCTCGGGCGAAAAACACCAAATCATCCACCAACGAGCCGTCCGCGTTCATGGCTTTGGCGAGGACACCTCGGGGGCCGGGGCGCGCGGCCGACACATTCAAATCCGGCACATACTTGCGCGCGCTCTCCAAATAAGAATTAGGAGAAACGGCCGTGCGGGCTTCGCGGGCCGCGCTCTGAATGTTCTTGGACGCGTACTTCCAGAACCCGCCGAAGCCCAGCGTGGACGCGACATCGTCCAGCTTGAAGCCGGACAGCCCGCGGGAATAGTCTTCTCGGCCAAGGGACAAGGACGCGTACGGGCCAACCAAGAGTGCGCCGCGCGTGGTCGTACTCAGGTGGACCGGGTTGGGGGTGCCGGGCACTGCGGTGATGAGACCGCGCACAGCTTGGGCGGACTCGCCGTTGATCTCGAAGTAGTCGCGGGTGAACGGCACAACCTTGGGGTGCGGGTCCAGCCCGCTGTTGTCAGCCAAGCGGTCGGCCTGCAGTCCGGCACAGGTGATGGCCAGGTCGTATGTGCCACCGTCGGCGGTCATGGTCGAATTCTGGGCGCCGGGCAAGGCCAGGCGGACGCGCACTTCATTACCCATGACGTCAACGCGCTTAACTTCCGAGTCGTACATGATGCGGCCGCCGGCGGCTTCAACGTCACGGGCAAACGCTTCAGTGATTTTGCTGTAGTCGGTGATGGCCGTGTGGGGCGAGTGCAGGGCCGCGACCCCCCGTACACCCGGTTCGACTTCACGCATCTGGGTGCGGTTAAGCATGCGTACACCTGGCACGCCGACGGCTTGCGCGCGCTCAAGCATGGCCTCCAGTCGTTCAAGTTCGTCGACGTCTTGTGCGACGACCAGCTTTCCGCACTCGTTGAAGGGCAGGCCGTTCTGAGTGGTGTACGCGGTGAGGAGTTCAACGCCTCGCCGGTACAGTTTGGCGTTCGAGCTGCCTGGTTCGCAGGCCAACCCCGCATGGACCACGCCCGAATTGTGGCCCGACTGATGCTGCGCCAACAACGACTCTTTTTCGATCAGGGTGATGTGTGCTTGAGGCTGTTTGCGCGTGAGTTCACGCGCAACTGCCGTTCCGATGATTCCGCCGCCAATAACTGCAATGCGCTTTAGCTCCATGGTTCAAGTGTGCCAGCTTCGCCCACCTTTTGGCCCAGCTCAACGCTGACTGAATAGACTTTGGGACGTGAGCACCTACGAACTCGACTGGACCGGCCGCGCTGACGCAGAAGCGGCCGCCCACACCCCTCCCTGCGCGCAGGTGGGGTATGTGGGGGTGTTGGGGGACACCTCGGCCGAGGCGGCAACCACCCCCGCTGGAACCGCAACCTCCAGCGGGCCCACCCCCACGCTTCCGTCCACAGGTTCCATGGTGATCGAGGGCGATAACTTGGACACGCTCAAACACCTGCAACAGACCCACACTGAACGCGTATCAGTGGTGTACATCGACCCGCCGTACAACACGGGGAATGCGTTGCCGTACCGCGATACTTTCGGGGTGGCTGGGCACGCGGGGTGGATGTCGATGATGCTGCCCAGGCTCATCGTTGCCCGTGACCTGATGCGCCAAGACGGGGTCATTTTCGTGTCCATCGACGACCGCGAGCACGCGTTTTTGACGCTGGTGGGCCACCAAGTGTTCGGGGAAGAGAACTTCTTGGGGTCGTTTGTGCATCAGCGTGCGCGGGGTGGCGGCCAGGCTCGGACGTGGATTCGCGGGCACGATTACATCGCGGTGTGGGCTAAGGACGCGTCACAGGTGGACGGGTTTTGGCAAGAGAAACGCCCGCCCGCCAAGTACGAAACCATCGACGGCAGGCGCTACCTGGTTGAGGACGACATTTTGCGCACCACTTTTGGCCGGTATGAGCGCGGCACGGAGCGGCGCCTGATGTATGAGGACATCGAGGCTGTTCGCGGCCCGGAGAAAAAGGCGCAGGTCGATGGGTGGCTGGCAGCCGGCACTCACATTTTGCGACCGTGGGGTGGTGGCAAGCATGCGGTCGTGCGGCTCACCCCCGCGGAAAAGGCGGCGTCCAAGATGTATTCGATCGTGCGCGCGTTGGGGCATGAGGGGCGCAACGACCTGGAGGCCCTGGGGTTGGGTGGCCTGTTCACGTACCCCAAACCGGTGTCGCTCATGCGAACTTTGGTGCGTTCGCGCACGTTTTTTGACCCCGAGGCGGTAGTCCTGGATTTCTTTGCCGGCTCCGGGACTACGGCCCAGGCTGTCATGGAGCTCAACGCGGAGGACGGCGGGCGGCGTGAGTTCATCCTGGTTCAAAAGCCCGAGGTGTTACGGCCGTCCACCGGCCAGTTGGACTCCCAAGCTACCCCGGACTCCCTCACCATCAGTGAGTTGGCGAGGCGAAGAGTGGTGGCAGCTGCCAAGGCCGTGGGTTGCGATCCGACGACCATCACAGACGTGCGGTTGACCTGAACAAAACAATTCGATATCAACGTGTGAGCCACTGCACACATCATGCGTAAAGCGAACTAGTGTGTGCCCCACGGCAGGATCAAAGGAGATACACATGAGTGAGCCACACCAACATCCCAGTAGCTATACGCATGAGTCACACGACTCGATTTTCAACAAAGCGATGGGTCGTCTCGATGCGCTGTTTGTAGGCTTCGGCGCCATGATCGGCTTTGGCTGGATTGTTCTAGCTGGAGGGTGGATTGAACAGGCCGGCACTGTTGGTGCACTGCTCGCGTTTGTGGGTGGCGGTGTCATCATGGCATTTGTTGGTGTCGTGTATTCCGAACTCGTCGCCGCCATGCCTCTGGCCGGTGGAGAGCACAACTATTTGATGCGCAGCATGGGGCCAAAGATCGCCATGATTGGCTCGTGGTGCATCGTGGGAGGGTACATCACTGTGGTGATGTTCGAAGCCGTTGCCGTGCCCAAAACGGCTCTGTACTTATTTCCTGATCTCAACAAGGTCTACCTGTGGACAGTCGCGGGATTCGACGTCTACCTCACGTGGGCACTGGTGGGTGTCATCACAGCCGTTGTGCTGACGTACATCAACATCAGAGGCGTTAAAGTCGCTTCACTTGTTCAGACGTTTGTCGTCTCGTTCTTGCTGATTGTGGGTCTGCTTCTGGTTTTCGGGTCCTTTACCGGCGGCGAGATGGAATATGTTGAACCCCTCTACTCTGGAGGCTTTAGCGGCTTTGTCACGGTGCTCGTCGCCGTCCCATTCCTCTTCGTGGGCTTTGACGTACTCCCCCAAGCCGCAGAAGAAATCAACGTCAAACCCCGCCAGATCGGTAAACTCGTGGTGTTCGCGGTTCTCATGGCCGTAGCCTGGTACGTCGTCATCATCTTCACCACCTCGGTCTCCATGCCCCACGACGAGATCGCTGCACTCAACGCCGAAGACGGTCTGGTCACAGCCGATGCCCTCACCGCAATGTTGGGCCACCCCGTTTGGGGCAAGATCGTGATCGCAGGAGGGCTCGCCGGGATCATCACCAGTTGGAACGCCTTCCTGATGGGCGCGTCACGACTCATGTGGGCAATGGCCAATTCGGGAATGATCCCTGAGTGGTTCGGAAAAATTCACCCGCGTTACCGCACACCGGTCAATGCGCTCCTGTTCATCGGAGTGCTGTCGGTCGTGACCCCATTCCTGGGCTCGAAGATGCTGGGGTGGGTCGTGGATGCCGGATCACCCATGATTGTGATCACCTACTTCCTGGTGTCAGTGGCGTTCGTGTTGCTGCGCAAGCGTGAACCTGACATGGAACGCCCCATGCGCGTGGGTGGAAAAGGCAATTTCGGAATCGTGGTGGGTGCGATTTCCGCAATCCTGTGCCTGTTCTTGTTTGTTCTGTACCTCCCGGTGACTCCGTGGTCAGCTGAGCTGGCGTGGCCGTCGTGGGCAATGTTTGGCCTGTGGCTCATTGCTGGGGTCGTCATGATGTTCCGTCTTCCAGGCGGTGTAAAAGCGGGTCCCAAAGCAGAACACGACCTGCTCACCAAACTGGGCAAGAACCACTAACGAGACGTGTGGGTACACGGTGGCACCAACCGTGTACCCACGCTCCCCCGCCTAAAGCTCAGGCCGCGGCACCGTCACAAGCTGCTCAAGCCCCGCCGAAACCTCAAACACCGGCGCGCAGTCATACGGGTGCCCCACAATCTGCACACTCGTGGGAACACCCGCGCTCCCCACACCACTGGGCATGGCCATGACTGGCCTGCGGTTGGCAATGTTGAACGGCACCGTCATGTGCCCTTCCCAGTAGAAGTCCAGGTTCCCGGCCTCGCGCTCCACCTCGCCTAAGTAGTCGCAACCGGCGTCCAGGTCCTCAATCGCCGAGGTGCCCGTCACCAACACGTCGTAGCCCTCCATGGCGCGGGTGAGGGTGTCCTGAATCTGGGACTCCAGTTCAAGACTGTCCACCAGGCTGGTTTCCCGAGCTGCCTGCGTGGTCGACTCGATCATGAGGCGTGTGTACGGCTCAAGGCGACTCAAGTCCCCGTTCATGGTCTGGTAAAGCTTTGCCCCGAAAATGTGCCCAAAGTGGCTCATCGACGCCCGGGTGATGGTCTCCAAAACGAGCCCCACGTCCACGGTCTCAACAATTGCCCCCGCACCCGCGAGCGCCTGTGCCACTCGGTCGACTCCCGCCGCCACGGCCGGGTCGAGCGCGTACGCCCCCAGGTCAGCACTGACTGCCACGCGCTTCCCGGCAAGCAGGCGAGCAGCCACCTCGGCCGCATCACCCCCAGCACCTTCCCCAAACTCGTGCGGATAGTCCTCCACCGGAACCGTCGCGTTGTCGTACGGGTCAACCCCGGTGATCGCGTTGAACACATAAGCGGTGTCGGCAACACTGCGCGCCAAAACGTGGTCGCCGCGGTACCAGTCATTATTCGAAGGGTGCGTCCCCGGCGTGGACCCAAACGGCGACTTGAACCCAGGCAACCCGTTGAACGCGGCGGGAATTCGCGTGGACCCTGCGATGTCTGAGGCGGTGGCAAACGGCGCGAACCCGGCGGCCACCGCACCTCCCGACCCACCGGACGAACCACCCGGGGTTTTATCGAGGTTAAACGGGTTGCGACTGACTCCCCATTCACGCGTGTGACTGAACGTGGCGCAGGAAAACTCAGGCGTTGTGGTGCGGCCCAGGGGGATCGCACCGGCGGCCCGCAGCCGCGCCACGATCGGGTGGTCGGCTTCCGCCACCGCGCCGGCCAGTGTCTGCGACCCGCGCGTTGCTGAGTGTCCGGCCAAGTCGTGCTGCTCCTTCAAAAGGAATGGCACGCCCAGCAGGGGTTTGTCCGCAAAGACCGCCGAGGTGTCCCCCGCTCCTCCTTGCCCCGCGCCCGAGGTGCCCGTCTGTTGCCCGCGCAACACCGCCTCGGCGCGGTGAGCTTCTTCGAGTGCCAGATCAGGCAGAGTGTCAACGACACAGTTGATACGCGGGTTGACGTGTTTGATACGTTCTAGGAGGTGCGTGATGAGCTCAACGGGTGACAGTCCTTGCTGATATGCCTGGAGAACTTCTTTTACGCCCATGTAATGTAAGTCACTCATACACGTAGTGTGGCATATTCATTCACTGCCCCAGCACTATCGCCCGTACACTGGAAGCTAAGTCTGAATCATCCGTTCGGAGTCGCACATGAAGGATTCTGCCCGTCGCAGGGCGCGTCACATCACAATTTTTCTTGATGTGGACGGTGTGCTGAACTCTTTTCCCGTTGAAGGTAAGCGGTTCAAAAAAGAGGGCCGTAAAGAAGTGCATGCGTGGAACTACGTTCTTCATTTTCGGCCCAAGATCATTAAGGCGTTAGAGAAGATCGTGAAGACTCGCGACGCTGACATTGTGTGGCTGTCTACGTGGTCGGCGTTGTGCCGCACCGAGATTGAGCCCAAGCTCAAGTTTGAACGCTCCTACCCCATTATTGAAATGCCGGACGCCACGTATAACCGTCACGCCGGGGATCACACCAAGTGGTGGAAATCCCTTGCCATGAAGCAGTGGCTGGCTGACAACCCCGGCAAGCGCGCGGTGTGGGTCGATGACGACTTGGCGCAAGAGAACACGCGCCAGTATTTCGAGAAGACGTATCGCAACCGGATGCTGCTAATTGCACCGGAGTTTAAGTACGGCTTAACCGAAGAACAGGTCACGTCGATTGAAGACTTTTCGTACCCGCGCCCCAGCGGTTCGGAGCCCATGAACACCAGTGACTTCGTGGTTGCCCCGGCGCATGACGCAGACAGCGACTCCGACGCTGAACGCGAGTCTGACACGTCTCAACCCACGTTCAGCCCGGAACACACTCCGCACGCGGGGCCGGATCCAGACACACCTACTGCTCAGGGCTCCAATGATTAACGCGCCCACCGTCTGCCAGACCCTCGCGGGAGTCTCCCCCACTGTGGGCCTTCTTGACTCTGGCCTGGGCTTGGTGCCGTTCGCGGTGGCCGTGCACCACGAACTCCCCCATGCCAACCTTGCCCTTGCCATGGACCCCGAATTTGCCCCGTACGGCGCTCTCACCTCGGCACAGATTGAGCAACGCGCCTTGTTTTCTGCCCGCACGCTGGTGGACGCGGGAGCCCGCGCCCTGGTGATCGCGTGCAATACGGCCAGTGTGCACGCGCTGTCGGCGGTGCGTGAAGAGTTCGAACCCCACGTCCCGGTGATCGGCACAGTCCCAGCGGTGAAACCCGCGGCAGCCACCGGCGCCCCGTTCGCGGTGTGGGCCACAACAGCGACCACGGGAAGCGCGTATCAGCGTTCGCTCATCAGCATGTACGCGGGCGACATTAACGTGTACCCGGTCGCGTGCGCCGGACTGGCCCAGGCCATCGACTCCGCCGACCCGGAAACCATCGACATCGCCCTTTCCGCCGCCGTCACTGCGACACCTCGGGAGGCCCAGTCCATTGTGCTGGGATGTACGCACTACGGGCTGGTCGCGGACCGCATTGAGGCCGCGTTCGACCGGCCTGTCGCCCTGTTTGATTCGCCCCAGGCGGTTGCACGCCAGTTGGCGCGCAGGCTTGCCGCGCAGGTGGTTTCTGAGGACCCCGCCGAGGTCGTCCCAGCTCCGCAGTCGCCCCAAGCCCCACTGTCACCCCAAGTTTCCGCTACTCCGCAAGCTTCCACATCTCCCACCGGCCGGCTCACGCACGTGTTTTTATCAGGCAAACCGGGGCGCTTACCCGCCGCGGTGGAGGCGTATTCGGTGGGACGCGAGCTGTTGGCGTTGCGGAAAACCTCGGAATAATTAGGGGCTGTGACGCGCTATACAAGTACACGCTTAAAGGAGTGGAATGTTCTCGCTGATCTATCGCCAGGCTCGTAACTTTTTCTTAGCGCAAGGTATTTTCGCCCTGCTCGCCGGGCTGGCCATCATGGTGTGGCCGGGCCAATCGTTTGTCGTAGTGGCGTACATCTTTGCCGGTTGGTTGATCGCTGACGGTCTCTTTTCGCTCTTCTTGTGGTTGCGTGCACGACGCGTGCCAGGCGCCCAACTCTCCATGGGTAAAGGGATCATCCAGATCATCTTGGGAATCATCATCGCGATGTTGCCCGGTGTTTTCGCATCGATCATCCTGGTGATCGTGTCCCTGGCTGTGTTCCTCATTGGTATGGGACTGCTCACGACTGGTTTGGTCATCAAACCCACCGGGAACCGTTCGTGGATCGCATTTGTGGTCTGTGGTGTGCTGGCGTTCGTGGGTTCGGTCCTGATCATGGTGTTCCCACGTGAAAGCACGCTTGCGTTGCTGACCTTGGTGGCCGTGGTCCTGTTGCTTGTTGGTGCTGCGTGCTTGGCGTTGGGCTTCAAGTTCGGCAAGAGCGCTCAAGCCTTGGCAGACCGTGAACGCGCATACTCGAACCCCAGCAATGACGGCCGAGGTGACGTCATCGAGGGCACCGTAGAAGACACGGGAAACGACGACACCCCGCCCGAGATCAACCGCTAACGTCACACCGTAAGTTTGGCGCGCACCGCATCGCGAGCTTCAACCAGGTTCGCTAACGCCGGGCGCACTTCTTCATACTTACGAGTCTTGAGACCGCAATCCGGGTTCACCCACAGGCTCTCACGTGGCACGTGCGTGATCGCAGCCTCGAGCAGACCAGTGAGTTCGTCCACCGTGGGCACACGTGGCGAGTGTATGTCATAGACACCCGGCCCCACGCTCCGGTCGAACTCCTCCGGGTCCAAGCTGGCCAGCAGCTCCATGCGTGACCGGGCAGCTTCAATACTTGTGACATCCGCGTCCAGGGCGTCAATCGCAGCGATCACCTGGCCGAACTCCGAGTAGCACAAGTGCGTGTGGATCTGCGTGCCTGGGTCTACACTGATGCTCGACAAACGGAACGCATCCACTGCCCACGCAATGTAGTCCGCGCGGTTATCGGCACGCAACGGCAGCAACTCACGCAGCGCCGGTTCATCAATCTGAATGATCCGCACTCCAGCCGATTCCAGTTCAGCGACCTCATCAGACAACGCCAACCCGATCTGCTCAGCCACCGTTGACAGCGGCACGTCATCGCGGACGAACGACCACGACAAGATGGTCACCGGCCCGGTCAACATCCCCTTGACCGGCTTATCAGTCAGGCTCGCAGCATACGTCGACCAGGGCACCGTGATCGGTTCTGGCCGGTGGACGTCACCAAACAGGATCGGTGGACGGGTACAGCGGCTTCCATAGGACTGCACCCAACCATGATCAGTCACAGCGAAACCAGCCAGGTGCTCAGCGAAGTACTGCACCATATCGTTGCGCTCCGGTTCACCGTGAACAATCACGTCGAACCCAAGCTCTTCCTGCAACTTCACAACCTGAGCGATCTCAGCACGCATGGTCTCCGTGTATTCGTCCTCCGAAATACGGCCGCCACGCAGGGCAGCGCGAGCTTGGCGCACCTCGGGCGTTTGCGGGAACGACCCAATCGTTGTGGTGGGCAACAACGGCAGGCCAAGAGACTCCTGGGCCCGGCGGCGCTCCTCAACACTGCCAACGCGAGTGCGACGCTCACCAATCGCAGCCACCCGCGCCCGCACATGCTCATCAACCACACGATCTGATTCTGCGCGCGTGCGCACCGCACGGGCTGAGCGGCTGAAAGCAGCCTCACGCGCATTCACAGGGTCCGCAGCACCCTCACCATGGGCATCCAAAGCCGCGGCGAGCGCCTCAACTTCCGTGACTTTTTCTTCTGCGAATGACAACCAGCCGGCCACGTCCACGGGGAGTCGCTTTTCAGCGCTCACCGTGTACGGGACGTGCAACAACGAAGTCGAAGTGGAGACGGAAACATCGCGGCCGCCACCCTGCAAGGACGTCAGCACGGCGAGCTCAGCTTCAAGGTCGGCGGCCCAAATGTTGCGCCCGTCAATCACACCGGCGACCAGACGAGTGTCCCCAAAGTCCGCTGCCTTCAACCGGTCCAGCCAGTCTGGGTCAATGGTGCGGGTGGCGGCGGAAAGGTCAACGCCGAGCGCCTCGGGCCCAGCCCCTAACAGGGCATCCAGTCCTGCGCGCAAGGAACCGTAAGGTGTGGTAATCAGAACTTGCGGGCGGTCCGCGGTAGCCAACAGCCGTGCGTGCGCCTGGCCTGCGCGCTGTGCCAGTTCCTCGTCTGAAATCTCGTCGAGGTCGGTCACAAGGATGGGTTCGTCGATCTGCACCCATTCCACCCCAGCGGTGTGCAGGGCGGTGAGCAGTTCAGCGTAGGTGTCGACCAGTTCATCGAGCCGGTCAAGTGGCTGACGGGTAGCACCCTCAGCCGGTTTCGACAGGGCCAACAAGGTCACTGGCCCCAACAAGACGGGGCGGATCGTGTGCCCTGCCTGACGGGCTTCGTCAACGAGTTCCAGGATCCGCTGGGGGCGGGCGGTGAACGTGCGGTCGTCGGCGACCTCGGGCACTAGGTAGTGGTAGTTCGTGTCGAACCACTTGGTCATTTCCAACGGCGCCCGGTCAGCCGTGCCGCGGGCCAGCGCAAAGTACTCCCGCAGGTCTGTGCCGGTGGGGTCCTCCCCCACGAGCCCAGCGGTCAGTGCCGCGTCCAAAACTTGATCGTACGCGGAGAAGTCGCCGGGGATCGCGTAGTCAGCCACAAGTCCCAGGTCACGCTGCCGGTCATAGGAGGACAGGCGCAGGCTGTGTGCTGCTTCTGCGTATTCGGACTCGTCAATCGTGCCAGCCCACAGCGCTTCGAGCGCGCGCTTGAGTTCACGACGTGGGCCAATTCGTGGCAGTCCGGTCACTGTTGCATTGGGGAACGGGGTCCGAGTAGGGGTGGTCATGGCGTGTCCTTTCGGTTGTTGGTCAGCCTGGCGCGAGTCTGAGGGCTCAGGCGTGACAGTAGTTCGGTGATGGTTGTTGGGTCGTTAAAGGTGTAGAAGTGGAGGCCAGGGACCCCCACTGCGACTAACGCTTCGACGAAGTCAGCTGTCAGGTTTAACCCGATTTCGTACTCTTCAGCCGGGCTACCCGCCGCAGCCAAAGCCTGCGCGATGTACGCCGGTGGGGTGAGGCCTGACAGGTGGCACATGCGTTTGAGCCGGGCGCTTCCCGTGATGGGCATGATGCCGGGGATGATCGGCAATGTGACGCCGGCCAAGTCAGCACGGCGGGACATTGTGGTGATCTGGGCGGGGTTGAAGAACAGTTGGGTGATGGCAAAGTCGGCGCCGTTGCGTTGTTTGGCGGCCAACACGTCGATGTCTTCTTCTGGCCGTTTGGATTCGGGGTGCCCGCTGGGGTACGCGGCGACCCCTATGGCAAACCGACCTGCGCACAGGCGGGCCACTTGGTTGCGTTCGACTGAGCGCAACAGCGTGACCAGTGCGTCGGCGTGGGCCAGGTGCCCGGCGGGAGGCGCGGTGGCACCTGGTGCCAAGTCGCCGCGGATTGCCAGGAACCCGCGCACACCGGAGTCAATGTAGCGTTCGATCCAGGTGACCAGTTCGTCGCGCGGCGCTGCGGTGCATGCCAAGTGGGCCAGTGGACGCAAGCGCGTGGTGGCTGACAGTTGCGAAATAAACGCAGCTGTTCCCGCTGACCAGCCGGTACGCACCGCCGAGGTGACCGCCACATAGTCGGGGTCATAGGACGCCAGGAGGTCCAAGAGCTCTCCTGACCGTTCCTGTTGTTCCGCGCTCCTGGGTGGCATGACCTCGAAGGATAAGGCCAGACGTGATTCCGGTTGCTGGCCGGGCTCCCGCTCAGAGGTTCCGGTTTCCCAGGTGCCGGCCAGCGTGCCGTCTGTCCGTCTTCCGCTCGCGTCAGTGACCGGTCCCGAGGTGTGGGTATCGAGGGGTGCTGATGCAGAGAGAGTGGTCACGGGGGCTCAGCTCGCTTTAGTACCTGCGGTAGTTTCGAGGAGGTCGGCGTGGTGGATCGCTGCGACGTTCGGGTGGGAACGAAGCCGGGATTCCAGCGCGTTTTCGCCGTAAACGGCGTAGAGCGCGTCACGTTCGTCAGCGCTCACACCTCGTGCCTGGGTCGCGAGCTCGTCAGGAAGTGTGAGTTCTGGCAGGCTGGCGCGCAGGGAGGGGTTGTAGAAGAACGGAACAGAGATCCGGTCTTGGCCAGGAGCCGTGGGAAGCACCCGGTGCACGGTCGCACGCAAGTACCCACCGGTGGCCACTTCGAGGAGTTTGCCAATGTTGACCACGAACGTGTTTTCGATCGGTTCAACGTCGATCCACTCATCTTGGTAGTTCACCTGCAAACCAGTAGTGCCCGGTTGAGGGTACAGCAAGGTCAGTACACCGCCGTCGCGGTGCGCACCCACACCTTGCGTGATCGCGCTTTCCTCAGCGGCTCCTTCTTTGGAAGCGTTGGCTCCTGCCGCCTCGGCGGTCTGTTCAGCTGGCGTCACGGTAGGTGCCGGGTAGCGGATGATCTTGATGAACGACTCTGGGTCGTGGGCAAAGGCAGGGGCGAAAACGTCTGCCGGCTGGCCCAAGCTCAGAGCCCATTCGGACAACAAGCGTTCGCCTACGGCGGTGAGTTTTTTGTGCCAGGAGTCAGTGACGGTTTTGAGCTCTGGCAAGGCCACCGGATACAGGTTGGGGCCGGTGAGACGGTCGTAGGTGTGCAGGGGCTCCGTTACAGGTTCACGGTGTGGGCCGATGTCGATCTGTTCGCGCCAGTCCACGTTACCCAGCGTGCGTTCCCCGCCCACGCGGGTGTAGCCGCGGAAGTGGGGCGAGTTGGTGTTTTCGATGCTGAGTTTGTCTTCTTCTGGCAGGGCGAAGAACCGCTGGGCGGTCTCCAGGAGATCAGTGAAGTCCGAGGCGGGGATGCCGTGCCCGGTGAGGTAGAAGAACCCTACTGTGTGGGTGACGTCGCGGAGTTGGCGGCGGAAGTCGTCTGCGTGTTGGGGGTCGTCGGCCTGGGAGAGGTCGAGGATTGGGAGGCTGGACAGTGACATAGCGTGCTCCTTGGTCTGAGATGAGTGACTGTGGAGCCCACGCTAGGTTCAGTGCGGTGCATGCGCGGGTGGTGTTGTCACACCGCGTCTTCTGGTGTCACATGCGTGCAACAGTGTGTCACGCAGCGTCAAAAACAGGCCGTTGCGCCCGGATCCCCTACCACCAGAAGTGGGTGGGGGCGTCGAGGAACTCAAGGACTGCCCCGGCAAACGACATGGTTCCAACGGCCAGAATGTTTTTCCCTGACTCAAGGGCTTGTTCGCAGGCGTCTTCAACCGTGAGCACGGGCCCGTGTGCAGCCAGGTGGGTGTAGTCCAGGTAGTCACGTCCTGCACCAACAAATGTGACGGGGAATGGTTCCAGCACTGCCAGGCACGCGTCTACGTCTTTAACGTCTGGGAGTCCTGCGAGCACGTGGAAGTGGCCCAGCTCTTCTGTTGCACGGGTGAGTGCGTGTATGGCAGCACAATGTGTTCGGTTAATTCGGAGCGGGAAACACTTAGGGCGCCCCTTATCTAAGGGACGCCCTAAGGTTCCTAGCTATCTACGGCTTACGCCATTTATTTTTAGTTGTTACGACGGCGTGAGCGCGAGATGAGTCCGATACCGCCTGCGATCAGTGCAATCGCGACAGCAAGTGCTGCTCCGACTTCTACACCGGTGCGCGGCAGTGGCCTCTTCACCGGAGGCTCTGGCGCGTCTGGGACCGTCGGTGTCTCAGACGGTGTCGGTTCCGGTGTCTCAGACGGTGTCGGTTCCGGTGTCTCAGACGGTGTCGGTTCCGGTGTCTCAGACGGAGTCGGTTCCGGTGTCTCAGACGGTGTCGGTTCCGGCGTCTCAGACGGAGTCGGTTCCGGCGTCTCAGACGGAGTCGGTTCCGGCGTCTCAGACGGAGTCGGTTCCGGTGTCGGAGTTGGCTCCGGCGTGTCAACCGGGTTACAAGCATCATTGTTCTCAGGACCATCAGAATCCTCTTCCATGGCCACCTTGTTGAACAGACCCTTCGCAGGGTTGCCCTCACCGTCGACTTCACATTCGCCAACAGCTACCCAGTCAGCCTTACCAGCCTCATAGGTACCAGAAAGAACAACCTCAAAGACCTTGTCCTTACCAGCAGCAAGCTTCACACCATCAGTCACCGTAAAGGTGCCGTCAGTGATCTCAACAGCTTCGCCATCAACAGTGGCACCGGTAACAGTGAAACCAGCAGGAACGCTCGGGGTGTCAGTAACAGCCTTCGACGTACCAGCAACCTCACCATCATTCGTGACAGTCACCGTGTAAGCAGAAGTCCACTCACCGTTCTCAGCCGTAGCACCAGCCTCAGCCGAATCCTTCTTCACCTTGAAAGCAGGCTTATTCGGTTCGTTTGTGTAGGTGCAGACCACATTTGCCGGGCCACGATCCGCGGTCTTAGGGATCGTCACACCGTATTTCTGGCCGCCCTTCTCGGTCAGTTCGAGCTTTTCGCTGGGCTGGCCCTGATAGTTGGCTTCACATTCAACAGACGTTGAATAGTCATCCAGTTTTGACCCGGAGCCTTCAGCCATCTGCTCCTGGATGACGTATTCCTGGCCGGAGCGGACAATCGCAGGACCGATCTGCTCAGACTGCACTCCGCTCTTACTTCCACTGGTTTCCGCAGACGCAAAGATTCCAGTGTCTGTTTGGTCATCAGCGGTAAGTTTGAACTGGTCTTTTTCATCGAGTCGGTCGACTACGTTCTTCTTGACCTCCAGGGTCGGAGGGAAGTGACAGGAGGCAAGGTCCGTATTGATTAGTTGCCCGCCACCGTTAATGTTCTGGGCCGATCGCTCGAGTGTGAACGACGTCGGATCGTACTTAAACGCCGATTTAGTTGTAGCAAGAATCAGCGTGCCGTCGGCATCAACAGCAAGGCTGTTGGCAATGCCATCATCCGCTGAGATCTCTCGAGTAGCTGTTGACGAAGCGTAAACCTGCTGAAGCGGCCCTTCGTTGTCAGCCGGGAGCTTGTCAGCCGACAGAGTCAGAATCTTGACCTGCGATGAGCCATTGGACGGCTGCTTAGCCGACAGCAAGTGGAAGTTGCCGGACGCGTCAAAGACGATGTCGCCGTTTGCGTTATCATGACTGTACGGACCGTTCTGCGACTCTACGGGGATTTGTGCAATGTGGCGGAAGCGACCGTCCGTGGGGTCGATCGACCTCAGGTTGAAGTACAGGTTGTAGCCACCAGCGGAATTCTGCGCTTGGTGGAAACCGCCGAAGTAGTAGCGCCCGTCAGCAGGGTTGACTGCACCTGCGATGAGGTCCATGTTCTGCGCACTGGTTTCGACGCTGTAGAAGTCGTAGTAATTGTTACCGTCTTCAGTCAGTTTGATGCGCTGTGGGTTTCTGCCGTTCTCGTCATATTTATAGAGTTCGAAGTTGTTGCGAACCCCGTTGTTCCAATAGCCGTTCTGGTCGTAGTAACCCTTGGACCAGCCACGGAACGTATAGAACGCGTCGCCGTCCGGCGCCAAGCCAAGACCGTTGACCTGGTCTTTTCGCACGAATCCAGCGTCGTAGCCCAGGTAGTCAGAGGTGAGCGGATAAGCGTTTCTTAGATCGACGTCACCGTAATTCTCTGAACCTGGATTTTCACCCGTATTGATTTTCCGCAACTGCCCGCTCTCCAGAACACCAAACGATGTATCTGGGGCACAAACGGCTGTGCTGGAAGTAGGCGCCGCGTTTGCCGACGCCGGGTTGCTGACCGCTGGCAGTCCCATAGCCAAAAGGCAGAGAACTAATGCAATTGTGCCGTACAAAGTGAACGGCCAACTTCTGGAATGTTTAACACTCATTCTGTTTCCTCTGAATAGAACCCAATCAGACAGTAACCGGTGACAGTAGTTACTCGACGGTCAAAACTTTACACGAATTTTTAAGAATTTAAAGATAAATGTTCAACAGCTTGCCAGAAACGACCGTCATACCGTTGTGTACTGCAGACGAGCACCATCCTGCTTATCGCCTTTCAACTTAGTAAACACTGGTAGCCCGGCGAGGACACACCTCTATCGACTGCTAGACATTGAGCCACATCGCTAGGTGACTTTGAGCGGTCCAGCTGTTTTTACTGTTGCGAACGTTGGCCCGGATTTTCTACCACCAGAAGTGGGTGGGGGCGTCGAGGAACTCAAGGACTGCCCCGGCGAAGGACATGGTGCCTACTGCTAGGATGTTTTTCCCTGACTCAAGGGCTTGTTCGCAGGCGTCTTCAACCGTGAGCACGGGCCCGTGTGCAGCCAGGTGGGTGTAGTCCAGGTAGTCGCGGCCCGCACCAACAAATGTGACGGGGAATGGTTCAAGCACTGCCAGGCACGCGTCTACGTCTTTAACGTCTGGGAGTCCTGCGAGCACGTAGAAGTGGCCCAGCTCTTCTGTTGCCCGGGTGAGCGCGTGTTGAATGCCTTCGGGGTTGATGCCGGCGTCCACCATCCACAGTGCGTCAGAATGCGATGGCGTGTGTGTTGATGCGCGGGCGGGAAGTATCAGTTCCTGTTCACCGATCGGCACGTATCGCCCGGTGAGCGTGGCGGCGGCCCGCGCCCCGATATCTAGGTTGGTCGCGGTCATCGTTGAGGCTTGCACGAGCTCTGGCTCTGGTAGTTCGCGTCCCGCCAGGTAGTCCCACACTTCTTGTGGCTGGTTGTAGTGGGTGACGATGTTGGCGGTTGCCGGTGTGATGGTTCCCAGCAGGTCGTTGGTAATCGCGCTGATGGAGTTGCCCAGGATGTCGCCGTGTTCCATGAAGATTTGGGTGATGCCAACAGTGGGGTAGTCAAACAGCGAGACGTCGTCGCTGAGTCCGCCCAGTCCTTCTTCTATCACCAGGTAGTCGACGCCTTGTTGGAGTAGGTATGCAATGCCGGTTTGTGTGTAGATGCCCGATGGTGGCAGGTACCCGTCGGTGACGGGTGGCAGGGTCTGGATTGCGTCGTGCGCGATTTCGGAGAGCCGGGCGTATTCGGTGTGGCTGATTGCGCGGCCGTTGATGCGGATGCGTTCGCGGTTGTGCCGTAGTGGTGGACTGGTGATGGTGCCTACGGTGGAGTTTTTTGCCAGCGCCGAGGTGGCTGCCGCTGTTGCTGTTCCTTTGCCTTTCGACCCAACGATGAGAATGGCTGGGATGGGGAGGGTGCGGGTGAGGCCGAGTGCGTGTTGGAGTTGGGTTGTTCTGGCACGAGACCGGGTGAGGTGTGGGTGGGTGTTCCATTCCCGGAAGAATGGTTCGTCGTATGGGTCGTGTGTGGCAACCATGGTGTTTAGTTTATGGGGCGGGTAGCGCTTAGGGCGCCCCTCGTGTGAGGGACGCCCTAAGGTTTTAGGTTTTACGGCTTATGCCGTGGGTTTTTAGTTGTTGCGACGGCGTGAGAGTGCGATCAGTGCGATACCACCTGCGATCAGTGCGGTTGCTGCAGCAAGTGCTGCTCCAACTTCTACACCGATGCGTGGCAGCGGGGCACCCTTGTCGTTGCTTCCGCCCTTGTCGTTGTCGCCTACGACGGTGATGGTGAAGTCAACAACTTCAGTGGAGCCGTCTGGGTAGGTGATGTGGACTGGGATCGTGACCTTGTCGCCTGGCTTTTCCCAGCTTGGGGCAGTCACCTTGATGGTGCCAGTCTTGTCGATCTGTACACCACAACCGTTTGGCAGGCCCTTGCTCTTGATTTCAAGGGTAGTACCGTCTGGGAGCTTGTCACCGATGTTTTGCAAGGTGATGGTATCACCAGGCTTAGCATCCTCAGGGATCGGAACGGTGATTTCACCGGTGTTCTCGTCAACCTTCACTCTCTTACCGGCCAGTAAACTTGCAGGTCAGACGGGTAACATTCGGATAACAGACTGACTTCGCCACAGCACCCTCAGCTGACGTCCGTCATGTGAACAAAATGACCAAAAGTTTCCTCACTGGTAACAAACGGCCAAAAGCTCCCAGTTTTATGCCTTCAAACCCCCGCCAATGAGCTGCGTGACGTTGGCTGCCGCACGGGTACACATCGCAACTACCTCACTGACCTGGTCCTGTGAATAGTCACTGTCCGGTAGTGTCAATCCCACGGCTGCCACGGCCCGTCCCGCCGCGTCATACACAGGCGCCGCTACCGTCCACACTCCTGGCGTGATCTCACCGGTTTCAATCGCGTACCCCTGTGTACGCACACGAGTCAGCTGGCCCATCAGATCATGAACCGACCTGGGCCCTTTTCCTGTCCGGTTCACAAACGCGACCTCACGCGACAACGCCGCCAACACATCCCGCTTCTCCATCGTCGCCATGATGGCCCTGCCCGTCGCAGTCAAGTATGCCGGCATATGCACACCGGCCGCCGTGATCACCGCCATCGAATGAACCGACTGCTCTTTGAGCACATACACGGTTTCCCACCCGCGGATCACAGCCAGTTGCGCAACTCCACGCGCGCGCTCAGCCAGTGCCCGCACGTCTTTTTGCGCCACCCGCTGCAACGGGTTGATCCGCAAATACGCGCTCCCCAACTCCGCGACCCCGGGTCCAAGCAAGTAGCCCGCATCAACCTTGGTGACCAGGCCCAGCTCTTCCAACACATTCAAAATCTCATACGCCGAAGACCTGGGCACATTCCCAGACCGCGCAATTGCACCCGCACTAATAGGGCGATTCGACGCCGCCAAATGACGCAGAATCGCCACGGCACGCCTGAGCGCAGGAACCTGAGACATCAGTCCAACTCAAACTCACGCAACGCAGCACCATACAACTGCGCCACATCACCCAGTTGCGCATGCTCACCATGAGCCGCCACCTCGCGCCCACCCACGATCACGTGAGTCGCATCCGCAGCAGTCGCAGCCAACACCACCTGTTCGCCAACAGAACCAGCTGTGCGCACCGACTCCGTGTCCACCACAACAAAGTCCGCCACCTGAGCATCATCAGCACCTACACCCGGGCGAATGTGCATTGAATACGCACCGCCAGAAGTCAGTGCAGCAATCAGTTCATCAGGACTAAAGCGCCCACGCTCACCACTACCCAGACGTTCGCCAGCTTCCAGCGCTCTAAGTTCCAACAGCGGGTCAAGTACCACATGCTGATCCGAACCCAAGGAAATCACCGCACCTGCCTGAGCCAACGCGGAAGCCGGTCCAATACCATCTGCCAGATCCGCCTCGGTCGTTGGACACATGACTACGGCAGAACGCGCGTCACCCAACAACCTGATGTCCTCATCCGTTAAGTGGGTGGCGTGCACCGCTGACAACCGGTCAGTCACAACACCGGCATCGGCCAGCAAACGGGTCGGAGTCACGCCGTAGTGCTCCAGGCATGCTTCGTTTTCTGCCGGCTGTTCAGACAAGTGAACGTGCAACGGCCCGTCCAACCCAGCAAACGCGGGTAGATCCGGCTTAGCCACACCACGCACGGAGTGAATCGCTGAACCCAGCGTCACCAGCGGGTCCTCTGAGCCGGAGTACCCAACCGTCGAATACCCGCCAAAAGCCCCACCCAGGTCATCTGCCAGCGCGGTCGCCAGACCCCCGTGACGCTCCACATAGCCGTCGATCGAACCGTCACTAAACCGCGCCTGTTGTTCATTGAGCTCCTGCCCAATGCCACCGGTCAGATAACACGTGTCCAGTAGCACCAGGCGAATCCCCACGTCACGGGCTGCGCGTGCCAGTGCCAGTTCCATGTCGTGGCTGCCGTACGGCTTGCCGCCTACCTGGTGGTGGACGTAGTGGAATTCCGCCACCGAGGTGTAGCCCGCCGTAAGCATTTCCGCATACACCGCGCGTGCCAGCAGATAGTAGTTTTCAGGCGTGAGCTGTTCGGCTGCCCGGTACATGACTGTGCGCCACGTCCAAAAGGTCCCGCCGTCAGCATGGGTGCGTCCGCGCAACAGCCGGTGAAACGCGTGCGAGTGCGCGTTATTGGCACCCGGCAACGCCAGACCGCTGTAGGTCGTAGCCTCCGGTGGCGCGTTCACTCCAGCACGCATCTCTGCCACCGATCCGTCATCGGCGACCAGCACGGCCACACTGTTGAGCACCTGACCGTCTACATACAGGTTTTCAAACCACAGAGTTTTCACGCCTGTACTCCTGCTTCCATCGCCAGCGCATCAGCCAGCGCCTTCACACCAGCACGTTGGTCGTCTTCTTCACACGCTTCTTCTGGCGCGTGCGAAACACCCGTTGGGTTACGCACAAACAGCATGGCAGACGGCACAAACCCTGCCAAGATCCCCGCGTCGTGACCCGCGCCCGAATCCAGAATCGGCGCATCCGGCAGCACTCCCTGCAGACGCTGGTTAAACGCGCTATTGAAGTGCGTCGTGGCCGAATACGACTCCTGGCTCACCGTCACCTCGACACCCAAGTCGTGCCCGATTTCCTGCGCCCGCTGCGTGATTGCGCGCAACACTGCGCCCACAACCCCGTCATCCGGGTGGCGAATGTCCAGCCAGAAATCCATGCTCGACGCGATCACATTGGTACCGCCCGGGTGCAAGATGGTCCGGCCCACCGTCGCAACAGCCTTGCCGTCCACACCAGCCACCACAGCTGGAATCGCACCGATCACCTGCGAACCAGCAACAACCGGGTCAGCACGCTTGGTCATGGGCGTGGTACCCGCGTGGTTACCCTGGCCTGCAAACGTGAACCGCCACCGGCCGTGTCCCACAATCGAGGACCCAATAGCCACCGGCTGCCCAATATCAATGAGACCCACACCCTGCTCCACGTGAAGCTCAAGGAACGAACCAACTCGCGACAGTCTCTCCTTGTCCTGCCCCACCAAGTCCGGGTTCAGACCCACCTCGGAAGCCACCTCGGCGAAGGTCTTCCCCTCACCATCCTTGAGCCCCAGCGCACGGTCCGGTTCGATCACGCCAGTGATCAACCGAGACCCCAGACACGCGACCCCAAACCGGGACCCCTCCTCTTCCGGGAACACCGCCAACGCCAGTGGGCGGTTAAGCTGTTCCAGCCGGCCGTCCGCCTTGAGCTGGTCAACGGCTGCCAACGCCGAGGCGACCCCCAGCGGCCCGTCAAACTCACCTCCACCTGGAACAGAGTCCAGGTGCGAACCGGTCACCACAGCATTGTCGCCCGGAGCGGTCACCCACGCCCACGTGATCCCGTTGCGGTCGATTTCGATGTCCAAGCTACGTGCCTGCGCTTCACCCACGAACCATTCGCGCAGGTTGAGTTCGGTGGAACTGAATCCGGGTCGCATGTATCCGGGGCCACGAGGATCGCGCCCCACATCGCGAATGTCGTTGAGAAGAGAAACTACGTCTGACATGGATCCTCCGAATCATCAGCGCATCAAGCGGATGTATGTGTGGTTAAAAGGTGAGTGGCTATAAGGTAGCTGGTTATATGGTGACGGCCCACCCCTGTGGGAGTGGGCCGCTTAAGTATTTACAGTGCGTAACCGTTTAGAACAGTTCCGTCAGTGTCGGTTAGCGTATGCACAAACTGGTGCACCCCGCTTGCGACTTCAAGGGCACGGCCCGAACGCACAAATTCGTACGTTGTAGCCAGCTCTGGTGACATGAAACGGTCGGTGCCAGGCCCTGGAACGTCTTTGCGGAGTTCCGCGATCACTGCACCGGTCACAGCTCCCGGTTCTGGTTCACGCAACTCAATGGCACGGGCTGCCGCATACAGTTCAACGGCCAGCACGCGGGTGAGGTTTTCAATCGCGGTGCGCAGTTTGCGGGCCGCTCCCCACCCCATCGATACGTGGTCTTCCTGCATCGCTGAGGACGGAATCGAATCAACCGAGGCCGGTGCGGCCAAGCGTTTGGTTTCAGCCACCATGGCAGCCTGCGTGTAGTGGGCGATCATGAGCCCGGAGTCCACGCCTGGGTCATCAGCCAAGAACGAGTTGAGTCCCTGGTTACGCGCAGGGTCCATGAAACGGTCAGTGCGACGTTCGGCGATTGAGGCGACATCGGCCACCACAATGGACAAGAAGTCCAGCTGGTGGGCAATAGGGGCGCCGTGGAAGTTACCGTTAGACGACACTTCCCCGTTAGGCAAAACCACTGGGTTGTCGACAGCCGCACGGATTTCGCGTGCAGCCACCTGAGCGGCAAACGTTGCAGCGTCACGGGCAGCACCGGTCACCTGGGGTGAGCAGCGCAGCGAGTACGCGTCCTGCACCAAGTGGGTGGAATCAAAGTGGGACTTCACAATTGGGGAAGCGTGCAAGGCGTCCAGCATGTTGCGCGCACTTGCCGACTGACCTGGGTGTGGGCGCAACGGGTGGTGGAGTTCGTCGCGGAACACCTGGTCAGTACCGTTCTGACCCTCAACACTCATCGCGGCTGTGAGGTCAGCGGTGGTGAGCAGCTTCTCCAAGTCGTACAGCGCCATGATGAGCATTCCCAACATGCCGTCCGTACCGTTAATGAGCGCCAGGCCCTCTTTTTCTTCCAGCTCAACCGGCGTGATACCCGCTGCTTTAAGAACAGGGCCCGCTTCAACCGGTTCAGAGCCACCTTCAGGGTCGTGAACATAGCCTTCGCCCATGACCACCAGCGCGCATGCGGACAGCGGCGCTAAGTCACCTGAACAACCCAGCGAACCGTGCTCGTACACCCACGGGGTGATACCTGCGTTAAGCAGGTTCACGTATGCTTCCAGCGTTTCGACCTTCACACCGGTACGCCCGGTCGCCAGCGTGCGGGCGCGCAGAAGCATCAAGGCGCGAACCACCTCGGGCTCCACCGGTTCCCCCATACCCGCGGCGTGGGAACGGATCAGCGACTTCTGCAACTGCGAGCGCAGATCGTGCGGAATGTGACGCTGCGCAAGGGCACCAAAGCCCGTTGACACACCGTAAACCGGTTTAGGGGCCTGAGCCAGGTCATCCACGTGGGTGCGCGTCTTTGCGACCTCTTCACGGACTCGCTCAGGCAACTCAACCGGCGCGTTCTCACGCGCAACAGCAACCACCTGGGCAAACGTCAGTTCTTCAGGTTCAAGCGCAATTGGGTTCATCAAAACTCCTGAAAGTTGGGGTGCACTACATCATGCAAACCTATGCAGAAACACTGTACGGTTGCGGATTCGACGCGATCAATTCGCCTTCACAGAACACCGCACCAATCTGCTGCACACCCGGCCGGTACACCAAGTAGCGGTAGCTGGGGGCGTCCAGGATTGAGAAGTCGGCGCGGGCGCCAGTGCGCAAGTGACCCACGTCCTCACGCTCCAGGGCTTTTGCTCCACCTTCAGTGGCCGCCCACAGAGCCTGGTCCACCGTGAAGTGCATGTCGCGCACCGCGATTGCCAGGCAGAACGGGATGGAGCTTGAGAATCCGCTTCCCGGGTTGCAGTCCGAGGCGATCGCAACCGTCACGCCAGCCTCAAAGTATCGGCGGGCGTCAGGGTAAGGCTGGCGGGTGGAGAACTCGATGCTGGGCAACAGGGTCAGCACTGTGCCGGATTCTGCTGCCGCTGCCAGGTCTGCGTCGCTGGCGAAAGTCGCGTGGTCAGCAGATGCGCACGTGTACTTGGCCGCCAACTGCAGGGCACCGCCGTCGGTGAGCTGGTTGGCGTGCAAACGCGGGCGCAAACCGTGCTCGATTCCGGCCTGCAAAATGCGGGCGGTCTGCTCTTCTGTGAACGCGCCTTTTTCACAGAACACGTCGATCCACTTGGCGTGTGTTGTAGCCTTGGGGATCATTTCGTTGATGACCAGGTCCACGTAGGCGTCCGGGTCATCTTTGAACTCGGCAGGCACCACGTGAGCCGCCATGAGCGTCACTTCATCCGTGTGACGCGCAGCCAACTCAAGTGCCTTGAGTTCCGACTCAACGTCCAGCCCATACCCCGACTTCACCTCAAACGTGGTGGTACCGGAGTGCTGGGCCTGACGCATGAGTCGTACCAGATTCGCTTCCAGCTCATCATCACTTGCAGCGCGCGTGGCCTTCACCGTTGTGGCGATACCACCGGCGGAGTACGACTCCCCCGCCATGCGTGCCGCGAACTCTTCGGAACGGTCACCAGCAAACACCGTGTGGTTGTGGGAGTCCACAAACCCTGGGATGACCGCCTGGCCAGCCGCGTCGATCACGCGGTGGCCCTCGCCGCCTTCCTGCCCTTTCGCTTGGAGAGCGGAAGGTGCCTGCCGTGCCTGAGTGGCAACCGCCTCGGCGGCCTGCGGGTGACCCGCTTTCAAGCCCGAGGTGGGACCCGCCCACGCAACCTTGCCGTCCTCAACGACCAGGGTGGCGTCAGTGATGACTCCCAGGAAGTCGCTGTGAGGATCAGCCGGGGTTGCGTTAGGGGCCGGGTTGTTGGTGACCAGTTCCGAAATGTTCGTGATGATCAGCATGAATGCCTCAGTCTGCTCGCTTGTTCAACTTTTCTACTGCAGGGACGCGGATGCCACGTTCTTCAGCAACCTCAACGGCGCGGTCGTAACCAGCGTCCACGTGGCGAAGAACACCCATACCTGGGTCGTTGGTGAGCAGGCGCTGAAGCTTCTGTGCAGCCAGCTCAGTTCCGTCAGCAACCGACACCTGACCGGCGTGGATCGAACGACCCATACCCACACCACCACCGTGGTGCAGGGACACCCAGCTGGCACCGGACGAGGTGTTCACCAGAGCGTTGAGCAGTGGCCAGTCGGCCACGGCGTCGGTGCCGTCGAGCATGCCTTCGGTTTCACGGTAAGGCGATGCCACCGAACCGGAGTCGAGGTGGTCACGGCCAATGACGATAGGTGCCGAAACCTTGCCCTCAGCAACCAGCTTGTTAAACAGCAGACCAGCCTTTTCGCGTTCGCGGTAGCCCAACCAGCAGATACGCGCAGGCAGACCTTCGAACTCCACGTACTCAGCAGCTGCGTCCAACCAGCGGTGCAAGGATTCGTTCTCCGGGAACAGTTCCTTCAGCGCCTTGTCGGTCACTTCGATGTCCTTAGGGTCACCAGACAGGGCTACCCAGCGGAATGGTCCAAGACCTTCACAGAACAGTGGGCGGATGTAGGCAGGGACGAAGCCTGGGAACTCAAATGCGCGGTCGTAGCCAGCCTTGCGGGCTTCGTCACGAATCGAGTTACCGTAGTCGAACACTTCAGCTCCGCGGTCCTGGAACTCGACCATGGCGCGCACGTGCTTAGCCATGGACTCTTCTGCACGCAGAGTGAACTTCTCTGGGTCGTCATCTGCTTCAGTCTGCCAGTCATCCACGGACACACCAACAGGCAGGTAGGACAGTGGGTCGTGCGCCGAGGTCTGGTCAGTGACGATGTCAACTTCTGCCGCCTCGGGACGGTCCAGCAGGGCAGGCAGGATTTCAGCCGCGTTGCCAACGAGACCCACGGACAGTGGCTTGCGTTCCTTCTTCGCGTCAATGACCAGCTTGAGCGCTTCGTCCAGGTCGGTCACAACTTCGTCCAAGTAGCGCTTGCCCTTACGGCGTTCCAGGCGCTCCTTCTCAACGTCAATGATGAGGCAGGCACCGCCGTTGAGCGTGACAGCCAGTGGCTGCGCACCACCCATACCACCACAACCAGCGGTCACGGTCAGGGTTCCAGCCAGGGTGCCGTCGAAACGCTTACGTGCGATTGCGGCGAAGGTTTCGTAGGTTCCCTGCAGGATTCCCTGGGTTGCGATGTAGATCCACGAACCGGCCGTCATCTGGCCGTACATCATGAGACCTTCAGCTTCGAGCTTGCGGAAGTGCTCCCAGTTAGCCCAGTCGCCCACCAGGTTCGAGTTAGCGATCAGCACGCGAGGCGCCCATTCGTGGGTCTTGAGAACACCGACAGGCTTACCCGACTGGATGAGCAGAGTTTCATCAGCTTCCAGGTCATCCAGAGTGGACACGATCTGGTCGTAGGCTTCCCAGCTGCGGGCAGCGCGACCGGTGCCACCGTAAACCACCAGGTCTTCAGGGCGTTCTGCAACCTCAGGGTCCAGGTTGTTCATGAGCATGCGCTTAGCGGCTTCGGCCTGCCAGTTCTTTGCAGTGATTTCAGAACCGCGAGGCGCGCGGATAACACGCGTTGGGTCGTGACGTGTAAAGGACATGGTGAACCTTTCTGCTGGTCTCTGGTTTGCTCGCGTGGGTGCTTGGTTGTGGGTTTGGGGGCCGAGGTGGCAACCAGGTTGGTTGGCACGGCCACGTTTTGCTGGCACGGCCTGGTTTGGCCGGCTTGCGGTGCAGCGCGAGCCAGGCACCCGAGCAAAACCATATGGAGTTTGTTCAATCGTCTCCGGTTTTCGCAGTGAATGCGATGGGCGCCACACTGTTACTGTCCGAAATGCTGGACAGGCTAATCACGCAAAGTGAGCGGTACGGCGCTTTATATTGCGCCGTACCGCTCACTTTGCGACGTTTGGCCACGCGGTTAGCTGTACGCGGTTACTCACGCGCAGCCATGCGAATTGGTGAGTTATCAAAACTCAGCCACGCACTTACTCCTTGCGACCGCGCTTCCGCAGGCGACGACCTCGGGCGCGCTCCTCAGTCTTCTCATGGAAAGCCTCACGCACAGCGTCCTCGCGCGCTTCCTTCTTGGCGATGCGCTTAGCCTCCGAGGAAACCTGCGCCTTGGTGGGCTCATGGTCGCGCAGACCAACCTGAAGGTCTTCAGGAATCTCCGGCAGGGTGCCAGTGTCAGCACGAACCTTGTGGTGCAGAATCTCCTGACGCAAGATCTTCGCCAGGAAGTAGATACCCAGCAGGTTAGGCACACTCATTAGGAAGAACATGGCGTCGGAGAACATCACGACGCTGTCCAGACCAATCGAAGCACCAACAACGATCGCCAGAATCCACACAACCTGGAATACGCGCTGAGCAACCTCGCTACCACCGGTCAGGAAGTCAGTTGCCTTCTGGCCGTAGTAGGAGTACGACAGCACGGTCGAGAACGCGAACAGAACCACACAGATGGTGAGCAAGACTGGGAACCAGCTTGCAACCGTACCGAATGCGGTCGAGGTCAGTTCAACACCGGCAGCGTCCGAACCGTCATTCTCCTGCTTGTACATTCCGGTGGTGATGATGGCCAGTGCGGTCAGCGTACACACGATCACCGAATCAACCAAAGGCTCCCACATAGCCGTGTAACCTTCGGTCGCTGGGCGCGACGTCTTCACAGCCGAGTGAGCCATACCAGCGGAACCAACACCAGCAGCGTTCGAGAACAGCGCACGCTGGATACCAATAATGGCCACACCAACAAAACCACCAGCAACACCGTCACCGGTAAACGCACCAGAGAACATCACGCCGATCGCATCAGGAATGTTGGTGAAGTTCACCAAGATCACGGCGATGGTTCCGATCATGTACAGAATCGCCATGAGTGGAGTAATAGCCGAGGTGTAGTCAGCGATCTTCTTAATTCCGCCGATGATCACAAGACCAGCCAAAACGGCCATGATCACACCAATGAGCCACAGCTTGTCAGCGAACCAGCTGGACTCACCACCGGTGGCGTCAACCAGAATCGCGGCACCCTGGTTGGCCTGGAACAGGTTACCTGCACCGAACACACCAATCAGCGCGGCAATTGCGTAGAACACCGAAAGGAACTTACCCAGTTTTGGGCGACCAATCTCTTCAAGACCGGCCTTCAGGTAGTACATGGGGCCACCGGCCGTGGTTCCGTCTTCACGAACCACGCGGTACTTCACACCAAGCGTAGCTTCGGCCATCTTCACACTCATGGCGAGAAGACCGAACAAGATGATCCACAGGGCTGCACCCGGTCCACCGACGGAAATAGCGACAGCCACACCGGCGATATTTCCGAGTCCCACGGTTCCAGACAGCTCAGTTGCCAAAGCCTGGAAAGATGAAACCTCACCCGGGTCAGTCTTACGCGTCAGCTTTCCGCGGATTACTTTTAGCGAGTGCGCCAGTCCAGTGATGGGCTGGAAGCGCAGGTACACGGTGAGGAAGATAGCCGCGGCCATCAGCCACACAACGATCAAGGGGAGTTCGGCACCGCCGGGGAGCGGGAGCGCGAAGAACACAATGTCTGACAAGACTTGTGCAAATGGGGCAAATACCTTGTCGAGGAACTGATCGATGCCGGCTTTTTCAGCCGCATCTGCCGACTCAGCGAGGACGTCAATCGAGGGGAAGTTTTCCAAATCCGTTGGAGCCGCGTTTGCCGCGGTTGCAAAAATATGATGATTCATAAATTCGGTGCAGGGGTAGCTTTACGGCCGAAGGGTTGATCCGGCTTCGGGCACCGTTCCTAATCTTAACGATCGCTTAGCGTTTGGCACCGTAGAAGTGTGTTATTGACCCGGTTTCACGCGGTTGCGGTTGGGCTTTGGCCCAGCGCGACGGGGAACACGGCGGATTCGCTGTTGTTACCCTTTCGTTACATACGAGGGTCGTGAAGCGGCGCTGAAACGTCGCAAAGCGAGCGAAACTGCGCGTTATATTGCGC
>NZ_JASPDO010000026.1 GCF_030230605.1 Brevibacterium sp. UMB1308A
TCAACGTAGAGTGGATCTATGGCTCTCCCTACCTGCGTCGCGTCAGTTCCGATCTTTCAAAACCTCGATCACCAAGGTCAGGAATCGATTGCGTCGCGACTCCAGCACGTCCATTTGCAGGCCGGTGAAGCGCTTGCCATGCCGGGCGACCCTGGGGCACTTCGCGTGGTCCGCAGTGGCCGAATCCGGCAGTCGCGGATTACTGCTAATGGCTCCGAACAGCTCCTACGTGTTCTTTCTCATGGCCAATTCACGGGAGAGCTAGCCGTGCTCACCGGCCAACCTGAGCAAGTTATGTCGGTTGCACTCACTGACTCCGAGGTGTGTGTACTATCCGCTACCGACCTTCGCGAAATTCTGGTGACCCACCCCAAGGTGAGTATGGAAATGATCGCCGAGGTGTCCACTCGCTTGGCACGTTCCGAAGACCAACTCACACAGATCACCGGGCGGTCGGTCTCGGCGCGTTTAGGGGAGTATTTGGCAGGGCTCGCCGAGGCGGCAAAAGGGGCTGCCTTTGAACTTCCCATGGCGAAAAAGGACCTGGCATCGTTCTTGGGTACGACGCCTGAAACGCTGTCGCGGACGTTACGTACGTTCGCGGACAAAGGGCTTATTTCTCAGTCCGGGCGGCGCATAACAGTAAAGGAGCCCAGCCGCTTAATGCTGCTGGACTCCTAAATAGGCGACTGGGCGTTAGCTCACGCTTTTTACCGGATACCCCAAGTCGTCGATGATTTTGCGGATTGATGCTGCTGACGCCCGCGCTTCTTCGTGGTCGACGACGACGCGACTCGAATTGAACTTCACGTCTACCTTCTCAACTCCGTCGACGCGGCCAACCGCGGTTTCGATCTTGGCGACGCACGATGGGCATGTAAACGGTTCAGTGCGGAATGTTGTTGTAGTCATGTTTCCTCCTTCAGTGTTGTTACTTTCAGTTAAGTTCAACAGTGGATTTCTCGCCTTGATCTGCATCAAGTTTGCGGATCTTTGCTTTAAATCGGACTAGTCGTACAGCGTTGAGCACCACCACTAACACCGAAGCTTCGTGTACCAGTATGCCCACACTCATGAACACAGCGCCTGCGACAACTCCAACGAGAAGCGCAACCACGGTAGCGAGAGCGATAAACGTGTTTTGGCGCACGTTGCGCACGGTCGCTTGCACAAGTTGTCGCGCGTGTACGAGCTGATCAAAACGTCCACCGGCAAGAACCACGTCTGCAGTGTCAATTGACACATCGGTGCCCGTACCCATTGCAATTCCAACGTGTGCTGCCGCGATCGCAGGAGCGTCGTTAATGCCATCACCGATCATTGCGACTTTCCGGCCCTGTGCGGTGAGTTCCTGAACCGCATCAACCTTGTGCTCCGGTAGAAGTTCTGCCTTGACCTGATCAATGCCCAGCTCGCGCGCAACAGCAGTAGCAGTGCGGGGGTTATCGCCGGTGAGCATGACGATGTCACGGATTCCCCATTCATGCAGTTGTGAAAGCGCCTTGGCTTCCGGACGAATCGTGTCAGCCACTGCGATCATCCCGGCCAACTTACCGGCCACGATCACAAAGAACACCGTAGCGCCTGCCGTTTCTAATTCCTGGGCCTTCTTCTCCCATGAGCCAAGCGTTACACAATACTCGTTAACCAATCTGCGTGAACCCACGGCAACCTCTGTGCCCTCAACAGTTCCGCTGATTCCAGAGCCAGCGTGAACCCGTACATCAGAAACAGGGGAGAGGGACACCTCGGCGGCGGCCTCTACAACAGCGGTACCCAACGGGTGCTCAGAAGCCGTTTCGACAGCAGCGGCCAGGCGCAAAACCTCGTGTGCGTCAGAACCGATGCCTACAACCTCGACCACGGTAGGACGACCATGGGTGAGCGTACCCGTCTTATCGACCACCAGCGTGTCCACTGCAGCGAGTCTTTCAACTGCATCGCCGCCTTTTAGTAACACGCCGTGCCGAGCGCCGTTACCAATCCCCGCGACCATTGACACGGGCGTGGAAATTACCAGGGCTCCGGGACATGCAATCACCAAGAACGTCAGCGCGAAGTGCGCATCAAACGTCACTAAGAACGCAACAACCGCTAACACGATGATGGTGGGGGTGTACCAACGGGAAAAACGGTCCAAAAACCTTTGCGTGGACGATTTAGAGTCCTGAGCGTCCTCAACCAGTTCAATGATGCGAGAAAACGCGGTGTCGGAACCTACGTGTTCAGCACGAATAGTCAGATAACCGTCAGCGACAATCGTGCCGGAAAACACCGAGTCACTGTCGTTTTTGAGAGCTGGAACGGGTTCACCGGTAATCGTGGATTCGTCGATGTGCCCACGCCCGTCGACCACGGTACCGTCGACCGGCACGCGTGAACCTGTGCGCACAACAACGTGCTCTCCCACCTTCACGCCGGACGCGGGCACGGTGACGGTTTCACCATCACGAATTACATCCGCCTCTTGTGGGGCCATATCGATAAGGTCACTCACCGAACGACGCGTGCGCTCCATCGACCGTGCTTCGATCCACGAGCCGAAAACGAACAGAAAGGCCACCACGCCTGCTTCAACGAACTCCCCAATTACTAGGGCGCCGGTTACGGCGATCGTCACAAGCAAGTCGATCGAAAACGTTTTATACCTAAGCGCTTGAAAAGCTGTCTTAGCGATGGGCCAACCGGCCGTCAGAGCGGCACCCAGCAGACTCACCATCTGTAGGCTTCGCCACGAAACGATGGGTATGGCTCCCGTTGCAAATGCCCAACCGCTCACAGCAGATAGGGCGGGATCATCTACCCATTGTGCGATTCCCCATGCCACAAGTGCCAGCACTAGGAGCGCACCACTAATTAGCGAAATCCTCGCTCTAGCTTTTGAAGTCATCGTCACTCCTCTTCCTTGTTCTGTTACCAGTACATCGGAAACGAAGCGACCACACCTTGATGTAGGTCAAGAAGCTGAGGAACGAAAAACGCGCGGAGAGACACTGTGTCTCTCCGCGCGTGCACGTGAGGCTAAGGCCTACGGTAGTGAGAAGGCTGCTTAGAACACTCCAGCGTTCTTCTTGCCACCGTCGGTGAAGGTTACGCCCTTGCGGGAGTCCTTCTTGTAGTCGTTGTAGCCGGTTGTGTCGTCCTTGAGACGGCCAACCTGGCTGACCTCAATGTAGTTCGAGATGCGACCCAGCTTGGTCTTACCGTCACCAAAGTTCAGGTTCGCAACCAACGTTTCTTCACCTGGTTCAATCGCGTTCGACAGGGTTACCTGGAAAGTGCGAGTTGAAGTCTTCTTGTCGAAGCCGAGGTCGCGAGTGTATGCGCCGTTGAAGTGACCAGGCGTGATGAGGCGGTCAACTCCCTTTGGTCCCTTGTCAGTCTTGACCTTTACCAGGAACGAGGTCTGTGGGAACTCCTGGTAGTAGGTGTCGGAACCTACGTTCTTAACACGCAGACCTACAAGTCCGGCATAGCCAGGAGCTTTACCCGCTGCAACGGTCAGGCGTGGTTCGAGGTCGTGCTTAGCCTTCTTAGCAGGCTTGGTGGTGTTGACCTTTGGAACTGAAGGTTCTTTGGTTTCGATGACACGGTTAACTGGCTTGCCAGTGCCCTTGCCGCCTTCAGCGCCTGAAGGGTTGTCGTACATGCGCACGCGAACTTCGTTCTTAATGGGTGCAAAGGCAGTCCACACGGTTGGGTTGGACCAGGTTCCGTTTGGCTTGCAGTACTGCTGGGTTCCGGTCATGGTGATGGTGCGGAAACCGTAGGTTGCTTCACCGGTGTGGCCGGCAGGAACGTCGTATGGACCAATCTGCTGTCCAACTTCCCACGACAGGGAGTAAGAAGCTTCGCCACCGATGGTCTTAGCAAGCGACATTGCGATTCCCGCGTTTACGCTGCCCTTGTCAGCGCTCTGGCTTCCACCCAAGTTGATGTCGGTGGACTCTGACTTGCTTCCGTTAACGGACAGCGAAATGGTCTGCGAACGGCTCGTTGACTGGGTCAGCGGAATGGATGACTTGGTCTTGTTGTTGGTGGAAATTGTTCCAACCGGAGCCCATGAGTCCTTCACCTTGTACACAACCGTGCGGTAGTCCTCTGCGGAGTTACACACTGGGTTTGGGTTAAGAACGTTGGCCTTAATGTGGTCTGATCCGTGCTTGGTGTGCACGATTGGCAGGTCAGGGTTAAGAGCGGGGGTTTCCGGGTACGTTTCTTCGTGGGTTCCACCAGCGAAAGCAGGGCTGGCTCCGAACAGGGCTGCAAAGACCGCGGTGCCGGCCAGAGCAGCTGAAGCAGTGCGACGAATGCTCATTGAGAAATCCTTTACGTAAGGTGTATGGATCGTTCGTTAAGTGATTCTTGAGTCACTGTTAAGCAACACGAATGATGTTACTCACGGGTTTACGCGCAAGTAAACTAATGAGTAACAATATGACCAAAACTCAGGAAACGTTAAACTTCGGGCCTGGCAGGGCCGAAGAAACCACCTCGGCGAGCCCCCGCTCCAGCCGCACGCACCCATATAAAAGACGCGCCCACGCAACGCGAAATCCCGGACTTTGCCACGCAAAGAATTAAGGTAAATACCATGGCGACCAGTACGACTTCCCCCGCTACTGGTACAGGACGCCGGAAGCGTGGAGCCCCCACGCAGGCTACTGAACCCGCGGGTGAACAGCAGAAAACCAACCCCGTAACCGGAGCATGGATGGGCATGTCACGCATGGCCGGAGACCGCGCGCGCAAAGCGTTTAGCGAAGACCCCGAAACACCGACCCGCCGCGACGGCACAGGCTTCTTCCTCATTGGCCTTGCCGTTGTAGTCGCGGCATTCGAGTGGTGGAACATCCCAGGCGTGTTTGGCAACGCGGTGCGCGGAGTATTCGAAGGGACCTTTGGCCGAGTGGCCCTGGTCCTGCCTGTCGTATTCGTTCTCTACGCTGTGCGCCTCTTTATGCGCGGCAACGAAACCCGCCAGAACAACCGCATCCTGGTTGGAACCATCGCGCTTTTGGTTTCCGCCGCAGGCCTGGCGCACATCGCCGCCGGCAACCCTAGCTTCGTCAACTCACGCGAAGCCATGGCAAACGGTGGGGGAGCGCTGGGCTACATCGTGTCCAGCCCGCTCGTCACCGCCGCAACCGTGTACGTGGCCGTCCCAATCCTGGTGCTCGTTGCGCTCTTTAGCGTGCTGGTAATCACCGCAACACCAGTTGTCAAGGTCCCGGAACGCCTCGTAGGTCTCTATAACCGCCTCACCGGCGGACCCACGGAACCTACCACTGGCGCCGAAGAAGACGACGACACCAACGTCGACCTCGTCGCTACCAACCAGCGCACCTCGACCCTCAAACCTCTGGGACGCAAACGCCGTTCAAAGAAGACCGACGGCGAAGACGCCACCCGCGCCTATGACAAGGCGACCATTGATGACACCTCGGGCAAGGACGCCGAGGTCGCCCCGCCTGCCGCTGAAGACGCACCTACCCGCGTGCTCAACAGCGAGATCTACGACGTGGATCAAGACGTAGACGAGCCGAAGTACAAGCCCGGTCAGCGTCGCCCCACGAAGGCAGAGCGGGAAGCCGCGAAACTCAAGCGCGACCAAGGTCTCGACGCCACACTGCCCGGCGAAACCACAGACGTTAAGTCGCAAGAAGAAGCCGCCACCAGGGCAATTGATCGCAAACCTGACCCGGAAAACACGGTGCCCACTGTCAACACTCCGGCACCTGTCGCTACAGGAGAGTTACCTCAACGCGTTGAACAGCTGGAACTCGCAGGTGACGTCACGTACACCTTGCCCGCCTCGGACCTGCTCACGGCCGGGCCACCGCCAAAGGAACGCTCGGAAGTCAACGACCGCGTGGTCGAAGCTCTGCGTGAAGTCTTTGAGCAGTTCAAGATCAACGCTGCCGTCACTGGCTTCTCGCGTGGCCCTACCGTGACTAGGTATGAAGTTGAACTAGAACCTGGTACCAAGGTCGAAAAGGTCACCGCGCTGGAGAAGAACATCGCATACGCGGTTGCCAGCGCCGATGTACGTATTCTGTCGCCCATTCCAGGCAAGAAGGCCATCGGTATTGAAATCCCCAACGCCGACCGCGAAACCGTGGCGCTGGGTGACGTTCTGCGCTCGCAGGCGGCCCGTGGAACCGATAAGCCGATGATTGTGGGCGTTGGTAAGGACGTTGAAGGTGGCTTCGTTGTTGCGGACCTTGCGAAGATGCCGCACTTGCTGGTGGCCGGTGCAACCGGTTCCGGTAAGTCGTCGTTCGTCAACTCCATGATCACGTCCATCATGATGCGTGCAACGCCAGATGAAGTGCGCATGATCCTGGTTGACCCCAAGCGTGTGGAATTGACCATTTACGAAGGCATTCCGCACCTGATCACACCCATCATCACCAACCCGAAGAAGGCTGCTGAAGCCCTCGAATGGGTGGTGCGTGAAATGGACGCCCGCTACGACGACCTCGCGCACTTTGGGTTCAAGCACGTACGCGAGTTCAACCAGGCTGTGCGTGAAGGACGCCTCACTCCACCGCCAGGCTCTGAACGCAAGCTGCAACCGTACCCGTACCTGCTGGTTGTGGTGGACGAGCTGGCTGACCTCATGATGGTCGCACCACGCGACGTGGAAGCCTCGATTCAGCGCATTACGCAGCTTGCCCGTGCCGCCGGAATTCACCTGGTGCTTGCGACCCAGCGCCCATCCGTGGACGTCGTGACCGGTCTGATCAAGGCCAACGTGCCTTCGCGTCTGGCCTTTGCGACTTCCTCACTGGCCGACTCCCGCGTGATTTTGGACATGCCAGGTGCCGAGAAGCTCATTGGCCAAGGTGACGCGCTGTTCCTGCCCATGGGTAAGTCCAAGCCCATGCGTGTGCAGGGTTCGTGGGTCAACGAATCCGAAATCGAAGAAGTGGTCAAGCACGTCAAGACCCAGCTCGCGCCTAACTACCGCGAAGACGTCCAGGCTACTGCTCCTAAGAAGCAGATCGATGAAGAGATCGGCGACGACATGGACGTTCTGCTCCAGGCCGCTGAGCTCGTCATCACCACGCAGTTCGGTTCGACCTCCATGTTGCAGCGCAAGTTGCGTGTTGGGTTCGCAAAGGCGGGTCGCCTCATGGACCTCATGGAATCCCGCGGAATCGTGGGGCCATCCGAAGGGTCCAAGGCTCGTGATGTGCTGGTGAAACCTGACGACCTTGCAAGCACGCTGGCGTTCATCCGCGGTGACGCCCCGCCTGAAGGTTCGTCTGCTGACGCCGGCGGTGTTGAGGGCGCTGATGACGACCAGGGCAATGCGCCGTACGCGCAGGCCGCCGAGGTCGTTAACCCTGGTGACGCAAACCCCGCTGGTGACGGGGGAGCTGGCGAGTTAAAAGCCGGCGACATTGACCCCGAAACTGGTCTGGAAGTCGTGGAGGCTTCCAGCGAAGACGCATGGGGGCTAACCGGCCGTTAACCGATGGTCGATAAGCTTGGTTTTATGAGTACCCCAGACCGCAAACAGGGTCAGCCAGAAACCACCTCGGCGACGCACAAGGAAAGCAGCCCTGCCGCTGCCAAACGCACACGCATGCAACACGTGCCCAACGCGTTGACAGTCCTGCGCATCGTCATGGTGCCGGTGTTCGCTGTTTTGCTACTTATGCACGGCGGACAAGACCCCACGCTGCGGTGGTGGGCGCTGGCGGTTTTCCTGCTGGCCATGTTCACCGACAAACTAGACGGCGACATCGCGCGTAAGTACGACATCGTCTCTGACTTTGGAAAACTCGCCGACCCTATCGCCGACAAAGCCCTCATGGCCGCCGCGTTCATTGGGCTGGCGATCGTGGGCGCTTTGCCGTGGTGGGTTCCCGTGGTGATTCTGGTGCGTGAAATTGGCATCACAGTGATGCGCATGTTCATGCTCAAGTACGAAGTCATGCCGGCTTCGCGTGGCGGGAAGATCAAGACCGTACTCCAGACGGTGACCGTAGCTCTGTATATCGCTGCCTTGCCGCTGGCCGTGGTGACCCCTGCCGGTTTCATGTTCGTCTACGCGATCATTGCCGGATTCGCGCTCACGCTCACCGTTGTAGTCACCGTGCTCACCGGTGTCGACTACGTTCTGCAGGCCCAGAAGATCAAGAAGGAAGCGGGCCAAAGCAAGGAGGACGCAAAGGCAACCACCACCTCGGGCAAGGCGCCGAATGGCCGCTGACACCGGGTACCTGGCCACGCGCGTCGTTCACACGTACACGCAGCGCGGGCTCACGGTTGCCACGTGCGAATCCCTGACGGCCGGGCTGGTCGCGGGGACGCTGGCGACCGTGCCGGGCGCATCGAAAGTTCTGCGTGGCGGTCTGGTGACGTACGCGACTGACGTGAAGTCTGGGCTGGCTGGCGTTGATGCTGGGCTTTTGGAGGCGGTCGGGGCTGTGGACGCCGAGGTGGCCCTGCAGATGGCGCGGGGTGCTCGGCGGGCGTGCGAGGCGGATGTTGCGGTGGCCTGCACGGGTGTCGCCGGACCTGACGCACAAGATGGCAAACCGGTTGGTACCGTGTTCATCGCCGTGGTGACTGAGGATGACGAAAGCGTGTGCGAGCATGCGTTCGAAGGGGATCGAGCGGCGATTCGACAGCAGACTGTTGACGTGTGTTGTGAAGCGTTGTTGCGTATCACTTCCTGCGGAGTTTCTTTAAATCCCGTGGAAGACGACCTCTGAGGTTTAGTGCGAAACCGAACGCACTGTAGGGTTGTTGGAATAAACCACGTACCGGTACGGTTACACCTCTACACGTACCACGTCGCCTGAGGAGGCTATTTTGACCCTGCTCCGTACCGAAATCGGCGACACCCTGCGCGTAGCGCGACGTCGTCAGAGTCGAACTCTTCGCGATGTCTCGACTGATGCACGTGTGTCGTTGGGGTACTTGAGTGAAATTGAACGCGGGCAAAAAGAAGCATCGTCTGAACTGCTCGCGTCCATCTGTGAGGCCCTTGACATGCCTGTGTCGGTTCTGTTGCGCGAAGTCGCTGACAAGATCGCGTTGTCTGAAGGAGTTCTGGTCCCAGATACAGTGCCGGACAACTTTGAAGAGATTGACGTGCCCCCAGAGGTAGCGAAGCGAGCTTTCGCACAGCAACGATAAGTTCTCGCGGTAGCGATAAGAGCGGTTTGGGGCGCGTGTGTGCCCCGCCGCTGGTAACAGGAAGGTCTTGTGTGCGCCACAGTGTCTATTGGGAGCTGATGAACGACGAATTCGGCTCGATTCGCGCAGCTTCGTTGCACACCGACCTCGCCTTGAGTTCACTAGGGTCCCTCACTGCTCAGGAAGCACTTGAGCAGGGGGAGGACCCTAAAGTTGTGTGGCTCGCCGTGTGTGATGCCGCGGGTGTGCCGGAAAGTCGCCGTCTGGGGACAGATAAGAAGCCACACTCAAATCCCTTTTAACTCCTTTTAATTCGCGACACGCGGGCGGTTGCGCGCGCAATGTTCGAACATATGTTCAATTGTGGCGTAGGATGGTCCTGTGACATTCAGTGTGGTGAACGGAAGGGTTTTCCACATTTTTCTTTGTGAGGAATTTCTGTGTCAGTGCCTCCTCATAGAGTGCAACTAGACCATCACGAGGAGGAACTATGGCGACTAAGTCAAACAACACGAACGTCAGTGCCGACAACAAGCAGAAGGCACTCGAAACTGCACTCAGCCAGGTGGAACGCCAGTACGGAAAAGGCTCCATCATGCGCTTGGGTTCGCAAGAGCGTCAGCCCATTGAAGCAATCCCAACCGGTTCGCTCGCACTCGACGTGGCACTGGGTATAGGGGGTCTGCCACGTGGTCGTGTGATTGAGGTGTACGGTCCGGAGTCATCGGGTAAGACGACTGTTGCGCTCCACGCCGTTGCAAACGCGCAGAAAGCCGGCGGTCTTGCCGCGTTCATCGACGCTGAGCACGCTCTTGACCCCGAATACGCAGCCAAGCTGGGAGTCGACACCGATCAGCTGCTGGTTTCACAGCCAGATACCGGTGAACAAGCACTCGAAATTGCCGACATGCTCATTCGTTCTGGTGCGTTGGACATCATTGTGATCGACTCGGTCGCTGCACTTGTTCCAAAGGCAGAAATCGAAGGAGAAATGGGTGACTCACACGTGGGTCTCCAAGCGCGCCTCATGTCGCAAGCCCTGCGCAAGATCACGGGTGCTCTCGCACACTCCAAGACCACGGCGATCTTCATTAACCAGCTACGCGAAAAGGTGGGGGTTTTCTTCGGTTCGCCGGAAACCACCTCGGGCGGTAAGGCGCTCAAGTTCTACGCTTCGGTTCGCCTTGACGTGCGCCGTATTGAGACCTTGAAAGAAGGCACTGACGCTGTGGGCAACAAGACCCGCGTCAAAGTGGTGAAGAACAAGGTTGCGCCACCGTTCAAGCAAGCCGAATTCGACATTATCTACGGTCAGGGGATCTCGCGTGAAGGTTCCATCATCGACATGGGTGTAGAAAACGGAATCGTGCGTAAGTCTGGTTCCTGGTTTACCTATGACGGCGACCAGTTGGGGCAAGGAAAAGAAAACGTGCGAAACTTCTTGCGCGACAACCCAGAACTTGCCGATGAAATTGAGACCAAGATCCTTATGAAGCTTGGCATTATCGAAGACGAAGCCGAGGAACAGAAGCCTCAGGAGTGATAAACCGTGAGTAGCGCACACCTCATTGAATCGCTACAACAGTCGATCGACCAGATCGAGGCACAGGGTGCTCAGCCGGAACCTGACCCTCTGGCGCACGACCCGGAATACAAACAAACCAAGAAACGTGCTTTGAACATTCTGAGCGTGCGTGACTACTCGGTTGACGAGTTGCGCAAGAAACTCCTTGCGCGGGAGCACCCTGAGGACGCTGTTGAGCGCGTGCTGACCAAACTGCAACGAGCTGGGCTACTCAATGACCAGGAGTACGCGCAGAACTATGTGCGGGTGCACCGTGAAAAGCGGAACCTGTCCACGTCAGCTTTGCGGCGTGAACTGGTCAAACGTGGGGTAGCGGACAATCACATTCGTTTTGCCCTTGACCAGGTAGAAGACGAGCACGAGGTGGCTTTCGGGGTAGCGCTCAAGAAGGCGCGTTCGACCGTTGGCTTGCCACGTGAGAAGCGGATGCGACGTATTCTTGCGATGCTTGCCAGGCGCGGGTTTCCGCAAAGCATCAGCATGGATGTGACGTTGCGCGCACTCGATGAAACCTGAACGATTGCGCCGTGGGCAGCCCTGTAGAATGTAGGTCTGATGACTGACGTACTAAACCGCACCTATGAAGTGAAAACATATGGGTGCCAGATGAATGTTCACGACTCTGAACGGCTCTCAGGTCTCCTCGACGACGCTGGATACACACCAGCCGAGCCCAACGAACAAGCCGATGTCGTGGTGTTTAACACCTGCGCAGTGCGAGAGAACGCCGACAACCGCTTGTACGGGAACCTGGGCCGGCTCGCGGAAGTGAAGGAAACACACCCAGAACTGCAGATCGCAGTGGGTGGATGCATGGCGCAAAAAGACCGCGACACCATTGTGGAACGGGCGCCATGGGTGGACGTGGTGTTCGGAACCCACAACATGGGGTCACTTCCCGTGCTCTTGGAACGCGCACGCCACAACAAAGAAGCCCAAGTTGAGATCAAGGAAAGCCTTGAAGTTTTCCCATCAACACTTCCTACCAGGCGCGAATCAACCCACTCCGGGTGGGTCTCCATCTCCGTCGGGTGTAACAACACGTGTACGTTCTGCATCGTGCCGCACCTGCGCGGAAAAGAAAAAGACCGCCGCCCCGGTGACATTCTTGCTGAAGTCGAAGCCCTCGCTGCCCAAGGCGTTATCGAAGTGACCCTACTCGGGCAGAACGTGAACTCATACGGAACTGAATTCCGTGACCGTCAAGCATTCGGCAAACTGCTTCGTGCAGTGGGTAAAGTCCCGGGAATTGAACGTGTGCGCTTCACTAGCCCGCACCCAGCTGCCTTCTCCGACGACGTTATTGACGCGATGGCCGAAACACCTACGGTCATGCCGCAACTACACATGCCGTTGCAGTCAGGGTCTGACACCGTGCTTAAAGCTATGCGCAGGTCCTATCGCACCAAGCGCTTCATGGGCATTCTGGACAAAGTGCGCGAACGCATTCCACACGCGTCAATCACCACCGACATCATTGTTGGATTCCCCGGAGAAACCGAAGAAGACTTCCAACAGACCATGGACGTAGTACGTGAAGCCCGCTTCACCCAGGCATACACGTTCCAGTACTCCATCCGTCCAGGAACCCCGGCTGCCACCATGGAAAATCAGATTCCAAAAGACGTGGTGCAAGAACGGTTCGAACGTTTGGTCGCACTGCAAGACGAAATCGCATGGGAAGAAAACAAAGCGTGCGTAGGCAATCAAGTCGAAGTGCTGATCAACACGGGGCCCGACGCTCAACACGGACGCATGTCTGGCCGAGCACGGGACAACCGACTTGTGCACGTACGAGCTCAAGAAGGACTAGATGCTCGCCCCGGTGACATCGTCACCGCCACAGTAACCGAGGCGAAACCGTACTTCCTCATCAGCGACTCGGACTACACCGTGCGGCGCACACCGGCCGGCGACGCGTGGGACCTATCCCAAGCAGAAAGCTGCGGGGCAACGGGAGGGGCTGCCACCTCGGGACCCACAAACCTGGGGCTGCCAACCATCCGAGTAGGAGCAAACTAGCCGTGACCGTCATCAACGTTGTGGGGGCCACCGCAACAGGCAAATCAGACCTGGCGATCACCCTGGCTCACCACCTCGATGGCGAAATCATCAACGCCGATTCCATGCAGTTTTACCGTGGCATGGACATCGGCACGGCAAAAGTTTCATCCGAACAACGCGCGGAAGTTCCACACCACCTGCTCGACATTCTGGACGTCACGCAGGACGCCTCGGTCAGCGAGTACCAGAGCAGAGCGCGTGCCTTGATCCACGAGATCCACGAGCGGGGGCGTACCCCCATCATTGTGGGTGGATCGGGACTTTACGTGCGCGCTGCTACCGACGTCATGAATTTCCCTGGTACCGATCCTGCGATGCGGGCCAGGCTGGAAGGTATCGCCGAGGCTGGGGCGCTTCACGACATGCATGCGATGCTCGAAGAACTCGACCCCAAAGCCGCTAGCACCATCAAACCCACCGACGCGCGGCGGATTGTGCGGGCACTCGAAGTGATTGCGCTGACGGGAGATACCTTCAGCTCTGAACTGCCCGAATACACGTACTACACGCCCACTATCCAGGTAGGGTTGGCGCAAGATCGCGAAACCCTGCACCAGCGCATTGCCGACCGTGTCCACCTCATGTGGGACGCCGGGTGGGTCGACGAAGTGCGCACCCTGCTCGACCAAGGGCTGCGGGATGGGAAAACCGCACGGCACGCGATTGGTTATGCGCAGATCATTGACTACCTCGACGGTAACATGACCGCCGACCTGGCTATCGACTCAACCGTCACGCGAACTCGCCAGTTCGCAAAACGCCAAGAAACCTGGTTCCGGCGCGATCCACGCATTCACTGGTTCGACGCTGCTGACCCGGACACCTCGGAGAACGCCCTTAACTACATCAAGGAGACAGCATGATTGACGGACAACTCGTCAAAGGCCACGGAACGGCCAACGACTTTGTTCTCCTGCACGACCCCAACGGTGAACACGAGCTCGATCCAGCTAGGGTGCGCGAACTCGCAGACCGCCGCACCGGAATCGGAGGAGACGGGGTCATTGGTGTGATCCGAAGTGAGGCACTGGGCGAAGAAGCCGGGGACGTAGCGCGCGGTGCCGGCGCCGAATGGTTCATGGACTACCGCAATGCCGACGGATCAATCGCCGAAATGTGCGGCAACGGAGTACGCGTTTTTGCCCACTACCTGCGGACATATGGCCTCGTGCAAGACCAGTCGTTTGCGGTTGGAACCCGGGCAGGCGTCAAACACGTCACCGTGATTCCTGACCCGCTGGGCGGGGATACGCCCTGGTACAAAGTCGACATGGGGAAGTGGCAACTGCCAGGTGGGGGCGAAGCCTTTGACGCCACAGTCGAAACCACAGGTGTTCGCGTAGCGCGTCCGGGATTGACCGTGGACATGGGAAATCCGCACACCGTGGTAGCGCTGGCCCACGCAGAAGAACTCCAAGCCGCCAAACTACACGAACCCCCGCACGTCGAACCCACTCCACCAGCGGGAACAAACGTTGAGTACATCGTGATCGAACCCGACAAAGACCCCACCACCGGGACACTGCGAATGCGTGTACATGAACGCGGAGTCGGGGAAACCTACGCGTGCGGAACGGGAGCTTGTGCCTCGGCACTGGCTGCCTACGTGTGGGCCGGACGCGGCCCCCAAGCCCCAACCACATGGACGGTACACCAACCCGGTGGGGCAGTCCGTATCGAGATCACAGGCGAAACTGTGGCGCTGTCAGGTCCGGCGGTTATCACGTACGAAGTCACACCTCGGGAACTTCCAACTTCCTAACCACCAACACGCGGAAGCCCTTGGCAGAAGCCTCCCTGCGCACATCCCAAGCCCCAGGCAGGTTCTCACTCATCCATGTGGCAAGCGAATCAGCGCCCAAGTTCTTCGACACGACGAGCCACGCCTCACCGCCGGGAACCAGACGCGGAAGCCACGTCAAAAGAAGCTCGTGCAACACGTCTTTGCCCACGCGAATGGGCGGGTTCGACCAGATCGCTGAAAACTGGACACTGTCCGGAATGTCCTGGGCAAGCACGGGAGTGACAGACGTCAGACCAGCAACCTTGGCGTTCTCGCGGGTCAGAGACAAGGAACGCTCGTTGACGTCCAAAGCCCACACACGCACCTCGGTGTCGTCATCACGCGCTTCGAGGCCAGCTTGCAGGCTGATGGGGCCCCAACCGCACCCCAAATCCAAGATGTCTCCAGCCGGGGGAGCAGGCAGGTTCTTCAACAGCACTGTGGTGCCAGGATCCAGACGCGACGGAGAAAACACACCCGCGTCAGTGGTGACATCAACATCACGACCGGCAAGATGCACCGTAATAGTGCGAGGCTTCGACGCAGTGTGCGGTTGAGATGAGAAGTAGTGATCGTTCACCCCATCATGCTAAAGCACCAGTGTGAAACAATAATGTTCCTAACTATCTACAGAAAGAGCTCAATGCAATCAGATAAGCACCGCGAAATGATCGACAGGGTGCTGTCCCGAGCCTCCGACTCACTGACGGAAGACCACCTCGCAAGCGACGACTACAGTCAGCTTGACCTGATAGAACGTGAAGCACTACGGCGTGTCAGCGGGCTATCGACCGAACTTGAAGACATCACGGAAGTCGAATACCGCCAGATTCGACTCGAAAACGTGGTGCTCGCAGGAGTCTATTCAGGTTCCAGCGAAGAAGCCGAAACGTCACTTCGCGAACTCGCAGCGCTCGCCGAAACCGCCGGTTCACGCGTACTCGACGGGGTCCTGCAACGACGCGACACCCCAGACCCATCCACGTACTTAGGGCGTGGAAAAGCACAAGAACTGGCCGAGATCGTTGCCAGCGTGGGCGCCGACACCGTCATCACCGACACCGAACTCGCGCCTAGCCAACGCCGTGCGCTCGAAGACGTGGTTAAGGTCAAAGTCATTGACCGAGTCGCCCTGATCTTGGACATTTTTGCCCAACACGCCAAAAGCCGTGAAGGTAAAGCCCAAGTGGAGCTCGCGCAGCTGGAATACCTGCTTCCACGTTTGCGTGGTTGGGGTGAATCCATGTCCCGGCAGGCTGGTGGACGTGTGGCCGGAGGTGCTGGAATCGGATCGCGTGGGCCCGGTGAAACAAAAATTGAGCTGGACCGTCGGCGTATTCGCACCCGCATGGCTAAACTGCGCAGGGAGATCAAGGCGATGGCGCCAGCCCGCGAGACAAAACGGTCCAACCGCACGCGAAACAAGGTGCCCAGTGTCGCTATTGTGGGCTACACCAACGCTGGCAAGTCCTCGCTACTCAACCGGCTCACTGACGCCGGGGTCATGGTGAAAAACGAACTGTTCGCCACCCTTGATCCCACAGTCCGTCAAGCACACACGGCAGATGGGCGGGTGTTTACCTACACCGACACTGTGGGATTCGTGCGCAACCTGCCCCACCAGCTCGTTGAGGCATTCCGGTCCACGCTGGAAGAAGCCGCCGACGCCGACCTGCTGTTGCACATTGTCGACGCCTCACACACGGACCCACTCGCACAGATCAAGGCGGTTCACGACGTCCTCGACGAGGCTCAAACGATCGACATCCCTGAACTCATCGTTTTCAACAAAGCCGATATCGCAGACCCAGACACTTTGGCGCGCGTGCTCAACACCTACCCGAACGCTGTTGTCGTATCTGCGCACACGGGGCAGGGCATCGACGAACTTCGCGAACGCATCGATGACCTGTTGCCGCGCCCCTCCCACCACATCACCGCGCTCGTCCCGTTCGACCGAGGTGATCTCATCGCGCGCGCCCACGACGAAGGCACAGTTGAGTCAGAAAAGTACACGGCTCAAGGCACGCTGCTTGTGGCCATGGTTGACCCTGACCTCCTGCACGAACTCGAACAGTTTCGCAAGCCAGACATGGTCGACCCGCAGACCTTTGGGTGAACCACATGAGCACAGACGTAGAACAACTCCTCGAAGCAGCCGTTGACGCGTTAGGCGGAACCCACCGAGAAGGCCAATCCACCATGGCCCAAGCGGTGTCGAGCGCCCTGGACAACCAAACACACCTGCTGGTGCAAGCAGGCACCGGAACGGGTAAGTCCCTTGGCTACCTGGTGCCCAGTGTCGAATACGCACTGCGAACCGGCGACCGGGTCATCATTTCTACCGCAACACTTGCCCTGCAATCGCAGATCATCCAACGAGACCTACCCCGGCTTGCGAAAACTGTCGGGTCCGTCACTGGGCGGAAACCCACCTCGGCGGTTCTCAAAGGACGCCGCAACTACGTGTGCCTCCACAAGCTGGGAGGCGGGTACCCCGGCGATGAAGAGTCCGCCCTGTTTGACGTTGGCGCTGACATTGAAGGACGCCGAGGTGGCTCAATGACCGCGACCGAAGCCGAGATCGCGCGGATCAGGGAGTGGGCCGACGTGACCGCGACGGGGGACCGGGACGACTTGGTTCCTGGTGTTTCTGACCGAACGTGGTCGCTGGTTTCCGTGAACTCGTTCGACTGTTTGGGTTCCACATGTCCCATGTTTGAGGAGTGCTTTGCCGAACGTGCCAAGAACACGGCGGCGGATGCTGACATCGTGGTTACCAACCACGCGCTCTTGGCTATTGAGGCACAAGGGGAACAGACGGTGTTGCCGGAGCATTCGGCGGTGGTCATTGATGAGGCGCACGAACTGCGCGACCGGGTGACAGGTGCTCTCACCGGGGCCGTTACGCACGCTCTGCTGAGTGCCGTTGCGTCGACAGTTAAGAAGCACACGGCCGCAACGGCGGACACCATTCAGGCACTCACCAAGGCCAGCGACCAGTTTGCTGCGGCCTTGGAAGAACACGATCCTGGCCTGTTGCGCGTGTGGCCGGATGACCTGAATGATGCCCTGTCAGCGGTTCATGACGCGCTGCGGGATTTGAGTTCGCAGGTTGGGCCAGCGTCCAAGGAGTCTGAGCCCGATGCCGGTCGGCACATGGCACGCGCACGCCTTGACGAAGCGTTTGAGCTGGTTGAGCGGCTACTGGATCGAAACAGCAACGATGTTGCGTGGATTTCGACGAACACGTTTAAAGAAACCACCACAATATCGCTCATGGTGGCGCCGTTGAGCGTCGCAGGGACGTTGCGGAACGGGCTTTTCGCGGAGTCCACCGTGGTGGCGACCTCGGCGACGCTGGCGTTGGGTGGAAAGTTTGAGCCGGTTGCGGCTGCTCTGGGTTTGGCGGGTGAAGAAGCCCCGCGGTATGACGCGATCGACGTGGGTAGCCCGTTTGACTACCAGAAACAGGGGATCCTGTACGTGGCCGGGCATTTGCCCAAACCTGGCAGGTCTGGGGTCAACGTTCAGGTATTGGACGAAATCGTGGAGCTGATTGAAGCGTCCCGAGGTGGTGCCCTGGGACTGTTTTCATCGCGCCGTGCCGCTGAAGAGGCGGCACAGTACGTGCGGGAGCGCACGCGCTACCAGGTGTACTTGCAGGGTGAAGACACGCTTTCGGTGCTGGTGAGGGACTTCGCGGCCGGTGATTCGGCTGTTCTTTTTGGCACCATGTCGCTGTGGCAGGGTGTGGACGTTCCGGGGCTAACAAACAGGTTGGTGCTGATTGACCGGATACCATTTCCACGCCCTGACGATCCCTTATCGCAGGCACGCACGCAGGCAGCCGCGGCCCGAGGTGCGAATGGGTTCATGGCCGTGTCGGCAACGCATGCTGCGTTGCGTTTGGCTCAGGGGGCTGGGAGGCTGATTCGCACGTCACAGGACCGTGGCGTTGTTGCGTTGCTCGATTCACGTGCGCGTACTGCCGGCTATTCCAAGTTCTTACTCGATTCGCTTCCGCCACTGTGGCGGACCACTCATTCTGGTGTGGTGAAACAGGCGCTGGAGCGTTTGGCAACGGGCGTTGTGGCAACTGGCACTGCAGAAACCGCGACGAGGGAAGCAGGCGCTCAGGGCGCCGACGCCGCGGCTGGGAAGATCAGTGAGGACTCTACACGCGACGAATAACGGCAGTCACGAGACCCATGATGAGCGCGTGATCGCCGTCGATGGGTTCGTAATCCTTGTTTTGTGGCAGTAGCCACTGCTTGCCACCTTCACGCTTGAGCGTTTTCACAGTGGCTTCATTGTCGAGAAGAGCAGCCACGATTTCGCCGTTGTTGGCCGTGGACTGCTTGCGCACCACTACCCAGTCGCCGTCACAAATGGCGGCGTCGATCATGGAGTCGCCCACAACCTGTACAAGGAACATTTCGCCTGAACCCACAACCTGGCGGGGGAGTGCGAAGACGTCTTCGACATGTTGTTCGGCGGTGATGGGGCCACCGGCGGCAATACGCCCAACGACCGGAACCAACGCAGTGTTTGCGGAGGTTTCTGGGGTCATCTTGTCGTTGTACTCGATTTCGTTAGGGTTAACGACTTCAAGTGCCCGAGGTCGTTTAGGGTCACGGCGAACGTATCCCAGGCGTTCGAGCTGGTTCAGCTGGTGTGCCACGGACGACAGTGATGCGAGCCCGGCTGCCTGGCCGATTTCACGCATGCTCGGAGGGTAGCCGTTTGTGTAAACAGCGTGTTCAATGCATTCGAGGACTTGGCGTTGACGTGGTGTGAGTCGCCTGTCGGTTCGTGAAACCGAGTCTTCTGGTAGTGAACGCGAGTGCATCGATTCTTGTTCTTGGATGTCTGCAATGACGCTTTCGTTGCGAGGGCGTCCCCGGCCTCGCTTTGCCTTCTCTGCCACTTTTCCTCCCAATGTGTGACTGTTTGGCCTTCTGACCTGGTCAAACGTCTGATCTAAAAACTGTGTCAGACCCTCCTGCGAGAGTCAGACATGCAAGTAAATGAGATCGCGTTCGAATCTATTTTCACACATTTGTTCGAGAAATAGTAGACATCTGTTCGAATGTCATGTTCAATAGAACATAGATTCGATAGAACGCCAGTTCGAATGGAGGATTGACATGATGCGAGTAGCTCGCACATACGCATTGCGCCGGCTCGTGGTTGTGGCTGCTTTAGTTGTTGCAGCTTTCGCAATCACCTTGGCAGTGTTGCCGGCGCAGGCTTCTGAAAATGAAAACGCGGCACCCACGGTGACCGTGACGGTGAAAGAGGACCAGTCGCTGTGGACGATTGCTCGGGAACACGGTGGTGGTGAACGTACCGACAAAGTGGTCAAGCAGATTCAAGCGATTAACGGACTCGAAGGTTCGCTAGTTCGACCCGGCCAAAAGCTCGAAGTTCCATCACGTTAAACTCAAGGCGTGGTTGAAAATCTCCCGGTTCGAAGCGATTTGCGCGGCGCAAAGCCTTATGGTGCGCCGGTGCACGACGTGCCCGTGCGTCTCAACGTCAACGAGAACTCATATGACGTTCCCCCTGCTGTTGTTGAGGCGTTGCAAAAGAACATTGGAGAACAGCTTCAACATCTCAATCGCTACCCTGATCGTGAGTTCACGCGACTACGCGAGCTTCTGTCGCAGTACCTGTCGACAGTGCTGCAAAAGCAGGGCAACGGTGCCCTCACACAGATTCCGCCCGAATGGATCTGGGCGGCAAATGGCTCAAATGAAGTGCTGTCACACATTGTTCAAGCATTTGGCGGACCAGGGCGTACCGGCCTTGGATTTGAGCCTAGTTACTCGATGCACCCTCTCATCACAACCTCAACGGGCGCCACATGGATCAAGGCCTCACGTAACGCAGACTTCACGCTAGATGTAGACACCGCAGTCCGTGAAGTACGCGAGCAAAAACCAGATGTCACGTTTATCTGCACCCCCAACAACCCCACCGGGTGTTCGACACCGCTTGAGGTGGTAGAAGCGGTATTGCAGGAAACGGAAGGAATCGTCATCGTGGACGAAGCCTACGCAGAGTTCGCGCGGCCTGGATTTCAAACTGCCCTGGACCTTCTTCCAGACAATCCTCGGCTGGTCGTCTCACGCACCATGAGTAAAGCGTTCGCATTTGCCGGTGCGCGAGTCGGATACGCCGTGGCACACCCTGATTTCATTGATGTTCTACGCTTGGTGCGCTTGCCGTATCATCTATCAAGTCTGACTCAGGCGGCAGCGTGCGCAGCGCTTGAACACACGCCAGCGCTTCTGGCGAACGTGGAACGCCTGATCGAATCCCGCAACGCCATGAGCCAAGCGTTGACTGGCCTGGGGTACTCGGTCGTGCCAAGTGACTCCAACTTCCTGATGTTCGGAAACATCACAGACCCGCAGGCCATGTTCGAAGAGCTCCTCGCACACGGCGTCCTGGTGCGGAACAACGGTATCCCCGGACACTTGCGCGTTAACGCAGGAACTGACTTCGAAACCACGGAGTTTATCCGCGCGATCACAGAAGTGACTCGCACCCACCCTCACCTCCAAGGACAGGCATGACCCGCACAGCAACGGTTACTCGAACCACCTCGGAATCTGACGTCACCGTCACGCTCAACCTCGACGGCACGGGAACCTCAACAGTCTCCACAGGCGTTCCCTTCTTCGACCACATGCTCACGGCACTGTCTAAACACTCGTGCATCGACATGGCCATCAACGCATCCGGTGACACCCACATCGATGTACACCACACTGTGGAGGACACTTCGATCGTGATAGGTCAAGCGCTCAAGGAAGCGCTGGGCACCAAGGCTGGAATCCGCAGGTACGGGCACGCATATGTTCCACTCGATGAAAGCTTGGCCCGGGCAGTGGTCGATATTTCAGGGCGACCGTACTTCGTCCACTCGGGTGAACCCGAAGGCCAGCAGTATCACTTGATTGGCGGGCACTTCACTGGGTCAATGGTAGGGCACGCGTTAGAATCGCTGAGTGTTTCGGCGGGACTGACAACTCACGTCACCTTGCTAGCGGGACGCGACCCGCACCACATTGCCGAAGCGCAGTTCAAAGCTTTCGCGCGAGCACTGCGCACAGCAGTTGAAACTGACCCGCGCACCGACGCCATTCCGTCCACAAAAGGAGCCCTGTGAGCCGAACTGTCATCGTCACCCCGTTTGGATTGCCCAAACAGCTTGCCGCTGCGTGCAAGCTCAACAACATCGACGGGTACGTCGTCCCAGTGGGCGATTTTTCCGCAGTTGTACAGCAGTCATCCTCAACCGAGGAAGGAAACCGGGCGGCCTCGGCGATTTCCAAACTGGCCGGCAAACACGAAGTCCTGTTGCTCACCCGCGCCGATGAGCATATCGACGCCGGGCACTACCGCAACGGGAAACGCGAAGCCGATGTGCCAGCCGGACTGGCGCTGAACAACCTTCCAGAAATCGTCGAAAAGGTGCTACTCGAATCGGTCGAACCTGAAAACGCTGAGGGTGCTATTGACGTCACCGCAATGACCAGATACGAAGCATCGGCAGCCACCATGACGCCCGAACGCGCAGCCCTTGCGCGCACTGCGTTGCTATGGATGGTCGTGGCGCTCGTCGGTTTCGTTGGAATCGTGCTCGGTGCACTCGTGGCGCTCAACATCAACCCAATCGCATGGGCCGGTGTCGTAGTCGCATCGTTGATCTTTGGGTTCTCGCTCTACCGCATCAATGCACTGCTAGCGAGACGCTCATGACACAGGTGGTGGTGCTGGACTACGGATCGGGAAACGTCCGATCCGCAGTCCGCGCGCTCGAATCAGCAGGAGCGCGCGTCACGCTCACAAGTGATCGTGACGCCGCGCTGGATGCAGAAGGTCTGGTGATCCCTGGGGTCGGAGCATTCAACGCAGTCATGGAGGCTCTCGAACGTGTGGAAGGCCACCACATTGTGCGAACCCGCCACCAACAGAACAAACCCACTCTGGGCATCTGCGTGGGCCAGCAAATCCTCTTCCAATCCGGGACAGAGCACGGGATTACCACCTCGGGCGTGGCATTGTGGCCGGGCACGGTCACTCACCTCAACGCTCCAGTAGTCCCACATATGGGATGGAACACCGTCACCCCGGCGCCAGGGTCAGCAATGTTCGCAGGCGTCGAAAACGAACACTTCTACTTCGTGCACTCATACGCGGCACACACACCCGTGCCCGGAGCGCTCAACACCACAAGCACCCACGGCGAACAGTTCATCGCGGCTGTGGAAGACGGACCCACCTGGGCAACCCAGTTCCACCCGGAAAAATCGGGCGACGCTGGACTCACACTCTTAACTAACTGGCTGAAGCACGTTCGCAGCAAGGAGAAGCAATGACCAACCTCGTAGACTCAGCGAAACTGACCCTACTGCCCGCCGTTGACGTATCCGACGGTCGCGCGGTTCGTCTGGTGCAAGGGGAAGCGGGCACCGAAACCGAATACGGCTCGCCTATCGAAGTCGCCGGCACGTTTGAAGAACAAGGTGCCGAATGGATCCACTTGGTTGACCTCGACGCTGCGTTCGGACGCGGATCCAACCAGAAGCTGCTCGAACAGGTGACAAAATCCCTATCAATCAAGGTTGAGGTATCAGGTGGAATCCGGGACACCGAAAGCCTCGAACGGGCGCTTGACACGGGTGCAGAACGCGTCAACATTGGCACCGCAGCGCTTGAAAACCCGGAATGGACCGCACAGGTGATCAACGATTATGGGGACAAGGTCGCGGTTGGCCTGGACGTACGTGGAACAACCCTGGCTGCTCGCGGGTGGACCCGTGACGGTGGCGACCTGTGGGAAGTGCTCGCAGCCCTTGAAGAAGCAGGATGCTCACGATACGTGGTCACCGACGTCACCAAGGACGGAACCCTTCGGGGCCCCAACACGGAACTGCTCAAACAGATCGCGGAAAAGACCCAGAAGCCTCTCGTGGCGTCAGGCGGAATTTCGTCGCTGGACGACATCGCCGCACTGCGTGAGCTGGTGCCGGTGGGAGTCGACTCGGCGATCGTTGGAAAGGCACTGTACGCCGGAAAGTTCACACTGCCGGAAGCTCTGGACGTCGCCAGCGAATGAGCCAGAAACACGAACGCGAGGCCGGAGGCATGGGCGAAACCCCCGCCAACACAACCGACTCCGCGGGCACTCCGTGGGCTGGGCGAGACCTCAAACCCAACCCGTTTTCCGGTGACACGGGCGAAGCTGACCAGGAGCTCCTCGACGCTCTCGCTGCTGTTCATGCGAACCCGTTTGAGCCTGCGCTTCACCAACAAGTCATTGGAGCGCTACACGAAAAGCGGGTATACGCGCCGGTGCTGCCCACGGCCGTCGAGCACACAACTGACGAACGGGGGCTCGTTCATGACAACAAGAGCGAAATGGCTATGGTGCGCTTGGCTGCCGCGGATGGCCGTGAATGCACCCCAGCTTTCACCGACATCCCCGCGTTGACTGGGTGGCACGCGCAGGCTCGGCCGGTGCCCACTCAAGCCGAACGCTTAGGGGCTGCCGCGGTTGAAGAAGGCGCACAGCTCGTGGTACTTGACCCGGGAAGCGACCGGGCCTTCCTGATCCGCCGGCCAGCTCTGTGGGCGTGGCTCCAGGGGAAAGATTGGACGCCAGCGTGGGCCAACCCGCAGGTGGTCAACGCGGTTGCGCAGGTAGCCGGGCACCACAGTTGGATTGAGTCAGTGGCCGTGGGCGTAGGCTCAGCGAACGTGGTCATGTCCGGTCCCGAGGTGTCCCTCACCGTCCGCGTGAATCGGGAGCCCCAGTCACAGGAAGTGCAGGCGTTTAATGGGGAGCTGAGTCAAACCGAGCACGTTGTGGAGCTGGTTGACTCGCTCACCATGAGTTTTACTGACGCTCAGCGCGCGTAGCGGTTACTACGGACTCCACACGTGCGCCCAGTTCGGCGTCAACGTTGCGCCAGTACTGGAAGATGCGGGGGAGTAGCTGGTCATCTGTCACGGCCATGACGTGCCCGGCGATATTACCCACGAGGCGGTCGCGAGCAGCGTCGTCGAGGACGTTGCGCACCAGGTCGCCTGCCTGATTGAAGTCACCGTCGTTTTCCCGCAGGGTGGCGGCGGCGCGCACTGCATCACCCGAGAACGCGGTGATGTTCTGTTCGGTGACTCGTGCGGGGTCAGCCTGTGGGCCACCGTACGTGTTGGTCGCGTATTCGCCCATTTCTTTGGGGTAGTTTTCGTGCGTCATGGCGCCGTCACGGCTGTAGCTACGTTTGGTGGCTGCGCGTGGTTTGTTCACGGGCAGTTGCGCGTAGTTGGGGCCGATCCGGTGACGGTGAGTGTCTGGGTAGCTGAACAGACGTCCCATGAGCATTTTGTCTGGTGACAGTCCGGTGCCAGGAACCAGCGAGGACGGCGAGAATGCAGCCTGCTCGATTTCAGCGAAGAAGTCTTCTGGGTTGCGATTCAGCGTTAAGGTGCCCACCTTGATTCGTGGGTAGTCCTTCTTCGACACGGTTTTGGTCACGTCGAAAATGTTGGTGTGGTAGTTCAGCCCTTCTTCATAAGGGATCACCTGAACCTCAAGGTCCCAGCTGGGGAAGTTGCCTTCTTGGATCGCTTCGAAGAGGTCGCGGCGGTGGAAATCGGCGTCCACGCTGGCCATTTGGTCGGCTTCGTCTTGCGAGAAACCTTCGTGGCCGTACTTTTCAACGAACGCAGACTTCTGTTGGGAAAGGAAGTGGTACTTCACCCAGAAACGTTCACCTTGTGCATTGATCCACTGGAACGTGTGTGAACCGTACCCGTTTTGTTCACGCCACGAACGTGGGACACCTCGGTCACCCATGAGGTACGTGACCTGGTGAGCTGAAGCTGGGTTCTGCGTCCAGAAGTCCCACTGCATGTTGTTGTCACGCAAGCCAGAGTCCGACCTGCGTTTCTGCGAGTGAATAAAGTCAGGGAACTGGATTGCGTCACGAATAAAGAACACAGGGGTGTTGTTGCCAACGATGTCCAGGTTGCCCTCTGTGGTGTAAAACTTCAGCGCGAACCCGCGAGGGTCGCGCCACGTGTCAGGCGAGCCCTGCTCACCGGCCACTGTCGAAAACCGGGCCAACACCTCGGTCTTAGTACCTGGCTGAAACACGGCCGCGCGCGTGAAAGAAGATACGTCGTCAGTGACCGTGAATGTTCCAAAAGCACCGCCACCCTTCGCGTGAACGACGCGTTCAGGCACGCGCTCGCGGTCAAAGTGGGCGAGTTTTTCAATCAGGTAGTGGTCTTGAAGAAGGATGGGGCCATCTGGGCCCAAAGTTAAAGAGTGCCGGTCCGAACCAACTGGGATTCCGAAGTCGTTGGTCGTGAAGTTGTCCATGAACTCTCCTGGTAGTGGCGGACCTACTGGGTGTTCGAGTCTACCAGCTGGGTGATCGCGGGTGTATATCAATGGTTGCTGTGATGTCGCTGAGTGAGACGCACCGAACGGTCGTTCCAAAATCGGGGTACTGCGAGTAGGATCACACCATGGAATTTCGACGAACGAACCTTTCGGCGCCCATTCCACCGTCGACGCACTACGCCGACGAGATCGCCCGTGCCACCGCGGAACGGGCCTCGCAGCAGACGTATGAACCACCTCGGGGTGGGGGAGCGCCTGACACGTTTGCGCAGGTGGTCAAGCAGGAGTTGGACACGGTAACCGACGACCTGCACCAATTGTCTGCGCGAATTCACCAGTTGGCTGAAACCGCGTTTGAGGAGCGGGAGAGCGCCCAGGCGATCGTTGAGTTGCTACGGGCGCACGGCATAGACGCGCAAACGGGAGTGTACGGGGTGGAAACCGCCGTGCTCGCCGAGGTGGGTGATGGAGGTCGCACCATCGGAATCCTGGCAGAGTACGATGCGTTGCCAGAAATCGGTCACGCGTGCGGGCACAACGTTATTTGTGCGACCGGGGTGGGGGCGTTCTTGGTGCTTGCCAGGGCGCATGCGAAGGCGCAGTTGCCGGGGAAGGTAGTCCTGCTGGGCACACCCGCTGAGGAGGGACACACCGGCAAGGAGTACATGGCTCGGGAGGGCGCGTTCGACTCGCTCGACGCGGCCATCATGCTCCATGGGTACGGATACGACTGTGCCGACCAAGTATGGCTGGGTCGTCGCACACTTACGGTGACGTACAAGGGAGTGCCGGCACACGCCTCGGCGCAACCCTTCATGGGACGCAACGCGCTGGACGCGGCCAACCTGTTCTACCAGGGGCTGGGCTTGCTGAGGCAGCAGATGCCGCCAATTGACCGGATTCACGCGGTTATTCCGGAAGGTGGCACGCGCCCGTCGATCGTCACTGAGGAAGCGCAAGTGCAGGTGTACGTGCGGTCGAAGTTCCCGGAGACGCTGAAAGATTTGTCGGAGCGTGTGCACGACGTAGCGCAAGGCGCGGCGTTGATGACGGGTACGGGAGTCGAGATGCAATGGGACGTGCACCCGCCAAGTCTGCCGATTCGCACGAACCAGCCACTGACCGACAGGTGGGTGAAGCACCAGAATGCGGTGGGACGGTCGCCGTTGCCGGCGGGCGTGCTTGACGAATCGATTGCTGCGTCGACGGACTTTGGGAACGTGTCGTATCGCGTGCCCGGGATCCACCCGTTGCTCAAGATCTCAGACGAGTCGGTGGCGTTGCACACGCGTGCGTTTGAAGCGGCTTCTGGGTCTGAGAGCGCGTTGCAAGGCGTTGTGGACGGGGCATACGGCCTGGCCATGACAGCTGCTGATTTCTTGTTTGATGATGAGCTCGCCGCTAGTGTGACTGCCGACTTTGAAGCTGCCGGAGGTCGGATGGACGTTCCCAACTTCTTTAACTGACGATTATTTAATTCGAAACTAACTAATTACAGACCAATCCACTTGAACACGAAAACTTCTTACTTATAGACCTACAAACCTTGGAGACACAATGAGTAGTGCCACCAACTCGACTAAAGACGAAAAGCCTTCGCTGTCCGTGCGAATGCTCGAAGGCGTCGAGAAAGTCGGAAACAAACTTCCTGAACCGTTCACCCTGTTTCTAGTCCTGTTCCTCCTTACCGGAGTCGTGTCCACTGCCATGGCGATGGCCGGCATCTCCGTTGAGGTGCCAGGAAAAGAAGGCCCAGAAACGATTGCGATTAAGGGCTTGTTCACGGGTGAGGGCCTGGCGTGGTTCACCACGATGCTGGGCGACAACTACATTGGCTTCCCGCCGCTGGTAACGGTTCTGCCGATTCTGCTGGCCGTTGGTGTGGCTGAAAAGACCGGAATGCTGGCGGCTATGGTGCGCGTGGCGTTCGGATCTTCGCCACGTTGGCTGTTGCCCTACGCTGTGGGGGTCGTCGGTGTGACCGGATCCATCATGGCTGACTCGGCCTTCGTGGTGATCCCGCCACTTGCCGCGCTGGTGTTCAAGGCGGCAGGTCGTCACCCGGTGGCTGGTCTGCTGGGAGGGTTCGCGGCAGTGGGCGCCGGTTACTCCACTGCGCTCGTACCCACCTCACTGGACGCTCTGTTCGCAGGGATTACCACCTCGGTCATGAACACCCTGCCGGGGCAGGAGTACGCTGCGGTTAACCCGGTGTCGAATTACTGGTTCAACATTGCGTCGTCGATCGCGTTGGCGATTGTGTGTGGGTTCATCATCTCCCGGGTGTTGGAGCCACAGCTTGAACGCATTAACTCCCCGCGTGAAAAGGTGGAGGACGCTGAAGCTGCCGAAGGTGAGGGCGAGGAACTCTCGCAGTACCTCAAGCCGGCTGAGAAGAAGGCACTGATTGCGTCGCTGATTTTCGGTGCGATTCTGACGGCGGTTTTGCTGTGGGCCGTGCTGATTCCAGACTCACCGTGGCGCAACGAAGATGGCGCATTCTTGCCTAAGTCGCCGCTGTTGTCGTCGATCGCGTTTATTGTGTTCATCTACTTCATGGGGATGGGTGTGGTCTACGGTGTGGTCGTTAAGACTGTCACCAAGATGGCCGATGTGGTCGACATGATGGGCAAGGCACTCATCGACATGATTAGCTTCCTCGTGCTGGCGTTCATCCTGGGGCAGTTCATTGCGCTGTTTAACTGGACGGGGATTGGGTCGTGGATTGCGGTGACCGGTGCCGAGGGGCTCAAGGCCGCGAACCTGACCGGGTTCCCCGTGATCATTGGCTTCATCCTGCTGGCCAGTGTGCTGAACCTGTTCATTATTTCCGGTTCGTCCATGTGGACGATCATGGCTGGTGTGTTCGTGCCCATGTTCGCTTTGATTGGGTTGGAACCGGCGTTTGTGCAGGCGGCGTTCCGTGTGGGTGACTCGGCGACGCAGGTGATTACGCCACTGAACCCGTACATGATTGTGATTCTGGGGCTGTTGCGTAGGTACGAGCCCGAGGCGGGAATCGGTACCTTGGTTTCGCGCATGTTGCCGTTTGTGATTCCGTTCTGGATTACGTGGGCAGCGTTGCTGGCGGTGTGGTACTTCCTGGATCTGCCGCTGGGACCAGGAAACGGCATCTTCCTGTAAGGGCTCAGGTTGTTGTAGAGCGTGTTCCTGTAGGTGCACGGTTCGCTTAACCCGCAAGGGCGTCTCCCGTTAGGGGAGGCGCCCTTTCGTGTTGGGTGGTTGTGGTTGGGTGGGGCGGTTTTGGTTGGGGGTGGCCTTTGGATGGGGGCGGTTGATTGAGGTTTTGGGTCCGCCGAGGTGGTTGACTTCTTCTGATGGAGTAACGGCCGGCTGGGGAGTAGGCACAGGTTTGATGCGTCATGGCGCGAACGGCTAAAAATCCGAACCAGAATGCCCCGCCCTACCAAAACGGCAACGGGCTGTCGTATTCGTCTACGAACTTCGTCTTGGTGCCTACAACGAGGGTCGTTGTCTCCTGAGTAACTGAGTGCGTTTCACTGAACGCTTTTTGCGCCCGTAGCTGAGCGCTTGTCGTCTCCCTTAACCTAAAGATTCTCGTTTCCACGACTGAACACTCGTTCGAACACAAATAGAAACAAAATGAACAAAACCCTTGACTCATCAATCGAACACAAATAGAATAGAAGAAAGCAAGGAGGTGAACCCACATGACCACAACACACGCGGATACGCGTAACGACATGCACGACGGCCCGGCCGCGGAACTGTTTGAAGCAGTCAAAACCACCACACGCATCATGGACGAAGCACAGGTGAAACAAGCCGAAGCCGTCGCAGCCGTCATTAGCGCCCACATCACCCCAGTGGATAACTTCACTGACGGTCTACACGCCGTGTTCACCTCAAACCCCGGCACAGGCCCACTCGTCACAGGCGGAGCAACGAACGAGACTGCACACTCGGATGTGGCGCAGGGTTTACACTCCAACACCAATGCTTCTTCTTTTTCTGGCACCCAGACCACCTCTTTTGCTAGCGACCGGGTTGGTGCTTCTGCTGGCACCCAGTCCACTTCTGGTTTGGCTTTTGGTGCCCCGTCCGCATCATCGTCTACGTCTTCTTCTCACACGGCTTCTGTTTCTGGGTCTGTGGGTGTGGATGATGTGGTGGCGTGTGTGGTGTTGCCTACTGGTGAGGTGGCCACAGTGGCCAGTGTCGAACGCGTGGCAGAAGAGTTGCCTACCCCGACCGAGGGCGTGTTGGCGAAGCTTTTAGATTGCACACGGTCCCAGTTGGTAACCCGGTTACGGAAGATCATGACAGCGGTCGTGCTCATGCCTAAACTCTGGGCACTAGCAAAGCAGGGTGTGGTCAGCTTTGACCGGGTTTTGTATACGGCTGGAAGGGTTGTTCGTGCTGGGGTGTGTATCCCGGTGTTTGATGACATGCTCACCAACAAGCCCGTGAACGTGCCGTGGAAAACCTTTAGGCGCCACGTCAATGAAATCCTCGCGATGCTTATGACTCCTGAAACCCAGGTAGAGAACGCCCGCCGTAACCGGGGTGTGTCGTATTGGGTGAATGATGACGGGACAGCCACGTTGAGTCTTACTGGTC
>NZ_JASPDO010000027.1 GCF_030230605.1 Brevibacterium sp. UMB1308A
TCTTGCGCCGGACCACTCGCTTTTCCATTACCTCCCTAGGACGGTGTCGCTGGAAGCTGCTACGACCTCGGGAGTGTCACCCCTCCTTTGAAATTCGAACGGTAAAGCTCCAGTAAGGGGCTTCTGTGCGAGCATTCGGAAACGATGCTGTGCGCTTAAAAGAGAATGAAAATGGGGCCACTTTCGCTACCGAACCACCCCGAATGCTCCAACACCGGCGTAGCGTGATTCACGCCTGGAAATCCCCCCAGGACGTCTAGATTATGGAGAGTGACATGCTCAAAAAAGATCTAACACGAACTCTCACACACGGAGCGCTTGCAATCGCAATCGGCGGTGGAAGCCTCCTCGCTGCGACCGGCGCCGCACAGGCAGCAACGCCAGCTGACAACACCTCGGGAACCCCCACACAGGCGCAGGCCGCGGGGCAAGGCATCAGTCGCGACGAAATCATCCAGCGCGCTGAAGACCGCATGGCCAAGGCCCCCTTCTACTCGCAGAAAGACTTCTTTGAGGATTACCGACAGGACTGCTCCGGATTCGTTGCTTACGCATGGAACTCAGGGGCACCAGGTGACGTATCAGGCGGATTCGTTCCAAACGGTGTCGCCCACAACATTGCCTGGGAAGAACTTCAGCCAGGTGATGCCGTGACCGGGCCAGACCACATTGTGCTGGTCAAGGCCGTGAACCCAGACGGTTCGCTCGAACTGCTCGAACACGGGGGAGGAGCGTCAGGCACAGACGCGCCAAACACCCGCCACGCAACCAAGGACGAACTGACCAGCCAGGGTGTTGGCCAACCAATCCGCTACAACGGAGTCGCCTAGTAGCCAATGTAAGACGCGCACGCCTGTGGCCCGACCAAAACGGTCGGGCCACAGCTGTGTGTACCCAGCTAGAATTCAGGGCACCGAACTACAATGAAGTATGCGGAAGGAGCAATATGGTTCACTGGCGTGAGTTGTGGAAACAAGAGTGTCGCGGACACGTTCCTCGGTACCGCGTGCTCGTCCCGGGAAGCGTCCCCGAATCAGTTATCGACGTGTGGAAAGCCCGCGGCTACGACCTGAACTCTTCTGTGCTTTCACAGCAGGTATTCCCACAGCGCTACAGCCGTAACCTGATCCGCTCCAAGTTGGTGTTCGCAACAACCACCGGCGCAGGTGCCGCCACTACGGGCTTCTTCGGATCAACCGCGCTTATCGCACTTGCGTTCGCCGACACGGCTGCCATTGCCACCACCTCGGCGTTTACCGGGGTCGCCGCGTTAGCCACAGCCGGCGTGGGCATCTTCACCGGGAGCCGGTTCTTGCGCGACCCCAAACGGTTGACCGGCAAGCAACTTAAACAAGCACCACACGTCCGGTGGATCACGCCATTCGACTTGGGATACATTCCTGGCGCCAATGGCCGTGACACCGATGAACAGAGGCTTTTCCACCTCGCGGTGACAATCTCGCAGGCCATTGTGGGCACTCGCGCATGGACACACCCTGCGCTGGAAGGCCACGTGAGCCGGGTTGATCTGGATTTCGCAGTCGCGTCCATTGGTGAGCGGTTGCGTGAGCTGTACGAACTGCGTCAGAAGCTCGAGAGCATTCGGCAACCACACCTGGACGCTCGGATCGATGTGTACCAGCGGAACCTGGCTAAAGCGTTCGCTTCGCTGGCCCGCCGCGTTGAGTCGATGCACGGGTACTTGGAACAGTTGCGGAAACTGTCCGTGCAGTTGGTTCAGCTGGACAGCACGGAAGAATCGCGCGAACTGGGTGAACAGGTGCTTGACGTGCTATCGCGTACCGTCAACGACGACACTGCGCAGAAGCAGTTCAGTGACCTCAACCTCGAAGCTGAGTCACACGCGGATGCGATCCGGGGCATGCTGGGAGAGCTTGAGGAATCGGTCGAAGAGTTCGATAACTTTGATGACCTGGACCGGAAACTGGCGCAAGCCGAACGCGAAGGCAAAGCGATCAACTGAAACGGTGCAACGTGAGCGTGGTCGATCCGGTTACTGGCCGTGACCAAACGGGTCGGGGTCGGTGCCGGGAAGCCATGAGTTCCCTGGGACGTTATACCCGTGCTTCTTCTGTTCCTTCTTCCATCGCTTAGCCCACCTGGTGTCTAACCGGTCCACGTACAGGGTTCCCTGCAAGTGGTCGAATTCGTGCTGCATGATGCGGGCGAACCAGCCTTCAACACTGAGCGACACCGGTTGGTTGTTCTCATCAACACCGGTGACGGTCACTTTATCGGCCCGTTTCAGCGGGTAGTCCAAAGCCGGAACTGACAAGCACCCTTCCGTGTCCTCGCTGGGGTCCGGGTTGGTGGTGGGAACCTTCGACGCCACCAAAACTGGGTTGATGAAAACGCCGCGACGCCTCACACCGGCGACTTCGTCGTCAGCGTCGTACACGTAAATCTGCTTGCCCACCCCAATTTGTGGTGCAGCCAAACCAACCCCGTTAGACGCTGCGAGGGTTTCATACATGCCAGCGACCAGTGTGTGGAGCTCATCGCCAAACTCCGTGACAGGGTCAGCTTTTCGGTGCAGAACAGGTTCGCCATAGACAACAATCGGGTGGATAGCCATGGGTTACATCATAGTGCTGAATACATTTCTGCCACCGTGGAATATAGTAGGAAGCTGTTGCGTTACGCATGATGACGCATTAACAACAGCTGAAGCCATTGGCTGGTGTGAAGGACCGCCTGATCACCTCCATGCGCGGTCCGGGTACAAACAGACACCAAAGAAAGGACCGCTGGTGAACATTTACGCGAACGTTTCAGAAGTCGTTGGCCGCACTCCACTTGTCAAACTTCAGAAGGCCAGTGAAGAAACTGGCGCGGAAATCGTTGGAAAGCTCGAATTTTACAACCCTGCCAACTCGGTGAAAGACCGCATTGGGGTTGCCATGATCGACGCCGCTGAAAAGTCAGGCGAACTGCGCGAAGGCGGAACAATCGTCGAAGCAACCAGCGGAAACACCGGAATCGCCCTGGCCATGGTCGGAGCTTCACGCGGATACCGTGTAGTCCTCACAATGCCAGAATCCATGTCGAAAGAACGTCGCGCCCTGCTTCGTGCATTCGGTGCTGAACTCGTTCTCACCCCCAAGGCCGACGGCATGAAGGGTGCTGTCGCAAAGGCTGAAGAAATCGGCTCACAAGACAACGCGGTTCTGGTTCGCCAGTTCGAAAACGAAGCCAATGCACAGGTCCACCGCGACACCACCGCGCAGGAAATCCTCAACGACACCGACGGCGAAGTCGACATCTTCGTTGCCGGAATCGGAACCGGCGGAACCATCACCGGTGTGGGCGAAGTCCTCAAAGAAAAGAACAAGGACGTCCAGGTCGTTGCCGTAGAACCAGCCGCTTCGCCACTCCTGTCAGAAGGTAAGGCTGGCCCACACGCCATCCAGGGAATCGGTGCAAACTTCATTCCAGGTGTCCTCAACCGCGACATCATCGACGAAGTTGTCACCGTTGAAAACGAAGTAGCGCTTGAAACCGCACGCGAAACCGCAAAAGCTGAAGGTCTGCTCGTGGGAATCTCCTCCGGTGCAGCCATCAACGCCGCCAAGCGGGTTGCCGCACGCCCAGAAAACAAGGGCAAGCGCGTCGTTGTCATCATTCCATCGTTCGGTGAACGCTACCTGTCCACTCCACTGTTCGCGGAGTACATGGACGCATGAGTTTTCTCAAGAAACTCGCCGTGATGGCCGGGGTAGGGGCAGCGGTAGTTGCTGCCACCTCGGCCACCACAGTGGGCAAGCGCGCCCGCGCTGCCCTACGCGAAGACCTGGACACCGCCCGCAGGCGCGACCCTGCCGTGCGTAGCGACTTCGTCACCGCGGTCAGCTACCCGGGCCTGCACGCCGTGTGGGCCTACCGCGGGTTGCACGAACTCAACAAAATGCCAGGCGGTGAAGTGCCCGCGCGGATCCTGTCCCAAGCCGTGCGCACCCTGACCGGGGTTGAGATCCACCCGGCGGCAAAGATCGGGCGTAGGTTCTTCATCGACCACGCCGATGGGATCGTGGTGGGGGCCACTGCTGAGATCGGCGACGACGTCATGCTGTACCAGCAGGTCACGCTGGGCGGCACCTCCATGGAACAGACCAAACGCCACCCCACGCTTGGGAACAACGTGCTGGTGGGGGCCGGGGCGAAGATCCTGGGGCCCATCACCGTAGGCGACGGCGCTTCCGTAGGTGCCAACGCGGTTGTGGTCAAGGACGTGCCCGCCAACCACGTGGCCGTCGGCGTTCCCGCCAAGAACCGCGCACCCAAGGGGACCGACACTCCCCAGAACCACGTGCTCGAGGACCCCGCCATCTGGATTTGAGCGGGGCGAAGTTGGCCCGCCCTGGGGTACCTGTCCAAGCGACGCACTGACTCTAAAACACGCACACCCATCTACACTGTCTCGAGGAGGTGGGTGTGCGTTTCATCGTTGTGGCAGTCCTGTTCACGTTGAGCTATTCGACGTGGACGGTTCTTTTGGCGATCGACCCGCAGCTGGACGTGTTGCATTCGTTCGTATCCGAATACGCAGTGTGGGGCAGGCCCGGTGCCGTGCTGATTCGCGTGGGCGACGCGGTGGCCGGTCTGCTCCTGGTGGTTCTGGGCGTGTTCCTGCGCAGACGGCACGCGCTGTCGCTCATGCTGTGCGCCGGTTTGGTTGTGGCCGGTGCGGCCACGGTGGGGGACACCTTGCTTTCGTATGAATGTGCACCCAGTCTGAGTGAAGAATGTGCCGCCGCCGAGGTCGCAGGCACCGTGGGTCTTGCCCATCAGTTGCACTCGGTGACCTCGGCCCTGGTGGGCTTTGGGTTCGCTGGGGCCGTGATTGCCGACATTGTCATGTTGGTGCGCTCCGGGCGGAGTTTTGCGAGCTTGCCTGTTGTTCTCAACGTTGCATTGTTGGTTTTGCTGGGAGTCAGTGGGGTTTTGGCGCTGGTTCCGCATGTGGGTTGGGCAGGTGCCGTGCAGAGGCTGTCGCTGGTGTTGATATGCGCGTGGGTGGTTGTGCTTAGCGTGCGCCACGCCCGTATGCGGAGCGGGACGTTGAACGCTCAGCACGTGGACGCGTGATTGTGTGGGCCTTGACACGCCTGCACATAATGGAAACATGTCGACACTGGATATTCGCACAATCGCTTTCCCCGACCCTGACATTTTGGCCAAAGTAGATGGACGCATCACCGATCACCAGCAGACTGGAATTGAGTTTGTTGTGTGGTCGGCAGAAAACCCCACGGTAGAAGTGAACCGCGCGGCCATCGACGCGATCATCCTGCCCTACATTGACGCTCAGCCCACCGTGGACCGGCTGGGGGAGTTGCCAAACCTGAAGCTCGTACAGACGCAGACCACCGGGTACGACCTGGTCGCAGACCTGGTGGGCACGAACACCACGGTGGCGACCGCCTCGGGCGTCCACGCTGCCGCCACAGCGGAACTGGCCGTGGGCCTCGCACTGGCCAGCCTGCGCGGAATCGATACAGCGGTACGCAGCATGGCTTCGAGGTCGTGGAACCACGCGCGTATGCGTTCGTTGGCTGACCGGCGCGTCATGATTCTGGGTGCCGGTGGGATCGGTGAAGCGATCCGCCAGCGTCTGGTCCCATTTGAAGCGCACATCACGCGCGTGGCCTCGCACGCTCGCACGGATGAGCACGGGCGTATCTACGGGCCGGAAGACCTGCCTAAACTGTTGCCACACACCGAGGTCGTTATTGCGGTAACCCCGCTCACCAAGCAGACCGAAAAGCTCATTGACGCGGAGTTCCTCAGCCAGCTACCGGACAACGCGCTGGTGGTAAACGTGGGGCGTGGCAAGGTTGTCGACACTGACGCTTTGGTCGCCGAACTGCGTGCAGGGCGCCTGTCTGCGGCACTCGACGTGGTCGACCCCGAACCCCTGCCACACGAACACCCACTGTGGGGGACCCCAAATACCCTCATCACACCGCACGTGGGAGGGGATACCTCGGCGTTTGAACCCCGTATTGAACAGATGCTCACGGAACAGGTTCGCCGAATCATCGCAGGCGAGCCACTCATCAACGTCGTTGAGGGGTGAGCTCAGGCGCGCTGGGTGATGGCCCGGCGCGCCTGAGCGCCGGCCCCGCCCATACCACATGGTGGGGCAATAAATGAGACGCGCGGCACCCGGGCTAGACTTCAGGCATGAGTGCTTCAGATAACAAAGTAGACATCAAGCCACGGTCCCGCGACGTCACCGACGGCCTGGAACGAGCCGCTGCGCGAGGCATGTTGCGCGCCGTGGGAATGGGCGACGACGACTGGGATAAGCCCCAGATCGGTGTGGCGAGTTCATGGAACGAAATCACCCCGTGCAACCTGTCACTGGAACGGCTGGCCGGGTTCGCTAAAGAAGGCGTGCACGCCGGTGGGGGATACCCGCTGGAGTTCGGCACGATTTCGGTGTCCGACGGCATCTCCATGGGGCATGAAGGCATGCACTATTCGCTGGTGTCGCGTGAAATCATCGCCGACTCGGTAGAGACCGTGTTTGGTGCTGAACGCCTGGACGGTTCAGTGTTGCTGGCCGGGTGTGACAAGTCGATTCCCGGAATGCTCATGGCGGCTGCACGCCTGGGCCTGTCCAGCGTGTTCCTGTACAACGGTTCGATCATGCCGGGTACGGCCAAACTTTCGGACGGAACGGAAAAAGAAGTCACGCTCATCGACGCATTCGAAGCGGTGGGTGCGTGCCGTGCAGGCAAGATGACCGAGGCCGACGTCGACGCGATTGAACGCGCCGTGTGCCCTGGTGAGGGTGCGTGCGGTGGTATGTACACCGCTAACACCATGGCCAGTGCCGCTGAAGCGCTGGGCTTGTCCCTGCCGGGTTCAGCCGCCCCGCCTGCGATCCACCGGAACCGCAACGTGTTTGCGCGTCAATCCGGCGAGGCCGTTGTGGAGCTTCTGCGCAAGGGCATCACCACGCTCGACATCCTCACACGTGAAGCATTTGAAAACGCGATCTCTGTGGTCATGGCCTTTGGTGGGTCCACCAACGCGGTGCTGCACCTGCTGGCGATCGCCCACGAAGCCGGGGTGGAGCTCAGCCTGGATGACTTCAACCGGATCGGCGACAAGGTGCCTCACCTGGGTAACGTAAAGCCGTTTGGTGAGTACGTCATGAACGACGTGTTCAAGATTGGCGGCGTGCCAGTTGTCATGAAGGCCCTGCTGGACGCGGGACTGCTGCACGGTGACGCACTGACGGTGACGGGTAAGACGGTTGCTGAAAACCTCGAGTCGATCAACCCACCTGACCCGGACGGCAAGATCCTGCGGGCGCTGAACAACCCGATTCACGCCACCGGTGGGTTGGCCGTGTTGAAAGGTTCGCTGGCCCCTGAAGGTGCGATCGTGAAGTCGGCTGGGTTCGACGCCGAGGTGTTCGAAGGTACCGCTCGCGTGTTCGACCAGGAGCAGCCCGCGATGGACGCTGTGCTTAACGGTGAACTCAAGGCTGGCGATGTGATTGTGATCCGCTATGAGGGTCCCAAGGGTGGCCCGGGTATGCGTGAAATGTTGGCGATCACGGGCGCCATCAAGGGTGCAGGGATCGGCAAGGATGTGCTGCTGATTACGGACGGTAGGTTCTCGGGTGGGTCCACTGGACTGTGTATTGGGCACGTGGCTCCCGAGGCGGTCGACGGTGGTCCTATCGCGTTCGTGAAGGACGGGGATAAGATCCGCGTTGATATTGCTGCGCGCACGATCGAACTTGACGTGAGCGAAGAGGAGTTGGCCGAGCGGAAGAAGTCGTGGGTGATTCCGGAGAACCCACGCCTGCACGGTGTGCTGGGCAAGTACGCCAAGCTGGTGCGCTCAGCTGCATTTGGAGCCGTCACGACGGACTGAGTCGCGCAGGGGTGCGTTAAGTACGCGCCCGAGGTGCCTGCCGGGCGCCGCTGGGAACTCAAATAAGTGAAAGGGGCACAGGTGTCTACCTGTGCCCCTTTCGTATGCCGTGAAACCTCGCAACCCAGCCGTTGTCCGGCATTGGGGTCGTTGTGGCGTGCGCCCTGGGGAAGGAAAGGAGGTTTTGATTCTGATCGGTGAAAGTTGGACGTCTGGCCAGTTGAAAGTTCACTCACAATGACCTTAGGTAATGCTAACCTCATTAGGGTAGGAAAACCTAGCCTAATGATTCGGAGCTCTCTGTCGGCGGCTGACACATCGGCGGGCGACTGAACAGGGGCACTTACAGAAAGCAGTACATGAAAACTCAAGCGTTAACGTGGCCGAGACGGGTCGCTGCATCAGCAGCCTCCGTTCTCTTGGCCACGGCAGCACTCGCGGTCGGAGAGGTGGGCTCGGCTACAGCGGCCCCCGCCGACGACGTGCTTACATGGACGGGGGCCACGGGGGCCGCCACGGGATCAGCCGTCTCGCAGAGCTCCTGCGATTTCACCGGCGACGGTAAACACGACATAGTCACCAGTGCGTGGATGTGGGACCGCATGGGCGCAAGCTCAGTGGGCGTAGGCTACGTGATCCCCAATGGCGCGAAGCAGGGCCAACTCGATGACCCGACAACGGGAGTCATCAGGATTGAAGGGCCTTCGGAAGAGGACGCGCTCGTAGGCTTTAGCGTCAACTGCGCCGGTGATGTCAACGGTGACGAAATCGACGATATTGTCATCACGCAGTTCACGGAATCGCGGGCATATGTGGTCTTCGGTAGCAGAGAGCCCGAGCACATTCAGCTAGATCACCTGGGTGATCGCGGTTTCATTATCGCCAGCAAGCAGGATGACAGGACGGGCTACTATGCAACCGGCGTCGGTGACATCGACGGTGACGGCAAGGACGATGTCGCAGTCATTTCGCTGACGCGCAACAACAGGGCGGGTGCGGCGACCGTGATCGCAGGAAGCGACGACATCGCAACCGTAGAGATTCCCGGTTCCAAGCGGATTATCGCCACAATTGAAGGTGCGCCCGAACAGGGGCTGTCGACAATCGCCCCGGCCGGAGATGTCAACGGTGACGGCAAGCCCGACCTCGTGCTGGGCGGCTATGTTGCTAAGCCTGCCGGCTATGAGGGAAGCGCCCACGGCATGGCGTGGGTTGTATTCGGCGATGTCAGGGGTGAAGTCAAGCTCGGCGAAGATTTCGAGGGCTTTGCTGTCAACGGCCCTGAGCGTGGACGGGACCGCTTGGGTATATCTGTTGCCTCTGCCGGCGATATTGACAACGACGGCAAAGACGATCTGATCATCGGTGCTGACGGTGCACCAGGTGGGGCGACGGAAAAGCGAAACGGCGCGGTTGCAGTCGTCCGCGGTGCCGATTCCAAGCAGACAGTTACCACCGACCCAACGGCGCCTGACGGTAAGTCAGTCGAAACAGACGGCAAGGACCGTGGATGGTGGATTGACGGTGGTGAGGACGCCGGCAACTTCGGCTTCGCGGTATCCGCATTGCCTCCCCAAGAGAAAAACGGCTCCGGCACGCTGGTGATTGGCGACTACTCGGCGAATCGCGCATGGGCGCTCGATACTCGAGCGCTTAACGCCCCGCGGATTTCTGTTGATGATGTTTCAAGCGACTACGTTTCCGTTCTCAAGGGTGAGGCCGCAGGCGAGCGCCTGGGACGAGGTGTCGGGGTCGTAGCAGGAATGAACGGCCGCGCCGGGCACCAGTTTGTGGCCGGCGGCGATGGAATTGGAAGCATCGGAAGCGTGAGGGTGGCAGATTTGCCTGCCCAGGGTCGGAACGACGATGAGCCTTCGGCAGTTCCTGATCCCGATGAAGAGCCCACAGAGGATACCTCGCAGACTTCTGATCCTGCCGATGGCACTCAGCCGGAAGTTCCTGGAGGCGATGCCGATACTGACACAGGAGCGCCCGAAGGATCTGAGCCAGAAGGCGACACCGGTTCTTCAAGCGACGCTCGTGAGAGCGGTGGAGGCACTTCAACCGATCCAAACGCCGAGGCCGGTGAAAGGGTTGGCACGGAAACCCAGAGGCAAGACAACAACAGTCCGTTGCCGCGTACAGGAGCGCAGTTTGCCGGTGCGCTTGCCGCAGGTGCCGCTTTGATCGCCGTCGGCATTACCACAATGATTCTCTTCCGCAGGAGGGCAAAGTGAAAATCAATCGAAAGACGACGGCTGCAGCGGCATTCAGTGCTCTTCTGGTTTTTTGTGGCGCTTCCGTCGCAGCTGCTGAGCCTGTTACAGCGCCCACGGAGAAGCCGACAGAACATGAACACGCACCGGCTACGGAGACAACTCCCACTGGCGAACCGTCGCCTACGGGCACTGCCGAGCCCAGCGCGCCGGCGGATGAAAACGGCGGTGATGGTCACGGCAAAGAAGATGGGCATGATGGCCACGAACACCATGACGACGGCGATCGCAAGACATATGGTTGGGAACCGTCAAAGTACGACACATGCCCAGCCTCGCTGCACGATGAATATACGGTGACAGGGCCCGACGGTAAGCGCTACGACTCGTGGCACCCGACTTCCGCGGTCGACCCGGCTACCGGAAAGAAGTGCACCTTCGGCCATGAACACGGAGACGATCCGCGCACTTCCGATATCTACGAGTGGGCTGTTAAGAAGACCGGTGACAAGGCAACTGGCATTCCGTTCAGCTATGCAAACGAAGTTTCTGCAGTGGCCGCCGAAGAGCACGGTTCAGTGCCTCACCGGCACGAAGATCACTATGGTCACAAGTTCATCGTTCGCAACAACGTTAAGCAGGTGCGGGCTGATCGAGCGGGCTATGCGCGTGATGCGTCCGGCAATCCGATCGAATGCGATTACCTTATGAAGGTGCACCAGGGCTCTCATTCGAAGGACGCGCTGAGCAACAACGCTCATGAACTGTTCTATGCGGTTCGTTGCAGTGATGGGACCGAAATGGCTGTCACGACGCTGACACCCTTCGGCCAGCCGAACGAATACATCCGCAACTGCACGGACGAAAAGGTGCAGACCAGCGGATCCGATCTGCCGGGTGCAAACACGGGTGCGCGACGAATTCCTGATGAGAAGTGCCTCAACGCCAACGTGCTCAACGGTCCGAACACTAGCGATGTATGGGGACTCTACGAATTGTGGGAGTCGGACACGACGATCACGGATCCAAGCGGCAAGACAATCGCCCGCTTCGACCCCTGGTTCGGGGTGCGCAACCCGTCGCGGTTTGCTTCGGGAAGTGAGTCAAAACCGGTCTCCCAGCTGTTCGATAAAGAAAAGACAGTCGGCTGGCCGTGGTCGACGATGTCCGGTGTTCTTGAACAGATAGACCCCGCTTCGCCGTTCAACGGAGCGCAACGAGACGTCTATGTTCAGAACTCGACGGTCGATAACCGTGGCGGTTCGGAGTTCATCTACACGGATGCCTACGGTAAGAACAGCTCGACCAGCGAATTCACCGGTTCGATTCGACAGTACGTTTCGACAACTTCGAACACATCGCTGCCAGAGCTCGAGCGCAGAGCTTTCGGATTCAATACCGACTATGGGGCTCCTGGAACCGGTGTTCACGCGCCGAACTGATGTCCCTAGTCGGGCGGCGCCCGGAACCGTCACGATGGACTGAGTTGCGTTAGAGGGAGTAGCGCATACGCTCCCGAGGTGCCCGCCGGTGCTGGGGAGCTCCTCGAGGCGCGACGCGCGATGGAGGAGCAGTGGGTGTCCCACCTGCGCGCCGAGGTGGGTGTGGATGCCGTTATTGCGCAGACTCCGCTCCTGCCGGCCGAGCCCGTGGGGCTGGGAGCCCTCGCGGAGTTCGGCGAGCTGCTCTTCGCTTAACTCTCGCCCGCACATTGAGGGTGTGTGCCGCAATGTGAGGGTGTGGATTCTTACCTGGGGTACGGAGTCAGTCCTCGTCGGGGATTACCGCGGGATCGGTAGCGGTGCCCTGCTTCCGCTTGTTGGCGAGCCGGCGCCTATCCATCCACCAAGTGAGTAGGAAGATGGCGACTCCGAAGGTGGCTCCGCTGATGAGGCCGGCCGTCGTGTTGCCTCGGATAAGGTACTCGGGCAAGTTGATGACGGGGCTGCCGCTCATCCCGTGGTAGCCGACCGCCGCTGAAAACACCAGATCTGCTGTGGTGGGGAACGAATTCCCACCGCAGCAGATCTGTTTCTATTGCCGCTGTCAGCGCCGTGGGCTGGCCCGCTCAGTCTTCGTCGGGAATGTCGGCAGGGTCAGGTTCCTGCGTCTTGGTGCGGCGTACCGAGACGATCGCCCAGGCGATCGGGATGAGGGCGACAATACCTCCGCCGATCAGACCGCGCGACAGCGGTGCAGTGCCACCGCGGCTGAAGTTGTCGGCAAGGCCCTGCACGACATCGGGTACGGGGATGAGGGGGTGTCCAGTGGTCAGATGGAACGCGATTCCGAACAGCAGTGCGGCAACCATCACGCCCATGATTACGTGAGGCCACACCAGCTGGCCCATGGTTCCCTTCGACAGCAGCTTGTCGACCTGGACACCGTGACGTTCGGCGTAGAAGTAGATGGCAAACGACGGGATCGACGACACCACCAGCAGGACGGCGCCCCACGCACCGTTGCCGGTCAGCGCGAGTCCGGCGGCAACGGCGGTCGCCGTGTAGACGCTGACGACCGCGCCGAAGGACGTTGCCTGCAGCAGAATACGCGCTTCGCGTTCATCGCCCATGGTTGCCGAGTCGTAGCCCATCATCCGGTCAATACGAGGTGTAGTGGAGTTCGTCATGAGTTGTCCTCCTGTGCTGTGGGAAAAAGATCTTCGACGGTGTTGTCCAGCAGCTGTGCGATCGACAGTGCTAAGTAGACGCTGGGGGCGTAGTCGCCGCGTTCAATCGAAATGATCGTCTGCCGCGACACACCCGCTTTTGCTGCCAGCTGCGCTTGCGTGAGTTCGGCAAGCAGCCTGGCGCTTTTCACTTTCGGCTTTGGTTGTGTGCTCATCTTTCCTCGTGTCTAGTTTGTTTGACACAAGGTTAAGGAAATTAGACATTGCATGTCAAGCAAACCCGACATTAGGGAAAGAATCTTTGACATCAAAGGCTTGAGTAGGTGCCCCGAACCACAGCGAAACAAGCTGGACTTCTTCGACACTCCGGCTGGCGAGAGTCGTTTCGAGTGCCTGCTGAACCAGCGTTGACTAAACCAGCGTCCGAGGCCACGCTCAAGCGGTTCTATGACCTCACACCTGAGAAACCAGTTTCAGGGGAATCCGGAACTGTGTGAGAAGTGCGTGCACATTGGCCCCGTCGTGGCACCTGGCCAGTCAGCCCATGAGTGCTTCGACGGGATCAATTCGTGCCGCTTTGAGCGCTGGGTACACGCTTGAAATGCCACCCACACACGCACCCAAGATAATTCCGCAGGGAATAAGCCATAGAGGTATGACAGCCGTCCAGTTTTGAACGAGGGCGAAGATGAGCACAGCGTTAAAACCGACTATCGCTCCCACCAACCCTCCGAACGCGCCAATCATCACACCTTCTGTCACGATTTGGTTAACGATGTCGTGCGACGTAGCGCCGAGCGCACTACGGACACCGATTTCGTGACGACGTTGGAATACTGACGCCAGCATGGTGTTGGAAATGCTGAGTGCCCCAATGATGAGAGCGACGATACCGAATGCGTACACCATTGTTTGTGTGTCACCGGATACTTGCTCTCGCAGATTTTCAGGGTCGGGTGGAACTTCACTTGTCAGGTCGTACCGCTGGTAAGGGTCAAACGCGATGGGTGCCTCAACAGACACTTGGCGGGCATACCCTGGTTCAGTTGACACAACGAACTGAGGGTAGGTGAACTGTCCGCCTGAGTCAGCACCGCTCGTGAGGGGCAAAACGATTGCGTCGTCGAAACCATCTGCGGGGTCTGGACTAGAAAACACGCCAGCTACCGCGTAGGTGGCATTTCCAACGTGTATTTGGCGTGGCGAATCACTGTTGTCGATTCCCAGCTGTCGCGCCACGGTCGTTCCTATGAACGCAACTCGTGCGCCACGCTGAACGTGCCCTGAGTCGAATGGTTGCCCCCACACAGTATGTAATCTGTGCGCTACTAGAGTTTCGGCATCGGCAAGCATGACAGAGGAATCCGCTAGAGGATCGGTCCCAGGAGCTGCGCGAACAGGAAGTGGGTCTGACGACTTAAGTAGAAAACCGGCGGTTTTCACACCGTTGAGCGCTCGCACCCGCTTGATCCCTGTAGCCAAAGGTTCTTCATGCTGTGACGCCGATTCAGGTTGCGTTGCAGCGAAACGCGTTTGTACCACCTCGGACGCTAACGAATCCGGGATCCCAGATACGGCTACCTTGGTCGCCATGAGATCCGTAAAACGACTCGATACTTGTGTTTGCACTGTCGTGGACATTGCAAGCATTGCAACGAGAGCGAAGATCCCCATTGCGACTCCAAGCGATGTGAGAATCGTGCCACGTTTGCGTCGGGTCACGGCTGTGAGCGCTGGCCGTCCCGATTTTGCCAAGTAACCGCGGAACAGTTTCACCGCAGTTTCGCCTCAGAGCGCAACCGGCCCCTGTCGATCGTATAAATGACGTCCGACTGTTCTGCCACATTGCGGTCGTGCGTAATAACGACAACAGCACGTCCTTGAACGTGCGCAACATCTTTGAGCGTTGTGACGACGCGTTCAGAGTTTTCACGGTCGAGGTTGCCGGTAGGTTCGTCGCAGAGAAGCAGATTGGCTTCAGAATTGAGGGCGCGCGCAATTGCACATCGTTGCTTTTCTCCGCCTGAGAGTTGCTGGGGCCACGCGTTAGCGCGGTGTGTGAGTGACACCGCTTCAATGAGTTCATCTACCCGGGATTGTGTTGAGGATGAATAGGTCTGAGTTAACGCGATGTTTTCAGCGACAGTCAAGTGTTCGATGAGGTGAAATGCTTGGAAGACAAAAGATACACGGCCTGCTCGAAATTGAGCACGTTCGTTAGTCGTGAGCTCAGTGGCCTCAACACCGTCGATCATGACGCTACCGGTTGAAGGGGCAAGTAGCAGGCCCATGATGCTCAGGAGAGTGGTTTTCCCCGAGCCGGAAGGGCCCACCACAGTGGCGAATTGTCCTGGAAACAGTGAGATGTTGATGTCAGACAAGACTGGTACGTTGCCAGCTTCAGTGCGGTAGGTGTGACTGATGTGCGTGAGAACGCAGCTTGGAGAAGTAGTGGTCATACGTGTGGGTATTCCTACTGCGTGATTTCAACTGGATCGCCTTCGTGGAGATCCGTTGCCTCGACTGCTGCCACTCCGTCTGCTTCAAAAACGACGGTGACGGAAATGCGGTGAGCCTTTTGCCCAGGCGTTTGAACGTTCACATAGGTTGAACCGTTTTGGTCGGTTCGAACAGCAGTGCTCGGTACTGTGAGCGTGTCTCTTGGTCCCTCTTCGACTTCGATACGTGCTGGGCCGGTGTATGGTGAAAACTTGGCGGGTGTCTCCACAATGACATGCGCAGAATCAGGCTTTTCGGGTTGTGGCTCCTCATTTTCAGAGTTCTCATCGGTTTTCTGTTCAGCTGTTACATCAACACGCTTGACTTTAAGCTCTTCGCTTGTGCCACTACTGTCGAGAAAAACTCTTTGCCCTTGTGAGACATCAGGCAGTTCGGTTGCATTGATGGTGCACGACAAAACGTCTTTACCAGAGCTTGTTACAAGTTGGCCTTCTTGTGGACTTTGTCCCACCGAAAGGTTCATTGTGGCGAGGGTCGCGGGTGTGCGCTTGAGATACAAGATTTCCCCGGCAGGGACCTCGGGCGTTGCTTTTTCGCGTGCCTCGTCGTATTCGTCTTGTGTGGGGACTTCTTCATCGTCATCCAAGGTTCCACGTTTTGCGCGAGAAATTGTCTTTTCAAGTTGCGAAAGCTGTTTGACGGCTTCTGGGTCCGAATATGCCGGGTCGTAACCAGCTTGTTCGTACAGCTTTTTCACCGCGTCGCCTGTTTCCACGGAATACTTGGCGTGTAGATCGCCGTGGTACATACCCTGATCCTTTAGAAACGCGTGGAGCTGGTCTACATCGGCGCCTCGCGAACCAACCTTGAGTGTGCGAAACGCTGGCAGGTCCCCTTGGGCCACAACGATGGGTCGGGAGGACACCTCAGCGACTACCGTCCCTGCCTCAACACGGTCACCTGCCTTAAACGGCACCGAGGTGACGATTGCCTCATCTTCGCCCGAGGTGACAAACCGTGGTGTGTTTGTGAACTCTTTCGTGGTTGAACAGTCCGCACTCACCGTGCGACTTACGGTTCCCTTTTCCACGGGTACCGTGATGGTCGAGGGCGACACATCGCTGGCTTGTGCGGCCTTTTGCACTTCGGTGCGCGCTTTGCCGAGCCACAACCATGCAATGACGTTTGCGGCTATGAGCAGGACAATAACTGCGCAGACGATGACTTGCTTGCGTGACCACCTGGAGAACAGGCGAGACTGAGCCATATGGGTTATCCGAACTCTTTTTTGGACCGATCGAGTGCTTCGCGGCGAATCTCCAGCGCCCCGTGGATCTGCGATTCATAGAAGTCGGCGATACCAGTGAGATAGCGGTCCTCAATAAACGTCCGCTTTGTTCCGTAATCCAACGACTCCTGGCAGGTCGCGTCTGCCTTAGCGATGTTGTAGGACTTGCCCGGATCTGAGGCAGCCCACACCTGCGCAATATCAGGCGTGGTGACTTCTTCGCCGTGACTGTCCTTTCCGAAACCCGCCTTTTTCATGCAAGTTGCCCACGAACTGTGCAGATCCTGCATTTCCTGATCGTCTAATGCACCGTTAAACGCGTCCAGAATAAGTTGTGAGCTAATAAAGTCGGCTTGGTCGGCCTTTTCGAGTGAACCAAACTGTTCTTCATCGGCTTTGTTAGAACAACCGCCGTTGGTGCTTCGTAATAGCTCGTTCTCTTCGGCGTCAGCGGCCTCTTCAGCCAGCTCAGAGTCTTCTTTTGGCTCGCCCCGAAAAGCTTTGTCCCAGTCCTCACGCTGGCTCTGAGGTGTCTTGGTGTACCCGGCGTTGTCGTGAGGGGCGTTTTCCTCGGTTGGTTCGGTCGGGTAACCCCGGTTCTCCTTCACCTCATCTTTCGAAATGACATCGGTTTCATCGAGCACGGACGAAAACGACTTCGCATCTGTTGAAAGCTCTGGTTCGTATTGAAAGTGTGCTTGGTTCATGCACTTTTGAATAAACCGCTGGTTGTAGTTGTGCAGAGCCATCGAATCTTTAAAGAGTCCACGGATCTCTGCACGGATTTCCTTGCGTGGTTGATCAGGGACGGCGAAACCATTGTCTTCGCTCTCTGACCCGCAACCGGTGACAAAGAGCGCTGAGACACAAGCAACTAACAGGAATGAGACAAGTTTCTTCATTGGGTAACCTCACTAGTAGGTGGGTAGCTGACGACCGCGTCAACTACCCACCTGAATCAATACTGTTAGCACTTCATGGTGCCGGACGTATTCTTGTGGGCCGAACCTCGGTCTTGGAATGCGGCGGCGTTGTGCTTGTATTTGGCGAGAGCCCGGTTAGCTGGAATGCAGAAGCTCTTGCCCTTGTAGTGAGGGTGCTCGTACACGCGAACAGACCGATGCTCCCAGGCATTTCTCCATGACGAGTCGCGATCATTCAGTTTGCGTTTCGTTCCGCAAAAGGAATCATGAGCTATGCAGTTCCACGCAAACCGCGCCCGTTGAGTGCCAAACCACTTGCCTTTAAATTCAGGGTGCTCGTAAACGCAAAAATCGCCAATACTACAAGAAGCAGCTGCGTGGGCCTGTGCAGTAGTTGTAAGTGAACTTCCGGTGATCATTAGTAGTGCAAAGGTAGTCGTTAAAAGGATTCGTACTGCTGTTTTCATCTCTACCTCATCCGGTATTAGTGTGGTCAGCCTCTCTGCCGACCTAGTTCGAGTTTAGTAGTAGATTAAGTCACTGGCAATGAGTTTTGACCAACTTTGAGTTGAAACTAAATGTTGGAGTGTGGCACCCTGACCGTGTCTGTCTCATGACTTGTTGAGTGTCCGGTTCCTGACGTCGCATTTGGTCTTAAACCTGTTTAGGTGATTGTCGTAGAACTAGTTCCTAACTTCACCGATTAAGCAATCGTTGATGAAGAACTCCTTGTGTTCACTATGAAGTTCGACGCGCGTTATACGTAAATCCATCGACGTTTTCACTGACCGCACAGTGAACATCTATACGAAGCTACGTCGAATTTTCCAATGGGTTGTCCCAAAGCGACCCCCAGTTATCGGCATCCACCGACGCGGTGACGTGCTGATCTAGGTTTCTGGTAGCGAAAAAGCGCGGGTACTCCCTGCGCCTTTTTGTGTGTGCGTTGCGCCGGGCCCGGTGACGTCGCCGCCCCTCCTACCGCAGCAGCGAACCGAGGAAGTCGTCTTTTTTGTCCTCAGGCTGGACGTCGTCGTACTGCGGAAATGTTGCACTGGTGTCCATGGGCTGGTGCGGGCCGCCTGGGTAGTCCTTACCGAACAACTGGAAGGTCCGCTGCCTCACAGAGTCGAACCCGAACCGTGCGATCTCGGCCATGGGGAGCGACAACGGGCTTGGGTCCCACGAACCGTTAGCCGAAATGCGGTCAAACGCCACAATCCGATTACGAATCTCGCCAATCCGCCCACTGTACGCATCGATTTCGTGCCCAGTGCCGTGCGAATACGTAAACAGACCCACAAAGGCTTTCGCGTCGATCACCGTACGCGCCAGCGCCTTCGTCGACCCCAGCTCTAACTTGCGAGCCGGCTGGCGCACTAGTTCCTTACCCGTTTTCTCAGCAACCCGCTGAATCAGCGGTTCCGTCAACGGCGGATCCACTCGCGTAATGTCGCGCAGACGCACAGCGTCGAACCCCTGCGCCTGCAACTGCCGGTTCACAGTCGCAACGAGCACCCACTTGTCGAAACCTGCCACCACTCCAACCAGCGGCCACATTTCAACGCCTTCACGGGTGATTTGTACAAGGGTTCCGTTGGTTTGTGACTCTTCTAGACGCGCCCGAATTTTCTTTAGTCGCATATCGTCCCCTCGCCTTGTACGCTCACTCCTATTCTAGTCCGTTCACTCGCCCGCTATTCCGGGCCCGTATTCCCGTGAACGGGAATAGCGCGAACGACCCTACACGGGTTTCCCGCCGCAAAACTATACGCAGGAATGTCTCGAGTGACGACACTTCCCGCACCAATCACACAACCTTCACCTATGGTCACACCACCGCAAATAACGACGTTGGTTGCAATCCAACAGTCACGCTCAATGGTGACCGGCTTGGCGTACTCCAGCGTGTAGGAAGAACCATCCGCACGCATCCGGGCATTGCGCTCGCTGGGCACAAGCGGGTGCATGGGCGTTGCGATCGTGACGTTAGGGCCAATGAACGCGTTATCGCCGATGCTGACCGGGCACACATCAAGACACGTGAAGTTGAAGTTCACTTCGCACTGCTCGCCAAACACCGTGTTGCACCCGTAGTCAAAGTAGATCGGCGCTTGCAGGGCTGGAATCACGGAAGTGGAGGGCAGCAGTTCTGCGAGAATTTCGCGCTGCGCCTCAGGCTCGTCTTCATCGGTCAAGTTATATTTCCTGGCCAATTTACGAGCCTTAACCCGAAGCGCCGTCAGCTCCGGATCGGACGAGTCATACATTTCACCAGCGAGCATCTTGTCTTTTTCCGACATCCCTCTCCTCGCGCTTATCTATTCGGCGTCAGTGCTCCCACCAGCCTGACGCGTCAACCTGACAACCACCTCGGCATGCCTTGCGCTGGCACTGTGGAAAAGTAGTCCATCCGTGAATTTAGAAGGAACACATTAATACAACTGTTTTGCTTCTCTGTCGACAACTGCATCTAAAGTCACCAACTGTCTTCTTGCTAAATTCCTCAACTGGATCAGAGAAGTAACCAAATGCTGTTAGTCTAGACTAGCCGTCGATATTTATTTTGCGTTCCCTCACCTTCATCAATCCAATTTGGAACTACTTCCACAATCTCAAATCCCTTCTTTTCATAAAAGGGTATCCCCATCATATTTCCTGTTGTGACAAATACCTCTTGTTGGGTAATGCCATAGTTGTCTTTTTGGTAATCAGTTAGGAAATTTAGTAGTGCGCTACCAACGCCCTGTCCCTTATGCTCTGGATCAACGTATAGCACGTAGATAAACCCTACTTCACCGTCTATAGCGCCACCAATGCACCCGAGAATTTTTTGGTTTGCATGTGCAACCATGTAGCCGTGCCAGTGCGGTGAAGATTCACTTGATTCTTTGGTGATTCGTTCAACGTTGTAAAATTCTGCGATTACTTTATCGATATATTCTTTTGAATAAATGTCGGCATAGGTGACCTTCCAAGCTTTGGAGCATATGTCAGAAATGTGCTTAGCGTCTTCTTTTGTTGCAAATCTCACTTTAATCATATGTATTCCTATGCCCGTCGCTCAATCTATGCCGTCCGCACGGCCTGCTAATGTATCCAAAGTCTCGATACGATTAATTAGTTTACGATTCATGAAGTTCTTGATTGCGTGCCTTTCAAAGATTCTTTGCCTGTTTGTGTTGGCGGTGGAGTTCTCTAGTCAGCCTTGTTCGGTAGGCTTCGTAGGAATTCCTGACATAGGACCTACCGGAGACTCGCTGAACATGCCTGGTTAGGTGCGTCTCATCAATGCAACCACCTCGGCGTGGGACGTATGCGGAAACATATCCAAAAACCGCGCCTGCTCAATCCTGTACTCGGGCATTTTCGCGAGATCCGCCGCCAAGGTGCGCGGGTTGCAACTCGAATAGATCACGTGCGGAATTCCGGACTGCTCGACCCACCCGGCCATGTCCTCGCCCATCCCGCGCCGAGGTGGGTTCACAATCAACACGTCGGGCACCTGTGTCTGTTGGTGGGACCACTGGGCGGCATCGGCGCAGATGAAGTTCAGCCCGAGGTCGTTCTCGCCTGCCACCTCCCTCGCGGACTCGACCGCGGCGGGGGCCACCTCGACACCCGTGACCTGTCGACCCGGCCCGGCGACGTGCAAAGCAAAACCTCCCACCCCACAAAACAGGTCCCACACCTTGAGGTGACGGCCGTGGGAGGTGGCGGGCACCTCGGCATTGGACACCCACTCACGCACCTGCTCATACAAGCCAGACGCCACCACAGTATTTGTCTGCACAAATGACTGCGGTCGTACCTTCAACTGCACCCGCCCCTGTGTCACCGGCAGCCACTGCGGGCCGTGTAACGCGATCTCTTCGTCACCCTCAATGATCGCCGTGTGAACAGGGTTGATGTTCGCGCTCACCGAAAACACCTCGACCCCTTCACAGGCATCCATAAACGCGGGCAAGTGCTCCTGAATGCGCGGCAGGGCAGACTGCGACGCCAACACGAACCGCACCATCACCCGGTTGTCATCACCAGCCGTGACGATCACGTGCTTGAGCTGGCCCTTGCGTTTGCGCACGTTATACGGCGGGATCTGCGCGCGCTTAATGAGCCAGGGGAGTGTGCGAATCACGGTGTGGATCGACTCGGGGTACAAGGGGCAGTCGGTGAGGTCGATTCCCGCCCCGTCGTCGTCCAAGATGCCCAATGTGGGGTGCTCGGTGGTTCCCGCGACCACCATCTTGACCTTGATGCGGAAGCCGGACTCCGGGCCCATGACCGGGGGTAGCCAGGTTTGTTCCGGTGTCCCCGTTTCCCCTGTTGCCCAAAACGGTGCCAACAGTTCAGCGACCTCGGCCTGTTGCGACTCCACACGCGTGCTCATAGGAACGGGGAGAAGCGTGCAGGAGCGGCACAGGCCGGCGTCAAAATACGAACAATCCACGCCTCCCACTTTCTCACATCTCACACTTTGATCACCTCGTGTCAATGTTTGACACCGCACGGTGGGTGCCCCATACACTAAGTGACATGAACAACATTGTCGTCCTTATTAGCAAGCGCGCGGAGTTACTCCAAGCGTTCTAACAAGGACGAACCCGCGCGCCCCTTCCGGATAACGGTAAGGGGCGTTTTTATTGGTCAGAAGACCACCCACACTAAGGAGCAACCTTGGCCACAACGCAACCGGCACCGGCCTCGGCCACCAGGGCCCACCCGGTACCAAAACGAACCTCGCCAGAGAATCTCACGGGCGCACAAGCCGTCATTCGCAGCCTCGAGCTCCTTGGTGTCGACACGGTATTCGGCCTCCCCGGAGGCACGATCCTTCCCACCTACGACCCACTGCTGGACTCCAAAACCATCAACCACGTCCTGGTGCGCCACGAGCAAGGTGCCGGGCACGCCGCGGAAGGTTACGCCTCGGCGACGGGACGTGTGGGCGTGTGCATGGCGACCTCGGGGCCGGGGGCAACCAACCTGGTCACCGCGTTAGCCGACGCACACATGGACTCCGTGCCAATCCTGGCGATCACGGGGCAGCAGTCCTCAGCCCTGCTGGGAACCGACGCGTTCCAGGAAGCCGACATCGTGGGCATGACCATGCCCATCACCAAACACAGCTTCCTGGTCACCCGTGCTGAAGACATCCCGCACGCAATCCAGTCGGCCTACCACATCGCATCAACCGGACGCCCCGGCCCGGTTCTGGTGGACATCACGAAAGACGCGCAGAACGCCGTCGCCGAATTCGTGTGGCCCGACGCCCCCAACCTGCCCGGCTACCGGCCCACCACCCGGCCACACGCCAAGCAGATCAAAGAAGCGGTCAAACTGATCGAACAGTCCACCCGGCCGGTGTTCTACGTGGGCGGGGGAGTGATCCGCGCCGAAGCCAGCCCACAGCTGAAGGAACTGGCCGAAGCCACCCGGATCCCCGTCGCTACCACCTTGATGGCACGCGGCGCATTCCCCGACTCCCACCCGCTGCACGTGGGAATGCCCGGTATGCACGGCTCCGTGAGCGCGGTGACGGCATTCCAAAAGTCAGACCTGCTGATCGCCGTGGGCGCCCGGTTCGACGACCGCGTCACCGGCAACTTGGAATCCTTCGCCCCTAACGCAAAGGTCATCCACATCGACATTGACCCGGCTGAAATTGGGAAGAACCGCGCGGTGGACGTGCCCATCGTGGGGGACGCCGCCGAGGTGCTCGCCCAGTTGACGGCCGAACTCACCGCCTCGAAGTCGGCGGCTTTGGACAACGACCGAGGTGCGTGGTGGTCTCAGCTGAACACGTGGAAGACCACGTACCCACTTGGATTTGAGCCCAACGATCAAGGACTGTGCGACCCGCAGTACGTGATTGAAAGGATTTCGGCCCTGACCGGGCCGGAAGGAACCTACGTCGCAGGTGTTGGACAGCACCAGATGTGGGCCAGCCAGTTCGTCACCTTCGACCGGCCAAACTCGTGGCTCAACTCCGGTGGCCTGGGAACCATGGGGTACTCCGTCCCTGCCGCTATGGGTGCGAAAGTGGGGCAACCCGAACGCACCGTGTGGGCAATCGACGGTGACGGGTGCTTCCAGATGACCAACCAGGAACTTGCCACCTGTGCGCTCAACAACATCCCTATTAAGGTCGCAGTGATTAACAACTCGTCCTTGGGGATGGTGCGTCAGTGGCAGACCCTGTTCTACGACGGCAGGTATTCCCACTCAGACCTCAATACCGGTCATGAATCCGTACGCATCCCTGACTTTGTGAAACTCAGCGAAGCCTACGGATGCTTGGGGCTACGCGTTGACCGCAACGAAGACGTAGACGCAGCCATTGCGACTGCGCTTGAAACCAACGACCGTCCCGTGGTGATTGACTTCACCGTTCCAGCTGATGCCATGGTGTGGCCCATGGTCCCTGCCGGTGTGAGCAACGACCAGATCCAGTACGCCCGCGACATGCAACCAGACTTTGACGACCCCATGGAGGAGTTGTGACAGTGAGCCGCCATACCCTTTCGGTTCTGATTGAAAACAAACCCGGCGCGCTTACCCGCTTCACCGGGTTGCTAGCCCGTCGCGGTTTCAACATTGATTCCCTCGCAGTGGGAACAACAGAAATTGAAGAGATTTCCCGTATCACGGTCGTGGTTGACGTCCGCGATACGCCCCTTGAACAAGTGACGAAACAGCTCAACAAGCTGATCAACGTCATCAAGATCGTGGAGCTGGAGCCTGAGCAATCCGTCAGGCGCGCCCACGTGATCTTCAAGGTCAAAGCTGATCCACAAGCGCGAGCACACATCGCCAGCACATGCGAACTGTTCCGCGCCCACATCATCGATGTGTCAGCTGACGCAGTGTGCGTTGAAGCAACGGGCGAACAGTCCAAGCTTGACGCGTTGCGACGGGTGCTCGAACCGTTTGGAATCAGAGAAATCGTGCAATCAGGAACCGTGGCAATCGGACGTGGAGGCAAGTCCATTTCGGACAAGGCCCTGCGGAACTAAACCAAACTCATATACTCAAAAACACACGCACCAAAACAAGGAGAAGCAATGGTAGAGCGTTATTACGACGACAATGCAGATCTGTCAGTTATCCAGGGTAAGAAAGTTGCCGTAGTTGGATTCGGAAGCCAGGGCCACGCACACGCACTGAGCCTTCGTGACTCAGGCGTTGACGTTCGTATTGGTCTTGCTGAAGGTTCAAAGAGCCGCGACAAGGCTGCCGCACAGGGCTTCGAAGTGGGAACCCCAGGAGAGGTTGCAGACTGGGCTGACGTCGTCGTCATCCTTGCTCCCGACCAGGTTCAGGCCGACATCTACGAAAACGAAATCAAGGACAAGCTTTCCGCTGGCAAGACCCTGGTGTTCAGCCACGGTTTCAACATTCGCTTTGGCTACATCCAGGCTCCTGAAGGCGTGGACGTCATCATGGTTGCGCCTAAGGGCCCCGGCCACATTGTGCGCCGCGAATTTGTTGACGGCCGAGGTGTCCCCGTGCTTGTCGCTGTTGAAAAGGACGAAACCGGAAGCGCATGGGACACCGTTCTGTCCTACGCCAAGGCCATTGGTGGTCTGCGCGCAGGTGGAATCAAGACCACGTTCACGGAAGAAACCGAAACCGACCTGTTCGGTGAACAGGCCGTGCTGTGCGGTGGTGTTTCGCACCTGGTTCAGGCCGGTTTTGAAACCCTGACCGAAGCTGGCTACCAGCCCGAGATCGCGTACTTCGAGGTTCTGCACGAGCTCAAGCTCATCGTTGACCTCATGGTTGAAGGTGGAATCGCTAAGCAGCGCTGGTCCTGCTCCGACACCGCAGAATACGGTGACTACGTGTCCGGTCCACGTGTCATCACCCCAGAAGTGAAGGCTTCCATGAAGGCTGTTCTGGACGACATTCAGAACGGTTCCTTCGCCAAGCGCTTCATGGACGACCAGAAGAACGGCGCCAAGGAATTCAACGAACTGCGTGCTAAGGAAGAACAGCACCCAATCGAGGCAACCGGTCGCGAACTGCGCAAGATGTTCGCATGGCTCAAGGACTCCGACGACGACTACACCGAAGGCACCGCTGCACGCTAAGCAGTAGCGCTAACGGTAGCGTTTGCCCTTAAAACGCTTGTGGCCCTCAGCATTGAGCTGAGGGCCACAGTTGTTTTTGCGGGGCCCGGGAGGGGCGGGCCAGGCGCGCCGAGGTGCCGGGCGCCGGCGGAGGCGGTGACACCTCGGCGACGGCGACCTTGCGTTACATCACGACTTCGATGAGGTACGGGCCTTGCGCGTCAAGACCGGCGCGGAAGGCGGTGGCGAGGTCGTCCATGTTGTCCGCGGCCTGACCGTCCACACCCATCGACTTGGCCAGTGACACCCAGTCGATCGTGGGGTTGGTGAGGTCCATGAGGGCTTCGGCGCGCGGGCCACCAAAGTCAGCGCCCACATTGCGCATTTCGTCGCGCAGGATCTGGTACTTGCGGTTCGAGAAGATCACCACCACAATGTCCAGTCCCTCGCGCGCATAGGTCCACAGCGACTGTGGCATGTACATGCCGGAGCCGTCGGACTCCAGGCAGATCACCTTGCGGTCCGGGCAGGCCACCGCCGCGCCGGCTGCCGTGGGGAGCGCGTAGCCAATAGACCCGCCGGTTCCCAGCATGTAGTCGTGCGGTTGGGCGGTGGCTGCAGTGGAGAAGAACGTGAAGCCGGTGGTGATGCTTTCGTCGACCACGATGCCGTTTTCGGGAATCATGTTGGCCAGCAGGTCGCCCAGCTTTTCTTTGGTGATGGAGCCGGTGGGCAGGCCGGGCAGGTCCAGCGCCGAGGTCGCCGCCTCTTTCGCACTGTCTGCGCCTACCGCTGTGACCAGGGCCTCAAGTGAAGCCGTGAGGTCGTGGCGTGGCTGGGCGAGCTTCACCACGTGCATGGCTGGGGGAGTGAGCGCGCTGGGGCGGTTGGGGTAGGCGAAGAACCCGACTGGGGCCTTCGAGCCAACCAGGACCAGCAGGTCGTAGTCCTTAAGGAAGTCAACGGCTGCAGGGGTGGCGTACGGTACGCGCTTGACTGGCACGCGACCAGCACCCTGGGTAACGCGAGCGACCATGTTGGGGCACAGCAGGTCAGCGCCGGTCGCTTCTGCGATCAGGCCCGCGCTGCGGAGTGGGACTTCGCGCAGGGCGTTTTTGCCCAACAGGATTGCCGGGTTCTTGGCTTTCTTGAGGGCAGCTGCTGCGCCTTCGATGATGTTGTCTGCAGGGATGCCGGCGGCGGGCACGAATGCCTTTTCTGGTTCCTGCTGGTTCTCCACCGGGTTCCACGCGGAGTCGGCAGGCAGGATGAGCGAGGCGATCTGGCCAGGGTTGGTCAGTGACGCGGCGATCGCTGCGGCCGTGTCGTGGGAGACGGAGTCGGCGTTCGCGGTGGTGCGCACCCAGTGGCTGAACGGGCGTGCGGCACCTTCGACGTCCGAGGTGAGCGGGGCGTCGTACTGGCGGTGGTAGATCGCGTGGTCACCAATGACGTTGACGATGGGGGACTGTGCGCGGATCGCGTTGTGCAGGTTTGACAGTCCGTTTGCCAGGCCAGGACCCAGGTGGAGGAGAGTTGCGGCCGGTGTGTCCTTCATGCGCGCGTAACCGTCGGCGGCTCCCGTAACTACGCCTTCGAACAGGCCCAAGATGCAGTTGATTTCCGGGGTGTCATCGAGCGCTGCAACGAAGTGCATTTCCGAGGTACCCGGGTTGGCAAACACTGTGTCGACACCGTTGGCGAGCAGGGTTTGCGTCAGGCTGTGCGCACCGTTCATGGTTCTCCTTGTCTCAATAGATGTGGGGCAAAAGTGGAGTGTGTCACATCAGAGAGTACGGCTTGTTTGGGTGACAAGTAAATTCCGTAGCCACGAATCGAGCAGATCGCTGCCAAGTTCGGTCAGTTCCGGGCCAAGCTGGCCGAACTGAACCGCGTTAATCAGGCCAATGAGAGACGTCCACGCTAGCACCGCACCCGTGGCGCGCTCAGGCGACATATCCGCGCCCAGGTCTGTGGCGCCTCGGGCGAGTTCTTCTGTAAGTGCGGGTGAGGCAGGTTCCGTCCCGAGGTCGAAGTGGGCGACCGTGTGAACGAACAAGGTGAGGACCCGGGTGCCGGGTTCGTTTGTGGACTCTGCGGGGGCGGCGTAGTTGGGGACCGGCGTGCCGTACATCAGGGCCCACTGTTGCGGGTGTCGTTGCGCCCATTCGAGTAGCGCGTGGGTGAGTGCGTGAAGGCGCGCATGGGGTGTCGTGGCGGTATGCGTCGCTTTCTCGACGTGGTCTGCTACGCGGTTGAAAGATTCGACGAGGAGAACCGTGAGGAGTTCGTCGCGGTTTTTCACGTGCCGGTACAGCGCAGATGGGGCGACGCCCATGGATCGCGCGACTTCGCGGAGTGATAGTCCTGCGTGCCCATGCTTCTCAAGAAGACGCGTGCCGTGCGTGATGATGCCCTTGCGCATCTGGGCGCGTGACTCTGCGTGAGGCTTTCGAGTGGTCATGTACACAGTGTGGCAAAGGTTGAGGGGATTTGTTTGTGAACGGTGTTCACAAACTTCGGCGGGTGGGGTAGGTTAATTATGCGAACGGTGTTCGCTAAATTGTGGAGGGTGAAATGAAATATTTGGTGGTTGGGTACGGCCAGATTGGGCAGGAGCTTGTTCGGCAACTGACTGAGCGTGGGGATCGCGTCACGGTCGTGAAGCGGTCAGGTATGGCGCAGCGCAGGGGAGTTGAGGTTATCCAGGGTGATGTGCAAGATGCGCTCTCTGAGTTGGGTTCGGATGGGTTCGACGGGGTGTTTAACTGTATGCACGCGCCTTATAGTGCGCGTGCCTGGCGGGACGTGCTGATTCCGCGCGAGAAACAATTGCTCGAATGGGCTGGTGACGTGCCAGTGGTTTTCCCCGAGTCCGTGTATGCGTGGGGGACCGGAGCGCAGGAGCTGAAGGAAGGGGAGCCAGTTGAGCCAGCGTCGCCACTAGGAGAAGTGCGAGCTCAACTGCTACGCAACCGCGAGGCGTACGGTGGCCGGACCGTGTCCGTTGTTGCCGCGGATCTTATTGGTCCCACTGCGTCATTGGGTGGGGCGGTGTTTCATCAGCTGGTGTTTGATCGTGTGATGAAGGGCAGTCGCCCGCTTGGCATGGGTGACGTGAGGGCACCTCGGAGTATCACGTACATCCCCGATCTGGTCCGTGGAATGGTGTATGCGGTTGAAAACGCGCATGACCTACCGTCTGTCGTTCATGCGCCGACGCTTGGGCCGGTATCACAAGTTGAGTTGGCTCGTGCGTTTGCGCGAGTGGTTTCTAAGCCTGAGCCGTCTGGCGTGTTCCAGATTCCTTGGACTGTGATGAGGGTGACGGGCTTGTTTTCGCAAACGTTTCGCGAACTACACAACCAGAGGTACTTGTGGGACTCCACGCAGGTTCTTCACATAGGGGTGCTGGCCGATCTTCCGGTGGCGAGCCTGGATTCTGCTCTAGCGGGATGCGTCCCTGGGAGGGAGGGTGCTTCGCTGTAGGGGCTGGTTCTGTTCGTTTGTCTACACGAGTCCGCGGTTTTCCGTGAGCTGTGTAGAGTAACGTGCCGATTTTGGCTCGAAAACGTGAACAAAACGAACAAAAGGGGTGTTTACCCAACACAATGACGTGAGCTGTGTTGGGTAAACGCGCGCTACGGGTGTTGGCGGTTCGTCGGGTCTGCTGGAGGTTCAAGCGACTGCTGCGGGGAAAGCGTGCTGATAAAATGTATCGACACAGACATTTTGCGAGAAGAAAAGTGGGCGATCATGAGCGAAAGTACAGTGACGTACATGTCTCCTGAGCAGCTACAGGCGCGTTATAACGAGCTCGCAAGCCGAGTTGGCGACCTGGAAGAGTTCAAGGTGCGTGGCGCGAACTATGACTTAGACGCGGACGATGCCGCGATTTACGACGAATTGCGTGACCTTGAGTTCCTGCTTGGACGAGGCTGAGTTTCCTAACGGCCTCGCAAGACAGGCTCAGGAGTTCGCTGACAACTTGACACGAACGATCCGAACAGTCGCCCCGCGCTGCGATGGTTTTGAAGCGACCCACAGCAATAATCGCCTTGTGGTAAGACAGCGCCCAGATAAGGGCATTGTCTTAACGTTTGATGGTCAACCGCTGCTGGTGCTTAAAGCAGAGTTCTACTGTGAGTGGAATCGCGAGAACCAGTTCCTCGCGGTTCAGAGTTCGACAATTAAGGTGCTCACGAGCGCCAGTACCCAGCCACTTTTTCGCTACGAATACTTGCGTGCTCCAAACAATGTGCCCTCGGCGCATCTACATGTCCACGCGCACCGCGACGCTATGACGTACGTGATGACCAAGGTTGGCCGAACCACGCAGCGCCCCCAACGACGAGGCGGTAAAGACGGAATTCCAGCGTTGCAGGACTTGCACTTCCCGCTTGGTGGGCATAGGTTCCGACCGGCTTTAGAAGACATTCTCGAAATGTTAATTGACGAATTCGACATTGACCACGAGGCGGGCGCTCGAAGTATGTTGGCGGAAGCTCGAGCAGCATGGCGGTTGACACAGACAAAGGCGGCGGTTCGTGATGCACCGGGTGCTGCTGTAGATGCTTTGGCAGCTTTGGGGTATCGCATCACGCCACCAGATTCTGCCGCTACGACGCGGCATGAGGATCGTCTGCGCTCCCTCTGAACCGGAGCAGTGAGTTATAGCGACGGCTAGGCTCAAACGGCGCAAAGGTGGCGTGAGTTGGGTAAACGCGCGCTACGGGTGCGGAGTGTGCCACGTTGACGTGGCGCACTCAGGTGACATTTTCGCGCCTAAGTCTGTCCCACCTCGGGCGGTTTCTGCTCGTTTACCCACCACAACGCGGGGGTTTGGGGACTTGCTGTGTTGGGTAACTGGGCCGAAAACGTGAACAAAACGAACAAAAGGGGTGTTTAGCCAACACAGTACTTCTGGACTTGCCCCTGAAAGTTGGACTGGTTTTATTTTAGGCGGTTAGGGCTTGAAGGGTTTGGTTTCGGTATTGCATG
>NZ_JASPDO010000028.1 GCF_030230605.1 Brevibacterium sp. UMB1308A
CGGGGCACTGATCACGGCAAAATGCTGACCCGGCACCCGTGGACGCAACCGTTCGACTACGAACTGGCCACCGCGTTCATCGACTACCAACTTGAGACCAAAAAAGACGTGACCAGTTTCTGGATACCTAAATAAGGGTAAGCGGCACAGCACCTCGGCAGGCTCGAACCCCATGTGCGTCTAAATATCGCGCCTAAGAGCTTTTGTTCACCAAGTTGTTTGAAGGCCCGCCTAAAGCGAAACAAAACAACTTCCAAACAACTTTGAGGTCAACGCCGAGCACGAAGCGGTGTGCGGGGGTCAGTAGAAGGCCACCTCGGCGCCCCCGTACTCCACGACGGTGTAACCCCCGGTCCCGGTGGCGGCGAACTGCAGGCCCCGGCCGTGCTCACGATCCTCCGCCAGCCAGAAGGACACCCCGAAACGCCAGGGTTCCGGGGGTTCGGACAGCACGCACACGCTGGTCAGCTCAGGTTCCTCGCCGTCCGGAAATTCCTCCCGGATCCGCTCCCGTGCCACCGCCAACCACTCCGGGGCCTCCTCGAGAGTCTCAGCGATGCGCGCCGTCATCTCCAGTGACAGGGGAGCGTAAGCCGCATCGAGGTCATCGGAGAGGATGAGGCGGATCTGCCCCTCGCCCGGAATCTCGACGAGCGTCTCGAAATCGTGGAACTCGTAGTTCATGGTTTCTAGTGACCGCGGATAGCGGTGTCCTCCATAATCTCGACGTCATACTGCGAAATCTCGGCGGCTGGGACGGCACACAGGTGCTCGGTGGCTGACCCGTCACCGAGTCAGGGCGGAGATGGTGACCGAGACGATCATCGCGAGCACGAGTGAGTTGAACCCGAAGGCGACGATGACATTGGTGCGCATCTGCTTCCAGGCAGCCTTCGTGCGGATCTCTGCTGAAAGGCCGGCGGCCATGGTCGAGGCGAGCACTGCCAGGGTGAGGTAGTCGTCGAAATCCTCGGGCGGTTCGCCGTGGAAGCGGATGTGGCACTTCTCGGCATCGGGCAAGTTGAGGTGCATGTAAGCAGCGGCGAAGGCAAAGATCATGAACACCCAGGCGGCGGCAACGGCGTGGAGACCGAGTGCGAGGTACAGCGGCGACTGGCGCACCATCTCAGTCTGGGCGAGCACGACGGTCAGGAAAATGGCGAAGGCGGCAGCGGTGACGGCGAAGTTCGTCGCACCGGTGAACCCGAACGCCCGCGCCCACCAGCGCTTCTGCGTCCGGACTTCGCGACGCACCTGGCCGATGAGCGCCGATCCGCTTAGGGGCTTGTAGCACCGCATCGTCCACGAGACGTAGATGATAACGAAAAGGTTCCAGAAGAGCAGATAGAAGAGGACGAGGAGCTCTGTCCGCAGCGATCTGCCCGTCGGGTCCGGGCGCAACAGGTAGACCCAGGCCGTTTCGATCAGCACGGTCAGGAGGATCGCCGAAACGGTCGAAACGAAGTAGCGGACGGCATCGGTCGCACTCTTCAACGGCTTATCCTCACTCGCATCGCAGATTCGGTGCTGAGAACAGTGTAGCAAGGAAGGAGCGGTGTGTGTCGGCGCTCGGCCGTGACGGTCACAGTCGAGTCCTGCCGGGGTGGCGCGGATTCGCTAAAGCGAATTACTCTACAACCCTCAAACAGGCTTGTAGAGTAAACACCACTTTTGTTCGTTTTGTTCACGTTTTGGGCCCAAAATCGGCTAGTTACCCACCACAACTCAGGGAAAACCAGTTTGATGTGTTGGGTAGTTGGGTGGAGGCGAACCCCGCACAACTAACACCCCACCGCCATGAGATTTAACTCTGGCACGGCATCTCTCATATACGTTTGAGCCATGGCGTTGAAAACACTGGGCGAATTCCTCGACACGATTCCTCAAGGCGACAAGCGCGACCGCATGGTCGAAGTCCTCGACTGGGTCGCGTCCACCTACCCAGAACTTGAGCTGCGCATCGCTTGGAGCCAACCCATGTTCACCCACCACGGGACGTTCATCATCGGTTTTTCAGCCGCGTCGAAGCACATGGCAATGTCCCCTGAACGCTTCACCATGATCCACTTTGAAGAGCTGCTAAAAAGCCGGGGCACTGATCACGGCAAAATGCTGACCCGGCACCCGTGGACGCAACCGTTCGACTACGAACTGGCCACCGCGTTTATCGACTACCAGCTTGAGGCCAAGAAAGACGTCACCAGTTTCTGGATGCCTAACGAAGGGTAAGCGGCACACCACCTCGACGGGCGCTCACCTGCCAGCTCCGCACCACCTACGAACCACCTCGGCGGGCGGGTGCGCAGGCGGGCTGAACCCGTTTACCCACCACAACTCGAATCGATGCGTTGAGTAAACACCACTTTTGTTCGTTTTGTTCACGTTTTTGGGCGAAAATCGGCTAGTTACCCACCACAGCTCGCGGAAATCCAGTCAGTTGTGTTGGGTAGTTGAGCAACTGAAAGCCACGCCCCCAACGTAAGATCAAAGTATGACTTCACATGCCATGTTGAATTCGGCTTATCCTCCATCTGAAGGCTTCTACTTCTCTGAGACCATCGAAGAAGACATCGCGCTCATGCTGTGCCATGGCGCCACTTACGACGAGGTGTACACCTACTACACGCAAGACCCTGAGGATGACCCGTGGCAGGATCGCGAAACGGAGATCGACCCTCAACCTGAGTCACTCGAAGAGCTCATCCGCATGGTCAGCGAGGAGTACAAGCGGGCGGTCCCGCATGCCTCGGAGGACGCCACAAAAATCGCAGGCCTTGAGGACGCGTTCAAACAACGCAACCTCGCCTGGTCCTTTGACGAAGGCTGGGACAAAGGTGAAGCCGCACAGGATGGCGTAGAAAAAGCCCGCGAGATCAACGCCGACGGCTACGCGTACTGCACCCTGCAAGACGTTGACGGGCTCATTCACACCGGCACGCTCTACATCGGCTATTCCTCCACGAGCGCGCAGGAAGAAGAAACCCGCACCATCGGCCACCGGGTGTGCGAAGTGCTGAAAGAACAAGGCCTTCACCCCACGTGGGACGGCAACACGGGAGCGCGCATCGTATGTTCGGGCCTGCGCTATGAGCTGGCGCTCGCTGACGACTTCCCGTCTCAGTGACCCGGTAGGGTTGGCGGGGCTTCCTACGTAGGCCGAGGTGGTTGGCACGGGGCGACCGGCACCACCTCGGCCCGCACCCACCTACGCACCACCTCGGCGGGCGGAGCCGAGCGCAGGTCTCTAGCTGAAGTACCGGCGCACGTTGTCCACCAGCATCGCGTCAATCTGCTCCTCGCTCACGCCACGTTCAAGCAGAGCCGGGAGCACGTCTTCACTGATGTGCCGGTAGTTCCAGTTGGGCACGGCCTGAGCTTTTGCCTGCGGGTCGAACCAGTCGATGAAACACGAAGCGTCGTGCGCAAGCACCATCCTGTCGGCGTATCCGCGTTTAGCAAGTTCAGCTACCGTGTCCACGCGCTGTTCGAACGGCAACAGCACGTCTAGACCGAACCGGTCCATACCCAGGATCGAACCGGCGTCGGCCAGTTCCATGAGGTAGTCCAGATCGGCTGAGTCACCCGAGTGCCCGATGACCACCTTGGTCAGATCGGCCCCTTCTTCGCGCAACACCCGTTGCGCCTCCAGGCCACTGCGATTGTGCACATTGGTGTGCACGGTAATGGGGGCGCCGGTGCGCACATGCGCTTGAGCAACCGCCCGCATAACCCGCTCAACACCCGGAGTCAGTCCCTGTTCTTCAATCGCACACTTGAGGAACCCAGCCTTCACGCCCGTTCCGGCGATCCCGTTCTCAATGTCATTGACAAACACTTCGGTCATGGGTTCGGGCACATCAAACAACAGCCCGGGACCTGAATAGTGGAACTGGAACGGCACCTCGTTGTACGTGTAGATACCTGTGGCGACCACAATGTTGAGGTCGATCTGCTCAGCAATCCGTTGGATGCGCGGAATATAACGCCCCAGGCCAACCACAGTGGGGTCCAGAATCGAGTCGATTCCTAACGACTTCAACTCGTTCAGATCACGCACAGCCTGCGCGATCTTCTCTTCCTCATCCCAGTCAGCCTGGTAGTTCTGCCTAAATTCCTCGCCCACAACAAACACGTGTTCGTGCGCAAGGGTCTTCCCCAGCTGTTCAACCGGGATGTTGCCCGTAACCGTGGGCACCATTTTCGTTGCAGATGTTTCAACGGCGTTCATATCGTCACTTCCTTGTGAATCGTGTAGCCAAGTACTCGCACACTGTCACGACCTATGCGCCACCGGCAATACGTTCTCAACCTGCGGAACGCCTTACCTACCTCCCACCGCCGAGGTGGGTGTCACCTCGGGGTAGGAACCGAAGAGTCCCCGGGGAACAGACGCGGACCAAGCGCGCGCATCACGTACACCAGGCCAACCAAAACGGGAATTTCAACCAATGGTCCGATGGTTCCAGCAAGGGCTTGCGGTGACGTGGCACCAAACGTGCCGATCGTCACCGCGATTGCAAGCTCAAAGTTGTTACCCGCGGCAGTAAACGCCGTCGACGCGCTCTGCGCGTAGTTCATCCCTGATGCGCGAGACGCAATCAGAGCTACAGCAAACATGCCCACGAAGTACACCAAAAGCGGCACCGCAACACGCGCCACGCTCAACGGATTGTTCAGAACCTGTGTTCCCTGAAGGCAGAACAACACAACGATCGTGTAGAGCAGTCCCAGCATGGCTAACGGTGAAATACGTGGAATGAAGTGGTTCTCAAACCATTCTCTTCCCTGTAGTCGCTCGCCCAATACACGCGAAAGAACTCCCAAAGCCAACGGGATTCCAAGGAAGATCAAGACACTTTTGACGATTGCCCAAAACGAAAAGTCGGCACTAGCCGTGTCCCAACCAAGCCAGCCCGGAAGGATCTGAAGATAAAACCAACCCAAAACCGAAAACATGAGTAGCTGAAACACGGAGTTGATCGCCACTAACACTGCTGTTGCTTCACGGTCTGCACACGACAAATCACTCCACACAAGCACCATGGCAATGCATCGCGCCAGACCCACAATGATGAGACCAGTTCTCAGTTCCGGCTCGTTTGCCAGAAACACCCACGCGAGCACAAACATGAGAAGTGGCCCGGCCACCCAGTTGAGTAGTAGCGAGAGAACCATCAGCTTGCGATCGCGTGCGATTTCCCGCGCCTTGTCAAAGCGGACTTTTGCGAGTGGCGGGTACATCATGACCAGCAGGCCAAGTGCAATCGGCAACGAGATGTCACTGATCTTGAATCGGTTCAGAAGGTCTGAACTCTGCGGAACCCACACGCTAAGAGCTACCCCTACGGCCATTGCGCAAAGGATAAAAACGGGAAGCAAGCGGTCTAACGCGGAGAGTTTTGGAGTTTCAGATGCGGACGGTGCAGGCACAGAATTCCTGTTCGATCAGTGGTGTGGTCTAGCAGTGAGATGTAAGTTGAGCGATCAAGGCATCGACTCGCTTACTGATTTCATCTCGGATGAGTGTCATGCGTTCTTCGCCTTCAATTCCTCGGAGAGAAGGTTCGTCGATGTCCCACGTTTCAACCGAACCACGCATGCCTTCAACCTGATCGACCTGAGCAGTTCCACCAACAACGACAACACGGTCCACTGAACGTAACAGATCAGGGTCAATAGGTTTGGGGTATTCGCCTTTGAACGACGCCCCCACCGCTTCAACACTCTTACGCGATTCTTCATTCAAAGAATTTCCCGGTTGGGTTCCGCCTGAAAACACATCGATTGCATTTCCTGCCTTCTTACGTGCTAGAGCAGCAGCCATCTGGCTCTTGCCACCGTTCTTCACGCACACAAAAAGGACGTTTGGTTTCTTCATGGATTTCCTCACATGGGCAAGTGGGTCGGCCGACAAACACTACGCGTCATTGTAATGACCACCAACACGACACACTGTCACGTCACCAGCCCCACGTAACCAACTGTTCAACTGAGGTTGAACATCACACCACCTACCTGGGCGCATATTCGACTAGCGTCGAAACGTCAATACTCACGCACCTATCCCCATCCCCACTCCCGAGGATTTGGACACCCATGTCGCACACACAAACCCGCTCACTGTTCGCAGTGTTAGCCCTGCTGATCGCTTCGGTAGCACTGCCTGTGCTGCCAGCGCTGGCGGCTAACAAGATCTACATTTCTGAAATCGCATACGCCGACAACACCGGCGACTTCATCGAAATCGCAGCCCCTGCAGGCACCAAGCTGGACGGCTGGAAGGTGGGCACAGTCACCCGAGGTGGCACCGTCCAAGACGCCACCAACGTCCGCACGCTCGCCAACACCGTCGTGGGCGACTCCGGGGCTGTCGCAATTAAAATCCCCATCACGAACACCGTCAAAAGCGGGGCGCAAACCGATGGAGCTTATGGCGCCTCGGCGTTCTTGATCAGCCCTGACGGCAAGATCGCGTCCTTTGACACGATCGGTGGCAACGCGGGTAAGCCTGGCGTAGAGGCCGGGTCCAGTGCCCACACGCCCGAGGTGCTCGCCGGCAACCGCGCCACCTCCACCGGGGCGACCGCCGGCAAGGGGAAGTCGATTGCACTGATCAACGGGAAGTGGGTCGCAGGTGCCCCCACCCCTGGCACGTTGCCTGAAGGTGCAGGCGCCCCGAACCCATCGGAGCCAACACCTGAGCCAACTCCTGAACCGACGGACGAACCGACAGCTGAGCCGACCTCGGAACCGACTCCAAAGCCAACGACGGAACCCACCGAGGAACCAACCGACAAGCCCACCGACCCTGCCGAACCAGGTGACGTGACACCGATCCGCGACATCCAGGGCACCAGCGACAAGAGCCCCATGGTGGGCAAGACCGTGACCACCCGCGGGATCGTCACCGCCGCCTACCCCACCGGCGGACTCAACGGGTACTACATCCAAACCCCGGGGACAGGGGGAGCTGAGCACGACCTCGGCGGGCCGTCTGACGGAATTTTCGTGTACTCCTCCGACACCGTCAAGGACGTCAAGCGTGGCGACTTTGTGCAGGTCAACGGGCAAGTGAGCGAGTTCTACGGGCTCACCCAGATTTCTGTGAAGGCCGGCGGCATGAAGCAGCTGAAAGAAGCGGCACCGGAAGTGAAACCGTACGAAGGCGAGATCCCAACCGGTGATGAAAACCGCGAATCGCTCGAAGGCATGGTGGTCCAGCCCACCGGCGACATCACGGTGACGGACAACTACTCGACGAACAAGTTCGGTGAGGTTGCGCTCGTCAACGGCAAGGAAGCCCTCTACCAGCCCACCGATAAATTCCGTCCGGGTTCAAAGGAAGCCACTGACCTCGCTAAACGGAATAGTGAGCGCACCTACCTGCTGGACGACGGGTCCACCCTGAACTTCCTCACCAAGGCGCAGGGTACTCCGGTTTCCTACCTGGACAACGAACAGCCGGTGAGGGTCGGCGCGGAGGTGACGTTCACCTCGGCGGCAGTATTCAGCTACGGCCACGAAGCCTGGCGCCTGCAGCCCGTGGGGGCACTCACGGACCCCGAGGCGGGAGTCGACGAACCTGCCAAGTTCGGCAACGACCGCCCTGCCTCCCCGGAACTGTCCGGCGGGAAACTCGCGAGCTTCAACGTGCTCAACTTCTTCCCCACCACCGGTGACCAGCTCAAGGGCTGCTCCTACTACAAGGACCGCGAAGGCAACCCCATCACCGTCAACGGCGGCTGTGACGCACGCGGGGCGGCGAACCTCGAATCGCTGAGCCGCCAGCAGATCAAGATCCTCAACGCGATCAACCAGATGGACGTCGCGGTGCTGTCGCTGGAAGAGTTGGAGAACTCGGAGAAGTTCGGCAAGAACCGCGACTTCGCGATCACCTACCTGGTGCGTCAGCTCAACAAGCAGGCTGGGTACGGCAAGTGGGCAGCTGTGACGTCGCCTAAGTCGGTGCCTTCCACGGGTGACGACGTGATCCGCACCGGCTTCATCTACCAGCCGGCGCACGCTGACACTGAGGGTGCCTCGGAGATCCTGGACAACCCGGCGTTCTCGAACGCGCGTGCACCACTGGCGCAGAAGTTCGTGATGAAGAAGGACGGGAAGGCGACAGGGGAATCGTTCGTGGCGGTGGTGAACCACTTCAAGTCGAAGGGTTCAGGTAAGGGACCCGGCAACGAGGATTCTGGTGACGGTCAGGGCAACTCCAACGCTGACCGCGTTAAGCAGGCAAAAGCCGTAGTCACGTTTGCCGATGCGATGAAGAAGAAGGCGCAGACTAACAACGTGTTCCTGTTGGGTGACTTCAACTCCTACACGCAGGAAGACCCCATGCAGGAGTTCTACAAGGCTGGCTACGTTGACGCGGGCGAAAAGTTCGAGGCTGAACCGACCTACCTGTTTGGCGGTCAGCTGGGCAGCTTGGACCACGTGCTGGCAAACGATGCCGCTGCCAAGGGGTTGAAGGGGGCGTACACCTGGACCATCAACTCGCGTGAGTCCGTGGCCCTGGAGTACTCCCGCTACAACTACAACGTGACCAACTTCTACGACCCATCACCGTTTAGGTCATCCGACCACGACCCCACGATCGTGGACTTCGACCTGAAGTAGGCGGTTGCGTGGCCCGGGCCTGACGGCGCAAAGCGAGCGATACGGCGCATTATCTTGCGCCGTATTGTTCGTTTAGCGCAGCTTACAGGCGGTTGTTTTGCAAACGGTTTTACAGGCGGTTTTCCCACTGGGGTTCGCGTTTGGTGAGGAACGCGTCGATACCTTCTTGCGCGTCGTGGCCCACCGCGTTGTTGGCCATGACTTGGGCCATGTGCGCGTAGGCGTCTTCTGTGCTCAGGTTGATCTGTTCGTAGAAGCCGCGTTTGCCCACCGCCACCGTGGCGCTGGAAGCCTTGGCCACCGACTGTGCGACAGCGAGCGTGGCATCTTCCAGTTCCTCGTCGCTCACCACGTGGGAGACTAGGCCAAAGTTCAGGGCTTCGTTTGCATCCAGGAGCTCACCGGTGAGCAGCATGCGAAGTGCGGTTTTGCGCGGGACGGCTCGGCTGAGTGCTACCTGCGGGGTGGAGCAGAACAGGCCGATCTTCACCCCCGGTGTCCCAAATTTCGCCGAGGTGGCAGCCACCGCCAGATCGCACGTAGCTACCAGCTGGCAACCGGCCGCCGTTGCCACACCCTGCACTTGAGCGATCACGGGTTGCGGGATCCGTTGGATGAGCAGCATGAGCTGGGAACACAGGTCGAAAATGTGTTGCTGGGTGGCGAGGTCTGCGCCCCGGATTTCTTTCAGATCATGCCCGGAACTAAACACGTGACCTGCGGTTTTGAGGATGACCGCGTGAACGTCACTGCGCTCGCCAAGTTTGGTGAACGCGTCGATGAGGTCCGTCATCACGGGCACGGATAGCGCGTTACGAGTCTTGAGCGAATCGATCAACACCGTGGCCACGGTGTTCTCGACGGTCACACGGACGGTGGTGTCCGTGGTGTCGTTGCTGGCATCGTTGGGGTTCTGTGCATGAGCTTCGTTGGTCATACGTTCAGTGTGCCACGTCACTCAGCACTTGTGCGCAACACATCACACCCGCCGAGCCGTAAACGGCGCCAACGTCATACCCAAGGTGCCGTGACCGGTGAGGACTGTGACACCTCGGCCGATTTCCTTAAACACCGGCAACCCGTCCGCTCCACTGGCGTAGGAGTTCTACAAGGCTGGCTGCGTGGACCGTGCCGGTTGGGCTAGTCCGGTTGGCTACTGGGCCCGGCCCCACTCTGACGGAAGTCGACTGACTACTTGCGACGACCTCGGGCATTGTCCGCTCGGGGTCGTCGCAGTTTCCGCGCGGTGTTTGGGTGAAGCCGTTGCTACGAAATGTGTTCGTTGAGCCAGTCAGCAAGCACGTTGGCGTGGTTGTGAGTGCGATCCTTGGCTGCATACACGAGCACCACTGGAGTGTCGCTGGTGCGCACTGTATCGATGAGAAGGGATAGTTGCCCGAGGTCGTCGTCGGGCACATCTAGGTTCCGTGGGACCGCGTTAGTGTTCGTTTGGTGAGGGCGTTGAGTTTCGTTGAGTTCGGCCAGCTGTTGATCGAGTTCGTGGCAGTACCGTTGGCTGAACTCCTTGAACTTATGTGGGTCGTGCCCGAACCATTTACGTAGCTCGGGTGATGGCGCGACCTTGGGGAGGTGCGCGAGGAGATTCACTGAGTCTTTCTTCACCCCGCGTGGCCACAAACGGTCTACCAGAATTTCGGTGCCACGATACTCCACGTCACCGGATCGCAGGTCATGAATTTTGGCTGTTTCAACCCGTTTCATGGCTTCAGTCTAGGCGTGTGGCCTCGAGTTACAGGCCCGGGCTGGTGGCACGGCCCTACGTCACTCATAGCGCTTACTCAACAGCTCCAACACCCGCCGAGCCGTAAACGGCGCCAACGTCATTCCCAAGGTGCCGTGACCGGTGAGGACTGTGACACCTCGGCCGATTTCCTTAAACACCGGCAACCCTTCCGCGGTCATGGGGCGGCTGCCGATCCGCGCAACCGCGCCCTCCCGGTCCAACTCACCCACCGCCGGAACTAGGCGGGTGGCCGCACGCACCAGGGCATCAATCTCAACAGGCGTGGGCGCCGTGCGCGACTCACCGCCGAACCGCATTCCCCCTGATAGGCGCACACGTGTGTCCGCCGGGTTGATCACCACGTGGTCGTCAATACTCATGAGCGCCCGCGAGGCCACCGGCCCGTCAGTGGGGATCTCCACGCTCCAGCCCACACCGGGTTCCACCGCAACGCGCCCGCCAAAAAGCCGGGCAACCTGGTCGCTTTGGGCACCAGCGGCAATGACGACGTGGCGGGCGCGGAAGTGCTCGCCGAGGTCGGTCTCTACGGACGCCACTCCCCCACCTGTGGCCGCGCGCCCCGAGGTGACGGTCGCTTTGTGGAAGCGGGCGCCTCGGGATTGGGCGGCGTTACGCACGGTTGCGGTGACGTGGCCGGGGTGGAAGGAAACGTCGTCGGGGTAGAACACTCCCCCGGCGATGTCGCTGGCGAGCGCGGGCTCGCAGGCGCGGGTTTCAGCGGCGTCGAGGAGCTGGCTACGAACCCCGGCGGGGGCCACGCTGGCGGCTTCGCGGGCTTGAGCGCGCAGGGCTTTCGGCGAGGTGGCCACGTAGAGCCAGCCGGTTCGGCGCAGGTGCAGGTCGGTCGATTCGCGTTGTTCGAGTTCGGCGTAGAGGTCCACGCTGGTGCGTGCCATGTTGTAGATGGTGCGGATGTGGCGTTTGGCGTGTCCGGGGCGTGAGGCCCACGCGAACTTCGGCAACCAACCCAGGGTGCGTGGTGTCAGCGGGGTGGCGAGCTCGATGCCTCCCCCACCTGCGAGAACGGCTTTTGCCCCGGTGAAAAGGGCGCGCGGGTTGGACATGGGTTGGGCGTAACTGAGCGCCAGAATCCCAGCGTTCGCACACGAGGCGGCTGGCTCCGGCATCGGGTCAAAAACCTCTACGTTCCACCCGGCGAGCGCACACTCATACGCCAGAAAGCTGCCGACGATTCCGCCGCCAACAATGATGATCGACTGCGAGCTGGGCTTGGTGTGCGGGTTGGGCATGGTCCCGAAAATCCATCCTCTAGAAGACTAGCCTTGTGCCAACCCAGTTGACATCCGCTTAACGCCAGCAGGCGCAACCAGTTTGAGAAGAAGGGCCATGAGTTGATCGGCCAGGATGGACAAGAGCGCAACCCAAAGCGCAGCGGCGATGACACCTTCCATTCCGTAAGCCACCTGGTTAAGGATAATGTCACCCAGTCCGCCACCACCAGCAATGGTTGCCAACGTTGCTGATGAAACAACAAGCACAGTGGAGGTGCGCAAACCAGCGAAGATCGTGGGAAGTCCCAACGGAAGTTCCACGTTCCACAGGACCTGTAATGGTGACATGCCCATTCCACGCGCGGCTTTCGTAATGCTGCGGTCGATAGAGTTCAACGCTTCGAAGGCGTAACTCAATATTGGTGGGACAGCAAGAAGAACAAGGGCAATCGTGACGTTAACCAGTCCAATTCCAACTAGCCCAATAAAGATGGCGATGAGCGCCAAACTGGGCAACGCGCGACCAATATTCGTCAAGCTCACAGCAAGGAACTCGCCTTTGTGAATGTGCCCTAGCCAAAGCCCCACCGGCAGGCCAATAAGCACCGATATTGCGAGCGCAATGAGCGACACATAAACGTGTTCACCAGTTTTTTCCAACAGAAGGCCAAAGTTGTTGACCATAAAGGGAAACGCCTTTGCAAATGTCTCCATGTCACACCCGCGCTTTCGCCCAAGGAGTTAGCAAGCGCCCGGTGATTGCAAGCACTCCGTCGAGGACAAAGGCCAGCAATACGGCTAGTGCACCGGCGCCAATGAACTGCGTATTGAAAGGTGATGATATTGCTTTCAGAATCGGGGAACCTAGCCCATCATCGACGACAAACGCTGCAATTGTTGCGATACTCACCGTTAAAACTGTCGCAATTCGAAGCCCCGAAATGATCGACGGGATCGCGAGCGGAAGTTCGATCTTACGAAGAATCTGACTTTCCTTTAACCCCATGCCACGAGCAGCCTTGATGACATCTTGCGGCACCGAAGCCAGCCCCGCGAGAACCGCCCGGAACAAAATGACAAGAGTAAAGCACACAAGTGCGATCTCTACAGTCAAGAAGGTCAACCCAGTTAGTGGCACCAAAAGCTGAAACAACGCCAACGGTGGCAGCGTGTACAGGAACGTTGCAACCATCCCGAAAGGTGCAGTCAATACTTGGCGCTTAAACGCCAGGATCGCAGCCACAAATGCGATGACAAAACCAATCGCAACTGCGACAACTGTCATCCACACGTGACTTACAAGCGCTGGCCAAAAGACATCGGGCCACTGAGCGACGAACCAATCGACACAAAAAGCCTCATTGTTCTTCACGCAGTCACTTGCATCACCGAAATCGGGGATGACTGGTGTCTTAGATGGCGCGAATTCACTCATCGCCACGCTCCTGCCGTTGAGCGTCTTCCGCGCTCTCCCGCGCCAAAGCGTCTGGGGACACAAGCACTTCCACCGGCAATGAGGCGACCCTCTTTCCCTCACTGGTGATTACCATAACGCCTCGAGCACCTTCGCTTGCCGCTACAGACAGAGCGTTACGGACGCTGGAATCTTCTGACACCTCGGGCCAACCATCCTGTGTACCCGGTTCCAGACGATCTCCTGCAGTTTTAGTCAGATCACCCATGCTAAACACGGACAGCCGTTTCAACCCACGCTCTTCACCCAGGAATTCTGCAACGAAATCGTCCGCCGGGTTACTCAAGATTTCTTCAGGGGTCGCAAACTGCGCCAATTTTCCGCCTGGTTTCAGAATCGCAATTCGGTCAGACATTTTGATTGCTTCATCAATGTCGTGAGTGACGAACAACGTTGTCTTACCCAGCGATTTCTGAACAGCAAGGAACTCGTTTTGCACACTGGTGCGGGTGATGGGGTCGAGTGCCCCGAAAGGCTCGTCCATCAGCATGACTGGTGGGTCTGCCGCAAGCGCACGCGCAATTCCAACACGTTGTTGCTGACCACCGGACAGTTGTGACGGATACCGTGTAGCCCAATCAGAGGCGGGTGTCAGCCCCAGGAGCTCCAAGAGCTCATCCACACGATTCGCGATCTTTTGCTTGTCCCACCCAATGATTTTTGGAACAACCGCAATGTTGTCAGCCACGGTCAAGTGAGGGAAAAGCCCTGACTGTTGGATCGCGTAACCGATTTGGCGACGCAGCTCAATGGGTTGCATGTCCATGATTGACTGATCGCCGATACGAATGTCGCCACTCGTCAGATCTACCAAGCGGTTGACCAACTGCAGTGCGGTCGTTTTTCCGCCACCGGACGGTCCTACGAGACATACGAGTTCGCCGGCTTTGATGTCCAGGTTCAGCGAATCCAGTGCTGGCTTGTCAGAGCCGGGATACGTCTTACAGACGTCTTTGAAAGTGATTGCCGAGGTCGTTGGAGTTTCCGTTGCGTTCATTATTCCTCGATGAGGTTGTTAGCGATAAGAAATTGACGTGCGACTTGAGACGGGTCGAGCCGATTAATTGCTACGGCACCGTTGAGAGCCTGAATTGCTTCCGTGGTCAGGAGTGCGTGTATTGAGTTGAGAGTGTCAGTCACCTCAGGACCAACGCGGTCTGCGATATCGTTCCGAAGAACCGGAACGACATTTTGGAAACCGAAAATGTTGAGAGTGTCTTCGAGAACAACAAAGTTAGACCGCAGAAGTTGCGGGTCCGTTGTGAACACGTCAGCAGCTTGGACGTCACCGTTTTCTAAAGCGGCGTAGTTCAAACCGATTGAAAGGGTCTTGAGCTTCATCTCGTCGAGCTTGTAGAACTCAACGATCCCTTCGTACCCGTTTTGTCCTGTGACGTTGTCTGGGTATGTGGTGTAGGTAAATGGCCCGACTTTATGAAGGTCTTCCATTGTTTTGAGGCCATGCTTTTGGGCGAAGTCTTTTGTGACCGCTACTGCGTTTTTGTTCTCAAACGGAGTTGCATTGAGGATGGTCACGCCACGCGAAGCTTCATACTCCTTGGCCTCTTGAAATGTCTCTTCAGCTGTTTCTTGTAGCTTGTCTTCACCGGCTAAGGACTGGAGGATAACTCCGGTGTATTCGGGGTAAATGTCGACTTGGCCGCTCATCATTGCGGTGTCAATGATGTTTGTTGATCCCACATTGGTTTTCAGATCAATCTCGTAACCGAGCTCTCGCAGTGCTTGGGCGTACATCTCGCCCATAATCCAACTTTCTGCGAACCCCTTCGAACCTACAGTAATCCTGCCAGCCGATTTCGCTTCTTGAGTCGCACCTGATGGCGAACAACCAGTCAGAGCAAGAGAACTGCCAGCGCCGACTAGGAGGGCGTTACGTAAGAATTTTCTCCGCGAAGTCACGTCAGTATCTTTCAGTTTAGATCGCGCGGAATTTCCGCTTGGGTTTCACGTGTGCGGAAAGGTTTTCCGCCGTCAAAAGCTTCAAGGCGGTTGGAAACAAGGAAGCGTGTTTCGTCACCGTTCATTCGACTTTCAGTTCGAATTTCAACATCCCACGCGTTTGGTTCAGCGCTACCGTCAAGATTGTTACTTGGTGGTTCCAGTCCATCGCGTCGGTATTTTACGATTCGGGTACACACTGCTTCCGCACTTGTGGCATCGTTTGGGTTCCGTGTGTACTTATCGCATTCGTAGGTGTAGTAGTACAGCCTGTTTGACGTATCGAACTGCCAGTCTTCAGTGATGATGCGGACTGTCGTTTCGCCTGAAACCATGTCCACGTCAAGCAACCGTTTCATGGGGGCGCCACCAAGTTCGATAGGACTGTGCAGTGTGGCAGGTGGTTCCCGAAACTCAGGTTGGGACCATTCGTCAGGTTGATCACCAGGCTGCACTGTCTTTGGTGCACGCACTGGGAGCTCAAGCGATGCGTGTTCGACAGTAATGGTGGTTTCCTGCGGTGAAGGCCAAAGTAACGGCCAGCACGAAGCTGAAACTGCCATGCGAATCTTGTGCCCGCGCTTAAAGCGGTGCGCCGTGGCGAGGAGCAGGAATGTAGCTTTCACTGTTTCACCCGGCACCACGGGTGACGGTGATTCGTGTGAGTCACGGTGAGTGAGATTAAACAAGCCCATGGTTATCAAGTGGGAGCTGCCATCTGGTGCGACGTCGCATAGCCTCACTGCAACAACACCAGTTTCATGGCTTGATTGTGCGTGAAGGTTGACTTGTGGGGTACCAACGATTTCGACGTCTGATTCGGCAACCTCCCATTCAACGACGAACGACTGTTCGTCATCTGTTCGCTGATCAACAGGTTGCCCGGCAGCAGGACCAAACTGAAGCCAGCTTCCTGCTGTGGTGCCGATCGGTGCAGTTGAAAGTTGCGCACGCTGGCCATTGCAGCTTCCTTGTTTCTCAGTGAACTGTGTCGGTGTGACGTTCGGCGAGGGCCAGTGCTGTTCAGCGACCCAACGACCGGGACGGTACTCGATGTCGGTACCTACAGGTGCAGAGTCAGGTATGTAAGCACGCAATTGCGGTTGGGTATCGACGCCGTTGTCCACATCACTCATCCAGTGGTCCCACCAGCGAACACATTCTGCGATGAAGTCAATGGCAGGTCCAGGAACGCCTTGATGTGGGTAGTTATGTGCCCAAGGCCCCAGGAGAGCGTGCACTGTGCATGAGGCTGTTTCCATCAGCCGGAAGAGGGTAGTCCGGTACTCATCGAGTAAGCCACCAACTGCAAGCACTGGCACTTGAATGGCCTGCGGATCTTCACACACAGATGCGTGTTTCCAGTAGGAATCGCGACGTTGGTGACTGAGCCAATCCTCTATATTGACAGGTGCATCGTCGATACGTTTGGCCCAGTCTTCGCGCCAGCCTTCACCAACCACGTCTGGGTCTTGTGGGCGCGCGTTGTAAGCCCACATTGTTGACGCCCAGGACAGCATTTGGTCTGCAACGATCGCTCCACCGTTGTAGTGCACGTCATCGGCGTACCTGTCATCTGTTGAGCAAACACTAATGACGGCGGCGAGCTCTGGTGGCCGCAAGGCAGCGAGTTGAAGACCATTGAAACCGCCCCATGACTTACCAATGATCCCAACTTTGCCGTTGCACCAGGGTTGCTCACCGATCCAGCGCAAAACCTCCAGCCCATCTGACAGTTCGGTCTCTGAGTACTCGTCCGTCATTAAACCTGTTGAATCACCACACCCGCGCAGGTCGACGCGAATGCTCACGTAGCCGGCTCGAGCGAACTCAGGGTGAATGGTTAGGTCCCGTGCGGCTGTCATGTCGTTTTTGCGGTATGGAATGTATTCCAAAACAGCGGGAACTGGCTCGTCGTGGCAGTTCTCGGGCATCCACATACGTGCCGAAAGTTCCGTTCCGTCACTCAACGGAATTCGCGTGTGTGGGACAGTTTTAACAGTTGCGGGGTTGGAGCGGTATCGACCTGAAGAAAAACCATTCACCTTGTCAGCAGACGAGGTTTGGTTCGTGACGTTTGAGTTTTGCGCATCATTAAAAATACCTGGCCCCGCATAATCAGTCATGAAATCAACCTAACACGGAAGACGGTGGCCATTTATTCGGCTTTGGGAGAGTTAGGTTTTAAACATGAATAGTTTCTACCCCGGGTGATTCGGCACGATACAAAAAGTCCAGATCTCTGAGGGCAGGAGTTCTCGGCTATAACCGCACCATGCATCTCAAAACTGCTTGCTCTAAGTCGAACTCGCAGCGTGACACCAGCGACGGACGACCCTTCTTCACACGCCTCGAGAAAACGCGCAATAACCACATCCTTTTACAGCTTCATCAGACAGTCTCACTCAATGGAACTCTGATTGACACATATTTCTCACTGCCTTTACTGTTTACACATGGCAAAGGCGCCCAAACTAGAAAATGGTTCCACTGACCGGAACTTGAACTCCCAAGACACGACTCTCCCGACACAACCTCGCGAGAGCGTTCTCGAACGCGCCAAGACAGTGATCGATGCTGTGGCCGTTGCACTGCAACAAGGGCAGTCAGAAGCGTCGTTCAACTACATCGTCACGCGAACGCACTTACCCAAGTCGACTGTTCACCGCATACTGCTAAACCTTATTGACGTTGGTTACATTGAAAGGTGCAGTGGTGGTGGCTACACGCTCGGGCCCGGCATCATGCAGCTGGCCACACTTTCACACCTGCGCTCTTCTTTCACAGCAAGCGCGCATGATGCGCTCAACAGACTTGCCACTATTTCGGGCGAGACAGGATTTCTAACAATCCGCCGAGGCACTATTGCGGAATGTGTGATGAGAGTCGAAGGCACCGGCCCGATAAGGAACACTGTGCTGCATGCGGGCGACAGACATCCATTGGGAATAGGTGCTGGCTCCCTGGCAATCTTAGCGAGCTTGCCAACCGACGAGGCAAACGCAGTAAGGCGGACCAACCTCGAAGTTTTCGGAGCTCAATCCACGATCGGCGAGCTAGAACGCAATGGACAACTAGCCAAGGCGATTAAACAAAGTCGCACCGACGGATTCTCAATCAACCCCGGAATGCTGTTGCCAGAATCGTGGGCTATCGGCGTGGCAGTTACAAACGATTCAGGAAGAGCTCACTTCGCACTTTCACTCGCAACTATCGAGCAACGTCTTTCTCGCGCTCGACAAGTTGAGTTAAACAAACTTCTGCGTGCTGAAGCGGCCCGGCTTAAACCTCACATTCAACATTTTTAACCTCAAGAAAAGAGAAAAACCATGACAAAAGAACCACAAATTATCGGTTGGGCACATTCGAAATTTGGTAAATCGGATGCGCCTATCACCGAACTAGTTCGTGACGTAAGCGTACGAGCACTTGAAGACGCCGGGATGGAAACATCGCAAATAGACGCTGTACATGTTGGCGTTTTTAATAACGGGCTTTCATCACAAGGCTTCGAGGGCACTCTTCCGGGACTCGTCATTCCAGAACTTGCGTTCAAGCCGTTTTTCCGACACGAAAGCGCATGTGCAACCGGTTCCGCCGCTGTCTATGCCGCGTATGATTCGGTCGCATCTGGACGTTTTGACTCCGTACTCGTCGTCGGTGCAGAAAAAATGACGCACGCAGACGGAGCAACTCTCAACAACGTCTTGTTGTCAGCAAGCTACCGGCCTGAAGAAGAAGGGTACGGTTCCTTCGCAGGTGTGTTTGGACATATCGCCTCGATTTATGCAGAGCAGTATGGCGACCCTCTCGAAACATTGGCTCAGATTGCTGCTAAAAACCATCACAACGGAGCGGCAAATCCGCTTGCCCACATGCAAAAAGACCTCGGCTTTGATTTTTGTAACACGGTATCGGACAAGAATCCCGAGGTTGCTTCTCCACTACGCCGAACGGACTGCTCCCTCGTATCTGATGGAGCTGCTGCACTTGTTATTTCGCGTACCTCCAACGGCCGCGTCCGCTTCCGTGGCATGGGTCATGCAAGTGACTCTCTTCCTTTGTCTAAACGGAACCCACTTGAATTTAGAGGCGCAAAGCATGCCATGAATCAAGCACTTGAAGCGGCCGGAATGAACCTCACAGACGCTGACCTACTTGAAACGCACGATTGCTTCACGATTGCTGAGCTCCTCCAATACGAAGCGTTCGGGTTGGCACAACCAGGGCAAGGCCGCACTGCAATCGAATCCGGTCTTGTCTCAGTTAACGGTGACTTCCCTGTGAATGCGTCTGGAGGATTGAAAGCAAAAGGCCACCCAATCGGTGCGACCGGTGTCTCTATGCATGTCACGGCATGTATGCAGGTTACCAATTCGTTCCCCGGTTACCAGGTCAAAGATGCGACCACAGCAGCCGTCTTCAACATGGGTGGTGCTGCTGTTTCCAATTTCGCGTCAATAGTTGAAAGGGTCTGATGTGACTACAATGTGGAATCTTTCACCCATTTCCAATTCTTCTCCAGCGCGAGATTTCTCTCCCATTCCTCGTAGGGGAGTAAACGTTGCCGAGTTCCTCGTGCAAACAGCATCGCGACTACCGTCACACCCCGCAGTAATCGATGACAAAAGCAACACCACATGGACGTGGCAAGAGCTACTCGAAAAGGTTCAGTTTGCGGCAGAGGCACTGAAATCTAAAGGTGTACAGCGTCGTGACACCGTGATGTTGCTTTCGACAAACACCGCCCACATGATTCAGTACTTCTGGGGAATTATTTGGGCGGGAGGTGTTGTTGCACCACCTAATGCAAAAATGTCATACCGCGAAATAGAGGATCTAACACGCCGAACGGCACCTCGAGTTATTGTTGCCCACCCTGACTTCCGTGAAACGGTTGAGCGACTAGTAGACAACAAACTCGTAACCACAGTCATTTGGCTGGGCGAGGGTTCCAACGACGGCGCCCAACAAAACACCAACAAAGAGCTAACACCCTCCGCTCCCGAAGGTGTGATGGGCGATGACCCAATGTGGTATTTCTTTACTTCCGGATCTACTGGGGCTCCAAAAATGGCCGTATTTACGCACGCCCACGCCGGATCCGTTTTAATGAATCACTACTGCGACCTCTTCCCCACAGAGGACCACAACGGGCGCTCACTTATCATCGCGCCGTTGTCACACGGAGCGGGCATACATATGCTCGCGCAGGTTTTCACTGGAGCAGCTTCCGTAATCTATCCCGGAGACAGCCTCGACGGAGAGTTGGTATGGGAATGTATTGACAAGTATCGAATAACTAATGCGTTCACGGTTCCAACAATCCTGAATAAGATCGCTCGGGCGTACCCTGAATCCCGAGGTCCTAGTGATCACAGCATGAGGTATGTGATCTATGCAGGGGCGCCGATGCTAGCTCACGATCAGCAACATGCGCTTAACCGTTTGGGTAAATGCCTGGTCCAATACTTTGGGCTAGGAGAGGTAACTGGTTCGATCACTGCTCTTCGTCCTGAAGAACACGGAGTAATTCCTGAGGACGCTGCCGGTATCGGGACTTGTGGCCGCCCCCGCACTTCCATACAGATTTCCATCCAGTCCGACGACGGTGATCGATTAGCTCCCTATGAACACGGGGAGGTTTGCGTTGCCGGACCAACCGTTTGTGCTGGTTACCTAAACGATGACAAGGCAAATGCAGAAGCGTTTAAAGACGGTTGGTTTCACACGGGAGACATTGGCTACGTTGATGAGCGCGGCTATCTATTTCTTACTGGACGCAAGTCGGACATGTACATTTCTGGCGGTTCGAACGTCTACCCCCGTGAAATCGAAGAACTACTCACAGCACATCCTTCAGTTTCCAACAGCGCTGTTATTGGAATCCCGGACGAAAAGTGGGGCGAGAAAGGGGTGGCGGTCATAGAAACCGACCGCGTTGGTGACCTTAACGAACTTGAGCATGAACTCCGCGCCTATCTCAAGGCAAATCTTGCCGCGTACAAAGTTCCTAAGGTCTTCAAACCTACAGTGCAATTACCTCTGACAGCCTATGGAAAGGTCGCACGCAAAGAGCTCAAACAAGCTTTAACCGAAGACATCGACATCGATGTCGCGACTGTTCAAGTTGGGAAGTAACAAAATGCGCACAGATCTCACACACCAAACAATCTTTGCAGTCGGTTGCGGTACACCGGACGGCGAAATCAATAACGGGCTAGCTGCCGCGTTAGCCTTTGGCGAGAACGGCGCCCGGGTATTCATAGTGGACCGCGATAAAGATGCCTTGGCACTTGCATCCGGGCGACTAGCCGAACAGAATATCACCCACGCTACGGCATTAGCCGACGTAACTGACGAAGATTCTATCGCCAAGGCACTCAACGAGTGCAGGTCACATTTTGAAGACCCTTCCGTGCTCTACTACAACGTCGGGATCGTCAAAGATGGCGGACCCACCGAGATCACGACCGATGACTTCATATCCGCCTTGAAAATTAATGTGGCCGGGGCGTTCACCACGATTAGGCTCGTACTACCGGCGATGATTAAAGCGAAATACGGGCGGATTATCACTGTCTCGTCAGTCGGCGGAATACGTTCAGTGGGCTACAACTATCCGGCATACTCCTCATCCAAAGCAGCGCTAATTGAGCTGACAAAAAGCGTAGGAATCGCATACGCAAAGGAAGGAATTAGGGCTAACACAATCGCCCCAGGTTTCATTGCGTCGCCGCTAGTTGCTAAATCACTTTCGAGCAATTACTCCACGAACGCGGACATGCTCAAGCGACGAAACGCGGCTTCCCCTACCGGAGAAATGGGACGTCCAGAAGATATCGCCAGCGCAGCAGTGTTCCTTGCATCTAAAGCTGCAGATTACATCAATGCAGCACTAATTCCCGTAGACGGCGGTCTCATTCACACCACCCCAAACTAGAGCAACACCCAACGCCTGTGTGTGAACAAAGGAGTTCAAGCAATGATTCAAGCAGGTATAACCAACGTCAAGAAAATCTTAGCGACAGCTTTGATAGTTGCATTTGCAACAGTCATGACTGGTTGTGGAACCAACTTCGGCACCACTGAGGACGGTAAGCAGAAATATCGCTGGAAATTCACCGTCACTGCTGGAGCCAATTCGACCTGGTACACGGCTGCACAGCTGTTTGGCGAGGAGCTAGATAAACAATCGAACGGCCGGATGAAGCTACAGATCTTCACCGGCGAGCGCCTCTCTGCAGGTGAACCTGTAGCTGGAGTCGAGCAGCTGATGGATGGTGCGAAAGATTTCAGCTACAACTCTCCAATTATTTATGCAGGAATCAACCCTAAGTTCGGCGCCGTTGTCATGCCTTTCCGCTTCACATCCGTTGAAGAAGGACACGAGGCTTTGCAGGGAAGTGGTGGCGAAGCGTACCGAAAGCTCTTAGCAGAGAACGGTGTGGAGCTTCTCGGTTTTGGTGAGTCCGGGATGCGACAAGTCACAAACAGCAAGAGACCTATTAAAACGCCAGCCGATATGAAGGGGCTCAAGCTCCGGATACCGGGATTCGGACTTTACACGGACTTCTATCGCACAGTGGGGGCCAACCCCACCACCATGCCATTTTCAGAGGTCTTCACCGCAATTCAACAAGGTGCGATTGATGGACAAGAAAACCCTGTGGATGTCATTTATTCCGCCGATTTGCAGGCCGTTCAACCATATTTGTCAATCTGGAACTACTCATACGATCCACTAATTTTAGGGATGAATAAAGACCTCTATGAGAGCCTCAGCGATGAAGATAAGCAAATAGTGCGAACTGCTGCTCAAAAGGCGAATACCTTCCAGATCAACGAAAACCGCAAACAAGAGTCCATAAAACTTCAAGAGATGGAAGAGTCCGGAATACAAGCGTACGAAATGACGGACGATGAAGTCGAACAGTTTCGTGCGTCGCTTGCACCGTTATACGACAAATATCGAGATATATACGGCGACGAGCTATCAAAAGAATTCATTCCTGAAGGAGAGAAATGAAACTCATATCCCGTATCGAAGACTGGACTGTGATTATCTCTTTTATCACTATCGTTGTGATCACATTTTTGAATGTGATCTTCCGCTATGTCCTTCAGGCATCACTCGCGTTTACTGAAGAAATCACAATCAATATGCTTGTCGTTTTCACCCTGGCAGGCGCTGTCATCGGCATACGTAATGGTGCTCACCTCGGTTTTACCTACGTGGTCGAGAACTCACCTCGTGCAATTCGGAAAGCGCTTATCGTGGCCAGTGCTGTAGCCATGATTCTGTTTCTTATTATTCTTTTGTATTTCGGTGGCGAAATGACCATAAACCAAGCGATCCGTGGGCGGGCAACACCCTCACTCGGAATTCCTCAGTGGCTCTTTACCATTGCAATTCCGCTCTGTGGCTTGCTGGGAGCCTTCCACATCCTCACGGGGTTAAAGTCGTCGCTTCGTTCATCCCAAGATGAGGAGGACGTGGTAGCCCGACTGGCTGCTACTACAGCAGGTGCAACTCAGGTCAATGCAGACCATGACTCAGGAAGTGGTGAAGACAAATGATTGAGCTGTTGCTGTTCGGCGTTTTCTTCGTTCTTTTATTCATCGGAGTTCCGGTCGCTTTTTCACTGGGCATCGCAGCGGCTCTTGTGCTAGTTGTCACCGATGGCATTCAGGTTCTTGGCATTGTCCCGAGCGTGATGTATCCATCACTCTCGTCGTCGACCCTGTTGGCAATCCCCTTCTTTATTCTTGCCGGCGTGATCATGCAGTACACGGGAATATCTCAGCGACTTGTGGATCTTGCGTATCTCGTTTTTGGTCGTCTCACGCACGGCCTTGCTGCTGTCACGATTCTGGCCGCCTTCTTTTTCTCAGCAATTTCGGGAAGCGGCCCGGCAACTGTCGCTGCTATTGGTGCGATTCTAATTCCAGCATTAAACAAGAACGGCTACCGGCCTCATCACTCTGCATCGCTTGTTGCAGCATCCGGATCTATGGGTATCGTGGTTCCTCCCTCGATTGCATTCATCGTTTTTGCTGTGGTGGCCGCTGAGTACCAAAAGGTATCGATCTCACGTCTGTTCATTGCAGGAGTTGTGCCGGGCATCATGCTGGCTGTTGCCTTTTTCATCGCCGCGATTCTACTTCCGCGGACTCGAAAAAATGGAAGGATTGCCCTCGACACCGAAAACTCTGCCCCTGAGCTCACCTTCGCTAACTTTGGTAAAGCTTTCACTAAAGCACTACCTGGTCTGATGATTCCTGTCATCATTTTGGGTGGTATTTATGGTGGAGTTTTCACACCCACCGAGGCGGGTGCTGTTGCTAGCGTCTACGCACTGCTCGTTGGTGTCCTCATTTATCGTGATTTGAAGATTCGCGAGATACCGCAACTGTTTCTTGAAGCAGGTATCTCGACTGCATCGATCATGTTCATCGTTGGTGTTGCAAGCCTGTTTTCATATGTGATTACTGTTGAGGGCGTTGCGCAACGAATCTCTGACGCGGTTCTATCTGTCACAGATTCACGCATTCTCATCCTTCTACTTGCTACGATCATCCTCCTCATTGTCGGTGCGTTTATCGATGCAATCAGTGCTTTCTACCTCTTCGTTCCTATCCTCGTTCCAACACTCATCGCTGTCGGGGTTGACATCACGACCATCGGTGTATTCATGACAGTCAATTTGGCGATCGGCTTGTTTACTCCACCCGTTGGTTTGAACCTGTACGTCGCTGCTGGAATCGGCAAAGAGAAACTCGAGAATCTTGTAAAAGGTATTCTTCCTTTCCTCTTTGCAGCATTTGTCACTCTATTGCTCATTACTTACTTCCCAGTCTTCTCCAATTGGTTACCCGATCTACTTGGAGTGAAATAAGGAGGATCATGTTTAATCCATTCCAGTTAGAAGATAAGGGCGCCATTGTCACGGGTGGCGCGCGCGGAATAGGGCGGGGCATTGCAGAAACATTTTGCATGCTCGGAGCCAACGTAGCTATTGCGGACCTCACGGGATCTTTGGAAACAGCAACTGAACTCCAACAGTTGTATCCAAGTTCAACGGTTGTAGGCCTAGACGTCGATGTCCGTGACTTCAAGCAAGTCGAAAACTTTGCGGCCACGACATACAACCGCTTCGGAACTATTGATGTTCTAGTTAACAACGCGGGTACCGCCTCGCGTTCAACGCTAGACGCCATTTCAAGCGAAGACTGGCAACGCGATCTCGACACAAACGTGAACGGTACATTCAATTTCACAAAAGCAGTCATCTATCCATATATGAGCGATAACGCGAGTGGAAGCATCATTAACGTTTCGTCGATTTCTGGCATTAACGGCGGTGCCTCATCGAGTGGCACCGCAGGGGCAAGATCGGGCCCCGCTTATGCCGCCTCCAAAGGCGGGATCATTGCACTCACTAAGTGGGTTGCAAAAGAAGTGGGCCACCTAGGAATTCGATGTAATTCCGTAGCTCCCGGACCGGTGAAGTCGGCGATGACAGAGGGTCAAGCATACGATCTCTCGGGTCAAGTGCTTCAACATATGGGTGAACCAACAGATATCGCCAACGCGGTGGCATTCCTCGCGTCCCCTGCGGCTTCCTATATAACAGGCCAAATCTTGCGCGTGGACGGGGGTGCAGTGATCGCATGAGACACTCCGGCGAAGAGCCTCTTCACGTCAACCAGGCAATTGCACATCCTGGTGTTCTTGCGGATGAGCGCATCACCGCTGTTGAGACACTGGGAACCAGCTTTACCCGACGGGTTCGCACACACACCGGAGATGGACTTTTCGATGTGCTTGCATCAGTCGTTGAGTCAGGCGGCTCCCAGTACGGACTAATCGAGTTTAACGATGCAGACCTCGCGAACGTTAACTACTGCGTACCCGCAGAAGGCGATCACAAGCATCCAATGTGGTACAGCGACACCTTACATAGCAAACGCTCGCGAGTGCTCGCAGGAACTGCGACTGTTGGATTACGCGACCAAGAGCGTTGGTCACACATTCATGCAGTCTGGAAAGAACGTGACACTGAGGTTTTACACGCAGGTCACGTCTGGCCAGAAACTACCGTAGACGAAGGCTGGATGGAAGTATCAGTGGTTACTTTTCACTCAGTAGCGCTGAGTTACGGAACCTGCGCTGAAACCGAGCTACCAGTGTTCGAGCCCTCTGCAACTTCAACTAGCTACGAGAGCCCTGGACCGTTGCCCAATAATGGTTCAACGTCTCGTTTTATTGTCGCAAGAATACGACCAAACGTCCTGATTGCCGACGCGGTCCACCAACTCTGCGAACAGTTTAACGTGTCTCAAGGGCGTGTTCGCGGGGGAACTGGGAGTCTCATTGGCGCAACGTTCAGAGCTGAGCATGCGCCTTATCACCGTGTAAGCGCGCCTGCGCCCGCCTCGGAGGTGGTTTATCTGCGTGGAAATTTCGACATCTCTAAGGGGTCAGATCAAATCAATCTAAGTGCAGGTTTAGTCGACAAGACTGCAACGTTTTTCGCCGGTCACCTTGACCCGCATGCCAACCGTGTTGCTATCACTTATGACCTTGTGATCGAAGACATGTCAAACATCAGCGGCTGATGGTGAACACCTCGGGCGGCGCGACCTCATTTCTTACCGAACAGCTTGCCAAAGAAGGACTGTTTCTGAGGTTCCCCGCCACCGAGGTCGCCTCCGCCTTGCGGGTCCACCAGCGGCTCGGCGTTGGGGTCCGGCGCAGTCGACTGGTACGTGAAGTACTGCCCTTCAACGTTAAACACGTCGTCGCCCGGACCCACTGCACCCACGGCGCGCGGAAGTTCCTGGATAAGAAGGTCGCCATCCACCTCGGCCGGTTCTTCTTCCTCACCTTCCTCACGGAACACGAACGCGGACTCGTCAACGACCGGCGCACCTTCGTTGAGCTCCTCATCACCGGCAACCAGGTGCCTGACGAGAGTGCCGTCGACGAACACGCGGTAATCCACGAAGCTCATGGAGGACACGGTGCTCGCGACGTGCCAGGTGCCAGGCAGGGTGATCGAGTCGGTTTCGAAGTGGGGCGCGATCAGCATTTCCGGGTCCCACAGGATGGTCCAGTCACCGGGGCGTGCCACCGCAAAGAACTGGTTCGCCGGGTCGTGGAATGCAGTCCACAGGTCGCCCTTGTCCTGTGTGGGGGTAAGCCCCCAAGCCTCGAGTTGCTGAGGCGTTACGGGTTCCGTTGTGAGGATCAGTGAAGTTGTCAGTCCCATACGAAAAGCGTAGCTAAGTGTGGTCCGTTAGGGAATGGTTCTTCTAGCTGCCACTGGTCTGTGGAAAACCCGGTGTGGCCGATTTTGGCCCGGTAAAATTATGCGCATTGAGTAGGTGAGCACATGACTCAGGATCGTGAAAGGAGGTGCAAACGATGAGCGTTCGAGTTGATGTTCAACCCAGGCTTTTAGAGTGGGCAGTCGAACGAGCCGGGTGGGACCGCGAAACTACGATTGATCGTGTTCCAAGCTTTAGCGACTGGGTCGCTGGGGTGAAAAAACCCACGTTGAAACAACTCGAGAAGTTCGCACGCGATACCCACGCTCCCTTAGGGCTCATGTTCTTACCGGAACCTCCAGATGAAACCGTTCCCATTCCCGACATGCGAACGTTCGGCAATAAGCAGGTACCACGCCCCTCGGCGGATCTACTCGACACGATTTATTTGTGCCAGGACCGGCAGGATTGGTACCGGACATACGTGCAGACGAACGATGTAGAACCGCCAAACCTCATCCCACACGTGACCACGGCAACACCAGCTACAGTTGTGGCGCGTCACATGAGGGAGAAGCTGGATCTGCCGAGCCTGGGTCACGTTGCCTCCAGTCGGCAGCAGACGGTTCGCCACCTAATTGACCGTATTGAAGGCCTTGGGGTCTTAGTCATGATCAACGGCGTTGTTGGTACGAACACCCACCGTAAACTCAACCCACAAGAGTTTCGAGGTTTTGCACTTGCAGACCCCTTCGCGCCGTTGATCTTCGTCAACGGTGCTGACACAAAAGCGGCACAGATTTTTACCCTGATTCACGAGTTCGCACATATCATTTTGGGCTCCAGCGCCTTGTCTGACGCTTCCACGCACCTGGAAAACGGCGTGCATGAAGAAGAGTGGTGCAATCAGGTTGCCGCCGAAGTTCTAGTACCACTCGATGCTCTACAACATGACTTTTCCGGAGAAGAATCTGTTGAGGAGCTCGAACGTTTGTCCAACACGTTCCAGGTCAGTACCTTGGTTATTCTCAAGCGGCTTTTCGACGCCCACTTGATTACGTGGGAGGAATACCGCGCACGCTATGTAACCGAGCAAAAGAGAATCGGTGAAATCCTAGCCTCCCAAAAGCCGTCAAAAGCTGGAGGCAACTTCTATAACACTCAGCTCATCCGGCTTAGTCGCACGTTTGCCAGCGCCGTTATTGCAAGTGCTATGGAAGGGTCCACGGCATATCGTCAGGCATATCAATTACTGGGCACAAAGAAACACTCGACGTTCGACACTATGGCCAGCGAACTGGGGATAGCCTGATGTACTTGCTCGACTCCAACGTTTTCATCGAAGCCAAGAACCGATACTACCCAGCTGATATCGCTCCTGGTTTTTGGACGTGGCTCGGGCTGGTTCATCAGCAATCTATTGCCTGCAGTATCGAGGCAGTGCGCAGTGAGCTTCTCGTAGGCGAAGACGAGCTCGCCGAATGGGCAGACACCCACGCCTCATTCTTCAAACCAATAGACATCCAAACCACAAGCCACTTCCGCGAGCTTTCAACCTGGGCACAGTCACAGAATTACAAACCCGTAGCCATCAATCAGTTCACAAACAATCATGCCGAC
>NZ_JASPDO010000029.1 GCF_030230605.1 Brevibacterium sp. UMB1308A
ATGCGCAGTTTCGCTCGCTTCGCGCCGTTTCGCAGGACGCCGAGGTCGTTGCTACTTTTCGGCGCCCGGTAGGCTCTCGCGATCTCCGTGTAGGTCGTCCCTACGAGGACTCCCGCTCAGTCTCTCGCTCTGAACCCTGCGCAGCTCTTTGTCCAGCCACAGAGCCCCGTCCGGATTCGTGTTCATTGCGCGCCAAAAGGGACGCGCGCCGGTGCGCACCGGCCGAAGTCATCTGCGCAGTCGCCAGGTCAGAGTCCGCATCGGCAACGATCGACTTCTCAGTCACATCGAACTTCTCGCGGTACTTACCAAACAACAAGCGGCCCTGAGAGTACAGCGCAGTCGAGGCGTTAAACGTCATGATGGTGAACGGGTACAAGAACCACTGGCCAATCATCATGAACGACCTCATGCGCCCGTAACGTACCGGTCGCGGTGTCAGGATCGACAAGAACACCAGCATGGATACCAACAGCGAAATCATCGCAACCTGCTGGATCACACCCACAACAAACGGCATGTTGGCAACGAATGACGTCTTTGAGCCACCGCTTTGCAGAAGCGCAATAACGGGCACCCAACCACCAAACGCAATGATGATGGACACACACGCCAGCGTGACGTGGCCTTCCAACAACATGAAGAACCGCACGGCGGCAGGCCAGAACGGAGCCTTCTTATCGGCTATTCCCTGAGCTGCGTACGGTACGTCTGATGCTCCGTAGGACCAGCGGGAAAGCTGTTTGAACTGAGCCACAATGGACTGCTTGAGCGTTCCAGCCAAAACAGCGTCCTGGAAGATAGGCACGTGAATCGCGGTGACCTTGTAGTCCCCACCAAAGTGGAAGTAGGAGCGCCAGTACTGGTGACCGTCTTCAACAATCGTGCGTTTGGACCAAAAGTCCATCTCCACCAATGCGTCCAATGACTGCGAGTGTGACGCGAAGTTGCGCAACGCAAAAGGCCGCACGGTAGTTGTCAGGTTGAAGAAGCAGTTCGCTGACGCGATCACGCGCGTAATCGCAGGGGCGTCCCAAATGTTGCTCAAGTACAAGGCGATGGGCTGGTAAGACCGACGCTTACGCTCTGGGTCAGCGATGTACTCGTATGAAACGTAGTCGAAATAGCTTTCGTACGGCTTGTTGTCACAGTCCAGGGTAGTGACGACAACGTTTGAGTAGTCGATTCCGTTTTCGTCTGCCCATTCCTGTACCCGGTAGCCCGCGTAGGTGATGTTCGCACCTTTACCGGCGATCTCATCGGGGAGGTCACGTGGGTGCTTGATTAGTTCGAACTCCCGGAACTTGTGCCCGTACTCATCTTTCAAACGGTTGACGGTCCGCTCGATTTCTTCACCACCTCGTTCTTCATATGCGAAGAAGATCGCCAGCTGTTCTCCTGGCGTTGTGGTGTACTGCAAACCACGCACAGTGGGCGCAATGACCTCATACGACTCGTTGTACGCCGCGATGATGACCGCGTGCACAATGTCGTTAGGGTGAATGTAGTCTTCTGGATTGCTCTTGATGAGATCGAGCAACTCCCGGTGACGGTGCACGTTAAACGACCCAGGTGGGCTAGGTGGTACACGCTTGCCGTCAAGCGTGAGCCCAATGTCGGTCAAACGCGATCCCCAGTCGACACGCGCCGAACGCTTATACCGGTTGTAGCCGCGGACCAAGTCGAACGCACCGCGCACACCACGGATAAACATAAATCCCACGACCAGCAACACGTAAACGGAACCCGCAATTGGTGAAATCGCTGACAGCACAATGAGCAGTACCAAAGCGCCGTAGCTCATCAGTGCTGGGAGGAGTTCGAAAAAGCGGTAAAGCGGTCTACGTTTTCCCAATGGGATTTCGTTGTCCACGTGATCACCTTACTTAAGTACAACAGGGCAACTTCTCATTATAAGAAGCACGCTGAGTGTTTGTGACAGATGAGCTGTAAATGGGGTGAAGATACGTGGTGATACTCGCCACGTTAAATCTGAGATGAGTCCGTAACTCCGCGTGCGGCTTCGATCGCAGCCTCTGACGTGACGTCGTCCACGAACGCCACGTTTCGGTAGTACTTCAGCTCCTTGATGGAGTCGAGGATGTCACCCAGTGCGCGGTGCCCACCGGTTTTTTCTGGCGCGTGGAAGTATGCCTTGGGTAGCCAGCGTTTGGCGAGTTCTTTGATCGTGGACACGTCAATAATGCGGTAGTGCAGGTGGTCCACGACCTGTGGCATTTGCTTCTGCAAGAACGTTTTGTCGGTACCCACCGAGTTGCCACCCAGCGGCGCCTTTCCGGCCTCGGGCACGTGCTTCTTGATGTAGTCCAGCACAATGGTGGCCGCTTCATCGACACTCAAACCAGCGTCAAGTTTGTCAATGAGGCCCGAGGTGGTGTGCATGTTGGTGACGAAATCGTTCATGTTCTCGCGGGCCCGCTGCGATGGTTTGATGATCACGTCAACGCCTTCGTCGACGGGGTTGAGGTCGAAGTCAGTTACTATTGCAGCGACTTCAATGAGTTCGTCGACCTCGAGTTCGAGGCCAGTCATTTCGCAGTCGATCCATACAATTTTGTCTATAGCCACGGTTAGATTGTACTGACAGCGTCCGCCAGTTTCTTAAGTAGTGCCCAGTTTCTTAAGCGGTGCTCAGAGTTGCGCTTTTGCGGCTTCTATAGAATAGTGGTCGATCTTTGTTGCCGTCGTTAGGGGAAAATGTGCGTTATGCCTTGGCTGGCGTCCTGATCGTCACGGGTCTCGTTGCTGGTTTCATTGGTGTTGCCCAAAAGACTATCTGGGCTCCCAGTGAACAGATTGTTGCCCATGCTGATCTGGCAGATCCAGGCTCTGTGGTTGTTATTGAACCTGGAGTGTTAAACCTGTACGAAGGCGCCGCTGATCTCAAGGTGGAACACGATGGCCCCATCTCAGTTGCTCGCGCCAGCAAGGAAAACGTTGACGCGTGGGTTGATTCGGCAGCTCACACCAAGGTTACTGGTGTGAAAAGCGAAACTGAGCTCCGTACTGAAAAAGTTGACGGTGACGAAGAAACCCCTTCCATTAAGGACAGTGACCTTTTCACCTCGGTGGAATCAGGTGAGTCTGAACTCAACATGCACTGGGAAGAAGACCCGGGACGCACGGCGTTCGTTGTCAGCTCAGACGGCAAAGCGCAGATTGATGGCAAGGTTTCGATCTCGTGGCCCAACTCTGCTTCAACCCCATGGGCAATCCCACTCATGGTGATCGGCGCCATCCTCATCATCCTGGGTATTGTTCTCGCTTTCCTTGCCCGCCGGAACGCTCGCCGCGAGCAAGAACGACGCAAGAAGCGCGCTGAGCGTCGTCGCAAGCTCGCCCAGATGGGAACGGCGTTCGTCATTGTCCCCGGTCTGGCGCTCGCAGGGTGCTCAAGCCCCGAACTTCCAGAACCTCAGCCCGACGAAGCTCCAGAAAGCCCTGGCGGGGTTATCACCGATGACCAGTTGAACTCAATTCTGGAACGCATCTCATCCACTGTTTCGGGGGCAGACGACAAGACGGACGCTAAGGCTCTAGAAGAGCGTGCAACGGGCCCCTTCCTTGAGCAGCGCAAAGCCGCCTACGGCATCAAGAAAAAAGACAAAGGCTTCAAACTTCCTCCCGCCCTGGCGACACAGAGCGTCAAGGTGAACTTCACCTCGGCGACGGACACGTGGCCGCGCGTCACGTCCGCGGTCACCTACGACGAGAAAACCAAACAAACCCAGGTGTTGATACTCAGCCAGGAATCACCTCGGGACAATTACAAAGTATGGGCCCAGGCCGTCATGTTGGGTGGAAGCGAATTCCCTTCCGTAAACGACTCACGTCAGGGTTCGGAACTGTTGCCCCCAGACGCTGACGGCCTAGCCATGACCCCTTCCGATGCCGTGAACACGTACATCGACATCCTGAAGAACGGTGGCAAAGCAAAGAACGTCAAGAACTTTGAAGACGACCCGTTCCGCAAGCAGACCGCTGACGGACAGCGCAAGGCAGCTGAGGCGCTCAAGGACGGAAACGCAAAAGTGACGTTTGGTTACGCCCGAGGTGACGAACTGGTTGCTCAGCAGGTGGCAGATGGTTCGGCAATGGTTGTGGGTTCGGCTGTCCAGAAAGTCACGTACTCGCCGGAAAAGGTTGATGGCCGTACGGGTCAACTGACGATTGACAAGCCACAGAGTGAAATCGTTGGGAAGAAAGAAACGGACAAGGACCTCACCACCGAATACCGTCAGGTCTACGTGTTCATTGTGCCTAAGGGTGAAGGAAAGGCTCGTTTGATTGGGCTGACTTCGGTGCTTTCGGGCGCCAAGATCGGAGACGGAAACGACGGCGGCGGAAACGACAGCAACGACGGTGGCGACAACGGCGGTAACGAAGAGTAACGCTGACCCGGTCTGTGCCGTCTACCGCACGTGTGAGCGCGCGCATGACAAGGCGTGCAGGACCGAAGGCGCAGTGGCCCTCGATCAACCGATAAACTGAACGTTCACAGGGAAAGGTCACAAAGTGAGCAACGAAGGCGTATTTGACCCACGGCAACAACAAGCACAACCACAGGGGCTCGACCTGTCGGCAGTTCGTACCCCCGCGCCGGGCGCTGGCGCAAACGGACAGTCAGCCCAGCAACAGCCAGCCGCTCAGCCACATGCCCAGCAGCAGGACCCCAACGGGGTGAATGTTCCGGCACTGGTTTTCGACGTTGACGAGCAGTCATTCGAAGCTGTTGTCCAACTGTCAACCCAGGTGCCTGTGGTGATCGACCTGTGGGCTGAATGGTGTGGGCCATGTAAGCAGCTGTCACCCGTGATCGAAAAAGTCACCCGCGACTACGACGGCCGGCTCGTACTGGCCAAGATCGACGTCGACAAGAACCCGCGCATTCAGCAGGCCTTTGGCGCCCAGTCGATCCCCACGGTTGTAGCACTGGTCAAGGGGCAACCCGTGCCACTGTTCCAAGGTGCAACGCCCGAACCACAGATCAAACAAGTGTTTGACCAACTGCTTACCGCAGCGGCACAAGCCGGTGTCAACAAGCGCGCAATCACCGGCGACGCCCCGCAGCAACCTGCTGGCCCCAAGTACCCAGAAGCCATTGAGGCGCTTGAAGCAGGTGACCTAGAACGGGCCGCTCAGGTGTACCAGGATGCGCTCAACGAAACACCTGGTGATGAAGACGCTAAGAGCGGTTTAGCACGTGTTGAACTGTTGCGTCGCACACGTGGAAAGGACCTCGCCGAGGTCCGCGCCCGTGCCGCTCAAGACCCCAGCGATGTTGACGCCGCCCTGGAGTGCGCGGACCTCGACATCAGCGGTGGTCACGTTGACGATGCTTTCGCACGCCTCATCACCACCTTGAGCAAGGTGACTGGAGATGACAAAGAGCGCGTTCGCAAACGCATCCTGGAACTGTTCGAAGTTGTTGGCCCGGCCGACCCACGGGTAACACAAGCTCGTGGCAAGTTGATGCGCGCCCTGTTCTAATGATTCGTCTGGTTCTATCTGGTCTGAGTGCGCTCGTGGGCGTGCTCAGTCTGATCTTGGTCATTTCGGCTCTGTCCGTTGTGGGTTTTGACGATGTCACACAGACCAAACCCCACAAGGTGGGCGACGGAACGTACGCGGTGGTGTTTGACCAACAGAGCATTCCGTTTACCAAGACGACTGCCACGATCAGCGCGGATTCTGAGAAGCCCATCATGCTGGGAGTGGCCAACGGGGTGGACTCATCGAGCTTCCTCACAGGCGTGAAGCACGAAGAAATTACCGAGGTGAAGTTCCCTCGGGACATCACCACCCGTTCTGTAGCGGGGGAGGAGACGCCTGCCAAGACCGCGCAGAGCCGTGACTGGTGGATCGACACAACGGAGGGCACGCATGTGTCACGGTCCTTCGATGTGGACGGCGATCCGCAAACGGTCGTTATCGCGCCCACTGGCGAGACCCCGAACCTCGACGGCACCACCGTTCGCATTTCGGTAGAAATGAAGGGCGTTTTAGCGTTTTGCCTGATGGGGATTGCGCTGAGCATCATCGCGTTTGCTGGGGCGTTCGCGCTCTTCATGTGGTGGAGGAACGAGCAACCTCGCGTGAAAAAGAAGACGACCGTGGGTGGCGGGGCCGCTGACAAGGACACGGACCCGCAAACGGCTCCCCAAAAGGGAGGCAGCGTTGAAAAGAGCGCCCGCACCACCTTCCAAGCTGGCCTCGCCCAAAAGATTCGCTCTGTTGCCAAAAACCGCCGCGCCCGAGGTGTGAGCGCCTTCGCCGTTGTTACGGCAGTGACGCTCAGTGGGTGCGGGTTGCCGGTTGCTCAGCCTCAGCAACCTGAGATTGAAAAGTACACGCGCCCAGGTATCAGGCAGGGCGAAGCGTCTAAGTTCCTGAAAGACTATTCGGACCAGTTGGACGAGGCACTTAAGGGTGATCACAAGAAGCTCGATCAGATCCAGACCGGGCCGCTTTTGCAGCGTACGCGTGCTGAAGTTGCGATTGCTGAAAAGACTGACGGCAAACTGTCGTCTCCACGGTTCTCATCTGTTTTGGCAGCCAGCCCGAACTTCGAAAAGTACCCCATGTGGTTTGTGGCTTTTGGGGCCGTTGATAAAAAAGACGCCGGCTCTCAAGCGCTCCTTGTGACCCGGGAATCAGCAACAGAAGAATGGACGGTCACTCAAGCGCTCTTTGTGCCCGATGACCAAGTTCCGGGATTTGAAGTAGATGAAGGCGGGTCTGCTGAACGCGCCCCAGATGGGTTCGCTACCAAACTGGGGGACACCTCGGACGTGGTCGCCAAATACTTAAGCGACGGTAACAAGGAGCACCTGGAAGGTGCCAAGATCAGCACGGAAGGCAAGGCGTTTGCAGACTTCCGGGATTACGTGGACAGCTACTCGGAAGGCGACAACGCGTTCGACAAAGTCTCCACCGAGTGCAAGCCGTACGAAGACGTGGACCTTTCGGCATACACCCTGGCAACCACGGACGGGGCCATAGGGTTTGGGGAAATCCGCTGTACGCTCACGCTTGAGGTGCCGGCCGAATACGCCGTGACACTCCCCAAAGCGGTCGAAGCTGTGAAGACAAGCGAAGAAAAAGGTAACCGCGTCATTATTGAGACATCGGTGCCGTTCATGGTGCATGAAGGTGACGGCGTAAAAGCAGTGGGAACCGGTTGGTTCATGCTGGAGTCGCGTACCGAGAAGAACTAGGGGCTAGCGGGGTTCGCAGGCCAGCGCCGAGGTGGTGCGGGCTTGGCGGCCACGCCTCACGCCTCGTGCGCCTACGCAGCGCGCGCCCGGCGACCCACCCGGAGTAACCAGAAGAGCCCCACGAACGGCAACACCAGTGGCACGAACCCGTAGCCGATCCCAAACGTGGACCACACGGTTGCAGCCGGAAACAGTTCAGGATCCAGCACCGTCAGCAAGCCCACGGACAAAACGCCCACCAGCTCAACGGACACCGCGACGACGGCGATGTGGTGAGTCACCCTGTTGCCAATGACCAGGCACACTGTGGCCACAACATACACAACAGCGGCAAACAAACTGAGTGAGTAGGCAAGCGGCGCGTGTTCAAAGTCACGGTAAAACTGGTAACCGGCCCGCGCGGTGGCAGACAGGGCGAAAATCCCGTAAACCGCGGTGAGCACGCGCCCCGGCCCAGAGTGCATGGCCGAATACGGGTTCTGCGCTGCCTTGGCGTTGCTGTCCTGGGCACCAGCACCCGCGCCGCCACCCATGCGGTTCTTCCTTATTGCCAAATCTGATCCATCCTAAAAACCATGATGAAAGCGGTAAATGAAGAAACTACTAAGACCATAGGCCCCCACTTAGACAGTTCGGCAAACGCCCAGTAACCGGAGGCAAGAACAACGGCGATCGCGGTGAGCACATAGCCGAAGAACAGGATGGGGTCGGTGCCTGTTTGAGTAGACCACATGACGACACCCATGATGAGCTGCACAATCAACAACAGCAACAGTCCCGCGGTGGTCAGCACCAGCGGGGGAGAGGCATGACGGTTACGCAGCGCGGTCACTAATGACCACACGAAGATCACCGCGCATACGGCATACTGGAAAACTGTATAGATGAAGAGCACCGAACCATTTTAGAGCACCTACACTGGAAGTCTCATGCGCATCTATTTGGATTACGCGGCCACCTGCCCTATTCAACCGCAGGTTTTGGACGCATACGTTGAAGAACTTCAGCAGGTCGGCAACCCGTCGGCCCTCCACGCATCCGGTCAGTCGGCTCGGATGCGTCTTGAGGCTGCCCGCGAACAACTCGCGCAGTGCGTGGGCGCGCAGTCAGCGGAGGTGGTGTTCACCTCGGGCGGTACGGAAGCCGACAACCTGGCACTCAAGGGGCTGTTCTGGCAGGCCAACAAGGCGCACCTCACCACCGGCGCTCCACACGAACGCCCGGTGGTCATGGTGTCAGCGATTGAACATTCGGCCATTTTGGAAACCGCGGAATGGCTCGAAACACAAGGAGCCACCATCGTCACCCTGCCGGTTGATGAGCAGGGCGTGGTGCGGGTAGACGCGGCCCGTGAACTGCTCGAAACCCACGGCCCGCGCACCGCGGTGGTGTCGGTGATGTGGGCGAACAACGAAATCGGCGTGCTCCAGCCCGTCACAGAGATCACCAAACTGGCTCACGCTCACGGCGCGCTCATGCACACCGACGCCGTGCAAGCGCTGGGCAACGTTGACCTGAACTTCAGCGAAGCGGGTGTGGACGCGATGACTGTGACCGCGCACAAGCTGGGCGGTCCCGTGGGCATTGGTGCGCTGATTCTCAAGCGTGGCGTCAACGCTGTGCCCGTGCTTCACGGGGGTGGGCAGGAACGGTCAGTGCGCTCCGGGACGCTGGACGTGCCCGGTGCTGTTGCGTTCGCCACGGCCGCACGGTTGGCTACGGAGAATCGCGACGAAAAGGTGCGCATCGCCCGCCTGCGTGACCGTCTGATCGCAGGTATTGAGGAGCGGATCCCGGATGCTCAGCTGACCGGCCCCCGAGGTGACGGCCGCCTCCCCGGCAACGCCCACTTTGTGTTCCCCGGCTGCGAGGGTGACACGTTGTTGTTCGGCTTGGACATGGCGGGATTCGACACGGCTACAGGTTCGGCGTGTTCGGCGGGAGTAAATCGGCCCAGTCACGTGTTGTTAGCTTTGGGGCGTAGCGAAGACAACGCGCGTTCGTCCCAGCGGTTCACTCTGGGACCGGGGACCACTGAAGAACATATTGATGCGCTGTTGAAGGTACTGCCCCAGGTCGTTGAAAACGCCCGCAAGGCCGGTATGGTGTCCGCGACACCGGCGTGGATGAGCGTGGGTGGCGGTTCCAGCGAAACCTCCAGTGAGACCTCCAGCGCAAGCACACATACAGAAGGGACTGAAACTTCGTGAAGATTTTGGCTGCCATGTCAGGTGGGGTTGACTCCGCCGTGGCTGCTGCCCGTGCGGTCGACGCCGGCCATGAGGTGGTAGGCGTACACCTGGCGCTGTCCAGAATGCCTGGCACCATGCGTACAGGTTCCCGAGGTTGTTGCACGATTGAGGACTCCCGTGACGCTCACCGTGTTGCGGGAATGTTGGGTATCCCATTTTATGTGTGGGATTTCTCGGAGCGGTTCAAAGAAGACATTGTCGATGACTTCATTGCGGAGTACTCGCAGGGCCGAACCCCTAACCCGTGCATGCGTTGCAATGAACGGATCAAGTTCGCAGCGCTACTCGACCGCGCACTCGCCTTGGGCTTCGACGCCGTTGCAACGGGCCACTACGCGGAAATCGTGTACGACCAGGACGGTCACCCGGAGCTACACCGCGGCGTGGACATGAACAAGGATCAGAGCTACGTGCTGGGTGTGCTCACGGAAGATCAGCTACGCCACTGCTATTTCCCCATTGGTGCATCAGCCTCCAAGGCCGATGTGCGCGCAGAAGCCGCCGACCGCGGATTCCCCGTGGCGAACAAGCCCGACTCGTATGACATTTGCTTTATTCCAGACGGGGACACTAAAGCGTGGTTGGCTGACAAGATCCCCATGCGCCCGGGCCTCATTAAGGACCAAGAGGGTAACGCGCTGGGTGAGCACGACGGAGCCATGACGTTTACGATTGGCCAGCGCAAAGGCCTTGCGCTGGAACGCCCGGCAGCTGATGGCAAGCCCCGCTACGTGGTCGACATTGACGCCAGGAACAACACCGTCACGGTGGGCGGGCGCGAAGCCTTGTCGGTTGATCGGCTCGAAGGAATCCGCGCCACGTGGTGCGGCCAGCCAGCGCAGAACATGGGCGACTCAGAAGACACCGCGCTGGACTGCGAAGTGCAGATCCGCGCCCACGCTGAACCCGTTCCCGCCCGCGTATGGCTGGGAGACGTGGTCACGCAGGCGCCGGAGTCCGAATACAACGTGCCTACACCTCGGCCTGCGGGTCAGACCCTCCACGTTGCGGTGAAGGAACCGCTTTCTGGGGTGGCACCCGGGCAGACCATGGTGATCTACGAAGGCACCCGCGTTCTGGGTCAGGCCACGATCGACCGGGCAAACCGGGTGGCATAACCGCGTGCCTCATGACACTGAACTCTTAGCGACCGGTTGGGGCGCGTGGCCGGGTGAAGACCCGCGGCAGGGTGCCTCGGTGGCCTTCAGTGAACTCGCTGCCGGATACCCACCGGTTCCGTACCCCAGCACCTTAGCGGTGGGCGGAACCCGGTGGGCGTGCGACCTCCTGGGCTTCGCAGTGACCCTGTGCGAGGGCCTGCCGGTGGACCTCACCTCGTACGGGTGGCGGCTGGCAAAAGGAACCGGCCGAGACGAATCCCGCGCTCGTTCCCGTCGCGCCCGCGCGATCGAAGCAGCCGAAGAATACGGTGCCGGTTTTGACGGCCGTATGATGCTCACGGTGCCCGGCCCGTGGACGCTGGTGCGGAACCTGTCTACACCGGATGGGAACCGGGTGTTGGGCGATTCCGGCGCTCGCCGCGATGTTATCCAGTCCTATGCGTTTGGTCTGGCCGATTACATGAGCGCACTGGAGCGCGCGCTGGGCCAGACCCCGCGCATCATGGTTGTTGAACGCGCGTTGGATCCGATCCTCACCGGCACCGTGCCCACGGTTTCCGGGTACCGCTCGTTACCCGCGTTGCCCGACCAGTTCGTCACCGCCGCGCTGGGCTCATTCCTCAAACGCGCAGGCACCGACCCGCTCCTGGCGCTCCCGGCGCTGAGCAGTGTGACGATCGCCGGAAAGCGGATCCCGCACCTCCAGTTGGCGCGTGAAGCGGGGGCAAGCGGTGTTGTGGTGCCGCTGCCTGGCAAGGATCCGCGCAAGTGGGAAACCCTCGCCGAGGCGGTAGATACCGTCGCCGAGGTGTGGCTCAGTCTCTCTGGTTCGGCTGGGGAGAAGCCCGACATGGTGAATCGGTGGGTGGACACGATCCGTGAGCCGTGGCATCGAACCGGAATGAGTGGTGCGTCCTTGGCTAAGCTTGGGATTGTGGCTGGTTACGGGTTCCCCACGGACATTCCGCCGCTCCTTCCCCAGGAGGCGACGGATACGAACGCGTGAGGCGGATATGCGCTCGCTGCCCGGTTGAGTGAGGCTCTCAAGGAGATCGAATGACACAGACAGACATTTCGCGTGTGCTTTCTGCAGACCCAGCTGAGCTTGAACCGGCTGAACGCCAAAAGCTGGCCGCGGAACTAGCCGCCCAAATCGAAGAGCACCGCGAAGCCTATTACGTCCACGACGCCCCCAAGATCTCCGACAAAGAGTTCGACGAACTGGTTCACGCACTTGAGGACTTAGAGAGCGCGTACCCTGAACTCGCCAGGGACGATTCACCCACCCAAAAGGTGGGCGGCTACGCGGACACAGAAGCATTCGCCCCCGTGCAACACGTGGCACGCATGTACTCCCTGGAAGACGTCTTCAGTGTTGAAGAACTGGACCAGTGGTTTGTGCGCGTCGCTAAGTCAGTTCCAGCTGGCACCCCGTTCTTAAGCGAGGTGAAGATCGACGGCCTGGCGTGCAATCTGCTGTACGAGAACGGCCAGTTGGTGCGTGCCGCCACCCGCGGCGACGGGTACACCGGTGAAGACATCACCGCAAATGTGCGCACCATCGCCGACATTCCAACCACGCTCAACGCCACGAATCCACCAGCGCGCGTGGAAATCCGCGGTGAAGTGTTCTTCCCCAGCGACAAGTTCGCCGACCTCAACGCAAGCCTTGTCGAACAGGGCAAACCACCGTTCGCTAACCCCCGCAACGCCGCGGCTGGGTCGCTGCGTCAAAAGGACCCCAACGTCACCGCTCAACGGCCACTGCACATGCTGGTCCACGGGATCGCCGCGTGGCAGTCGGGCGACGCGGGTGCGCAGGAACCCACACAGCAGTCCCAGGTGTATGACCTGTTGCGTGACTGGGGCATGCCCATTAGCCCGTACTACCGGGTCTGCACAACCCAGGACGATGTCCACGCCTACATCACCGAGTTCGGTGAACGCCGCCACGAACTCCTCCACGAAATCGACGGGATTGTGGTCAAGGTCGACAACATCGCCCTGCAAGAAGAGCTGGGTTACACATCGCGGGCACCCCGTTGGGCGTGCGCGTACAAGTACCCGCCGGAAGAAGTCACCACCAAACTGCTCGACATTCGGGTTCAAGTGGGCCGCACCGGCCGCGTGACACCATTCGCTGTCATGGAACCTGTTCTGGTTGCTGGCTCCACGGTTTCCCGCGCCACTTTGCACAACGCCCATGAGGTCAAACGCAAAGGCGTGCTGATCGGTGATGACGTGGTGATTCGGAAGGCCGGTGACGTCATTCCCGAGGTGTTGGGCCCGGTGACTGCCAACCGCGACGGATCTGAACGCGCCTTTGTCATGCCCACGCACTGCCCGGACTGTGGGGCGGAACTGTATGAGCAAAAAGAAGGCGACAAGGACCTTAGGTGCCCAAACTCGGAAACCTGCCCCGCACAGGTTGCTAACCGCTTGGCGTATCTCGCCTCCCGTGCAGCATTGGACATTGAGTTGCTGGGTGAAGAAGCCTCACTTGCACTCACTCAGCCACTGGGAGAACCCCCGCTGAAGTCGGAAGCCGGACTTTTCGACCTCACTGTGGACGACCTCGGCGAGGTTGAAATTGAGCGCGAAGTGAAAAAGAACGGTGTGCCCACCGGCGAAATTGACCGGGTTAAGTACTTCTTTACTAAGGAAGAGCTGTACGCGTCCGGTGAGAAAAAGGGCCAGGTGAAAAAGCCGTCGCAGCCGCGGGCCAACACTCTGGCGATGCTTGACGAAATTGAGAAGGCTAAAGGCCAGCCGTTGTGGAGGGTGCTGGTCGCGTTGTCGATCAGGCACGTGGGGCCCACAGCAGCACGAGACATTGCGGCGCATTTCCGTTCCATGGACGCGTTGCGCAACGCAACGGTTGAGGACCTTCTGGAAGTTGAAGGTGTGGGTGAGACGATCGCACAGAGTGTGGTCGACTGGTTCGCAGAAGAGTGGCACGCGCACATTGTCGACTCGTGGGCCAAAGCGGGAGTGCGCATGGCCGACGAACCTGCGGAAGAATCCACACAACCGCAAACGCTTGAAGGGCTCACGATCGTAGCGACCGGTTCGCTTGAGAACTTCACGCGCGACGGGATCAAGGAAGCGATCGTGGGGGCGGGCGGAAAGGCGTCGAGCTCCGTGTCCAAGAAAACCGACTACGTTGTTGCAGGTGAAAACGCCGGGTCCAAGCTCACCAAGGCACAAGACTTGGGGGTTCCCGTGCTCAACGAAGAACAGTTCCAGAAGTTGTTGGCCACAGGAGAAGCGCCTGCGTAGATCATCACTTCGCCACTTGGGCGAAGAAATCCTTTGCAATCGGAACGGCTGACGAGGCGTTGCTATCTTCAACGAACACCGAAATCGCAAGATCGCCGTCATAGCCCGTGAACCACTGGCTCGTGGTGTCGTCCGTAAACGCCTCGCGCATGGTGTTCCGCAGGTCCTTCACAGCCTGCGAGTCCAAGGGAGTGGCCGGTTCGTTCGGGGCATCCTCGGTGACCAGAACGGGTGAGACCGTGTGTCCGGCAGCGATAGAGGCGGCTACAGTGGCCATATTGAGCGGGCTGGCCAGCACCTCACCCTGACCGCGTGACGCTTCCTGCCGCGCTGCGGGCGAGTCGATGAGGGGAACCTTCCCTTTGGCCACGTCCAAACCATGTAATGAGGACGTAAATCCCAACGCCTTGGCTGAGTCAGCAAGCGTCTGCGAATTGAGCACGCCGTCCTTTGCCAGGGCGTACTCCGTCACACATGTGAACGTGGCCCCTGGTGCATACTGACCGTAGAGCGCACGGTTTGGTACAGCGCCGGCGGGGTCATGGTTGGCTACCGCGAGCACGTGCCCGTCGCTGGGTCGGATCGCAACGAGTGAAGCGGGTGAGTCAGATGAGCTCAAAACGTCCTGCGCTACCTTTTGTGTTCGCACATCGAGTGTGGTGGAGACGTCCGAGCCGGGTTCGCTCTGAATGGTGGCAAGTTCATGGGGAGGATCGAATTCCCCAGCGTCGCTAGGAATCCGTTCAACAGCAAATCCGCGGGTGCCACCGAGCTTCGAGTTGTACGCTCTTTGAATCCCTGACTTCCCCACGGTATCGCCTTCACGCGTTCCGCTGAGTTTCTCAATATCCTCCGCGGTCGCCGGGCCAACGGTTCCCAAGGTTTCGGTGGCAAAGTTTGCTTCGACCGTGATCGGTTGGCGTCCTTTCCTAAACACAACACCAGGAATGGGCCGGAGAGTCTTTTCTAAGCGGTTGTAATCTTCCTGCCTGAGAGCCGAAACGTGCAGATACTGATCTTCAGGCGCGGACTCCACACGTTTTTCGAGATCCTTCAACTCAAGGTCCAGAATCGACCGGAGCTCAGCCGCAAGTTTCGTAACGTCGGTGACCCGCCTTGGCTCAATCCCCACATTGACAACACGTGCCTCCTGCATGAGCGCAACCCCGCCCGCACCTCGGATAGCACCACGAGCAGCGACAAGTGACCGCACGCGCACCCGATCACCCAGGTTTAGACCGGGAGCAACCAGAGAATCTTCCGCTACGGGCTTCCACTTCAGTCCCACACGCTTAACCGTGATGCGCGTGCGGTACTCCCACGGCGTGATCGGTTGGGCAAAATCCCACGTCCACAACAGTTGTGCGTGTGCCACATCGCCATCGCGGCGTGTGGAGTCAAACTGGATGCGCGGTGTTACGCTCAGGCCTTCGACCAGGCTAGCGGATTCGAGCGAATCACCTGGTGAGCGGTTCGCCCATTCGTGTGTGACCGTGCCCGTTATGAGGTCCTCGATCGCATTGTTGACCGCGGCGCGGGGCGTGTTGACAAACAGGGGGACCACAAACGCAAGAGCAACTCCCACACACAGTCCAAGCGCTAAGGCGATACGAAACTGCCGTCGGTTCATCGCGTGCTCATGTGTTTTCGCTCCGGTACATGGGCACTATCCTAGTTGAGGCGCACACTGTGCCAGACCTGTGAAGAACCGACCAGCGACAAGGGTAGAAGCAACCACATGACCCACCAACGCTTTGCGCGACTCAAACTCATTCTGGGCGATGAAGGCCTGGAAAAACTGGCAGGTGCCACCGTGATGGTGACGGGACTCGGGGGAGTGGGTTCCAGCTGCGCGGAAGCCTTAGCGCGAGGCGGAGTGGGAACCCTGATCCTCATCGACCGCGACGTCATTGAGGAAAGCAACATCAACCGGCAAGCCCTGGCGTTCGTGTCCACGGTAGGCAAGGTCAAAGCCCAGGTCATGGAGGCGATGGTCGCTGATATCAACCCGGACTGCACCACCTACGCCCGCAACGTGTCCCTGAACCGGGAAAATCTGGGCGATGTGTTCGCGGAGCTGCCTCGCCCAGATTACGTCATCGACTGCATTGACGACGTCACCGGGAAAATCGAGATCGCGCAGTGGTGTGCGGAAAACCGGATCCACCTGGTGTCCTCAATGGGTGGCGGAAACAAACTGGACCCGTCGTATCTGAAGTTCGCAAAAGTCAACAAGACGCAGTACTGCCCGCTGGCAAAAGCGATCCGCCAAGTGTGTATTCGCCGCCGGATCCGCGGCCTCGAAGTTCTGTACTCGTCAGAAGTGCCCGTCAACATTGAGGACAAAGGCAGTGGCACCAAGGCCGAAACCGTGGGCACCATGAGCTATTTCCCACCCATCATGGGGCAAATGCTGGCAGGGAAAGTGATTCGCCGGCTGGTGGGCTTGGAAGAAACCCCGCTCGCACCGCGCATCGGTGGACCGGCAGATGCCAGCCAACCACCAACGGAGTCATGACCACCCTGCTCGACTCCCACTACCACTACGACTTCCTCCCGTCCCAGGAGCGGTCCGCGTTCCTGGATGAACTCGCGGGGGCTGGCGTGGAGATCGTGGCGCAGACGCTCACCCCGTCTGACTTCGTGGAGCTTGAGGCGGAAGAGCAGCGCAGGGTCGAAGCCAGTATCTCCGGTGGCCCGCACCCCAGTGGTTCCACCAGCCCCCGGTTGTCCGTGGGTTTTCACCCGTGGAACATCAGGCCAGACTACGAGCGCGAACTGGACATTTTTGCCCAGGCGCTCACACGCACCCGGTTCGTGGGGGAAGTGGGGTTGGATTATGTTCCGCGCCGCCTCCAGCAGGTGCCTGCTAAAACCCAGGCCGAGGTGTTCCGCAGAATCCTAGATATCCTCAGCTCCCAGCGGGCGGACGGCCCGTACGTCCTTTCGATTCACGCTGTCCGCAGCGCAAGCCAGGTGTGTGATGCGTTGGAGGCGACGGACACCTCGGGCATGGTGCCCATCTTCCACCGCTTTGGCGGCACCAGTGACGAACTCACCCGCCTCATCAAGCAAGGCGGGTACATCTCCGTTAACCCGGCGATGCTCGCCACCAAACGCGGACGCGCCTATGTCACGCAAGTTCCCGCAGACAGGCTTCTGTTAGAAACCGACTTGCCCGCGGGCAAAGAAGCCAGCGATGACCTCGGGAGTGGCCCCGGGAGCGCACCCAGCGAACCCAGCGACGACCTCGGGAAGACCTACGCACGGGAACTTACTGAAACGCTGAACGCGACGGTGAACACGCTGGCCGCCCTGCGCCACCAGGACCCGGACGAACTCGCCGTTAGCATCATGCACACAGCGCAACAGCTGTACGGAGCGCGACCCGCGGGCAGTTAGTACTACACTGATCAACGAAGTTGACGCACATATCAGAAGGGGTGACGATGACGGAGAAATCCGCGATCACACTCGAACAGGTGGAACACCTGGGCAACCTGGCGCGCATCTCGATGAGCCAGGAAGAACTCGAACAAGTTTCCAGTGATTTGGGACAGATCCTTTCAAGCGTGGCAAAAGTGTCGGAAGTGGCAACAGACGATATTCCCGCCACCAGTCACCCCATTCCTCTCACCAATGTCATGCGCCCTGACACCGTGGCCGACCAGCTCACAGCAGAGCAGGCCCTGTCCGCTGCGCCAGCGGAAGAAGACAACAAATTCCTGGTTCCGCAGATCTTGGGAGAGGACTAAACAATGACAGACCTGACCCGCAAGACAGCGACGGAACTGGCACAGGGCCTGCGCGCAGGCGACTTCACCTCCACCGAAGTCACGCGCGCGCACCTGGACCGCATCGAGTCGGTAGAACCCACCATCAACGCGTTCATCACCACCACCGCTGACGCAGCCTTGGCAACGGCGGCTGACGTGGACCGTAAGCGTGCGGCAGGCGAAGACCTGCACCCGTACGCCGGTGTGCCCATTGCGCTTAAAGACCTGGTGGTGACCCAAGGCATCCGCACCACCGCCGCATCGAAGATGCTGGCAAACTGGGTGCCACCCTACGACGCCACCGTGTACCAGAAAGTGCAGGAAGCTGGCCTTCCGCTGCTAGGTAAGACCAACCTCGACGAGTTCGCCATGGGCGCCACAACGGAACACTCCGCTTTTGGCAACACCACGAACCCGTGGGACACCACACGCTCACCGGGCGGGTCCTCGGGAGGTGCGGCCGCCTCGGTCGCGGCATTTGAAGCCCCGCTGTCAGTAGGAACCGACACGGGTGGGTCCATCCGCCAGCCGGCCGCATTCAACGGCTTGGTGGGAGTCAAGCCCACGTACGGATCGGTGTCCCGCTATGGGATCATCGCGATGGCCAGCTCGCTGGACCAGGTGGGGCCGTTGGCGCGCACGGTTGAAGACGCGGCCGCTTTGCACCAGATTCTGGCCGGTCACGACCGCCACGACTCCACATCACTTACCGACGAGGTCCCTGACTTCACCGCCGCCGCTCACGCGGGCGCGCAGGAAGGGCTCAAGGGCAAGAAGCTGGGTGTTATCCGCCAGCTGCAGGGCGAAGGTTGGGACGCCGGCGTGATCGCGCGGTTCAACGAAGCGCTCGAACTAGCCCAGAAGGCCGGAGCGGAAATCGTTGAAGTGGACATTCCGTCCATCGGGTACGCGGTTGAGGCGTACTACCTCATCATGCCGTCCGAGGTGTCTTCCAACTTGGCACGTTATGACGGCATGCGTTACGGGCTGCGGGTCGAACCGTCCGAAGGCCCGGTGACCGCTGAAACCGTGATGGCAGCTACACGTGCAGCCGGGTTCGGTAAAGAAGTGAAGCGCCGTATTCTCTTGGGAACCTACGCGCTGTCCGCCGGATACTACGACGCGTACTACGGTTCGGCACAGAAGGTGCGCACACTGGTGCAACGCGACTTCGCGGCGGCCTTTGACAAGGTCGACGTTCTCGTTTCGCCTACCTCGCCCACCACGGCGTTGCCGTTTGGAACCGAAAATGACGCCGACCCTATGGCCCTGTACATGGGTGACATCTCAACCATCCCAGCAAACCTCGCCGGAATCCCGGGCATGAGCCTGCCTTCGGGTCTGTCAGACGGCCTACCTACCGGGTTGCAACTGCTTGCACCGGCCCGTGAAGACGCCCGCCTCTACACAGTGGGAGGGGCGTTCGAAGCGGAACTCAACGGACACCTCGGCGGCCCTATTCTGGACCAGATTCCTCAGCTCTAAGGACACGAATTGAAGTACGAAGACGCAATTAAGAAGTACGACCCAGTTCTTGGAATCGAAGTCCACGTGGAACTGGGAACCGTGACAAAAATGTTTGACGCCGCCCCCAATACCTTTGGTGGCGGGCCCAACGAAAACACCACGCCTGTGTCGCTCGGTCTGCCCGGTGCGTTGCCGGTGGTGAACGAAACCGGTGTGGAGTACGCGATTAAGATCGGGCTGGCGCTAGGGTGCCAGATCGCTGAAACGTGCCGATTTGCGCGCAAGAACTACTTCTACCCTGACCTGGCGAAGAACTTCCAGACTTCGCAGTACGACGAGCCGATCGCATTTGACGGCGCGTTGGAAGTCGAGCTGGAAGACGGTCAGCTGGTGACTGTTGACATTGAGCGCGCGCACATGGAAGAAGACGCGGGGAAGAACACGCACGTGGGTGGGTCTTCGGGGCGTATCCAGGGTGCGGACTATTCGCTGGTGGACTACAACCGTGCCGGAGTTCCCCTGGTTGAGATTGTCACCCGGCCTATTACGGGTACGGGGGAGCGGGCGCCCGAGGTTGCAGCCGCGTATGTGCGCACGTTGCGGGACATCTTCAAGGCTTTGGGTGTTTCGGAAGCGCGCATGGAGCAGGGAAATGTGCGTGCCGACATTAACGTGTCGCTGCGTGAAAGCCCGGATGCGCCACTGGGCACCAGGACTGAGACGAAGAACGTGAACTCGTTCAGGTCGATTGAGCGGGCCGTGAAGTTTGAGATTGCACGCCAGGCCACCATTTTGGAGGCGGGCGAGAAGGTGTTGCAGGAGACTCGGCACTTCCACGAAGACACGGGTGAAACGTCGTCTGGTCGCGTGAAGTCCGATGCTGATGACTACCGTTACTTCCCTGAACCTGATCTGGTTCCCGTTTCACCTGCGCGTGAGTGGGTTGAGCAGTTGCGTGAAGAGTTGCCGGAACTGCCGGCTGCTAAGCGCCGTCGCCTCATTGGTGAGTGGGGATTCAGTGACCTGGAGATGCGTGACGTTGTCAACGCTGGTCTGCTTGAAGCTGTTGAGGATACGGTGGCGGCAGGTGCTAAGCCTGGGGACGCCCGTAAATGGTGGATGGGTGAGATTGCGCGTCAGGCGAAAGCTTCTGAGGCCGATGCTACGGAGCTGGTGACACCGGAACAGGTGGCTGAGCTCGCTGACCTAGTGAAGCAGGGCAAGCTCAATGACAAGCTGGCGCGGAAAGTGCTGGAAGGTGTCATCGCCGGTGAAGGTAACCCGGCTGCTGTGATGGAAGCGCGCGGTCTGGAGATCGTGGAAGACGACGGGGCGTTGGAAGCTGCCGTTGATCAGGCGATCGCTGACAACCCTGATGTGGTTGAGAAGATCAAGGGTGGCAAGATGCAGGCGATTGGTGCGCTCATGGGGCCCATCATGAAAGCCACACGTGGTCAAGCCGATGCAGGTAAAGCGCGCGAAATGATCATGTCAAAGATTCAGTGATGCGCGTTACGCCCCGCCCCAGTGGCGGGGCGTTTTTCGTTGTGAGGACGCTGTGTGTCTTTGGTGAGAGGCGTCACTTGAGTGGCGCGCGTGACCACTGTTTGCACTGTTCTGTATGTGGCGTGTTACCAGGGGGTATGGAAGCTGAGCCGATTGTGTGAAACAATTGTGGCGCTTAATAAAGTATGTGTATTCCATGATTCTCACCTCAACGGGCAATGGTGGAACGGCCCATTGGTGTTGTTTAAAACCTCCAGGAAGGACTGAGGGATGAATTCCTCGAAGACTTCGACGCTGCGGAGGCGCTTCTTGCGCGTCCCGATTGCCGCTCTGTCGGCCCTCGCATTAACGGCTGGGGCATTTGCTGTACCTAACTTGATGTCGGGCGATTCGGCGGCTGCAGCTGATTTCACAGGCGGCATCCGCGAGAAGTCCGGTGCGGTAGAGAAGGACGCCCAGAAGGCCTCCGACCTGCCGGCCGGATCGTGTGTTGTCTCGGAGAACACTCCGAAGGGCAGCCAAGCTGGTTTCAGCTGGGACACCCTGGAGCCAGGCGCTGACAGCCCCTCGAAAACCCGGTGGGGTTTGAGCGTCTCCTTCGATAACTCGGAGGACCGCACGTTCGCAGATTGGAGCTTTACCAATTCAGGCCTTATGGGTGCGTACCTCGATGCGGGACAGGTTCCCTCTATGCGGGCCGGTCAGAACTTTCTTGGCAACAATGTCACTGACAAGGCCACCGAAAACCTCGGTATTACTGCTTCTAGGCAACAGCGAAACCTGAACCTCAACGCGGAACTGACCGATGCGAAAGTCAAGCAGTTCGCTGAGGCCACTGCCGCTAACCCGGTACGTTATGCCTGGCAGGGAAACTATAAGACTGACCGTACCACCGGCCCGTTTGCCACCCAGGGAGGCAGTGCATTCTTTACGGCCGTCGTGAACCCGTGGCCGAGCGAAAACATCGAATGTAACCCGATCACGGTGTCGTGGGAGAACTTTGAGAAGCACGTCATCATTGCAGGTGCGGAAACCAAGGTCGGTAAGATCAACGTTCCTGCTGTTGCGAACGGTGGCACGGACGATTCTATGTCCCGCATGGTCGTGGAGGCCTACGACGGCAACGGCCAGTTCATCGGTACCACTGATCCGGCGGCGTCTGGCGGCACCAAGAACCTGCGCATCGACGAAACGACCGGCGACATCTACTTCACGTGGCCTGAATATCGCGGCACCGACCTGGCGACTGACAAGAACGTGAACTTCTCCGTTCTGGCGAAGCCACGTACCGTCGACCAGCTCCAGGCGGCTGCCGAGAACAACAACTTCGGTGAAGGCGCTACCTTCGACAGCTCCAACTTGCTGACCCGCTACAACAAGGCGAACGTCATCGACTCGAAGGCGTTCTCCTTGGATGACACCGAGTACCACTCCCCGAAGTACGACAAGACGGACGCCACGATCATCTCCGGCGTCGATAGCGCTACCGGTCCGATTGCTACCGAGCCGCAGAAGGTCACCTTCACCCAGACCCCTGACCTGATCAAGGACCTGGCGAAGAAGGAGGCAGACGGCGGTTACGAAGCCAAGGTCACCCTGGATGAGAAGTACGTCTATGAGGGCTGGACCGTCGAGATGGACGAGAACTACAACGTCACCGTCACCGCTCCAGAGAACCCGCGCCCAGGCACCTTCGCGCGCCCTGTGATCACGGTGGAGTACTCCAACGGTTCCACTGACAAGCTCGAACTCCTCGTAGTTGTTGACCCGAACAACACCCAGGTCACCGACCTCGTGCGCCCAAGCCTGACTAAGGGCCACATCGGCGACGACCTCACCGCCCAGGTGGGCACCAAGTCCATCATGAAGGGCTACAAGCCGGTTCACCCGGCCAAGTTCGAGATCGATGAGTCCACCGTCCCTGCTGGCTGGACCGTCACGGTCGATGACACCGGCAAGGTCACCGCGAAGGCGGACGACACCGTCGCGCCGGGCACGATCATCACCCCGAAGGTCAAGGCAACCTACCCGGACCAGACCACGGATGAGATCGAGACCCAGTTCCAGGCGATCGTGGACATCAAGATCCCGACCTACGACACGGTGACTAATAAGCCGACTGCGAAGGTCTCCCTCAAGCCTGAGATCCCGGAGCGTGGCCTGAGCGGTAACACGACCGACGAAGCGCCGAAGCGTTACACCTTCCCGGACGGTAAGACCCAGATGACGGTCACCGATGACAGCGGCACGTGGACCGTCAAGATTGACGAGGACACTGGTGAGGTCACCACGACGATTCCGCGGACTGCGCCTGAAGGTTACATCCTGAACGTTCCGGTTCTTGCGTACTACGACAACGCTGACAAGCCGCAAGAGGTTAAGGGCACCGTCGTCGTTCTCAAGAGCGATTTCGCCCCTACCTACTCCGTGGAGTCGACTGGCCCGAACCAGGCCGTGAACCACCAGGTACAGGACGCTCCTAAGGGCTCCAAGTTCTCCTTCGGCAAGGACGAGAATGATCAGCCGATCCTTGAGCAGGAAGTTGATGGCTGGAAGTACACCATCGACCCGAACACCGGTGTCGTGTCTTCCACCCCGCCAGCAGACTCCAAGCCGGGTGACAAGAAGACCATCAACGTCACTGTGACCACTCCGGATGGCTCCACCCCGCTGGTGCCAGTCACCACCGTGGTGAAGTTGTCCAACAATTGGGAAGCTGAGCCTTCGTACCCGGTAGAAACCGTGTATCCCGGTGACACAGCAAAGCTGCCAGTTGCACTGGACAAGCCGGACACCGTGAATGTCGCGAAGGAAAACCCGTACAAGTTGGGTGATGTTCCTGCTGGCTGGCAAGTCGAAATTGCGGAGGACGGCACTATCACGGCAACCGCACCTGCGGATGCGAAGGCGGGCGATCAAGCCAAGATTCCGGTTACTGTGACCTACGAAGATGGCTCTACGGATACCGCTTACGCAGTAGTGAACGTTGTTGACGTTCCAACCCGCGAAGTTCCGTTCAAGGTCGAGTACAAGTACGACGACACCATCCCTGCCGGCGAGTACAAGGTTGAGACCAAGGGCAAGCCTGGCAAGGAGAAGATGAACAAGGACGGTACTTGGGAGCGCTCCGAAGAGCCTCAGAATGAGGTCGTCGTCATCGGCACCAAGCCAGCTGCGAGCGCCAAGGAAGTCACCTGGAAGGTTCCAATCCCGTACCCGACCGAGGTTCGCGAGAACCCGGACCTGAAGCCTGGTGAAACCCGGGTTGTTCAGGAAGGTGAGAACGGCGAGAAGACCTTCACCGCTAAGTTCACCGCTACGGGCGATCAGGCTGAGGTGGTCGAGGAAGAGACCACCAAGGAACCTGTCAAGCGGATCGTCGAGTACGGTCCGGGCATTGCTCCAAGCGAGCTGGTGACCAAGACCGAGAAGCCGATTCCGTTCGACACCAAGGTGATCTTCGATGACACCTTGGAGGCTGGCAAGCAGGTTGTTGACCAGAAGGGCGAGGTCGGTACCGAGGTTGAGACCTCGACTCAGAAGCTCGTGGACGGCAAGCCTTCGGGCGACCCGGTCGTGACCTCTGAGCGCACCAAGGAACCGACCGAGCAGATCATCCGCGTCGGCACCAAGACCACTGGTGAAATCAAGAACTCGGTTGAGGCTGAGGTTCCGTTCGGCGTGAAGGTCGAGTTCGACCCGAACCTGCCTGCTGGCACCTCGAAGACTGTCACCGAGGGTAAGCCTGGTAAAAAGACCATTACCGTGACTCAGAAGGTCACCAATTCGCAGCCGGATGGCGAAGCCACTGTCGAGGAGAAGGTCACTCAACAGCCGGTTGACCAGGTCATCAAGGTCGGTACCAAGCCGTCTGAGGCTTCGTCGAAGGTCACCTGGACCGCCCAGGTTCCGTTCGAGGTTATTACCCGCCCGAACCCGGAGCTGAAACCGGGTGAGATCAAGGTCGTCCAGAAGGGCGTGCCTGGTGAGAAGACCTACACCGCTGACTTCAAGGCTAAGGGCGACCAGGCAACTGTCACCCCTGAAGAGAAGCAGACCAAGGACCCCGTCAACGAGATCATCGAATACGGCCCAGCTGCTGAGGACACCACTGTGGTGACCAGGGTTGACAAGCCGGTTCCGTTCGAAACTGAGATCGTCTTCGACAACACCCTCAAGGAGGGCGAGCAGAAGGTTGATCAACAGGGGCAGACCGGTACCGAGGTTGTGACCTCGACTCAGAAGATCGTGGACGGTAAGCCTTCGGGCGACCCTGAAGTGACGACTGAGCGCACGAAGGAACCTGTCAAGCAGATCATCCGCGTTGGTACCAAGACCACTGGCACTCATACGAGTGAGTACGAAAAGGACGTGCCGTTCGAGACCGAGATCATCTTCGACGAGAACCTGGAAGCCGGAAAGCAGGAAACTGTCCAGGAAGGCAAACTGGGTAAGGACAAGGTCACCACGACCCTGACCATCGAGAACTCGACGGTCGTGGATTCCAAGACCGAAACCAAGCGTGTGACCGAGCCTGTCAAGAAGATCATCAAGGTCGGCACTAAGGGCAATCCTGCCTCCACGGAGATTGAGTGGACCGAGAATACCCCGTTCGGTGTCGAGGTACGCGTCAACCCCGAGCTGCAACCTGGCGAGACCAAGGTTGTCCAAGAGGGCAAGCCCGGTGAGGTGAAGCACACCGTTGGTGTCGAAGTTGACGACAAGGGCAACGTCACCAAGGGTGAGCCTAAGTCGGAGACAGTGAGCGAGCCTGTCAAGCAGATCATCGAGGTTGGTCCTGCAAAGGAACACCAGACTGAGTTGACGGACAAGCACACGGAAAACACTCCGTACGACACCATCATCGAGTACGACCCGAACCTCGAGGTTGGCAAGGTTGTTGAGGACCAGGCTGGTGCCTTCGGTGAGAAGGAAATCACCAAGACCTGGAAGCTCGAAAACGGCAAGCCAGTAGGCGATCCAGAAGTGTCCGAGAAGGTTCTTAAGGATCCGCAACCACGCAAGATCCGCGTGGGTGCCAAGTGCAACTGCGAGACTCCGACTCCAGACCCGACTGAGGAGCCGACTACGGACCCAACTGACAATCCATCGGACGATCCGACTCCGGATCCGACCGGTGAACCTTCGGAGGAGCCATCAGAGCAACCTTCGGACGAACCAACGGCGGAGCCTAGCGAGGACCCATCTGAGGAACCGACGCCGGAACCATCGGACGATCCTTCGGAAACTCCAACCGGAGAGCCTTCGGAAACCCCGAGTGAGGAACCTAGCCAGGATCCATCCGAGGAGCCTTCGGAAACTCCAAGCGAGGAACCTAGCCAGGATCCTTCCGAGGAACCTTCTGAGCAGCCATCGGACAAGCCGTCAGAACAACCATCGGATGAACCGTCTGACAAGCCTTCGGAGACTCCAAGCCAGGAGCCTAGCCAGGATCCTTCCGAGCGGCCTTCGGACAAGCCATCAGATAAGCCATCAGACGAACCTGGTAATCCTGGGGACTCGCCTTCAGACGAGCCAAGCGAACCGAGCAAGCCAGGACAACCTGGGGATGGTTCGGACGGTCCTGGAAAGCCTGGTGACTCCACCGAGCCTGGCGATTCCGGTAAGCCTGGCCCGCTCCCTCGAACAGGTACTGAGGTAGCTCTGGCAGTGGCTATGGGTCTGGGCATGATCGGTGCAGGTGTAGCACTGACAGTGGCCAGCCGCAGGAACCGTCGTAACTAACGGCTCCGACTGACCGGGGACAGTGTCCTCGGCAAGACATCACAAAGCGAGTGGTG
>NZ_JASPDO010000030.1 GCF_030230605.1 Brevibacterium sp. UMB1308A
TAAAATAAAACTGGCATCACAAAAACAAACAAACACGCTATTGAGTTGAAAAAGAACACACACAAAAACACTCACCAACACACAGCCGGCTCACGCTAAAGGTGGTTTTGTTCACCAGGGCTTCACTCGCTTGTAGTGAGCTGTTCGCCTTGGCGACGGATTCTTACTCTATATCATTCGATACAGTCACGCAAGTTCATTCTTTGTGATCTGAACCACGCTGCGATCGATTTGATCTGGAGTAAATGGCTCTCGCTCGTTACCTCGCTGAGAGCAACGATGAAAACTCTATACCGACTCGCCAGGCGTTTGCAAGCCGTTTTCTAAATTTTTTTCTGCGCGCCCTGGCTCCTTTGCTACCCGCCACACAAGCACCGCAGCAAGTGGCACAAGAACCACAAGTGACCACACGCCAAGAACAGATGCGGTTACACCGTTGAAGGCTGTGTCGGCAGGCCAGAACAGCAGAGTGATTCCGGCAGCCGCATTAAACAGTCCATGGGCAAGCGCGGGAACCCAAATAGATCCCGTGGCTCCGTACAGGTATGCGAACCATGCACCTAATCCAATGCATGAAGCCGTCATGAGTGCCACACCGGGCAACCCAAACAGGCCAAAGTTATAGCCCGCCATAATCAATGGAGCATGCCACACGCCCCAGATCGCACCACCGACCACTACGGCCCAGGCAAATCCCAATCGTTGTGTCAAAGCAGGGTACAAGTATCCGCGCCAGCCCAGCTCCTCGCCTACTGAAGGCAAAGCGTTGAAGATTGCACCCACAGGAATCATGGCGAACTGCATAACTAAGAACAGTGCCAACGGCATACCCAACGCTGACGCTGATTGGTGGGCAAGAGTATGTCCATTGGCCGGCCATACTGGTGTGGCGATCGTAATGACAAGTGCAATAAGCAGGGTCACGGCCAGCGTGGCTACAAGCCCTAAAAGAAGTCGACGCACGTATGGCCAGTTCCCTGCTGCACGTGGCCTAAAACCGGGCACGCGCACCGGACGCCCGGCCCCCAGCATCGGAAACACACGTGAGAATTTCACACCGCTGACCATGAGTGTGATCACTGCAGCAATGCCAGGCGTAAACATCATGACAACACCGCACACTTGTGCTATCAGACTCTGTGTGAACAGTTCACCTTCTGTGGGCATGGGCCCAGACCCCGGCTCACCCGTTTCTTTAACGGCGGGAAGTGAGGGAGACAGGTCGATTCCTATCAACCAGATGGGAAGCGTCACAAACCAAGCGAGGCCCAACGCCAGAACAACGTACAGCCCTATGGCCTTTCCGCTTACCGGAAGGGCCGGAGAACGGTCGTTCAACGTTGTCACCGCAGGCATGCTACTGCAAGCGTCTTCTTTCCACGTCGCAAAAGTGCTACTGCGTGATCGCCAGCGGGCAGGAACTGGTCTGCGGTCATCACGTGGTCTTCAGATTCGACCTTGACGTTGTTGATGTACGCGCCACCTTGTTGAATCGCTTTGCGCACTTCGCCCTTTGACTTAAGTTGCCCGGTCTCTGCAAACGCATCCACGAACAGGTCAACGACGTTAACCCCGGCTGCCAACGCAGCGGAATCGATGTCGGTTCCTGGAAGGGCCGAGGTGGCACCGGCGATCGTAGGTTCGTCGAGTTCGGTGAGTTCCCCGCGTCCGAACAGAGCGTCGGCTGCGGCAAAGGCCTGGTCCGTGGCTTCTTTTCCGTGGACGAGTTCCGTGACGTCCCGTGCGAGTGTTTTTTGCACGAGTCGCGTGTGGGGCGCTTCTTTGAACTGTTCGATGATGTCGTTGATTTCATCGAGTTCGCGAAGCGAGAACACTTTGAGGTAGCCCGGAGCGTCAGCGTCGGCAGTGTTGAGCCAGAACTGGCTAAATGCGTATGGGCTGGTCAGGGTTGGATCGAGCCACACAGTTCCGGTTTCGGTTTTTCCGAACTTGGTTCCGTCCGCTTTTGTGATGAGTTTGATGGACATCGCGTGGACGCTGGTCCGTTCGACGCGTCGAATCAGATCAGCCCCACTTGTCAGGTTGCCCCACTGGTCGGACCCACCGGTTTGGAGGGTGATTCCGTAGCGGCGGTAGAGCTCGAGGTAGTCGTTTCCTTGGAGCAGCTGGTAGGCGAACTCGGTGAACGAAATTCCCGCGTCCGAATTTAACCGTGCAGACACAGCTTCTTTCGCCAGCATGCGGTTCACTGAGAAGTGTTTACCGACATCCCGCAAGAAGTCGAGGACGCTGATGTCACCGGTCCAGTCGTAGTTGTTGACCATGGTGGCGGCGTTGGGGCCCTCGAAGTCGAGGAACGGCTGAATTTGGGCGCGGATTTTCTCCACCCATCCTTCGACGACGTCACGCGGGTTAAGTGATCGTTCAGACGTCATTCGAGGGTCACCGATCAGCCCGGTTGCCCCACCCACCAGCATGTAAGGCGTGTGGCCGGCCGCCTGTAGGCGCCTGGCAACAAGGATCTGGACAAGGTTACCCATGTGCAGGCTTGGAGCAGTTGGGTCGAAGCCCACATAAAACTTCAGTGACTCTTCTGACAGTGCTTTGTGCAAAGCATCTTCGTCAGTCGTCTGAGCGACAAGCTCACGTTTGACTAGGTCACTAAAAATGTTCACGGGTTACCTTTCCTATTTCCTTGTGTCATTCTGCATGACAGTGCTCAGTCTAGACCAGCTGATCCGCCCGAGGTGGTTGCCCCGAATTCTCGGAGGCGCGCCAGTTCCGCCCGGGCGTTGGAAAGTTGCTGTTCAACAGCCGACTGAGCTGTGCCACCTTTGGCGTTGCGCGAGTTGATCGAACCCAGGGTGGTCAGCACACTACGCACGTCCGAGGTGTAGTGCTCAGAAATACCTGCGTAGTCCTCATCGCTTAAGTCCCACAGTTCGACGCCACGGGATTCGGCCAGTTTCACTGCGGCACCTGACAGTTCGTGTGCCACACGGAAGGGAACTCCTTGACGCACCAACCATTCGGCGACGTCGGTGGCAAGTGCGAACCCGCGCGGGGCCAAGTGCGCCATCCGTTCAGTGTTGAACTTTAAGGTGGCGACCATTCCGGTGAAGGCTGGAAGCAGAAGCGTGAGTGTGTCGACTTGGTCGAACACAGGTTCTTTGTCTTCCTGCAAGTCCCGGTTATATGCCAGTGGCTGAGCCTTGAGCGTGGCCAAAAGCCCTGTTAGGTCACCGATGAGACGCCCAGCTTTTCCTCGTGCGAGCTCTGCCACGTCCGGATTCTTTTTCTGGGGCATGATCGAAGATCCAGTGGAGAATCGATCGTCGAGTTTGACGAAACCAAACTCTGCGGTTGCCCACACAATGATTTCTTCACTCAGACGCGACAGGTCCACCCCGATCATGGCCGCACAGAAAGCGAATTCTGCGAAGATGTCGCGGCTGGCGGTTCCGTCGATCGAGTTTTCGACCGAATCGCTAAATCCAAGCTCAGCGGCCACAGCTTGCGGGTTAAGTCCCAGTGATGAGCCAGCAAGCGCACCCGAACCATACGCGGATACGTCTGCGCGTTTGTCGAAGTCGATCAGACGGTCAACGTCACGCATGAGTGGCCACGCGTGGGCCAACAGCTGGTGTGCCAGCAGAACAGGCTGCGCGTGCTGCAGGTGCGTACGTCCCGGCATAGGCGCGTCGATGTGAGCGTGAGCCTGTTCAATCAGGGCCTCAACCGTGTCCAACACAAGGGAGGCGATAATGCGTGCCGAGTCGCGCAGGTACATACGCCCCATCGTGGCGATTTGGTCGTTACGCGAACGCCCGGCACGCAATTTGCCACCTAGTTGCTGACCGGCAATCTGGAGAAGACCATTTTCCAGCGCGGAGTGGACGTCTTCATCACCTTCGTCGGGCACGAACTCCCCGGAGTTCACGCGCGCTTCCAGTTCGTCCAGTGCACTGAGCATTCCGCGCAGTTCGTCCTCGTCCAGAAGCCCGGCTGCGTGCAGAACGCGTGCGTGAGCTCGTGAGCCGGCGAGGTCGTAGCTGGCGAGTCGCCAGTCAAAGTCCGTGGACTTTGACAGTTTTGCTAGTGCGTCGTCGGGGCCGTCTGCGAAGCGTCCACCCCACAGGCTGATACCGGTCATAGTTCTCCTTAGTGTGAGTAGCCCAAGCGCTGGTTACGTGCGGTGGCCTGCTTGGAGGACAGACCGTAAATGTCGATGAAACCGCGCGCTGCTGACTGGTCGAAGGACTGGCCTTCATCGTAGGTGGCCAGGTTGAAGTCGTACAGGGTGTTTTCTGAACGACGACCGGTGACGGTTGCGCGTCCGCCGTGCAGGATCATGCGGATGTCACCGGATACGTGCTCCTGAGTGTCGTCGATGAACGCGTCGAGGCTGCCCTTGAGTTCAGAGAACCACTGGCCGTCGTACACGAGTTCGGTCCAGCGCTGGTCAACCGTGCGCTTGAAGCGCGCCTGTTCGCGTTCCAAGGTGATGTTCTCGAGCTCTTGGTGAGCAGCGATCAGGGTCATGGCACCGGGAGCTTCGTACACTTCGCGGCTCTTAATTCCAACCAGGCGGTCTTCGACGATGTCGATACGCCCGATTCCTTGACGTCCGGCACGCTCGTTGAGCTGCATGATCGCTTCGAGAGGTGTCACGGCGTTGCCGTCGATGGCCACCGGGATTCCCTTTTCGAAGGTGATGATGAGTTCATCAGCTGGTGGTGGGAACGCAGGGTCGTCGGTGTAGTCGTAGACGTCCTTGGTAGGGCCGTTCCAGATGTCTTCGAGGAACCCAGTTTCCACCGCGCGTCCCCACACGTTCTGGTCGATTGAGAACGGGTTGTTCTTGGTGGTGACGATTGGCAGTTCGTTGCGTTCTGCGTACTCGATAGCAGCTTCGCGGGTCAGAGCCAGGTCACGCACAGGTGCGATGGTCTTGAGCTCAGGAGCAAGCGACGTAATCGCTACTTCGAAACGCACCTGGTCGTTACCTTTACCGGTGCACCCGTGGGATACCGTCGATGCGCCAAACTGCTTGGCAGCTGCCACCAGGTGCTTGGCGATCACGGGACGTGAAAGCGCCGACACGTTTGGGTATGCGCCCATGTACAGCGTGTTGGCCTTGAGCCCTGGCATGCAGTATTCGTTTGCGAATTCGTCACGTGCATCAGCGACATAGGCCTCAACGGCACCACAGTCCAACGCACGCTGACGGATCGTTTCGAGGTCTTCGCCACCCTGGCCCACATCCACGGCCATTGCAACGACCTCGGCGCCGGTAGCTTCCTGGATCCACCCGATAGCTACGGACGTGTCCAAGCCGCCCGAATATGCAAGAACGATACGTTCAGTCATGTTTACTCCTTGTCTTCCGCGCCAGCCAGGCAAATGAACTGGTTGGCAATGTCTTTTCCACCTTGTGGGTCTGCTGAAATGATGAGAACTGTGTCGTCGCCGGCGATCGTGCCGATGATTTCAGGAATCACCGAATGGTCAATCGTAGACGCGAGAAACTGTGCTGCACCCGGTGGGGTGCGGAGCACTGCAAGGTTCGCCGACCATGTGGCCGACACCAGCAATTCTTCTAAGTGCCGCTGAAGCTTCGCGTGCAGGACATGCCCCTTGACTCCTTGTTCAAGAGAGCGGTCGCCCCCTTCACCAGGAACAGCGTATGCGCTTCCTTCTGCCGTGCGCACCTTGATGGCGCCCAGCTCCACCAGATCGCGTGACAGGGTCGCCTGAGTGACAGCGATTCCGGTACCGGCCAGAAGCTCGATGAGTTCAGTCTGCGAGCGCACGTGGTTGCGTCGAATGATGTCGATCAGCAGTGCGTGCCTGGCTGCTTTTGTTCCGGGAATCGCATTCGCGACGCTGCTGGTTTCGTTTGTGTCACTGGCCCCGTTTTTACTCACGCGCCACTCCCCTGTGCGCCACGCCCCTGCGACTGAGCCATGAGCCATGCCATGAGGGCCTTTTGTGCGTGTAGACGGTTTTCGGCTTCGTCGAACACGACGGATTGGGGGCCGTCGATGACCTCGGCGGTCACTTCAAAGCCGCGGTAGGCGGGCAGGCAGTGCATGAAGATGGGGTTATCGCCCAAATCCATGAGTTCCTGTGTGACGGTGTAGGGGGTGAAGGGTGACTGGGCGTCGTTGCGCCCGTGGGCGTCTTGCCCCATGGATACCCACGTGTCGGTGACCAGGATGTTGGCGCCCGAGGCGGCTTCCCGCGCGTCTGTTGTGACAGTGACGCTGCCGCCGGTTTGGGTGGAAAGTTCGCGTGCTTCGGAAAGGACGTGGGGGGCTGGGTGGTAGCCCTCTGGGGCGGCGATGCGCACGTGCATTCCCGCGTTGACGCAGGCCAGTACGTACGAGTGGGCCATGTTGTTGGCACCGTCTCCAAAGTAGCTCAAAGTCAGACCGGCGAGCCCGTTGCCTTCGCCGGTTGACCTGTGTTCGCGGATGGTGAGCAGGTCTGCCAGCAGTTGGCACGGGTGGTAGTCGTCGCACAGCGCGTTGATGACGGGCACTGTGGAGTTCTGCGCCATCTTTTGGAGTCCTTCGTGGGCGAAGGTGCGCCACACGATTGTGGAGGTCATGGACGACATGACGCGCGCCGTGTCTTCAATGGTTTCTTTGTGCCCAATCTGGGATTCGCCGGGGTTGATGATGAGTGGTTGGCCGCCCAAGGCTGCGACACCTGCGGCAAAGGACACGCGTGTGCGGGTCGAGGTCTTGTCGAAGATGACCGCAACTGTCTGTGGCCCCGCGTACGGCTTGAGCGAATACGGGTTGGCTTTGAGCTCAGCCGCCAGGTCGAGTACTTCGTTGAGTTCTGCCGGGCTGAGGTCGGTGTCTTTGAGGAAGTGTCTGGTCATGCGATGTCCTGAAGAATCTGTGGAATCGAGTGGATGAACTCATCGATCTGGCTACTAGTCACAATAAGTGGTGGCGCGATGCGGACTCGCTCCGGGGTCGCCGGGTTGACGATGATGCCGTGTGTGAGCGCCGAGGCGGCGAAGGCTTTCGCTCCCCCGGCAGGTTCGAATGACAGCAGGAGGCCACTGCCCCGAACGCCGGTGATGCCGTCAAGGTTTTCGAGGCTGTTACGCAGGTGTTCGCCGGTTTGGCGCACGTGTTCTAGCAGTCCGTCGCGCTCGATGACGTTGAGAACGGCGAGTCCGGCCGCAGTTGCGACGGGGTTGCCACTGTAGGTGGAGCCGTGTTCGCCGGGTGCCAGGAGTTTCGTCACGTCCGCCCCGAATGTGAGGGTCGCGGCCAGTGGGATTCCTCCGCCAATGCCTTTAGCCGAAGTCACCACGTCGGGCACGATCCCTTCCCCAATGTCTGGGTTCTGGAAGGCGTACCAGTATCCGGTGCGTGCAATTCCGGTTTGGACTTCGTCAAGGATGAGAAGCGCTCCCACCGCCGAGGTGGCTTCCCGTGCCGCTGTCAGGTACCCGGCCGGGTGGGGACGGACGCCTGCTTCACCTTGGATGGGTTCGATGATGACGGCTGCGCAGGTGTCATCGATAGCGTTCGTGAGCGCGTCAATGTCGCCATGCGGAACGTGCTCGACTCCTGGGAGGAGCGGGTCGAAAGGTTCACGGTAGGCGGGTTTGTGGGTCACGGAAAGGGATCCCAGGGTGCGCCCGTGGAATCCGCCTTCGACGGCCACGATTTTGGTGCGTCCGGTTTTGCGTGCGATTTTCAGGGCCGCCTCGTTGGCTTCTGATCCGGAGTTGGAGAAGTACACTGACGAGCCTTCAGGTGCGTTCGCTACCTTGAGGAGTGCGTGTGCAAGCTCGATCTGCGGATCCGACGCGAAGTAGTTGGAGATGTGCCCAAGTGTGAGCATTTGGTTGCTCACGGCTTTCACCAGGTCAGGGTGGGCGTGGCCTAAGGAGTTAACCGCAATTCCAGCTAAGAAATCCAGATACTTCTTACCTTCGGAGTCCCACACGTAGGCACCGTTACCGCGCTCCAGCTTGAGCTGAGGCTTACCCAGGGCGGGCAGGATTGCGTTGCTGTGTTCGTCTTGCCAGGTCATGCGTCGCCTCCTAACACCATGGTTCCAATTCCTTCGTCGGTAAAGACTTCGAGAAGGACCGAGTGGGCGGTACGTCCGTCGACAACGTGAACTTGGTTCACACCCGCATCAACCGCTTCTAGAGCAGCCGTCATTTTAGGGATCATGCCTGAATCGAGCGACGGTAAAAGCTCACGGAGTTCCTGCGCCGTGATTTCGCTGATGAGGCTGTCGGTGTCGGGCCAGTTGGCGTACAGGCCCGGAACATCAGTGAGCATGATGAACTTGTCAGCCTTCATGTGCTTAGCAATTGCGGCGGCCGCCAGGTCGGCGTTAATGTTCAGTGGCATTCCAAGTTCACCACCAAGTTCAGCCGCAATTGAGCACACGACAGGCACTCGCCCTTGGTCCAAAAGCTCGTTGAGGAACTGCGTGTTGACCGCTTCGATGTTGCCTACGCGCCCAAGTTCGGCACGTTCGACGGGGCTTGCTAACAACAGGTCAGCGTCTTCCCCGGACAGCCCAACGGCCGCGTCTCCGTTTTGGTTGATGCGCGACACAATGTCGCGGTTGACCTGCCCAGCCAACACCATACGGGTGACGGTTGCCGCCTCGGGACTGGTTACCCGCTGCCCGTCGACAAACTCGCTAGGAATGCCCAGCCTATCCAGCATTGCCCCAATTTGCGGGCCGCCTCCGTGGACCACGATGGGGCGGATCCCAGCGAACCGCAAGAATGCCACGTCGTCTGCGAACGACTGCTGGAGTTCGTGGGAAATCATGGCGTTGCCACCGTATTTGATGACGATGGTGGCGCCGGAAAACTTCTTGATCCACGGCAGAGCCTCGGTGAGTGTTGAGGCTTTGATCTGCGCGCGGGCCACGCGTTGGGCGGGTGAAAGTTGTGTCATGACGAGTATGCGCTGTTCTCTTCGACGTACTGGTGGGTGAGGTCGTTGGTCCACACGGTGGCCCGGTGGTCGCCTGCGTTGAGGTTGATGTCCACGGTCACGTCACGGGTGAACACGACAGTTTCGGGGTCGGCGTGCGGGCCGGATGCCACGCACACGGGAACTCCGTTGACCGTCACGTCGATGTTGGCTGGGTCGAATTCGGCCGAGGTGGTTCCCACCTGTGCCACGATCCGTCCCCAGTTTGGGTCCTCACCGAAAATGGCGGTTTTGAACAGGTTGGAGCGGGACACGGCCCGGGAGACTTCCTCAGCGTCGGCTTCGCTTGCCGCTCCCGAGGTGGTAATCGCGATGTTGTGCGCGGCACCTTCCGCGTCGCTCATGAGTTGGCGGGCCAGATCTTGGCAGGCCTCGGTAAGTGCCTGCGTGAATGCGTCCAGGTCAGGGTGGACACCGCTAGCCCCGGAGCTCATGAGGACCACGGTGTCGTTGGTGGACATGCACGCGTCGGAGTCGAGCCTGTCAAAGCTGCGGGCGGTTGCGTGACGCAGTGCGGTGTCGAGTTCTTCAGGTGTCAGTTGAGCGTCGGTGGTGAGGACTACGAGCATCGTGGCGAGCGCAGGCGCCAGCATTCCAGCACCCTTTGCGATTCCACCGATAGTGCAGTCGCCCACGGACACTTCGACGTTCTTGGGAACGGTGTCGGTGGTCATGATTGCCCGGGCGGCGCCTTCTCCCCCGGTTGTACTCAGCGCGTTGATCGCGGGCGTGATTCCACCCAGCAACGTGTCGCGCCACGTCTGGTCCCCCACCCCAATCAGGCCGGTTGAACAGACGACGATATCGCTGGCCGTCACGGGTTCGTTGCCGGTCGCTGTCAGGCCGGCGGCGACCTCGGCGGCGGTCATCTCAGTGGTTTCATACCCGAACTGGCCGGTGAAGCAGTTGGCGCCCCCGGAGTTGAGGACTACGGCGCGAGCCCCGCCACCTGCGGTGACTTTCTGGGAGAACAGAACCGGGTTAGCCTTGCACCGGTTGGACGTGTACACCGCGGCCACTGCGTGCTGGGGGCCGTCGTTGACGACGAGAGCCAGATCTGGCTGACCACTGGGTTTGAGTCCTGCGGTGACTCCGGATGCGCGGAATCCGCGTGGTGAAGTTACGGTCACGGTGCCACTCCTTGCTGTGTGAGGCCGGTTGTTTCGTCCAGGCCCAATGCCAGGTTCATGCTTTGGATCGCCTGCCCTGCTGTGCCGCGGACCAGGTTGTCGAGCGCGCACACGACGACTGCGGTTCCTGCGCGTTCGTCCACTGCCGCCTGGAGGTGCGCGGTGTGGGCACCTGCCGTGGCCGAGGTGGTTGGCCACTGGTCCTGAGGAAGAACAGTCACGAAGGGTTCGGCTTCATATGCGTCCGTGAGCGTTTGGCTGATCTGGCTTGCCGAGGCGTGGGTGGGCGCGGACACGGTTGCCAGGATCCCGCGGGCCATGGGTACCAGTGTTGGGGTGAACGTGATGCGCGTGGTGGATTGCGCGACGTCTTCGCCAATCACGTGAGCGAGGTTCTGTTCAATTTCGGGAATGTGGCGGTGGGTGCCACCTACCGCGTAGGGGCTCGCGTTGCCCAGGATCTCGCCGGCCAGCAGGTGTGGCTTGAGGGCTTTTCCTGCCCCGGAGACTCCGTTGGCCAGAACCGCGGTGAGGGCGGTGTGGTCGATGAGACCGGCTTTGACCAGTGGTTGTATGGCTAGCGTGATTGCTGTGACGTTACAGCCGGGGACCGCGATCCGGCGGGCCTGGGTAAGGAGTTCACGCTGGGTGGGCCCTTGGGCGCGGAGAAGTTCAGGGAGACCGTACGTCCAGGTTCCTTGGTGTTCGGACTTGTAGTACGCCTCCCAGGCTTCAGCTAGCTCGAGGCGGTGGTCCGCAGCAAGGTCCAGGATGAGGGTGTCTGGTGAGAGTTTTCCCAGCTCAGCAGCGATTTTCCCGCTGGCCCCGTGCGGGAGTGCCAGGACAACGACGTCATGGCCGGCAAGCACCTGAGCGGTCGATGGCTGGATCACCATATGCGCGTAGTCGCGCAGGTGGGGCTGGTGGCTTCCAAGGAGTGAACCGGCAGTAGAATGACCACAGACTGTTGTTACGTTTGCACATGGGTGTGCCGAAAGCAGTCTCAGCATTTCGCCACCGGCATACCCGGTCGCACCGGAGACGGCGACGGAATAAGTCTTCATATGAATAACTATACATCACAGCCGAATTTTATTCATGTGGGCTGGAATGGAGGAACATGTACGCGGTACAGGCACAGCGCGCAGGAGGACCAGAAGTCCTGGAGTACGTCGAAGTAGACGACCCCACCCCGGGCGAAGGCGAAGTCCTTGTCGACGTGAAAGCCACCGGCATCAACTTCATCGACACCTACCGTCGTAGCGGTGTCTACCCCATGCAGTTCCCACACATTCCGGGCACCGAAGGAGCAGGTGTGGTGAGCCAGGTGGGCGAAGGCGTCACAAGCGTCCAGGTTGGAGACCGGGTCGCGTGGCACGACGCTTTTGGTTCATATGCGCAAAAAGTTGCAGTCAAGGCAGACATGTTGGTGCCCGTGCCAGACGATATCGACTTTGACACTGCGGCTGCGATTCTTTTGCAAGGACTCACCGCGCACTATCTGGTCACGGGTTCACACCGCATTGAACCTGGCCAGACAGCACTCGTTCACGCGGCTGCCGGAGGCGTGGGGCTGTTGCTGACCCAGCTCATTACGCACATGGGCGGAACAGTTATTGGCACCGTGAGCACTGAAGAGAAGGCACAGCTTGCCCGCAAAGCCGGAGCCAAGCACGTATTCCTGTACGGCGAAGGTGTTGACATCGCACAGACCGTCCGTGACCTCACCGACGGTGAAGGTGTTCACGTGGTCTACGATGGCGTGGGCAAGGACACGTTCGACGCGTCCCTGGACTCGCTGCGTGTGCGCGGTTCACTTGTTGTGTTTGGTGGCGCAAGTGGTCAGGTTCCACCATTTGACGTGCAACGCCTCAACAGCGCGGGTGGCGTCTTCTTGTCTCGTCCGTCGTTGCAGTGGTTTGTGCGCACACCTGAAGAGCTTCGCGAACGTAGCGAGGATCTTTTCACCGGGCTCAAGGAAGGCTGGTTGAAGTTCCGGGTGGGAGCAACCTTCCCACTCGAAGAAGCCGCTGATGCTCACCGCGCATTGGAAGGGCGGAAAACCACTGGAAAAGTGGTCTTGAAGGCGTAGAGAAAACACTCAAAGGAGAGAGTACGTGAGCACACTCAGCACAGGCAGTGCAGTTCTAACGGCGATTCGTAACTACGGTGTCGACACCGTTTTCGGCATCCCAGGAACCCACAATCTGGAGTTCTACCGGTCGCTTAAGGACTTGGGAATGCGAGTAGTGACCACCCGTCACGAACAAGGCGCCGGTTACGGTTCTGACGGGTGGTCCCTCCAAACGGGACTTCCGGGGGTGGTCATTACCACCTCGGGACCGGGGCTCCTTAACGCACTGTCTGCGGCTGCCACGTCATTCTGCGAATCCCGCCCCATGCTCATCCTGGCGCCCGGGCCCGAGCAGGGGGCGGAGTTCGCGGACAAGGGCACGTTGCACGAAACCAAGGACCAGTTCAGCGCCGCAGCCGCGATCGTCGAAACCGCGGTGAGGGCGACCAGCGCAAGCGAAGCGGTGGAGGCGGTTCACGCGGCGTTTGAGCGCTTTGCCACGGCTCGTCCGCGCCCCACGTACATTGAGGTGCCGCTCGATGTTTTGGAACAGCAGGTCGAGGCGGACTCGCTTGACCTTGAGGCGCGCACGTACCAGCGTCCCGGGTGCACGGATGAAGCCCTGTTAGAGCAGGCGCGTGCGGCTTTGCGCGGTGCGTCGCGCCCCGTGATTGTGGCCGGTGGCGGGTCCCGAGGTGCTGCAGAGGAACTGCGCGAATTGGTCGACACGCTGGGCGCACCGATCGTGACCACGCTCAACGCAAAGGGTGTTGTGGATGAGCACCACCCGCTGTCCTTGGGTGCGAACCTGCGGTTTACTGAAGTACGCGAGTACGCGCGCACGGCCGATGTTCTGCTGGTTGTGGGTTCGAAGCTCGGTGAAGCGGAGCTGTGGGTCGAACGCCTGGAGGCCACGGGGACCGTGGTGCGCATTGATCTTGCGGAAGGGCAGGTCAACAAGAATCTCACGGCTGACATTGGCCTTGTAGGTGACGCGAAGGCCACGTTGCGTGCGCTTCTTGACGGCCTTGACGTTGCGAGCCAGGCAGGTGATTTCCGGGCAGGTGTCGCACGGGCCTTGGAGGCTGCACGCGCTGAAGGTCTGGAGACGTCGCGGGAAAGCACGCTGATCGCCGAAGACATTGTTGCTGCGCTTCCGCACGACGCGATAGTGTCCACGGACTCGTCTCAGATCTGTTATTTGGGTCTGCTCAACGCGATCAAAGTGTCGACCCCTAACTCGACTCCGTATATGGCCACATATGCGACTCTGGGTTATGGCCTGCCTGCTGCCCTGGGAGCGCGGATCGGTGCACCGGACCGGCCCACGTTCGCAGTTGTGGGTGACGGGGCGCTCATGTTCAGTCTGCAAGAACTCATCACGGTGGTGGAACAGGGCGAAGACCTCACCGTGATCGTGGTGGACAACGGGGGTTACGGAGAAATCCGTGCCAACGAAATCTCTGCCGGCATTGATCCTGTCGGTGTGGAACTCACCCAGCCGGATTGGCCACTCATGGCCGCGGCCAGCGGAGGGCACGGCGTGAGGGTGGACGACCTCGGGCAGCTGAAAGACGCGGTGGCCAATGCGGTAGAAGCTGGCGGTCTGCAGCTCATCCACATTGACGCGAAGCGTTACACCACGGCCGGTTAAGTGTCTGGTTCGTGGCGCAGGGACGGCGCCAGGACCAGCGCACCCAGCACGCATCCGGTGAGCAGAACCCAGGCACCAAAGTAGGTGAACAGTTTGAGTTCTGGGGTCAGGGGTGGGCCAAAGTCGGCGCTCATCATGACCACACCACCCAAGATCAGTGCGGTGGCGAGCACGGTTTGGACGCCTTTGTCGACGACGTTGCGGACCAGAGCCTTGATCGCGCTGAGATCAACGCCCGAGGTGCCGATGTCTAAGCTGCCGTCTTCCAGGTGACGTACCACGCGGGAGACCTGCGCGGGCAGGTCAAGGGCCAGGGATGACGTGGTCAGGGCGTAGAGCTCAGAGTCTTTGCGCACGGTTTCCAGGGACAGGGATTCGCGCAGGATTCCGCTGGCCTTGGTCCGTGCGAGGTCCAGCATGTTGATGTCGGGGTCGATGTAAGCGATGCTGCTTTCGAGCGTTGCCAGGGCGCGCAGGGCCTGAGCGATGGATCCGGGCAGTGAGAAGCCACCCCGGAGGAAGAATTCGAGCATTTCGTCGATCGCGGAGCTCACGGAGCCGTTGCCCGACAGGGACATGAGGATCTCGCCGATGTCACGTTGCAGCACACGTACGTCTACGCCTGATGGGGTGCCCAGCATGTCGAGGACTGCGTGGGTGGCGGCACGGGAGTTTTGTGAGTCGAATGCCATGAGGAGCACTGCGATGTCTTGGCGATCGCGCCGGTCGATGCGTCCCACTGCCCCGAAGTCGACGAGTCCACCGCGACCGGACGGTTCGATGATGATGTTTCCCGGGTGAAGATCGGAGTGGAACACACCGTCGACCAGCACCTGGCGCGCGATCATCGTGAACAGTTCTTCAGCAAGTTCGTACCGGGCAATCGTGGACAGGTTGTCAACGATGGGGCCGGCTTTTGACAGGACCTTGCCGTGGACATGTTCCATGACAATGACGTTGGGGCCAGAGAGCTCTTCGAACACGCGTGGGATTCTCATGAGTGTGCTGCCAGACTCCAGTGCGGATTCCCGGAGGAGCTTCATGTTGCCGACTTCGCCACGGTAGTCCAGTTCGTCGTTGAGCGCGTCGACGAAGTTTTCCGCTAAGCGCACGATGCCCATTTTGCGGGCCCACCCGGCCATCCGTTCAATCTGGGTAGCCAGGGTCACGACGATATCGGAGTCGGCCTTGACCTGAGCGCGAATTTTGGGGCGCTGGACCTTAACAACGACCTCGGTCCCGTCATGCATAACAGCCCGGTGGACCTGCGCAACGGACGCGGCCGCAAGCGGGGTGCGGTCGAAACTCGCAAAAACCTCATCGACGTTTCTCCCCCACTCTTCTTCCAGATCCGATTCCACTTCAGCGAAGTCGACGGCGGGCACGTCCGACTGGAGCTTGGAGAATTCTTCGACGAACACAGTGGGGACGGCGTCGGCGCGGGTAGCGATGAACTGCCCCAGTTTCACGAACGTCACCCCGGCGGCAGCAAAGGCCTCGGCTGTGGTTTTTGCGATCTCACGCATGTTGAGACGGAAGTTCGGAACGCGGGGACGCAGATACCTCACGAGCCCAAACCGAATGAGAATGCGTTGAATCTCCGTGAGCCTGCGCATGCGCCGGTATCGCACGGGAATGCGGGTGAGCGAGCGCACCACGTTGGTCAGGGAGCCGGACGGGATGATGATTTCGATGCCCAGCAACAGCGTGATTTGGATGACCACGAACCAGCCGAAAAGCAGCAGGAACACCATGATCGCGGCGAAGCCCATTTCGGGGCCGGGGAAACTGCCGTGATCGTAAATCTTCAGGATCTCGAACGCTTGGAGCGTGATAGGCCACAGGCTCATGCCCATCACCAAGGACACGATTGTGTTGCGAAGTGCGCCGGTTCCCACGGACACGACGCGACGGACCAGGACACCCACGACTACTGCATTGAGTAGTCCCAGGAGTATGGTCCACACAATCGTTTGCATGAGAATCCTTCCCCCTTTATAAGTCTCGCTTTACAAGGTGAGACGTAGGCGCCGGTGGTCCTCGGTGAGGCTCATGGCTTTGAGCGATTCCACGGTGTCGTGACCGGCGCGGGCGAACCGGCCCGAGAACGCGTCGAGTTCCCCTGATGCGAAGCCCAGTGCCAGGTCAATGACGTCTTGTGGTTTGGTCCAGTCGTCATCGCCTCGCCAGTCGTGGACTGGCATGGAGGTGGTCATATCGGATCGGATGACACCTGGGGCGAGTTCGAAGATCCGCAGACCCTTGTCATACCCGTAGTGGTGGACGGAGTCTGCAAGCCTAAACAGCGCGACCTTAGACGCCGAATATGCCGCATACTGCGGTGTTCCGTGCGAGCCTGAGCCGGAGTTGATGTCGATGATGCGGGCGGGCTTGTGCGCTTCTGCCTTGCTCAGCAGGTACGGCGCAAACGCGCGAATCATGTAGAACGGCCCCAGCACATTGGTGGTGATGGTGCGCTCCAGCTGTTCCGGCGGAACGTCCCACACGGGGCCCTCGGGGGCTTCGATGACACCGGCGTTGTTAATAAGAACGCCGAGGTCGTCCCCGGTTTCCGTTTCAATCTCACGGACCCGGGTGAAAAGGGCGTCGATTGCTGTGGGGTCGGTGACGTCGACGCCTTCCCCGTGGATGCGGTCGCCGTGCTCTATGCCCAGTTCTTGGGCCAGTTCCGAGGCGTGCGCGCTGGCTTTCGAGGCGTCTGTTGCTGTGAAGATGACGCGGTAGCCGGCGGTGAGGAATCCGCGGACCAGGTGGTTTCCGATTCCGCGGGTTCCTCCCGTGATGAGCGCGATCGTCATGAGCGCACCTCAACGCCGAACTTGGCGTGGGCGTTGTCGGTGGCTTTCACACGCAGAGCAGAGGCTTCGTCTGCGGTGAGCGTGCGGTCGGCGGCGCGGAAGGTCATGCGGAATGCGATTGACTTCTTGCCTTCGCCCACTTGGTCGCCGGTGTACAGGTCGAAGATGTCCAGGTCTTCGAGTTCTGGCCCGGCACCTTCGCGTAGAGCACGTGCAAGGTCTGCTGCAGGGACTGATTCGTCCACGATGAGTGCAACGTCTTGGCGTGAAACTGGGTAGGTGGACAGGGCACCGTCCCACGCGCGTTCCAGCGAGTGCGCAAAGAGCACGTCGAGGTCCACTTCGAAGGCGCACGTGCGGGCGGGCAGCCCCAGGTTTTCAATCGCCTTGGGGTGGAGTTCACCCGCGTGACCCACCACGGTGTCGCCCAGTGTGAACTCTGCGCAACGGCCTGGGTGGAATGGCGCTTTCTTGGAGGCGCGCACGTCCAGGGTCAGGCCCAGGACTCCTGCGATGCGGTGGACGAGGTCGATTGCGTCGGTGGCTTCGACGTTACGGCCCTTACCCCACACGCCCAGGCGCTCGATCTTGCCGGTCATGACAGCCGCTGCGTGAAGTGGCTGCGGTGGAACGGCTGAACGCAGGGTCGCGAGTTCCTCCTCGGTTGGGTGGTAACCGGGTGCGAACGTGCCGGTTGCGGTGGCCTGCGCCTCTGGTTGCGTGACCAGACCCGTTTCAAAAACGAAAACGTCTTTGAAACCGCGTCCCAGGTTCTTGTTGACCGCGTCCGGCAGGGTCGCGAGCAGGTGGGAGCGCAGAAGTGGCTGGTCATCGGCCATAGGGTTGGCCAGGCGCACCATTGTGCGACGTGGGTCGTCTGCTTCGAGGAGCAGCGCGTCGCTACGGGTATCTGCTGTGAACGGGTAAGTGAGAACTTCGGTCAGTCCCACGTGAGCCAGCAGGTTCGAAACCGTGCGCAGAGCCTTTTGGCGGTGTGTCAGGCCCGATCCGCCCGGCGCCTGGGGCGCTACGGAAGGAATCTGGTCGTAGCCGTTGACGCGCGCAATTTCTTCGATGAGGTCCTCGGGCCCCGTGAGGTCCGGGCGCCAGCTGGGCACTGTCACGGCCAGGGTCGATTGCCCATCAACCGCGTGGTCGACCTTGCATCCCACTGCGGTGAGAGCGTTCTCTACCTGCTCACTCGTGTAGTCCACACCCACGCGCTTGGCGGCAGCGTCGGCGAGGAGTGGGATCACGGTAGGTTCCGGGACAGATCCGACGACAGTCACCTCGGGCGCAATGGTGCCCCCGGCAAGTTCGTGGATCAGCTGTGCGCAACGCATGGCGGCTGCCGGTCCCAGGTGTGGGTCGACTCCGCGTTCGAAGCGGCGGGCGGCTTCGCTGGGCAGTTTGTGGCGGCGCGCAGTGCGTGCGATCGTCACCTTGTCGAAGTGGGCGGCTTCAATGATGACCGAGGTGGTTGTTTCGCTGACCTCGGTGGCTTCTCCGCCCATAACGCCGGCCAGTCCGATGACGCGCTGTCCGTAATGGGCTTCGTTGAAGTCCTGTTCAGGGTCCCCGGCGGGGGTTCCGGCGTAGTTGTCGGTGATGAGCAGGTCTTCCGGGTGGAGTTTGCGCTCAACGTCGTCCAGGGTGGTGAGTTTCTCCCCGGCACGAGCGCGACGCACCGTGATTTTGGAGCCGAGCTTGTCTGCGTCGTACGCATGGAGGGGCTGGCCCAGTTCCAACATGACGTAGTTAGTGATGTCGACGACCAGGGACAGTGGTCGCATGCCGGCTTCCAGGAGGCGCTTTTGCATCCAGTACGGGCTTGAACCCTGTGCATCGATTCCGTCCACGCGCATGGCGGTGAAACGTGAACAACCGTGCTGGCCGTGGATGGGCGCGGTGTCCTCGAGGTCCACCCGGTAGCCGTCCAGTGACGGTTCGGGGACGTCGATGTTGGCGGGGTCGTTGAAGGTTTGGTTCTTCAGCAGCGCGTATTCGCGTGCGATGCCGCGCATGGACAGTTGGTAGCCACGGTCGGGAGTGACGTTGACGTCGAGTGTGGTGTGGTCAAGGCCCAGGAGTTTGATTGCGTCGTCACCGGGTTCACCGGTCAACCCCAAGTCTTTGAGCACGATGATGCCGTCGTGGTCTTCACCCAGGCCCAACTCACGAAGCGAGCAGATCATGCCGTCAGAGACGTGGCCGTAGGTTTTGCGGGCAGAGATTTCGAAGTTGCCAGGGAGCACTGCGCCGGGTAGGCACGCGACTACCAGGTCACCTTCGACAAAGTTGTGGGCACCGCACACGATTCCGCGGGGTTCGTCTTCGCCTACGTCAACGCTGCACCAGTTGATGGTTTTACCGTTGGAGTGCTTTTCCTTTTCCAACGAAAGGACGCGAGCAACGACTAGCGGGCCGGTCACCTCGGGACCAAAGAAGTCCTCTTCTTCCAGACCGATTGACGCGAACTGCGCGGCCAGTTCATGAGCGTCCGGTGACGCGGAAAGGTCAACGTAGTCAGATAGCCATTCCAGTGATACGCGCATTAGTCCATTACTCCAAACGTGTGGGAAAAGCGGAGGTCGCCTTCCACCATGTCGTGCATGTCGTTGATTCCCTCTTTGAGCATGAGGGTGCGTTCGATACCCATTCCGAATGCAAAGCCCTGGTAGACGTCAGGGTCGATTCCGGCGGCGCGCAGAACGTTGGGGTGGACCATTCCGCAGCCACCCCATTCGATCCAGCCGGGCCCGCCCACCTTGTTGGGGAACCAGAAGTCCATTTCGGCGCTGGGCTCCGTGAACGGGAAGTATGAAGGGCGCAGGCGGGTGTGTGATTCGGGGCCGAACATGGCGCGGGCGAACTCGTCGAGTGTGCCCTTGAGGTTAGCCATGGTGAGGCCTTTGTCGATTGCGATGCCTTCGACCTGGTGGAAAACCGGGGTGTGGGTGGCGTCCAGTTCGTCGGTGCGGAAGGTCTTGCCGGGGCACACAACGTAGAGAGGCACGCCACGTTCCAGAAGCGAGCGCGACTGCACGGGTGAGGTGTGGGTGCGCAGAACCAGGCCGGATTCTTTGGGGTCGGCGAAGAACGTGTCTTGCATCTGGCGAGCCGGGTGGTCTGGGCCGAAGTTCAGGGAGTCGAAGTTGAACCATTCGTGTTCAATTTCTGGGCCCTGAGCGACTTCCCAGCCGTGGCCAACGAAGTGGTCTGCGATCTGTTCTTGCAGAAGTGTCAGCGGGTGGCGGGCGCCGGTCTGGGCGCGGTTGGTGGGAAGGGTGACGTCGATAGCTTCTTCGACGAGCACCTGGGCATCGCGCTCCGCCTCGAGGGTTGCCAGGCGGGCGGCGAACGCTTTGTTGACACGACCTCGGGACTGGCCAACAAGTTTTCCGGCCTGCGCTTTTTGGGACTTGTCGAGTTTGCCGATTTCCCGGTTGGCAAGGGCCAGCGGGGACTTGTCGCCCATGTGCGCAATTTTTGCGTCTTTGAGTTCGTCAAGCGTGTGAGCCGCTTCAAATGCGTGAAGCGCCGTCTCAACCGCAGCGGTTACGGACGCTTCGTCCAATGGGTCACAGGCATGCTCTGACATGGGCCTTCTTTCTGTTGTCTGGTACTTGTGCAGGGGGCCGGGCTAACGCCATCTTAACGCCCAGGCTAGGTGTAGTTGTGGTTACGGGCCGATTCGTACAGGCAGACGGCGGCCGCGGTGGCGAGGTTGAGGCTTTCGGCCTGGCCGTAGAGCGGGATTGCGACGGCCGAGTCTGCTTGTTTGCGGTCTTTTTCCGGTAGCCCCCAGGCTTCGTTGCCGAATACCCAGGCGGTGGGTTGTGACAGGTCGAGGCCGGTGTCCCAGGGGACGTGGAGGTCGTGTGCCGGTGGGTGGGCGTCTGCTGCCAACACTTGGAGTCCGCGGGCGCGGGCGAGTTCGACCACCTCGGGAAGCCCCACGCCGGTCACCACGGGAAGGTGGAACAGGGAGCCGGCGGTGGCGCGCACGGTCTTGGGATTATACACGTCGACGGAAGAGTTGGTGAAGATGACGGCGTCAGCGCCAGCGGCGTCAGCCACGCGGAGGACGGTGCCAGCGTTGCCGGGGTCGCGCACTTGGGACAGGACCACGACGAGTTGGGAGTCTTTCGTGATGGCCTGTGGGAGTTCGGTGTCGATGTGTTCGACGATGGCGACGATGTCCTGGGAGGTGACGGTGTCGGTGAGTTCTGCAAGGGCCGCCGAGGTGGCTTCCCGGATGGGGATGTTGGCGGCCTTGGCGTGTTCGAGGATGTCAGGGTGGCGTTCTGCCGCTTCCGAGGTGGCCCACACGTCAAGGATGGCACCGGTTGGGCGGGTGCGGGTCTGGCCGTCTTCTACGCCAACGGTTGCGCGGTGGGGTTTGTTGGTGGCTTGGTGGATGAGTGCTTCGCGGACAGCTTGAGGACCTTCGACGATGAAGCGGCCCATTTTGGTGCGCCACGAGCGTTTGGTGAGTTTCGCGGCTTCGCGTAGTCGCTTGGATTGCGGCGTGAGTGGCGGGCCGGTGAGTGCGGTGGCGTGGGGGTGGGCGGCAGCTGGGCGGCCGTTGTGGGGGTGGGCGGCGTCTGACATGTTCTTCACTCTATTTGATGAGAGGTGTGGATAAAAAGAAATCGGAGCGGACGTGGTGTCCGCTCCGATTTCTCTTTGGTTTGTCAGCGCTTATGCAGCGTTGTTCTTTGGTGCGTTGACGTCAGCTGGGAGTGCCGACTTTGCAACCTCGACCAGCGAGGTGAAGACTGCTGGGTCGTTCACTGCAAGTTCGGCCAGCATGCGACGGTCAACTTCAACCTGTGCAGCCTTGAGGCCCTGGATAAAACGGTTGTAGGTCATGCCGTTTGCGCGGGCACCAGCGTTGATGCGCTGGATCCAGAGGCGGCGGAAGTCACCCTTGCGCTGGCGGCGGTCACGGTAGCTGTATACCAGTGAGTGGATGACCTGCTCTTTTGCCTTGCGGTACAGGCGTGAGCGCTGACCGCGGTATCCCTTTGCGCGTTCGAGGATTACCCGACGCTTCTTCTTGGCGTTAATCGCCCTTTTCACACGTGCCACGTGTACTCCTTAAAAATCTAAATGTATTCAGCGGTGGTGAGCTAAGCGCGTGGCCTGGCCCACGTGCGTGTTAGCGTCAGCGACCTTTGAACTTACCCAGAAGCTTCTTGGCCTTTGCAGCGTCACCCGGAGCCAGCACCTGGTCCTGGGAGATCTGACGCTTACGCTTCGAGCTCTTGTGTTCAGCGAGGTGACGGTTACCTACGCCTTCGCGCATGATTTTTCCGCTACCCGTAACGCGCACGCGCTTCTTCGTACCGCTGTGGGTCTTCATTTTCGGCATTCTGCCGTCTCCTTACGTTTCACATCGACGCTCTTAAGCGTCGCTTCCTGTGTTCAGCTCTGTGAGAGCTTTAAGCTTCTTCGCGTGCTTCGGCTTTAGCCTGAGCTGCGCGTTCGCGCCGCGACTTCACTTCAGCCTTCGTGCCTTTCGCGCCTTTAGTTGCGCGACGGCTTTCAGCCTTAGCATCGGCCTTCGACTTGACCGGCGCGATGACCATGACCATGTTGCGTCCGTCGACACGCGGTGCAGATTCGACAGTTCCCAAATCTGCGACTTCGTCTGCCAACTTGTTGAGCAGTTTCATACCCATTTCTGGGCGTGACTGCTCACGTCCGCGGAACATGATCATGACCTTGACCTTGTCGCCACCTGACAGGAAGCGGCTGACGTGGCCCTTCTTGGTTTCGTAGTCGTGGTCATCGATCTTGAGGCGGAACCGGATTTCTTTCAAGGCCATGTTGGCTTGATTCTTCCGAGCTTCGCGAGCTTTCTGGGCAGATTCGTACTTGAATTTGCCGTAATCCATGAGTTTGACAACCGGTGGCTTGGCCTGAGGCGCAACCTCTACAAGGTCCAGATCGGCCGAGCGAGCAAGGTCGAGTGCCTTTCTGATGGCGACAATTCCAACCTGTTCTCCATTTGGCCCAACGAGTCGGACCTCTGGAACTCGAATGCGATCGTTAATACGCGGCTCGCTGATGTGTTGCTCCTTCTCAAGATGATTGTTCACGAGTGGGGCACAAAAAAGGCCCCCTTTGCACAAAGGGAGCCCACATGATCGTTTTCACGAACGTATCCATTTGGATGAAAGACGGAGAGATAGTCTGCACTATCTTGACCGGTTTTCTATTCAAATGGTGGTAACCCGGCTACTGTAAATAACCTAGGTGGGAGTGAAACTCCGCTTTGCACAGGGACCAGCATACACGAATTGGTGGGAGAAAGAGAAATGCAGGCTTGTATGTCAAGATTATGGGCATGACGACCCACAGTTTTGACAATAGCGACATTCCCGCCAACCAAACCAGCGACGCTGAGCAGCAGGCGCTACGCGACATTGCGGATGTGCCGGCGGTTGAGATCATTTCTTCTGCCGCGGTGCACTTGATGAGTGCAGCTGCTGTGAAGTGCGGGCTCGCCGAGGACACACCTGAGTCGAGTGGGCGGGATCTGCAGGATCTTGATGAGGCGCGCAAGTTGATTACTTCGTTGGCTGGGCTGGTGACAGCGGCGTCGACCGAGGTTGGCGATCACCATGCGCGCCCGCTACGTGATGGGTTGCGTTCATTGCAGTTGGCGTTCCGCGAAGCATCGACGATTCCGGATGCACCAGGCAAGGGCCCGGGCGAGAAGTTCACTGGCCCTGTGAGCTAGTGCATCGGTGAGCTAGTGTGGCGCCGGCCTAAGAGAAATAGCCTTTCATGTACTCCTGAGATCCGATACCCACTGAGTCGAAGAACTCAGCCATGTCGACGTCTTCTTTGAGGGACTCCAGTTCGTCTTCGTTCCCACCGGTCTCCGCTTCCCTCAAACCGTCTAATGCGTCCTGGAGAGCGTACGGTTGCCAAATGGTGACACCGAGCTTTTCAAAGGCATAACTGGCCGGAGCCTCCGATTCGTCGATCCTGGCGCCATCATTGAGCTTCATGAGCATCTCTGCGCATTCAATTGCGTTCATACGCGACAGGTTGTGCCCTTCTAACTCAACGTCGACACCGTCTTTCGTAGGGTTGGTTCCAAATTCCATGAACTCGACTCCGCTCGAGCCAAGGTGCACCTGGATACACGCAGCGTGGAAGTAGAGGGTGCTGTCAGTTGAGCCATCTTCGGGTTGCCCCAGTACCTCACACACCTGCTCAGCGCTATCGCCAAAGCGTATAGTCTGGTCGCCGGAAGGTGTCTGAAAACGAGCGCCTACGTGTGAGATCAATTGAATCGGGTTGAACATGGGTTCTCCTGCTTGGCGAATAATCACTGCTCCTCTCAGAATACTTCTCTTGGGCTCTGGCTGGTTCTGTCTAGTGGTCTAGTACCCATTCAGGGAACGGGTCTGTGTAGTTTTCCCACGCTTGGACACCGTCGAGAAGTTCGGAGTCTGTGAGGGTGGCAGTGTCGAGCACTGCGCGGAGTTCCGCGGGGTCAAGGTCGACACCTGTGATGCCAAGTTCTTGACCAAACGCCAGTTGTTGATCTGGGGTGTCACGTGCCGCTGGTTCTAGAGAAACAGCGGGGCCAGTGTTGCTCCATAGTCCCGTGATGCCGGGGCGGCTGGCGAGTCTGACGAACCCGGCTACTCGGATGACGGTTCCGCACATGCCCGAGGTGATGACGCGGTCGAAGGCGCTGTGGAGCCGGGCTGGGTGGAAGGGTCGGAGGTTTTCGTAGAGGAACGAGGTGACGCGCGGGTGCGTACGCGGTGGCGTGTGACTTGAGTTCAGGAGTTGCACCCAGCCGGGCATGGCAAGTTCAGGGCTGATGGGCGCATTGCCGTGGATGGTAGCACTGATTGATTCGGTGTCGCTCCAGATGATGCGCGCGGTTGGGTTGAGGTGGCTCAGCAGGGCTTGGGCCATTTCCCATTCGAAGGGCTTCTCCCCGACTAGGCATATGTGGGTGGCGTATTCGATGCATCCGGCGGCGCATTGACAGGCGGGGGTGCAGTCGTCGAGTGGCATGCCGTGTTCGAAGCGGACGTGGTGTACGTCTATGTCGCTGGCAAGGTCGTCCAGTAGTGCACGGGCTTCAACGGCTACGACGACTGCGCGTAGTTCGACGTCTGGCCGCGAAAGGGAGCCAATGATGTCTTCGACTTGTGCCGAGTGTGGGTAATCGGCGACGATTCCTGGGTGAGCACCCAATTCCGGGAGTGAGTCGATGAGTCGTGAGCCGGCTGTGACAGGGTCGGTGGATCCGATCGGGGTGTAGCGGTATCCGAGGTTGTGGGCGATGTCGGTGGCAGTGAGGTAGCGGGCGTCTGGCGATCGGCCCACGACGGCTACGACTGGGAGAAGAGTCATGGCGAGGAGCTTAGCTGGACTTTTTAGCTGGGACTAAGAGCTCAATAAATATGTGTTCATATCATGCGTGACCAGGCATTATACAAGCGAGGCCAGGAGCCCTAGAGTGTGCTTTCGACATTTTCTATAACTGTCCATGAGGACTAATAGCACCAGAGGAGCTACCTATGAAGGTCCGAGCATCATTGCGTTCAATCAAGAACCAAAAAGGCGCTCAGGTTGTTAAGCGCAAAGGTCGCATCTACGTGATTAACAAGCAGAATCCCCGTATGAAAGCCCGACAGAAGTAAGCACAGCAGTAGAACAGCAGTAAGGACTCCCCCCTCTCCGGTCTTTGGTTCCAGCTTTGTTAAAACGGTGGTGGTTCGTTACTGGATTCCCATGGGCGGGTGTCACCGTTGAACACCTCCCCTGGACTGTGAATTGCTTCAGTTTCAGTGCTGTGTGTGGTTTGGTGTTCGGTTGCTAGGTACTCACTAATTGTGCCGCTAATGTCTTGGTCTCCGGTGTCGAAGTACTCAAGTAACCGTTCGTACTGGAGTTGGTTGATCCGTGATTCTGGCGGGTAGACCAGCATGGCACCAATCCGTGGGAACACCCACGCCAGGGAACCGTCATCCATCTTGTCGACGCGGAGTCG
>NZ_JASPDO010000031.1 GCF_030230605.1 Brevibacterium sp. UMB1308A
TTCGAGGACTGCAGCCGGTCGGAGACGACCACCTCGCCGGAGTCTCCGGTATTCACCCCGACCGCATCGAGGTTCAGGCCATCGGTGACGGGACGGCGTCCGAGGGCGACCAGGACCTGGTCGGCGCGGAACTCCTGCGAGCCGCCGGACACGGCGGCGGTCACGACGGCCTCGCCTCCCGTGCCGCGGGAGACCCGGGTGGGCACTGCGCGGCTGACGACGCGGATGCCCTCGTCGGCGAACACCTCCTGGAGCACCTTCGACACCTCCGGCTCCTCCTTCGAGGCGAGCCGAGACCGCACGAGCAGCGTGACCTGCGAACCGAGGCGGGCGAACAGCTGCGCCTGCTCCAGGGCGACGTAGCCGCCGCCGAGCACCAGCAGCGACTCGGGGACCTCCGTCAGCTCCATCGCCGTGGTCGAGGTCAGGTATCCGGTCTCCTCTAGGCCGTCGATCGGCGGTGCCCACGGGCGAGAACCAGTCGCGACCAGGTAGTGGTGGGCCTCGATGGTCTCGACGCTTCCGTCGGCTCTCGCAACATCGAGAACCGGCGCATCAGGGGTGCCCACGAACGAGGCGTCGCCGCGAAGGACCTGCCAGCCGTAGGAGTCGGCGACGTCGGCGTACTTCTCGCCGCGCAGCGACTCCACCAACGCTTGCTTCCCAGCGATCAGCGCGGGCATGTCGACGGGATCCGCCGTCGTCGCGATCCCGGGGAACCGGGTTGCGGCGTCGACGGCGACGTGCCGCGCGCCGGCCGCGGCGATGAGCGCCTTCGACGGGACGCAGCCCGTGTTCACGCAGGTGCCGCCGAGCGTCCCGCGCTCGATCATCACCACCGACTTCCCGAGCGTGCTGGCGCGGATCGCAGCGGCGAACGCGCCGCCTCCCGATCCGATGATGGCGAGATCGTACTTCGTAGGCATCGCTGCTCCTGTCAACTCTTGGCTTTCTGCTCTGTCTCAGCCATACTGGACCTTCCAGTGCAGGGGAAGGTCAAGCGCGGCCACGGAGGGAGACAGCAATGCGGATCGGAGAACTCGCCGAGAGGGCGGGCACTACCGCGAAGACCCTTCGCTTCTACGAGGAACAGGGCCTTCTGCCCCCGACCGAGCGCACGCCGTCCGGATACCGCGACTATGCGCCCGAGATGGTCGCTCGGATCGACTTCGTCCACCGCGGCCAGGCCGCGGGCCTCACCCTCGCCCAGATCCGCCAGATCCTCGACATCCGCGACGGCGGCCATGCGCCCTGCGAGCACGTGCGCGACCTGCTTGACGTGCGCCTCGCTGAGATCGAGCAGCAGATCGCGCAGCTCTCCGTGCTACGCGACACTATCGCGGATCTCAGACAGGACGCCGCGCACCCGGACCCTGAAACGTGCAGCACCGATCAAGTGTGTAGGTACTTGTAGACGACGGGAGTCAATGACTCAAACGCTACAACCCCGATATGCGCTAGCGCATGTCGATGACCCCGGTGCCCACCTCGATGTGATTGGTGGTGGCCGAGACAGCACACAGCAGCGGCATCGTGGCGGAGGCCCGCAGCGCGAAGTGGTGGACTCGGAAGGACGCGTTGTTCACGCCGATTTCGTCCGCAGCCTGGGTGATCTCCAGATGAGTCTTGGCGATCTTTTCCGCAGATCGCCCGCGCTAGCTGCCGAAAGCGTAATGCCCGGAGCTTAAGAGGCCGAACGCTTTCATTGGATAACACTCCTTTTGATGGTGTTAACGAGAGGGAGTAACTTTGCAACGAGATGCCGTGGAGTTCAAGTTCAACGTGTAACGCAGGGTGCTGAGGCGGAGATTGTTGAATACCATTGACAAGCTCCCTCCCGTTGGTGAGCTCGCCGAGACACGACTGGGCGGGCATGTGCCCGGTGAGGTGAGAAGCGCCACGGAGCATCACACTGCCATCGTCGTCGGTGGTGGCCAGTCCGGCCTAGCCACGTCGTACTACTTGCGGCGCTTCAAAGTGGACTTCTTGGTCCTAGACAACCAAGAGGAACCCGGTGGAGCGTGGTTGCACACGTGGCCTTCACTGACGCTTTTCTCCGCCGCGGAGTTCTCCAATCTGCCCGGCTGGCCTATGCCGCGGTACCCGGGGTACCCGCCGGCAAGCCATGTAATCGACTATCTGGAAAACTACGAAAAACGCTATGACCTCCCGGTTAGGCGCCCAGTGCACGTTCACAGCGTGTCCCATGAGGAAGGGATGTTCTACCTCAGTACGAGCGTCGGTCAATTCACAGCGGAACACGTTATCGCGGCTACCGGCACGTGGTCCGCGCCCTTCGTGCCCCACTATCCCGGCACCTTCCAGGGACGCCAGTGGCACTCGTCGACCTACCCTGGTCCCGAACCATTCCGCGGCGCGAAAGTCGCGGTGGTCGGCGGGGCGAACTCGGGTGCCCAGATCGCCGCAGACCTCATTGGGAGGTCGGAGGTCACATGGTTCACACGTGAGCAACCGCGCTGGATGCCTGACGATGTCGATGGCCGCGATCTCTTTCTGCGCAGCCGCCGCCGGATTCTCGGCGGCGATTCCGGACCGAACCTCGGGGACATTGTCGCGCTTCCTCATTTACGTGAGCTCCGCAACTCCGGTCAGCTCAGCGCTACCCCCATCTTCGATAGCTTGAGCGAGCTCGACCACGACCACCTGATTTGGTGCACTGGTTTCCGTCCGGCTCTCGGCCCATTCCGGCACCTCATGCGTGGCCGCGAACCTGCGGTGCAGAATCTGCATCTGGTCGGTTACGGCAACTGGACCGGGGACGGCTCAGCAACGCTGATGGGTGTTGGGCCCTTTGCCAAACACACTGCCCAAGTAGTCGCGGGCCGTGTCGATAAAGCTCGGCATCAAAAGTTTTGAGATGACGCTTGGTCCCTGAGCAGCTCGATCCTTCCAAGATCCGCATTGGAGAGCCAGCGCGCTGGACGAAAGTGTGGCTCAGCGCTTCGCTTGCGCAGCCCGCAGGCCGTTCAAAATCACGATAACTTCAGCGACCTCGTGAACCAACACGACGGCGGCCAAGCCCAGCACGCCGCTGATCGCCAGCGGCATCAACACGATGATGATAGCCAGAGACAGCACGATGTTCTGGTTGATGATCCTGCTGCCTCGGCGAGCGTGCTGCAGTGCCTGCGGGATCAGCCGGAGGTCGTGGCCGGTGAAGGCGACGTCAGCGGACTCGATCGCGGCGTCAGAGCCGGTCGCTCCCATCGCTATACCCACCGTCGCGCCCGCCAGTGCCGGCGCGTCGTTGATGCCGTCGCCGATCATCGCCGTCGGCGTCTTGGAGGAGAGCTCGGCGACGATGCTTGCCTTGTCCTCCGGGCGTAGCTCGGCGCGCACGTCGTCGATCCCGGCGATTTCAGCCAGCGCCCGGGCGGTGCGAGTGTTGTCGCCGGTGAGCATGCTCACTTTCACGTCGTTAGCATGCAAGGTCTGCACAGCTTCGGGCACCTCGGGCCGCAGCTCGTCACGGACCCCGATCGCCCCGGCGAGGGCGTCATCGACGGTGACAAGGACGCAGGTTTGGCCCTCGGACTCCATGCGCTTAACGTCTGCATTCAGTGGCCCGGCGTCGATCCACCGGGGGCTACCCACCAGCACCCGTCGGCCTTCGACGGTGCCGCCGATGCCATGCCCGGCTTCCTCGCTGATGTCCTGGGCGTCGGGCGCTTCGGGCACCGCTGCCACGATAGCTGCGGCGAGGGGGTGCGTCGATTGCTGCTCAACTGCCGCCGCGAAGGCAAGCACCTGCGCCCGATCGAATCCGTCTGCCAGGACTACGCCGGTAACCTCGGGCTGGTTGCGGGTGAGGGTTCCGGTCTTGTCCACCGCCAGGTGACGGATGCCGCCGAGCCGCTCGAACGCCGCACCGGACTTGATGACCACGCCAAACTGGCTGGCCGCGCCGATCGCGGCCACGACCGTCAGCGGCACGGAGATTGCCAACGCGCACGGCGACGCTGCGACCAGGACCACCAGTGCACGGGTGATCCACGTCTCAGGGTCGCCCAGCAGCGAGCCAATCACACCGACCAGCACCGCCAGGATCATCACCCCGGGCACTAGGGGCCGGGCAATCCGGTCGGCGATCCGGGCGCGGTCGCCCTTTTCCGCCTGTGCCTGCTCGACCAGGTCCACGAGTGTGGTCAACGAGTTGTCCGTTCCAGCTGCGGTCGTCTCGACCTCCAGCACACCGGCGGAGTTGATCGCTCCCGCGGGCACCTCGTCGCCGGGTGCGACCTCCTCCGGAATGGATTCTCCGGTGATCGCTGAGGTGTCAAGGCTGGAGCGTCCGGAACGAATGATGCCGTCCGTGGGGATCCGCTCCCCGGGGCGAACGAGCATCAGCTCGCCAACCACGAGGTCCTTCGCTGCGACCTCGACCGCCGTGCCGTCGCGCAGCACCGTCGCGGTCTGCGGCACCAACTTCAACAGTGCCCGCAGTCCGCCCTGGGCCCGGTCCATCGCCTTGTCCTCCAGTGCCTCAGCGATCGAGTACAGGAACGCTAGAGCCGCGGCCTCTCCGACGAAGCCGAGGATCACCGCGCCGACCGCGCTGATCGTCATCAGCAACCCAATGCCGAGCTTGCGCTTTGTGACAAGGTTCCGGATCGCTCCAGGCGCGAACGTATACGCCCCTAGCAGCAGGCCGACCCAAAACAGTATTGTCGCGGGTGTCTCCAATCCGGCCCAGTCCAGCGCCAGGCCTATACCGAGGGCTACGCCAGAGAAGATCGGTAGCAGTAGTTCGGGGTCCTTCCACCATGGCCGATCGAGATCTTCGATTTCCGTGGCTGGTTCGTGTTCGCATCCACATGCTGAACTCATGCGTCCGCACCTTTCTCGCCGCAGCCGGGCACCGAGCATTCAGGGTCGATGCACGGGGCGTTTTCGTCGACAGTCAACGTCGCGTTCACTAGCGCCTTGAGCGCTGCCGCGAGGTGCGGATCGGCGATTTCGTAGCGGGTCTTGCGGCCCTCCGGCTCGGAGACGACGATGCCGCAGTCACGCAAGCAGGTCAGGTGGTTCGAGACGTTCGAGCGGGTCAGGTCCAGGTCGCGCGAAAGCACAGCCGGGTAGCTCGGGCCGTCGAGTAGGGTCATCAGGATTCTGGAGCGCGTCGGATCCGCCATGGCCCGGCCGAGCCGGTTCATGACATCGAGGCGTGAAGCAATAGTCAGCATGTGCTGAACTATACAGCAAGTACTGAACTATTCAAAACACACTGAACTGACATTGAAGCGAAGAGTTTGCGACCTGCGGGAATTAGGCGATGGGATAGCCGGTAACTGGGCCTTCGCGATTCGGCTGCCAACCCAACGCGGGGGCGACATGCGTGGCGAAGTTGTCCAAGATTTTCACGTTGACGTCCACGCCCATCCCGGCGGGGATGGTGATGAGCAGGGTGTCGGCGGACATGACGGCGGCGTAGGTGCGGCCGAAGGTGGAGGCGCCGACGTCAGGCAGTGTGCCCACCTGGTCGGAGCCGGAGGCCTGCATGCCGAACAACTGCATGTCCGCGCCGTCGACGATGGGGAAGATAGAGCGAGACGCCGACACGCGCGGCGTCCAATCGTGGCCCGCCTCCTTCCATGCGGCGCGGTAGCGGCTGATCTGATCCGCCTGGATTTCGCCCAGGGTCTCGGCGGTGGTCGCGGAAACCAGGGTGGAGGACATTAGGTTGAGCCCGTCCTTGGCGGCCTGTTCCGCCGAGGTGTGGGTGCCGGAGCCGTAGAAAATGTGTTTGCGCAGCTCTGGCGCCATGGGGAAGACCGGCAGGGCGGAGCCGGGATGGAACATGTTGGGGTACTGCCGGTCCAGCGGTGCGGCGGTGGCGAACCCGTTGCCGTCCACTGAAGCCATGAACGCCTCGAGGTGGGCGCGTGCCACGTCCGCGCCGTTGGGAGCTTCGCCCTTGTAGCCGAAGGCCTCCCAGCCGCGGTCAGCCACCTCGGGGGCGCCGCGTGAGACGCCTAGCGCCACGCGGCCACCGGAAATGTGGTACAGCGATGCGGCCTCTTCGGCGAGGTGGAGCGGGTTTTCATAGCGCATGTCGATGACCCCGGTGCCCACCTCGATGTGATTGGTGGTGGCAGCGACAGCACCCAGCAGCGGCATCGGGGCGGAGGCCCGCGGCACAAAGCGGTGGACACGGAAGGGCGCGTTGCTCACGCCGATTTCGTCCGCGGCCTGGGCGACCTCCAGATGAGTCTTGGCGATCTTTTCCGCAGATGGCCCGCGCTGGCCGACGGAGCCATGCAGGCGAAGATGCGCGAACTCGTTGCTCCAGTTGAGGCGATTTTCTTGGACGCGAAGTTCGAGGCGGAGCTCATTGAGCTGGATCCTGAAGAAGCTGCTGAAATGCTTGAATCCACGGGTCAGGATGAGCCTGGTTTGGACAAGCTGGCCAGGGTTGGGTTCGACACTCTTGGTCTGCAGACGTACCTGACGGCGGGCCCCAAGGAGGCGCGTGCGTGGACTATCCGTAAGGGATGGACCGCTCCCGAGGCGGCCGGCGTCATTCACACTGACTTCCAGAAGGGCTTTATTAAGGCTGAGATCGTGTCCTTTGAGGACCTGGATGAACTGGGTTCGATGGCCGAGGCGAAAGCGGCTGGCAAGGTCCGTATGGAAGGTAAGGACTACGTTATGGCCGATGGCGACGTGGTTGAATTCAGGTTTAACGTGTAGAGCGCCATGTCGAAATGCTTCCAGGGCAGGTACCCTGGAAGCATGTCTGAGACCGTCATGACGCCCGAGACGCTCGCACTGCGCGAGCTCCTCGCTGCCCGTCGTGACGAGTTCCAGGTGCTCCTCGATCGGTACAGCGCGACCAACCCGAAGCTGTTCGGATCCGTGGCCCGTGGCACCGCGTCTGCTGGATCAGACATCGACATCCTCGTGGAGATGGATCCTGCTGAGGGGAATCTCCTGATGCGTGCGTCCGGTCTGCTCGAGGAAACTCGCGCGCTGTTCGGGCGCGATGACATCGACGTGTTTCCTGCTCAACTGCTCAAGCGTCCGGTCTCCGCCTCGGCGCTCGCTGAGGCGGTGCCCCTGTGAGTCGTAGCCAGGCACAGCGCATTGCTGATGTGCTGAATGCGGTCGAGCGATGTAGGAGATATGTCGCTGCATTGGACCGCGAGAGTGACATCGCTGAGATGGCGGAGGACGCGATTGAGCGGAACCTCCAGATCATCGGTGAAGCCGTGAATCACCTACCTGATGAGATCACCGGCGCGCACCCTGAGATTCCCTGGCCGCAGATTCGAGGGTTCCGGAACATCCTGGTGCACCAGTACTTCGGCGTCGACATCGATGTAGTCCGCGATGTCGTTGAGACTCATCTGCCTCCTCTAGCTGAGGCGCTGGATGGATACGTTGTCATCGACTGACGACGCGGATCCAAAAGTTGTTCGGGCACGGAAGGTAGTTGAATTCCGGTTTAACACCGCACAGTAAATTGGTGGAGTTGAGGTTTAATGTGTAAGCGGGCGGGGGGTTGCTTGCGCGACGTAGACGACTAATCGAGCAGAGCGCGGTATTGTTTGCGAGCCTTCATCGAGTGAATTATCGTTTCGGAACCGTCGTCCCAGATGAGAATGACGATCTCGAGTAGTCTCAATGAGGTGTCGAGTCCGAGACGCAACTCCCGCTGAGGGTGCTCTGACGGACTTCCACTTCTAGATGGCATTCTTTAACGCTTCGCGGATTGCCTGCGACCTCGACCATCCGTTTGACGCCGCATATTTGTCGAGATCCGCTATCTCGCTGGCGGAAAGCCGAATGGAGATAACTTTCGCGGCGTCCTTGTCGCGAGGTTTCCTTCCTCGACGACGAAGTGCCTCCACGTCATAACCGTTTTCAGCTTCGGCTGCCCACGCATCGATTTGCTCTTCGCTGATCGGCTGTCCGTTGATAGTTTTCATACGTATAATCGTAATACGAAAATAGGTTTGGTGGCTAGGGTGTGGTTGCTTTCTCTTGACAGTCCGTCGAGTTCAGGTTTAACGTTTAGCAACGTCTGACTTTTAATGAAGGTGTTCTATGAGCATGATCGAGCTGAATGGCACTCTGATCTGCACGGACGTCAGTGATGTTTCGATCGTTGAACGGTTCCTTCCAAAGCACGTTGAGCTCTCTCGTGATGAACCCGGGTGTCTGCGCTTCGAGGTCACTCAATCTGACGACCCGCTCGTATGGAATGTGTCAGAACAATTCACTGATCAAGCATCGTTCGATTCGCACCAAGCGCGGGTTAAAACGAGCGAGTGGGGTCACGCAACAGCGCATATTCATCGTGACTACACCATTACGAGGCCAGAGGAAGATGATGTCGTTCACTACCGCTGACCAACTCCCTCCGGTTAACCCTGGCGAGGTTCTGATGGAAGACTTCATTGAGGGATTCGGCATCACGCAGCACAAGCTCGCTGTGTCTATCGGTGTTCCCCCGCGGCGGATCAACGAGATCGTGCATGGCAAGCGCGCCATCACTGCTGACACGGCGTTGCGTTTGGGGCGATACTTTGGAGTGGAGCCGCAGTTCTGGCTCAATCTGCAGAGTCGCTATGAGCTTGAGCTGGCGCAGGAGCGTGTGGCTGATCAGATAACCAAGATCACGCCACTACAGGTGGCATGATCAACCGTGCAGTGCTGGAGGAGCGCTCCGCGCACGCCAGTGGATGCTGGTGGTTCTCAGTGCCGGAACTCGATGGAGCTCAGGTTTAACGTCTGACGTGCACCATTGACACTTTCCCATAAGTGGAAGATATATTCTCGTTCTGTGAAGGTGCCCGGCTCGCAATTGACTCCATTCGTCCGCTCCGACGCGGTCGGGGCGATCCTTGCGGAATCCCTGAGTCATCCCGACCGGGAGTTCTCACTGGCTGAGCTCGGCCGTCGCACCGGCGTCAGTAGCCCAGTGGTTCATCGTGAGGTGGGGCGGCTCGTGGAGAGCGGCATCCTCCGGGACCGTCATGAAGGGCGCAATCGACTTGTGCGAGCCGATGGCAATCGCATCCGCGCCGTCGAGGAAGCTCTGTCAGGCACCTCCCTTGTTATAGTGCCGGGCGACGATGCCGTCCATCTTTGGAACCACGAACTCACTGGGGTTCAGCCCGTCGAGCTGGTTTTCGACGATCAGTCTCCGGCCACGGATGAGGAAGGGAAAAATCATGAGGTTGATTGATCCGAACGAGCTTTTCAGTTCTCTTGAGCAGCTTGATCCCGCCATCAAAAACAAAGCCAAGATCCCTGACATCGATGCAACGTACACCGAGTTCATTCATCGTTATGAGGGGGTAAGTCTCACGCCGGACACTGTTCTGTATGGCTATCAGAAGGTGCTCGAGTGGAATCGGCGAGCATGTGGCGACGGTTTGCCCGAAGATCTGTGGCTTATCGGGCAGTCGGGGCAGGGCGATGAGTGGTTCTTGAGTGCACGGCGCAAGACAGTGTTCTTTTTCGACCACGACCAGGGGGAGTACGGCGGGCCAGAGAGCTTCCTCGATCTGAAGGTCGACTTCACTGGTTTTCTCAGGACGGCGTTCCTGTTGTCGGAGCTGGAAGAGAAGCTTGACGAGGGGCAGGAGATCGATGAACACGAGCAGGAAGTCTCGGACCTTCTGAACAGCATCCATCCGCAACTGTGTGAGAGGTATCCCTTCAACTATTTTGAATGATTGCACCTTGGTCTCAGCTCACGGTCGTTAGCGGAGGCGCGATGTCGACGCCTGTGGCAAGTGCGCGGGTGTGGGCGTCCTTGACGGCATCGACCAAAACGGAAGTATCGGGGTTCTCGGGAGCTGTGGCGCCGAAAGCACGTTAATCAGCTTCGGAACGCGGTCGAGTTCCGGTTCAACGTGTAGAGACAGCAACCAGTGCGGCCCCGTGCCATTTCTGCAGTTCTCACCAGCAGCCCGACGAGCCAAAATCCGTACGTAGCACCGAAAACAACTGCTATGCTGAAGGCGTAAAAGCCATCGGCTGAAAACAAGCCATCAACTCACTCGCACACTTGCCGTACCCGCTGTGTCGAAGCCCCACCTCCGGTTCCAATAACCACTCCAAACCGCCCACAAGGAGAAAGACATGTTCGGACTGTTTGGCAAGCGTTCCGGCAAAGCCGTCCAAAGCACTCGCCCCGAGCCCACCTACGAAATGAGTGATAGCCCAGTCATCGGATACGTGCTGTTGCGTGAGGCGGTCAGCAGGGATCAGATTATCGAGGCCCTGAATGAGCACATCAGCGACGAAGAAGTCTTCGAATGGGATGAGGACGCCTCTGATGGCGATACCATGGGCTGCACGATCAACGGACTCTGGGTAGCGATCTCGTCAACGGACGCACCGTTTCCCGAAGGCGAGGCGCAGGGGGTACTCCACCCGGTGTTCGCCGGCGACGACCCCGAGGCCATCGCGGAGCACCGCGCATTCCTGCTCGTGGCGGGCATGCCCGGCATCTCGAAGGGCGACAGCGACGACGAGGCCCCGCTCAACCATCTCGACGTCGTGATCAACCACGTGCAGGTGGTGCGCGCGCTACTTTATCTGGAGGAAGCCGTGGGCTACTACTCCGGTGACGCGGGAACCACGTACGGCAAGGAGCCCTACCTGGAGATCACCGAGGCCGAAGACCCGTTCGCTGCGGCCTTCCTGGCGCCCGTCTGGGTCCGCCCGCGCCAGGACGGGGCTTGGGATGCGTACTCGATCGGCCTGACGAAATGGGGCATCCCGGAGGTCCAGGTGGTGGGGTCGACACGCGAGCCCGGCGACCTGTTCTCCTACCTCATGGATATAGTCGGGTACCTGCTCGGTGGGGCACGGATCCGGGCAGGCGAGACCCTCGGGCGCGACGAGAACGAGAAGATCATGACGTCGTGGCAGCCGAGCATCATCGACGAGGAAGAGACCGCCCTCCAACTGGAAATGTGAATCTGACAAGCGCAGGAATGCCTGTGCAACACCTCGAACGCCCCATCGCCGTCGACGATCCGGCCTGGCCCCATCTCCAGCAAAGCGTTCATGGTTGATAGCAGAAGGAGGTGGCTCTTATGGCATCCATCATTGTGCGTGGTCTCGATGACCACGTGAAGCAACAGCTCGCATCTCAGGCGAAGGAGCACGGGCGATCCATGGAGGCCGAGGTTCGCGACATCCTGACAAAGGCGGCCCGGCGGCCTCACATAGGCAGGGCTCTTCTGGATGTGGCGCGGGATGTCTGTCGGGTCGATGAGTTGCCGATTCCGACGCGCGACGATGTCGCACGGGTGGCGTGCTTCGAATGATAGCCCTTTGACCTGCGCTACTCGTCGTGCTGGTCGCTCCGAGGTGTCTCTAGTGCGCCCTCAGACTCTTCATGCTGGATTCGCGCGACGTGCATCCGGGCGTGAGCGATGGCGTCTAGGGTGTTGTCGAAGGCGTGATTCTCGTGTGTACGCTGGTCGAAGACGCCGAGCCCGCGATGTCCCCTTCGATGATGTCTCCGACCGCCATGGCCTCCGCGAGCTCGATGCAGAAGTCGCTGGGTATGGACGGGTCGAGGTGAGGCTGGGCCGCGAAGCCGAGCAAACCGTGGTCGATGTCATCGACTCCTGCGGTGGTCTACGAGTTGAGGACATCCCGCGCATGACCGAACCCGGATGGCGTGGCGATGCCGCCAGAACACCGGATGCCAGCGCTGGAGGTGCTGGACTGGGGCTGGCGATCTCAGCCCGTGTAGCCGAGGCCCACGGCGGAAAATTGACCATTTGCCCGCTGCAGCAGGGGTGCCGCATTCGTCTGAGCTTTCCGGCTAGATTTTCCGAGATCGGCGCACGAAAGCCCTGCGATCAGGACGCACACCAGTGCTGGGCGTGAGCTCAGGACTCCTCGCTGTGTGAAGCCTTCACGGGGTGGTACTGCAATCCGAGCAGCAGTCCGTCGACAGTGAGAGAGATCTCGGCGCGGGCGTCCTGCTTCTCGCGTCGCTCCCGGGCCTGCAGCAGCACGACGCGTCCCAGCATGGTGACCTCGACATGGTCGCGGCCCAGCAGGGGGCCGTAGATGTCCAGCGCTGCCTGGAAGTGCGGTGCCAGCCCCCGGGGGCCGATCTGCTTGCGGATGTGCTCGGAGGCCACCTTGTCCAGCTCGTCCAGATGCCCGGCTGCGGCGGCGTCCAGCAGGCGTGTCGCCTCGTCGATGATCTGTGGGGGCACCTGCGGACGCTCGGCCGACACCTTTTGGGGCACCTTGCCGGCGAATCGCTTCTGGGCGGCTTGCCGGGTGATGCCCAGGTTCTCGCCGATCTCGGCCCAGGAGGCGCCCTGCTCCCTGGCGCGCAGCACGATCATGTGGAGGGCGCGCTCGGCCAGGTCGACGAGTTGTGCGGCCGGCGAGAGCGTCTCCTCCAGTCCTGGGTCGCCGTCATCGTTGAGGCCGTGGTCGGTGAAGGCGGCCGCCAGCGCCAGCTCGGTGCGCAGGCGACGGCGTTCTTCGTGGTCCGACCCCTCCATGTGACCTCATTCCTGCGACTGCGTCCCGAAGCTGGCTCGGGCTGCGCGAGGAAAGAGCAGCCAACCGACGACGCTGATCAGGACGATACCAGTGGCGCCCATCAGGGTGTCAAGGTACCAGCTCATGTTCTCGGCGGTGGCTGTGGTGGCGACCATGCTGAGTCCGATGGCGGCGAAGGTGTTGACCGCCGAATGGGTGAAGGCAGCAGGGATCGGATTGCCGCCCGACCGCTCGGTGATGGCGCCGAGCAGCAGGTTGAGGGCCACGCAGAAGACGAGGAACATACCGATGGCGAAGGGACGGGGCATGCCGGGGTAGTTGTGTCCGATCAGCACGATCGGCAGGTGCCAGAGCGACCAGATCACCCCACCGATGACGATCGCGCCGGTGAAGCCCAGCGGCTTCAGTTCGCGCCACAGCCAGCCGCGCCAGCCGACCTCTTCGCCGAAGGCCGAGATGGTCGAGACCAGCAGGTTGATGCCCACGCCGATGAGCATGGCGAGGACGGCCATCGGGATCGACAGCTCCTGGCCGGCATCGGCCAGCTGCTGCTGCACGAGCGTAGCCCAGGTCTTGCCGGTGAGGTCGCCAGGGACGCCCCGCAGGATCATGATCACCGCCGCTGCCAGGGTCAGCACCACGGTCAGGGCCGTGCCCAGGATCGACCACAGCACGATGCGCCCCCAGCGACCCTCGAAACACAGACCCGTGCTGGCCCGCCACTTCTCTCGGGCCACGCGGCAGGTCACCAGCGAGGCGATCAGGGGCGCGAACATGCCCAGGCAGCTGATCGACCAGGCATAGGCCGGGTGATGGGTGCCGCGCTCGAGAAACCAGAAGGGCGCCGCTGCCAGGGTCATCACGGCCAAGGCGCAGCCGGCGAAGATCGCCACCAGACGCCAGCGCACCTTGGGGGGTGGCATCGGTGCACCGGTCGCGGTTTGGTCTGGCCGAGGGGTGGTGAGGGCGTCGGGGACTGGATGGTCGTGGGTGGGTGGCATGGAGGCGTCGTTCGTCATGGGTCCATTGTGTCAACCTAGAGATGACGTGTCAACCAACAGATGACAAACATTGCCCGTCCTGTCCATGGCGCGGGCGCATCCTTCCGGTCACCCATACCGTCTAGTGTGCCTGTGGCTCGATGCGAGCGGAAGGCAGGGTGGTCATGGTGGTGTTCCGCAGCTGGTAGGACGCGCCCTTGAGTGTGATGACGTCGTCGACATGTTTGGAAGATGCGACGACTCCCCGTCGCCGACCGCGGGACAGGGTGATGCCCGCGGCGTCGATCCTCGGGCAGCTACTCGTCGTGCTGGTCGCTTCGAGGCGTCTCTGGTGTGCCCTCAGACTTATCGTGTTGGATTCTCGCGACGTGCATCCGGGCGTGAGCGATGGCGTCGAGGGTGTTGTCGAAGGCGTGATTCTCGTGTGCAAGCTGGTCGAAGACGCCGAGTTCGCGCAACACAGGAACGTGCTCGGGCTTCGTTGCGGAAAGTAAGACCCGGGTGCCCCCGCGCTCGAGGCGCCCGATTGTGTCTGCAAGCATCTGGGCGCCAGTAGCGTCGATTGTCGTGACGTAGCGCATGCGGAGCACGACGACCTTGACCCATGAGACCTCAGCGAGCTCGAGGAGGAAATCGTGTGCCGCGCCAAAGAAGAGTGGGCCTTCGAGGCGGAAGGCCGCGATGTGTTCGTCGAGAAGTTCGCGCTCCTCATCGCTGTGGTCTCCCTTGCTCAGCGGTGTGGCTTCGAACACCGCCGTGCGGGCGGCATCGCGCAATGCGAAGAAGCCCGCCACAACAAGGCCGATGAGCACGGCGACGACAAGATCGAACACGACAGTTGCGACAGCCGTGATGAGAAGAGTGGCCCCGTCGCCCTTGGTGGCGCGCATCACCGAGCTGATGTTCCGCGGGTGGATCATCTGGATCGCAGTGGCGATGAGCACGCCGGCCAGCGCGGCGAGAGGGATTTCGCCCACCCACCGGGCCGCGATGAGCACGGCGACGAGCAGGAGCAGCGAATGGAACACCGCTGCCAGGCGTGTGCCAGCGCCTGCCCGCACGTTGACGGCAGTTCGAGCGATCGCGGCAGTCGCTGGAATCCCGCCGAACAGGGGAGCGACGACGTTGGCGATGCCTTGCCCGAAGAGCTCGCGGTCGGGATCGTGCCGGTCGCCCACGGTCATCGCGTCGGCGACCGTCGCAGAAAGCAACGACTCCAATGCCCCGAGAGCCGCCACGGCGACCGCTGCCAACAGCAACGAGTCCAGGTGCTCCCACGGGATCTGTGGCCAGCGCGGAGCAGGCAACGTCGACGGGATGTAACCAATGGTCTTGAGCCCGCTGTCAGCCAGCATGTTGACGGCCGTCGCGATAGCTACCAACACCAGTGCTGCGGGGAAGCCGCTACGAACGCGCGCAGCAATCACGATCCCGGCCGCCACCGCGAGGGTCATCACTGGCGCCTGCCATGCCGGAGCACCTAGCCACGCGGTGATTGCGCTCCACGCCAACCTGAGGACTTTCTCGCCCTCCACCTCGACGCCGAGCGCTGCAGGCAGCTGTTGCAGGCCGATGATCACCGCGATACCTGCCGTGAAACCTTCGACGACAGGCAAAGGCATATACTTCATCACGCGCCCAGCACCGGTGACCGCCAGCAAGAGCAACATGAGGCCCGCCAATACTCCGACGACGAGTACCCCGTCGGCGCCGTGGGTGGCCACGATGGGGATAAGCACGACGGTCATTGCGCCGGTCGGACCGCTCACCTGGACATTGCTACCGCCGAAGACCGCGGCCAGAATGCCCGCGACGATGGCTGTCGTGATTCCAGCTGCCGCGCCGACGCCCGACGCAACGCCGAAGCCGAGTGCGAGGGGGAGCGCGACGAGGGCCACCATGAGCCCTGCGGAGAGGTCGCGCCCAATCGTCGTGCGCGACCAGTCCGAGCGGCGCGGTGCGAAACGCAGAGCGCGGGCTCCGAAGCCTTCCTTAGATCCGGCGCGTGGGTGGGTCATGGGACTTGCTTGCTCCTTCAAGGCGTCAACGACACTCAAAGGATACACAGGGCGCCATCCTGCGACGGCGATACCTTGTGACTGCCCGCGTTTGTTCGGCGGTAAATCTCGAGATCGGGGATGGACGTCGTCGGCGCGGACGCGCTCAGCAAGGCATTCAAGGAAGGCCGCCAGTTCCTCACGGCTGAATTCGCCTGTGCTCTCGTTCAGCTTCTGGTTTCGCTTGGGCGGCCTGCCAGAAGTGTCTGCGGGCAGGCATTCTGTACGAAAGTCGTGGAGATTTCCCGAAGGATGAATGCATGAAGACTGTTCGCATTGCCATTGCTGTTGCCGCTGCACTGACCTTTGCCGGCTGCGGTTCAGATAAGCCGTCGGTATCAACCGGCGACAGCACCCCAGCGCAGGAAGCCCCGAGCGAGGCCGCCAGCGAAAGCACTCCAACGCAGGACTCTGACGAGCCGCAAAAGCCGAAGGAGAAAGAAAAACCTGCAGGTGAAAATGCGATGGGTGCATCCTTCGATGGCAAGAAAGTCGACCCTGCGGGCTTCGCTGCCGACGGCAAGTACTACTTCCAGACTCAGTCGGGTAAGCACCAGTGTGTGATCACCAGCAAATTCGTCGGCTGCGTGCACATGGGTGCCATTCCGCCCAATGCCCCTGAGGCCCAGCACGCGGATGGCGGTTACGGGCCCGCTAATGCTTCTCGTATGTACGCCGGCAAAAAGGCTGAAATGTTCGGAATGAGCGACTCGGAGTTCCTGAAGCAAGATGGACAGGCGAAGGTGCTCGGCTACGGCGAAGTTCTGGATGTCGAGGGCTTCAAGTGCACTACGGACATGAAACTCGGTGTCATCTGCATACAGGGTAAACACGGGCTACAGGTCTCTTCGCAGAAGTACACGCTTCGCTGATTTCGGCGGGGGGTATGTGCGGTCTCATGGCGTGTGAGAACGAAGAATTTCGAATTGTTTAATGTTGGCCGAATGTCATGAGTGTTCGTTACGTTAGGCAATAACTTATGTTGCCATTGATGAGTTCGTGGCGCTTAATGCTTAAACAGTACCCCTAGTGCGCTCCACACAGAGTCGCTATTGCAGGTGTAGGGTGTTGCCGAGGGCTGAGGCGTGGCACACTTCTCGCATGGCCTTTCCTGTTGATGAGTCACGCATCCGCGCTGCTGAGGATGCATTGGGGCGCACTTTCCCGGACGCTTTGCGCCAGCGTCTGATGTCGGAGAACGGCGGCGAGATCGACGACGCCGACGATGGATACTGGTTCCTCTACCCGGTGTATGACGATTCCGACCGCCGCCGTCTTGGGCGCTCGGCGAATCACGTGGTGAAAGAAACTGAAACGTGGCGCTCCCAAGCCGACGGATTCCCGCAGAACGCCGTCCCCGTCGCCGAGGACCAGGAGGGCAACGCGATCGTTCTGCTACCCGGCGACGACCGCTTTTATGTCTGGGATCACGAACTGCGGGAAACGGAGCCGATCGAGCTTATTTTCGACGAGTGACACTCGCCTGACTACCAGGCTTTCCATAACCATCGCGCAGACGTTATTCGCATGGCCATCAAACGAGCCCATCCGCTTCCTGAGGACTTCGCGTGGTGTGGCTTCGATGATAGTGACGTCGTCATCGGTGATGTGGATGCCGAGTTCGAGGGTTCGGCAGATGACGTCCGCGACGGGACATGGCGCGACGGGGGAGGTAGATTGCACGGTGCGGCCTTGGGTGAGAGACGAGTTGAGGAACTTCTATATTCACCCAGGGCCGCTTCACTCTTCGCTACCGGATGGGCCTGCACAGGCGCTTGTCACGCACTCTGAAACCGGAAGAGCCAGTTCCGACGCACTCGCTCTAGGGGCGAGGATCTGCCTGTGAGCGTATGGAGGCTCTATCGTCCGAATCGCTAGCACTTGAGGCTGAGCCTCGAGTCCTGTTTTGCTCTGTCCGCAGCAGCGGGCCCACAGTCCGCGCCGCGATCACGAGGCCCACCACCGCCAGCACGCCCGCGACCGCCAGCACCGGCAGGTACCCGAACATGCCCGCGGCGGCCATCCCGCCGCCGCCGGCGATGACCATGACGATGCTCGCGACGGTCGTGAAGAACGTGAAGTCCGTGCCCGCGCTCTGCGGCCGGGTCAGGTCCATCGAGATCGTGTAGACGACCGCGAAAGCCGCGCTGAACGCCGCGTTCGCCACCGCCACGACGATGAGGACCAGCCACGGCTGCGTCATGTCCAGCGCCATCGGGACGACCGCGAGCGTCGCGATGACCTGCAGCGCCCCCAGCCGGATGAGCGCGCTGCGCCGGCCCAGCCGCGTCATGAGCGCGCCCGCGACCAGCCCCGCGACGATCCCAACGCCGCTGCCGCCGATGACGACATAGAGCCCAATCCGCCCCTCGGTCCAGCCGGCGTCGACCAGCAGCGGCCGCACCAGGTTGTAGGCGACCGTGAACCCCAGTGTGTACGCGGGGATTGTCACGAAGCACCACACCCGCACCGCGGGGAGGGAGAAGAACGCGAGGGCGCTGCGCAGCGTCACGTGCGGGGCTGGCTGCGTGGCGGTCGACGCATCCTCCCGCCACCCGAGGATGAGCGGCAGCGGCAGCATGCTGAACAGCGCCAGCGACAGGGTTGCCACCTGCCAGCCCGCCGCATGGTAGACCAGCAGGATGAGGCCGCCGCCCACCACCTGCGCGACCGAGGCCCCCGCGGACTGGAGACCGTTGCCGAACCCCCGCTCCTGGGGCTGCAGCAGCCGGGTCGCCGTCGCGTCCGCCGCGATGTCCTGGGTGGCGGCGAGGACGAAGAGGACCGCGAAGATCCCCAGCAGCAGCGGGAAGTCCCCGGCCGGATCGAACAGTGCCAGCGACGCGATCCCCAGCCCCAGCAGCGTCTGCGTCGCGATGAGCCAGCCCCGGTAGTGCCCCATCTTGGCGGATCCGAACCGGTCGACGACCGGCGCCCACAGGAACTTGAGCGTCAGCAGGGTCGCGATGCCGGCGGCCGTCCCGATCGCCGCGAGCGGCACACCGCGGGCCTGCGCGATCGTGAGGAACGCGTACGTGAAGAACCCCAGACTGAGGTTCTGCGAGCTGTAGAGCGCCCCGATGAGCGCGAACCGGCGGACTCGGCCCGAGGCCGTGGTCGCCGCGGCCGTCTCGGTCCCGTCTGCTTCTGGCGTCCCCGAGGCCCCCTCCGGGGCCGAGGTGTGGGTGCTCATGCGGTCTCCTCCTTCGATGACATGTGGGTCGCGCCCGGATCCGAGACCCCAGCCTGCGCCTGTGCCAGCGTGCGGTAGGCGGGGCAGGTGTCCAGCAGGTGCGCGTGCGTGCCGATGCCGGCGATTCGCCCGTCATCCACGACGACGATCCGGTCCGCGTTCTCGACCGTGCGGATGCGGTGGGCGATGACGAGGACGGTGCGGCCGGCGGTCAGGGTGGCAAGCGCCCGCTGGAGGCGCTCCTCGGTGCCGGGGTCCACCGCCGAGGCCGCCTCATCGAGGATGAGGATCGGCGAGTCCTTCAGCAGCGCCCGCGCGATCGCAAGCCGCTGCCGCTGCCCGCCGGACAGGTCCGCGCCGCCGTCCGCCAGCACGGTGTCGAGACCCTGAGGCAGCGCCTGCACCACGTCGTCGCACTGCGCGGCGACCAGCGCCTCCCACACCTGCGCGTCCGTGGCGTGCGGGGCACCCAGCGTCACATTGAAGCGGACGGACTCGTCGAACAGGTAGACGTCCTGGAACACTGTCGCGACCGCGTCGAAGACGGCCTCGCTGCCCAGCTCCCGCACATCCGTCCCGCCGATGAGCACCCCACCGGCATCCACGTCCCAGTACCGAGCGATAAGATGAGCGATCGTCGACTTCCCGGACCCCGAGGCCCCCACCAGCGCCGTCACCTCCCCGGCGCGCGCGACGAAGGACGCGCTGCGCAGAGCGACTGTGCGCTCACTACAGCCGAGGTCGTGCCCACCACCCGCACCCGTGTCACCCGCCGTGCCCGGCCGGCCTGTCGCAGCGGCAGGTGCGCCGGCCTCGGCCGCCTCGTACGCGAAGGTGACGTTCCGCAGCTCGACGTCCGTCCCGGCCGGAGCCGTGGGGCTGGTAGGTTCGGGGAGCGCGGGGGCGTCCCACACTTCGGCGATGCGGGCGGCGATCTGCTGCTGGTTCCGGCGGTAGCCGGCCAGCGCACCCAGCTCCTGGATGGGCTGGTAGAGCGTGAGGGTGAGGAAAAGGAACAGGACGTGGGTGGTGGCCGGCACCGCACCGGCGGCGAAGAGCGCGGAGCCCACGAGGATGAGCACGACCTGGCCGGCCTCGATCGCGATCGTCGCCACCGTGAGCGAGGGCGTGGCGCGCACGGACATCGCGACGCTGGCGGACTCGAGATCCTCCATCGCGGTGCGGTACCGGCGGGCGATCGCAGAATCCGGGTTGCTGCGCAGCACGGCAGCCCCGCGCGCCTGCTCCAGCATCGCCGCTGTCGCCGTGTGTCGCGCGGTGTGCACGTCCGCGAAAACTCGGTGGTAGACGCGGTCGCTCCAAGCCGTCGCAGCCCAGAACAGCGGCAGCCCCACGAGTGCCGCGAGCGCCAGCCGCCAGTCGACCAGCAGCAGGATGACGGTCGCGAGCACCGGCTGGACCAGGGCGCCCACTACCTGCTGCGGCACGTTCTGGAAGTCGATGAGGGCGGCGTCGGAGGTCACGGTTGTCCCGACCCTGCCGGGCTCGAGCCGCTGGACCAGACCCAGCGGCACCCGCCGCAGCCGGTCGAGGACGGACAGCTGCAGGTCCGCCTTCGCGCGGGCCGCGAGCGTCCATATGAGCCCGTTCATCCACATCGAGGCCAGCAGCCGCAGCACGAGTGCCACCGCCAGCAGGATCGTCACGGTCCGCACGAGGCCCGCATTGAGCAGGACGGTGCCGAGCGATTCCGCACCGATGCCGCCCGCGCCGACGAGTCCCGTCTGCGGCAGTGCCCCGATCGCCGCGAGCACCACGACGACGACCGCGATGAGCGGTGCGCCGCGCAGCAGCGACTCGGCCACCATGCGCGGCAGCCCGCGCGTGAGCAGTGGCCGCCACGCGTGCCCGTACAGCGTCCGCCACTGCCGGGCGAAGCTCATCCGTCCCAGCCCCGGCCGCACGATCGCAGCCGGATCCCCGCCGCCGAGGCCATTGCTGGCTGAGCGGTCGTGGCCACTGTTGCTGGGGTCGCCGAGGTCGTCGCTGGGAGCGTGCCCCTTGTCGCCGCCGTCGGCCGCGAGGTGGCCAGGATCCAGGCGCTCCGTGCCGTGGCCAGGGCTGGCGACCGCTGCCACTTCGTCGCTGGTGGTTCCGCAACCTCTCGCAACCGGCTCCAGACGCCAGCCGGTCGCCTTCGTGTACGCGCGCCACAGGTCGCGGTAGCCGGCGCTCGCCTCCAGGAGGTTGTCGTGGTCGCCCTGTGCGGCGACGGTGCCTGCCTCCAGGTACGCGATGCTGTCGCTGTCGCGGATGGTCGTCAGCCGGTGGGCGATCGCCAGCACCGTTCGGTCGCGGGTGAGAGTGTCGATGGCCTCGAGGGTGCGGCACTCGGTGGCGGCGTCCAGCGATGCGGTCGCCTCGTCGAGGACGATGATCCGCGCGTCCTTCAGCAGTGCCCGAGCGATCGCGATCCGCTGCCGCTGTCCGCCGGACAGCGTTCCTCCTCCGGCTGGGAGCGGGGTGTCCCAGCCCTGCGGCAGGGCGGCGGCGACCTCGGAGAGTTGGGCGGCCTCGGCGGCGGTCACGACCTCCGCATCCGTGGCGGCGGGGCGAGCGATGCGTATGTTCTCGCGCAGAGTGGCGGCGAAGACGTGCTCGTCCTGCTGGACGAAGGCGACCAGCCGGGCCAGGTGGGCGGGCGCGATATCGCGGACGTCGACGCCGCCGATCAGGATGCGGCCGGCGGCCACGTCGTGGAAGCGGGCCAGCAGGCGGGCGAGCGTCGACTTGCCGCTGCCGGTCGCGCCCACCAGGGCCAGGGACGTCCCCGCGGGGACGCGCAGGGTGACGGAGGTGAGGACGGGGGTGTCCTCGCGGTAGGCGAAGGAGACGTCCTCGAACGCGACGTCGAAGCGGGTAGGAACCGCCGGGTGGGCGGGGGCCGGGAGCGGGGGCTCCTCGAGCAGCGCGGTGACGGAGGCGGCGGCCAGCTGGATGCGGGTGAGGATCGTCGCAAGCGTGCCCACGAGCCCGATGATGGGGGTGAGATAGCCCAGGCCCAGGAGGAGGACCAGCACCAGGGTGCCCGCGTCGATGCGGCCAGAGGTGAAGCTGAGGCCCGCGGCGGGCAGGAGGAGCGCGATCGCCAGGGTGGTGGCGACACTCATCGCGGCGACCAGCCAGCGCTCGGGGCCCGAGGCCGCCTTGAGCTGCAGGTCCGCGCCGCGCAGCACGGCGGCGCGCGCGTGGTCGAACGCGGAGCCGGTGCGCAGGTAGCCGCGGATGACGACGATGCCGTGCAGGTAGCCCATGACGGCGCGGGTGAGGACGGTGGCGTGCGCGGCGAGCTCCGCGTTGTTCCGCTGCGCCAGCGTCATGCCCACGGCGGAGACGAGGATCAGGAGGACGAGCGCCGCAAGTGCGACGAGGGCCAGCCGCCAGTCGACGGCGAAGAGGACGGCGGTGGTGGCGAGCGGGATGGCGGCGGCCGCGGAGCCGTCGGGGACGCCGTGGGCGAAGGCTTCCTCGAGCTGCTCGACGTCGTCGTGGAGGGTCTTCGTGAGCTGGCCGGCGGAGCGCGCCTGGACGCGGCCCAGCGGGATCGACTGCAGAGTCTGGACAATGCGCAGGCGCAGGCGGCGGAGCATGCGGTAGGTGGCGGTGTGGGCGAGGTGCTCGGAGGCGGCGGACGTGAGGGCGCGGACCACGAGGGCGGCGGCGGTCCAGCCGGCGATCGCAGGGATGCGTCCGGGGGCGTCGTCGACGAAGAGCGCGACGGCGACCGCGTACACCGCCAAGTAGGGGGCCAGGGAGCAGGTGGCGGACATGACCGCCAGAAGGCCCGCGGCGAGGAGGGCCGGGCGCTGCTCGCGGATCGCGTCGCGCAGGGTGGCTGGCAGCGGCGGCTCTGCGGGCGTGGCCGGGGTGGCTGCGGCGTCCGGGGGAGTGGTGGCCGGCGTGGCCGCGGTCTCGGGGTGCGAAGTGGTGGTCATGGAACAAATAGTAAGGTGTGCCTTACTAAAAATCAATGAATATGTATTAAATGTCGCGAGAACTTGTCCCCGCGTTGGTGGGACAGCTACGGTGGGCGGGTGGACGAGCGACAGGAGCAGGGTGCGGGCCGCGGACGCGGGCGTCCGTCGCGCGCCCTGGTGACGCGGGACGACATCGCCGAGGCCGCTCTGAGGATCGCGGGCGACGCTGGCTTCCCGGCCCTCACCATGCACGGGCTGGCGCGCGAGCTGGGGGTGACGACGCGGGCGCTGTACAACCACGTGCGGGATCGCCAGGAGGTCGTCGATCTGGCCGCGCAGCGGATGGTCGAGGGCCTGCCACGGACGCAGTGGGATGCGAGCCGCTGGCGGGAGTCGCTGCGGGAGGGCTATGAGGAGGCTCGGGCGGCGTACCGGCGGATACCACGGGCGGTGCTCGTGTCACTCGATGAGACGGTGACGCCGAGCGAGGTGCCGGCGGCGCGCTTCCTGCTGGCGGAGTCGATGCTCACGTTCTTCACGGACATTGGGCTGTCCCTGGAGTGGGCGCTGGCGATGCGGGGCGCGTTCCTGTCCGACATCTTCGCCCACGCGCTGCTCATCGACTACCGCTACGACCGGGGGAGTGCGGCAGTGCGCGAAGCGATGGGTCAGCCGATTCCCGCCGGCTGGCTGGAGGCGCAGCCGGACGTCGAGGTGCCGCTGTCGCGCGGGGTCGCCTCCCTGCCGTCGCCCACGAGCGACGACATGTTCGCGGCCGTTGTCGACCTCCGGATTGCGGCGATCGAGCGGTTGCTGGAGGTGGGGAGCGTGGGGGAGTGAGTGGTCGCAAGCCGAGATGCAGAAAAAGATCGTCCGGTCCTGGTGGACTGCATGACGTGCGTAGGGTAGGCCACGGCTGTTGAGAACTGTGCGACCGGAGAGTTGCCGTGCCTGTGTGACTGTCGCTTGACCTGACTTGCACAAGTAGGTGAGGGTTTCGTGGCTTCGGGGTGTGTACGTGCTGTTCAGGACGTCGCGATAGTCGAGCTCCGGTAACTAATCCGGCCCGAATCATGGGGGCATGAGTCCATTCGTGCGCAAGGTACGCACCGTGTCGGGCGCTACTGCCGTGCAGATCGCTGACAAGACCGGCGGGAAGTATCGGATCGTCGAGCATCTCGGATCGGCCCACACCCCCGAGGACCTCGCTACTTTCGTCGAGGCAGGCAAAGCTAAACTGCGTGATCCCGCCCAGGCGACACTCGACTTCGACACTGCGGAGAAGCCGCGCACGACGGCAGCGATCGTGAAGTACAGTAGGGCCGGCATCCGCATCGACGTGATCCGCAGCGAGTACACCAAGCTCGGGTTTGACACCGTCGACAGATGAGGCCTCCTTCCAGATCGTAGCCGCTCGTCTGATCGAACCGACATCGAAGTCCGACAGCGTCAGAGTCCTCGACGAGCTCGGTGTCCCGGTCGTCCACCGCAACATCTTCCTCAACTGCCTCACACGGACACACGTGCGGGACTACCGGGGGGTGTCCCTATGGTGTTTGTCAAGCCGCGGTCGGGGTGCGGGGCTCGTATAGGGTGCCTGTTTTCATCATCGC
>NZ_JASPDO010000032.1 GCF_030230605.1 Brevibacterium sp. UMB1308A
ACCCATGCAATACCGAAACCAAACCCTTCAAGCCCTAACCGCCTAAAATAAAACCAGTCCAACTTTCAGGGGCAAGTTCATTCGAGGTCTGTAGAGTAAACGGGTTTAGCTCACCTGAGGCCCCAAACCCCACACGTCTACTGCTTCTTCAGTTCACCTCGGGGAGCGATCACAATCCGAGGGCTGTACTGCGGCCGCAACCAGGTAACCAGCGTGACCATCTGCTTCTCGGTCACGGATACACACCCGGCGGTCGATCCCTTGCCGTGCTTGTGAACGAAGATCGCCGAACCCCGCCCCGCTTTTCTAGCCGAGTTGTAGTCCACCACGGCCACGTGACTGTACTGCGGGATTGTCGAAAACACCTCGGCGTCCTTTGCGGGGCAATTACCGTTGGGCGCGTTCATCCAGGTGTTGTAGTGGCGCGAGCCGGACCGTGCACACCACTGGTCATTGCGGTCGGCGCGACGGTATTCGATCCTTGTACCCTTGGGTTTTGCCTTGGTCCCAAAGGTGAATGGGATGCGGTATTGCCCCATGGGCGTCTTGCCGTCGCCTTCCCGCTTGTCCGAGGCGGTCGCCAGTCCCTTGTACCCGAACCGGGCGTCTTTGAAGGTGTGTGTGCGGTGCCAGCGTTCGTCGTTGCGGAGTTCCCACAGTTCTACGGTGCCGGTTTTGGAAGATCGAGCCGAGGTGTGTGCGACGACGAGCTGCCGGCCGCCTTTGGGTTTGATTCCGTGCGGGAGACCGTATGCGAGCACGCCAGTGGTGATGGTTCCGCGTTGGAACTTCTGGCGGAGTTTCCCGTCGTTGCCGATCCACGAACTACCCGTGGGGTAGCCGTACTTGCCGCGTTCCCAGTTGTTGTTCTTCCAGATCCAGCGGATCGCACCCCACGTGGCGTGGGCACCGGTCTTAGGCGACCAGTGGATGGAGCCGTTTTGGAACTTCTGGTAGCATCCGCCGCCACGCAGGCCGCAACGCTCGCTGGAGACTGGGTAGCCGAGTTTGCCGCGTTCCCAGCCGGTACGTTTCCACTCGTTTCGGATGCCACCCCAGGTGGGGTGGGCGCCGGTCTTAGGTGACCAGTGGATGGAGCCGTTTGTAAAGGCGCGGTAACAGCCACCTCGGGGGAGGCCGCAGCGGATGCTGCCGGTTGCTTTGCCTAGCTGCTTTGCGTGTTTCTTTGCCGCGGCGTTGATCTGGCTGGTGGCCTGCCGAGGTGTTGCAGCGTGGGCTGGCGTTGCAGCAATGGCTGGTGTGAAAAGTGCGAACAGGGCGCAGAAGGCAATAGCCAGCACAACAGAACGATGGGGAAGCGTGTTCATACGGAAAGTGTATAGATTCTGCGGATGGTGGGCGGGGAGCGTTATGTGGCGCGTCGCTTCTTGATGTATGAGGTGGTGGCGCTGATTGCTACGGGGAGCATGGAGATTCCGAGGATGAGGAGAATGATCCCGTCGATCGAGTGAGTGATGCCTGGGATGTGGCCAAGGAGGGCGCCGATCAGCACCATTGAACCCACCCATGCGAGGGCCCCGCCTACATTCCAGAAGACAAAGTTGCGGTACGGCATTTGGGCGGTGCCGGCTGCGACGGGCACGTAGGTGCGCACGATGGGAACGAATCGGCCAATGACCAGGGCTAGAGGGCCGCGGCGGTTGAAGAATGCTTCTGCGGTGGCGAGTCTGTCGGTGCGTAAGATGCGGGCGTCGTCATAGGTAGCGTTCACGGTAGCAAGATTGGTGTCGGCCGCAACATTGAACTGGATGGCACTCGTCGATGAGTGGACGCCCCGCACTGCAGTCTCGGCGTCCTCAAGGTTGCCCTTCTCCTCCACGAACCATTCCAGAAACGGTACCACCCGACAGGTTCAGGACCCGGGACTCAGGGCGTGAGATAATGGGCCAATGATCTTCGACGCAAACCCTCGATGGACATCTGAGCAGCAGGTTCCGTTCCTCTGGATAATCCTGCACCTGGGTTGCCTGCTAATGGGGCTGGTGCTCGCCGCGCTAACCATGCCGTGGCCGGGCGACAGGGTCCTCGCGGTCTGGGTCGCGTTCGGCACGATGCTGGTGCTGTGTCTGGTGCTGCTGGCGATTGCCAGTTGGTGGCAGACGAAGTTGCTGCGCGAGCTGCGCAGGGTGTCGCCCTCACCCTGGCGCTGGATCGCTCTACTGGCAGCAGTCGTGGCCGTGGTGCTCGTCTTGACATGGGCGACGGGGGTGCAGGCCGGAGCCTCCGAGATGCTCGTGAGCCTGGGAATCTGGATGCTCACCGCCGTCCTGCTGGTCCCGGCCATCTCGGTCGGCACTCACGCCTTGGTGAAGATCCTCGCTGCGCGTACTCCTGATGCTCCGACTCGCTGACGTTGCCGTTGGCTCCAGAAGCTACCGTCCGCTTCAGACCCCGCCCGCATACCGGCGGGCTTTACACACAGTGGTAGCGCCTGCAGACAGGGGTAGCGTCTGGCGACAGCGGTAGCGTCGACCGATGAGCGAGACCCTCACCGAGTTGGTGCTGCGCACAGTGGAGCTGGTGCCGCCCGGGCGGCTGGTCTCCTACAGCGACGTCGCGGCTGTGCTTTACGGATGAAGAAATCGACGAAGCCGCCGCAGATATCCTGGAAGGCATCGAAGAGGAAGCCCCGCACCATCACCAATATCGGCGCCGTCTTTAGCCATGAGAGTGCCCCTCCCAAGGGCGTTGTGCCCTGGTGCGGAGGGCGATGAGTTTCGTAGGATTAACACATGCTGGTACGTATTCCGTTGCTGCTGGATGTTGACGCCCGGCGCGACGATGTGCTCCATGTGTATTATGTCGGTCTCGCAACCGAGGAACTCAGCCGTACTTCTCCGCCTTTGAACGGTAACCCCAACGCATCTCGGCCCGCGACAAAGGGGCTTCGAGGAATGTTCAACTCCCTAACCGGCACTGACGAAATCGCGCCCTTCGTGTTCAATGAAACCGCCGGATGCTGGTCGGTCAGTTCCGTACACGTCAATGCGTCGGTGAAGCCCGATCAACAAGGGGCCCGACTATACGACCGATACCCCAAACGCGATCTTCCCGTGAGCTTTGTCGTCACCGGTCGGCTCATCGACAAAGCCAGGATTGATTTCAGCATCGATCACCAGTTGACCAACCTGACAATCGACGTGATCCAGCAGCGGGCCATCCAACCTGGTGAAGACTGGTTGCCCAGCTAAAAATCAAGCAAACTCGCCCGAACGGGTCAACACCCTGTTTGATTCGGCGTTTTTGTGCACGGTTGGCCCCGCCCGCTAAGGAGCGCGCCAGCTGTAGAGATCCGTATCCCCCTACCTCCTGCACGCTTCGCGCGTGGTTGGCTCGGAAAGCACGAGTAGGCAGGAAACCGGCACAGTGTGGTTATGGGGGTAGGCCGAGGCAGACGCACAGTGGGTGGGCAGGGGAGCCGCCCGAGGTGGTGCCCGCGCGCTGCGTCTAGGGTGTGTTTGGCAGTGTGGGGAAGCGGGATTTTTCTGTGAAGACTCCTTTGACGTCGAACATGTCGATGCCGCGTTCATGAAGGCCGGTCAGTACGCGCTCGCTGATGATCCAGGCGTAGCTGTGGTGTTTTTCGAGCCAGGCGTAGGAGCTGATTTCGCTGGTGCCTCGGGTGTTTTCTGCAAACCCGATGTAGCCTTCGACTTTGCCTTCGTTGAGACTGTAGAGGTCGACTTCGTAGGTGGAACAGCCGGTAACACCGAGCTCTTCGACTGCCTGGGCGAATCTGCGAGAGACGAGTGTGGGCGGGCCGCCCCAGAGGATGTCGCCGCGGCGTTTGCCTCGGCTGTACGTGGAGCGTTCGAACCAGATGGGGAATGGGATTTCGTCGAGTTTCCCGTCGGCAATGACATTTTTGACTTCTCTGCCGTCTTCAAGGGTGGGTGAACCGAGTTCAGGCTTGCCCTCCCACATGGGCACGGCCCAGAAGTCACGCTGGGTGCTAAGTGGGTAGATCTCGTACCACGTAGTCATCGCCTGTTCCCTTTTCTCTTTTTCCTCAGCATGCCCCTTTGTTCGGGGGTTATGCCTGTTGCCGGTGGTGCGAAATCTGGACCTTGAAGGGGACTCTAGTCGCCCTTCATCAAGTGGAACCTCCGGAAACCAGGATTTATTCCGTACGAGAAAGCTCACAATCTACATTCACAGACTGCTGTGAACAAGAAATTTTTGGAATTGCGATAGCTGTCTGACCAGGGATTTCATAAGAAAGAACACTCACTGAGTGGAAACGCGATGCCACCAACCCATTCGACGCTTTCGCCGTGTGTTCGGACACCAAGGTGGGTAAGAACGTTGACGCGGATGTGTCGACAATCGATCTCCTGATCCCTGCCACCACAGATTCCGCTCAGCTTCTCGCCGGATACGCCCGCCTTGAAGGCCTGGGTGGACGCACCATTGTGTTCTCTACGTACCAGTCGATCGACGTAATCGCCCAAGCCCAAAAAGAGGGCCTGCCTGACTTCGACCTGGTGATCTGCGATGAAGCTCACCGCACAACGGGCGCCAACCTGGCTGGTAAAGAGGAAAGCGCGTTCACCAAGGTCCACAACCAGGACTTCATCCACTCAGCCAAACGCCTGTACATGACGGCTACACCGCGCGTGTTCGACGAAGCAACCCGCAAGAAAGCGGACGAACAGTCCGTTGTTGTGGCCTCCATGGATGACGAAGCGCTCTACGGCCCTGAGTTCTTCCGCTTAGGCTTTGGCGATGCCGTAGAACGTGGCCTGCTCACGGACTACAAAGTGATCGTGTTGGCTGTTCACGAAGATTCGGTGAACAAGCACATGCAGAACGTGCTCCGCGACGAAGACGGCCAGCTGAAAATCGACGACGTTGCCAAACTCGTGGGCTTCTGGAAAGGCATGACCACCCGAGGTGCTGACCCGGCCGCACCCGCTGACCCCAGCGAACCCAACGAAACCAGTGCCCGCCTCCCACTGAAACGCGCGGTCGGTTTCGCCTCGAATATCCGCGAATCGCAAAAGATTGCACGCTCACTGGAACTGGTTTTACAAGAACTCGCTGAAGGTAGTGAAGCGAACGCCGCGGACCTCAACATCAAATCCGAGCACGTCGACGGAAGCATGAACGTTGCTGTGCGCAACAGTCACCTGCGCTGGTTGGCTGAAAGCCCTGAAGACCCCAGGGAAGCTCGTGTGCTGATGAACGCGCGCTGCTTGTCTGAAGGCGTCGATGTTCCCACGCTCGATGCCGTTGGGTTCTTCAGCCCGCGCAACTCCCAGGTTGACGTCGTTCAGTCGGTTGGGCGCGTTATGCGCCGTGCCGAAGGCAAAGACTACGGCTACATCATTCTTCCGGTCACGATCCCTGCAGGAATGACCCCCGAACAGGCGCTCAAAGACAACAAGCGTTACAAGGTCATTTGGTCGGTGCTCAACGCTTTGCGCTCGCACGATGACCGCTTTGAAGCGATCATCAACAAGATCGACCTGCAACAGAACCGCGACTCCAAGATTGAGGTGGACACGGTCGCGGTTGACGACGACGGGAAGGTCGTCGTTGTCGACCCAGATGAGTTTGCGCAGGGCGAGCTCGCGCTGGAGTTCCCTGGGCTCGAAGATTGGAATGACTCGATCTACGCCAAGATCGTGGAGAAGGTCGGGGACCGTGAGTATTGGGAGAACTGGTCGGGTGAGATCGCCAAGATCGCTCAGGCGCACACTGACCGTATTAGCTCGCTGGTCTTTGATGACCCCACCGCCGAGGTGGAGCGTGAGTTCGCGCAGTTCGTTAAGGCGTTGCGGGCGAACCTCAATGACGGGGTCACCGACGTTGATGCGGTGTCCATGTTGTCCCAGCACATCATCACAAAGCCCGTGTTTGATGCGCTGTTTGAGGGTTATGACTTTGCGGCTCACAACCCGGTGAGTCGGGTGTTGGATTCCATGGTGCAGGTGTTGGAGGGCAATCACCTGCGTGCTGAAACCCATGAGCTTGACGGATTCTATGCGTCGGTCGCCCGTCGTGCCGAGGGCATCGACAATGCTTCTGGCAAACAGCGAATCATTACGGAGCTGTCCGAAAACTTCTTCAAGAAGGCGTTCCCCAAGCAGGCCGAAGCCTTAGGCATTGTCTACACCCCGATTGAGGTTGTCGACTTCATTTTGCGGTCAGTGGATCAGTTGTCAAAGAAGCACTTTGGCAAGGGGCTCACGGACGAAGGCGTTCACGTGCTGGACCCGTTCACGGGAACGGGCACATTCATTGTGCGACTCATCCAGTCAGGCATCATCAGCCCGCACGACCTTGCTCGTAAAACAGCGGGCAGATTACAGCTTCTTTGCGGGCCCACTGAGAGTGGGCGACTTTGATCATGGGCATTGTGTCCGTGGTTGGCTCAATTCTGAATTGGAACTCGATGTGTGACCCCACCGGCAAGACGGATTTCCACTCCCGCAGCGTTTTGGTTCGTCGTCAAGAAATCTTTGAAGGATTCTGTGCGGCACCGATCACGTCGTTAGTTATTCATCGCGTATGAGCTGCACATCATTAGGTTTAATGCTCCTTATGGCATTGATTAGGTCCCGTTAAATCAGAGAGTCGAATAAATTATTGTTTAACCTCTTGAAAATCAATTTTTAAACCTTTTTGTTCTACCTGTTGTTTAAACAGCTCTGTAAATCCTACGATATGTTGTCGGGATGTGTTTCTAACGCAATAAACAGTATTGCGAATCTCCTTCATAAATACTGGCGTTTCTACAAAAGGCTCATCTTCATCCCCTAGCCACTCATCATATTCTGATTTCTCTTCGTTTAAAATGCTTTGAATGTTGGTTATTTTCCCAATATAACAATTAATGATCTCACCACCTATCATTAGCTCTGCTTCAGAAAACTGCATTTCGCCTTCGAGTAGAAGACTCATTTTTTCATAAAAATCAGTAGAAAAGACCAACAGACTATCTATGCTGTCATATTTATCGGTAAGTTTAATATTCTTAGTACTGAAACCTTCCTGTCCTCTAAATTTAGGTTTCGTATTTAGTTCGCCTTCGTCATATAAGAAATAAAATTGTATTTCCGTTCTATCGCTATTCATCAGCTCTATGTAAGACTCTGAATTAAGCAGTTTACTGTAAATAGAATATAACTTCATTCTTGACTCCTTGTTCATTCAAATAGGGGATGCACAGCTGTGCTTGTCAGTATTACATCCGTTTCTAATGTTCGCGGATCCACACGCGTACCCAGCCAGTACTGCTCCCACTCGGTGATCGTGAAGACGATGGCTGCGTGACGTTGGGCGCGGAATGCGTCCATCCACTCGACGCTGTCCCCGGCGGCGAGATTTCGAGGAGGAAGCTGGTCAGCCGGTAGGTCAAGCGGGCGTGGACTGTCACCAGATCGGAGTAGTGTATGGCGGCGGATCCTGTCTTTGCGTCACGTACCTACACGCTCTGATCATGGCTAATAGCAAGCCGCAACCGGCACTACCTTTTGGCACTCGCCCCACCTTTTAGCGCCTCGCTCCCAGCCTTGCCGGTCGGGGTTCACATCGCCGGACTCCACCTCCCGATCGCACCAGATCGCGTATCCACACCGCCCGAGCAGACCACTCAACGACCAGCACCACGGCACGTATTCCCTATCGGCGAGCTAGTTTCGCCCCATCTGCGTCATCCGCGCACCACAAGCCCCTGTATCCAACTTGATACGGTCTACGATCCGTTCACGGGAACGGGCACATTCATTGTGCGGCTCATCCAGTCGGGCATTATCAGCCCACACGACCTTGCTCGTAAGTACGCAAATGAACTGCACGCCAACGAAATCATGCTGTTGGCGTATTACGTGGCGGCGATCAACATTGAGGCCACCTACCACGGTGTTGTGGGAGGTGAGTACGCGCCGTTTGAAGGATTCGTCCTTACGGACACCTTCCAGATGACTGAAGACGGCGACACCCTGGACGCAAAGATGTTCACACAGAACAACGACCGCGCGGTGCGTCAGTTGAACAACCCGATCCAAGTGATCATCGGTAACCCGCCGTACTCTGTAGGTCAGTCGAACGCGAATGACAACAACGCGAATCAAAAGTATGCAACTCTCGACGCGCGGATTGAAGAAAGTTACGCAGGGCTTTCTTCTGCAAAACTGAAAATCAGTCTGTTTGACTCCTACATTCGTGCCATCCGTTGGGGCACAGACCGTTTAGGTGACAAGGGTGTCTTGGCGTATGTCACTAATGGTGGTTATATCGATTCAAACTCAGCGGACGGGCTGCGCAAGAGCTTGTTAGAAGACTTTGACCACTTATATGTGTACAACCTTCGTGGAAATGCACGAACTTCAGGTGAGCAGCGCCGTAAAGAAGGCGGCAATGCGTTTGAGCAGGGAAGCCGTGCCACCGTAGCTGTCATGCTGGCAGAGAAAGACCCTGCACACAATGGTGACTGCGTTCTGCACTACCGCGACATCGGCGATTATCTGAGTCGCGAAGAAAAACTGGAAATCGTTGAGGCGTCGAATGTCCAGACTCTTGAATGGTCTGAAATCGAGCCGAACGAGCGTGGCGAATGGATCAACCAGTCGTCGGGAAGCTTTCAAGAGTTTTCACCTTTAGGCTCGAAGGAGAAAAACGAAACGAGAACTCAGTCGCCGCTTTTTGTGACATATTCTGCTGGTCTAAAAACCAACCGAGATGCATGGTGCTACAACTCCTCTCTGGAAGTATTGACACGAAATATTAAGTCGATGTTGGTCGCATATAGCGATGCTTTGGAGTCATTTACGCCTGAGAGCAAAAGAGCTAATGAGATCCTCGAGGAGGCAAAGCGTCACGTTGAATATGATTCGACAAGAATCAGTTGGAATCTGGGATTGCTTAAAGACCTTGCAAGAAAGAAACAGCACGCCTTCGAATCTTCGAGCTTACGAGGTGGAGCTTACCGTCCATTCCAGCGTCAGCAGGTGTACTTCTCACGTGAGTTGAATGACGCGATATACCAGCTACCACGCATGTTCCCGGAAGTGGGGATGGAGAACTATGGGTTCTATGTTGTGGCTGCAGGAGCGGGCCACACCTTTTCGCTGCTGGCGGCTGACACCATCGTCGACCTCGCGCTTTGGGGCAGTGGGAGTGGCCAATTCTTCCCGCGGTTCACGTACGAGAAACTCGCGGAAGGCTTAGGCGAGGGGGAAGCGCAAGCTGCGTTCGACCTCGGCGGCGGGAAACCGACGAGTGACACCGTGGTGAACGGTTACCGTAGGCTCGACAATATTTCCGATGATGCGCTGGCCCGCTACCGGGCGGCGTTTGGTGCGGATGTGACGAAGGACGATATTTTCGCGAGCATTTACGCGCTGTTGCATTCGGAGCAGTACCGCACTACGTATGCGGCGGACCTGAAGAGGCAGTTGCCCAGGATTCCGTTGCCGGACACCTCGGAGGATTTCCGAAAGTTCGTGGAGGCGGGTGAACACCTGCTTGAGTTGCACATCCGCTATGAGGAGCAGCCGGAGTGTCCGTTGGGTGAAGAAACCGTCTTGGGTGACGACGGTGATCCTGAGTTTTATCGGGTGAAGAAGTTGCGTTGGGGCGGGAAGGCGCGTACGCCTGACAAGAGTCAGATTGTGGTGAACGACAACATCACGTTGACGGGTATCCCGGATGAGGCGCACGAGTATGTGTTGGGGTCGCGTTCGGCGTTGGAGTGGATTCTGGATCGGTATCAGGTGAAGACCGATAAGGCGTCCGGGATTGTCAACGACCCTAATGACTGGGGGTTGGAGCGCGGGAACCCGCGTTACATTGTGGAGCTTATTAAGAAGGTCGCCCATGTGAGTGTGGAGACGGTGAAGATCGTGAAGTCGCTACCGAGGCTGACCCTGAAGAAGTAGGGGGTTTTTAGCTGCTCCTACGCCGTGCGTTTGGCTACCTGCACGACCTTCCAACCGTCGGGCAGTTCCCACACGTAAAACGTGGCATCTTGTGGGGGAGCCTCGAATGGCTCAGCCCCACCCGTAGTGTGTCGCACCAACAACTGCCCACCCGGTAGCAACCGGCCGTTCTGAATTCACGTGGTTAAATGTCGCGCTCCCACAACACCAGTTCTTCGTCACGAGCGCCACCGCCCAGGACGCGTGCGATCAGCTCTTCTGCGTCCTCATAGCTGATAAAACCCAGCGAATCGTCGTCGCGTTCCTCAACCGGGTTCGCGAACAGGTCTTCTAACGCGCTCACCTGTTCAGGCTTCATGTACTGCCGGTACTTCGCTAACCATGCCTGTGCGTTCTCCGCAGGGTTGCCTTCACCCAGGCAGTCATCATCATAGAATTCGCTGGCGGATGTAACCATGTCAGAGAAAATGAATCCCGCAAGATCGTCGGCAAGATATTCGTCTTCATCTTCGTCGTTGATTAGCACAACCACGGGAGCGGAGTCGCCGTGTACCCGCTGGGTAAGAAAACAGCACAGATTGCCGCCGGGTTCCATGGCGAAAGGCAAGAGCCCCAGGTCAGGGTCAATGTGGCGGTAATCATCCGGTTCGGCCATCATGTCAAGCTGTTTGGCAATCTGGGTGAGGTCGAGCAGCTCAAAGTTCGTGCTGAAGTGCAGCAGGGAAATGGCCTCCCCGCCCGCCGGCGCGTCCAGTATTCCGTCTGCTACCAGGCGCAGAAACTCAGCCGGCCACTCACGGGAGTACCGAGCTGCGACCGCTTGAAAATCGCTCACACTTGTCATGAATGCTCCTGACCTCACACGCGCTATTGAAAGGGATCTTACGGGTTAAAGGGAACGTCGATCATAAACTTCGAGTGGTCCTGTGGCAGGTACTTCACAACAGGAATCACCATGCCCACGTGGACATTCTTGAGAACTGAGCGGTCACACCGTAGTGCTCAAGCTCTGGTGAGGGTGGTTCCGAAAGCCCACGGGCAATACGGCTTTGGTGCAAGACGCGAGCACGCCGGATTTCCTCTTGTTCGTTCCCCGGATGGCCAACGATTCCAACTCGTGAACTTCCGCGTCATCTCTGCTTGTAGAGCGGAACGCTTTCACAGCCAGCATGAGCAGAACAACCGCCACAACAGCGACGACACCGATCATGATCGGTTCACTAAACAGGGTCATGCGCGTTCCTCGCTACTTACGTCTGGGAGTTCTCCTGGCTTGAACGTATACAACGAGGGTGAACGGTAGGTGCTTCTAAGTGAAATTTTGGTGCGTTTCACCCACCCGCCTATCGGCTCAGCACGGCGTATAAGCGGTCCTGCATAGCATTCGTGGGCACTTATTTATGCGGCAAGGATCCTTGTGTCAAAATAATGTTATTTCGCTGGCTCGTGTCAGCGAGATTTCTTACCACTAAAGGAGGGGTTCATGCGCGCACTTCGTGCCGCTTGTGCCTCGCTCGCGGCTGTTGCGATCACTGCTTTTTCGTTCGCCACTGTCCCTGCCTTTGCGGGGCCAGATGACGATCGCAGCGTCGAGACGAAGGCACACATTGACGCGCCCAAAGTTTTTTGGAACAAAGCGTCGAACACATTCGACATCAACTCACAGGCCAACGGGAAAACAGCTCCGCTCGACAAGACCGCCAACTGGGTGGGCCGTGGCTACAACGACGACGGTAGCCAGAACTACATCTTCCCGGTCACTGACGACCACCGCCTTAGCTTCCTTGGCAAGAACGGCCAGCTTCTCTACATGGCGCCACAGGTCCCAGGGCCCGGCAACAGCCCCATTTGGTCAGGCTTTGGCGCTGACACGGCAGTTCCTATTGAAAAGTTCCGTGACAAGAACTTCGCTTTGGAACTCGTGGGCTTCAACGGCCCCGGTGAGATGAACATGTTCAACTACTCGACGTTCGGGAACTTGCCCGTAACTCGCTTGTTCTCCTCCCACGACAAGGTTTCACGTACCGTGTGGCTCGACCCAGGTACGCACACCCACAACATCACGACGTTTACCAAGCCGGGTCGCTACGAAGTCACTTTCGACGCAAGTGCGCGGATGTCTGATGGTGCCTTCACTGCCTCGAAACCCACCACGCTGGTGTGGCGCGTGGGCGGTACGAACCCTGCAGATGAAAAACTCGGCGACGTGAAGACCGCCTACGACAAGGCCGCAGGTGTCACCGGACCTTCCGCTCCGAGCTTCACCATCGCCCCACACGCAGGTAGCGAAAACGACGGCGACAAGAACCTCACCGACCTCACCTTCAACGCCGGTAACGACGCCGCTGAAGGCACGGTCGTGTTCTACATCGACGGCTACCACCTCGCTGAAGTCCCCGTCAAAGGTGGCAAGGCAACGTGGAGCGAAATGATTGGCTCCAACACCTCGGCATTCCAGGCCGTGTTCGTGCCCACCAAGGGTGCTGCACGCTGGGTCAGTGCGCCTCTGACAACAAGCACCGGGCAAAAGGCAGTGACCACACAGGCTGCAGGGCAATTCCCCATGGAAACTCCCGACGCACCTGCCGGTGACTTCCCCACAGGCGAAGTGCAAGTCAGCTCGCGTGACGTGTCCGTCAACGCGCACACGCAAGGTGACGGCAACCTCGTCACAATCGGCACGAAACCCGCAGATGACTCGCTCATCTACAACGTGACCGGTGGCTTTTACGAAAAAGGCTTCGACGAACCGACCTGTTCGGTTGATGTCGTAAGTGGTCCTGGGCGTCGTAGTCTCCAGGTAGATCGCGAATACTGCAAGGGGGACGAGTACACGCTACGGCTGACATTGGAGCCGCAGCCGCGCGCCACCATTGGCAATACGGAAACCATTGACCTTGGACAGGTGAATGGCACGGGCAAACCTGTCCAGACGCAGTTCTCTGACGGCGGAGCTACCACCACCCCAGACCCAGGTGAGGGCAACGAAACGCCTGACCCCGGTGAGGATAACGAAACGCCTGACCCTGGTGACGGGAACGACGGTTCAGACGGTGGGCTCTTGGACACGCCTGTCACTATCAACAAAGGGCACGTGGACTTGCGCGCCATGGACGTCAACGGAGAGTTTTCAGTGGCGCTTGGCGACGATTCGGGTCAGCACGCCCCGGAGTCCGTGACTCGCACGATCGACTCAACGACCCTGGAAGTGACCAAGCTTGCGAAAGTGAAGCGTGAAGGTGACGTGCTTGCCGACCCAAGCTACGACGTGCTTGGTCCCAAAGGCGCTGAGTTCTACATTCTTCCGCAGGCTCAACAGCCAGGTCGCGTGTGGCCAGGTTTCTCAAGCGAAACCCTTGACCGAAAGAAGTACCCTGAGGGCGCGACGATGACACTCACCCCAGTGAGTGTGCCTGAGGGTGGCAAGTGGTTTGCCTACACAGAAAACCTTGGCGCCATTCAGACCATGTACGCGTCGAGCGACAAGGCTTCTGACATTCCACTCCCACCCGGCACGCACATGCACACCGCATGGGCATTCACCAAGCCTGGGACGTACACGATCGATGTGACGGCGCGCGCTAAGCAGGTGACCGGCGGTGCGCGAAGCGCGGGTGGCGACGCGACTGCGAAGACCCAACGCCTCACGTTCGTCGTAGACCACAAGTCTGGTGGGGATGACGGTGACGGTTCAACCCCTCCGACGGAAGCCCCGGGTGAAGAGCCTACGCAGGCCCCCACTCAGGCTCCAGGCGAGGAGCCTACGCAGGCACCGTCGGAAGCGCCTGGTGAGGAGCCAGGTGAAGAACCCGGCGAGCAGCCGTCACAGGAGCCAGGCGAGCAGCCGTCACAGGAGCCGGGCGAACAACCTGGTGATGACCCCAGTAAGGATCCTTCGCAGGAACCACATGACCCGGACAAGCCTGGTGAGTCCGATACTGACGACAGCGGTACGCCTGATGACAATCAGACTGAAACCCCTGGCGATGCCAACGAAAGCGGCTCGGACAACGGTGCGGAAAACACCTCGGGCGGTTCAAGTGACAACACTTCGAACGGCTCCAACAGCACTGGCTCAAACGGCTCCGCTTCCAACAACGGCGGCTTCCTGCCGCGTACGGGTGCTTCGGTCCTGCCGATCGGCCTGACTGCGGGCTTGCTCGTTGTCACTGGTGCTGCGCTCCTTGCAGCTACACGCCGTCGCAACAGCTAAGTTCGGCACAAGAAAGGCCCGCACTTCCCTTGAACGCGCTCCCGTCAGGTGTTCTGAGAAATCAGTTCATGTTGGCAGGTCGCGGTTCGGGAGGTGCGGGCCAACTTTCTGCTACCCCGGGAGCGGCAGGCCTGCAACCACCTCGGGAGCGGCCACCCCAGAGCCAAACCCCCCTAGTGGGTGGTCCGCAGAGTCAGCTGCTTGACGAACAACGCCAGCACAAGGGCGGCCACAACAAACGGCACGCCACTAACGAACACCAAGTGCATCGCCTCACCCATGCCCTGATGAATGGCATCGACAATTGGCCCTGGCAAGGACTCAAGCTTTGACGGATCCAAAGCCGAACCCACCCCTGAGTCCGCACCCATCGCACCGCCTATCTCCTTGGCCCCTGCGGGCAGGTGTTCCTGAATCTTGGGCACCATCGCTGCACTCATGATCGACCCCAACACCGCAATCCCAATCGTGGAACCAACGTTGCGGAAGAACTGCACCGCTGCGGTTGCCACTCCCAGCTCAGTGCGGTCAACCGCGTTCTGCACCACCAGGGTGTACGTTTGCATGGACATGCCCAAGCCCATGCCCACAGCCGTCATCGCAAGCGTGAGATCCCACAGGTTCGACTGCCACGTCAGCATCGACAACAGTACATACCCGCCCAGCAGCATCATGGCACCCAGAATCAAAATCACCTTGTAGTTGCCGGTCTTGGTGATCACGATGCCCATCAGAATCGACGTCACAATCATGGCCACGTTCAGCGGAATCAGAATCGCTCCCGACTGCGTAGCCGAAACACTCAACACGCCCTGCGCATACACCGGGATGTAAATGATGGCCCCAAACATGGCCACCGCAATGAAGAACGACGCCAGAATCGACAGCGACACCGTAGAACTCCGCAGCATGCGCAACGGAATCAGCGGGTTTTCCACCCGGGTTTCAACCCACACGAACGCGGCCAGCAACACCACGGAAACGGCACCCATGCCAAGAATCACCGGCGAGGACCACTCATACGTGTTTCCACCCCACGAGATCGCCAGCAACCCAATCACCAGCCCCGGCGTCAGGGTGATGATGCCCAGGTAGTCTAGTTTGCCCTGCGACCGTTGCTGAGGCACGTGCATGAACTTTGCCAAGAACACCAGGGCCACGACCCCAATGGGCAGCGCCAGGTAGAACAAATAGCGCCACCCCAGTGTGTCCGTCACCCAGCCGCCCAAGAGGGGCCCCGCGACCGAGGCGATCCCAAACGTCGCCCCCATCAACCCCTGGTATTTACCCCGCTGCCGAGGTGGGATGATGTCTCCGATGATCGTTTGGCTCAGCGGCATGAGGGTTCCCATCCCCGCGCCCTGGAGGGCGCGAGCGAACACAAGGAACCAGAAGTTAGTGGCCATCCCGGCGAGCGCTGCTCCCAGCATGAACACCACCAGACCGCCGATGTAGAAGGGCTTGCGCCCGTACATGTCGGACAGTTTTCCCACCACCGGCACGGTGACGGCAGACATCAGCATCGCAGCCGTTGCGATCCACGAGTAGTGCTCCATGCCACCGAGCTCAGCGACGATTCGTGGCAGCGCAGGCCCCACGATGGTTTGGGAAATCGCGGCCACAAACATTCCCAGCATCAGCCCGGCGATGACGAGTTTGCCTTGACGGTCAAGCCCCGTGAACTCGCGCGGTGTTTCGGTGGAGTCAATGTTTACAAGGTTGTGGTCGGTGGCTTCAGGCGCGGTGTTTTCATCAGGCAGCTCTAAGCGGGTGCGACGCGTTGCACTTTGGGTAGATTCGCCGGTTTGTGGTGCGTGGGAAGGTTCGACCATGAACTCCGTCCTGAAAAACTTGCAGTCTGTGAAAGTTTGTGACGATTTGAGCTTATGCCTGGTCGGTTGAAAAGTGAAGTAGTAGGACCCAAAATTGTGACGAACGAAACGCTTGTGTTGCGCCCGACCGCCCCACTGAGTGCGTCACTGAGCCGGGGAACGAATGCCACGCGTGAACAGGTGCTTGTCTAGCATGAGTGCGAGGAAAAACATGGACACTCACAAACAACCCCAGGGTCTACGCGAAAAACGCAAACGCGAATCCCGCGACGCCATGCACCGCGCGGCACTCGAACTGGTCTGTGCTCACGGGTTGAACAACGTCACGGTTGAACAGATCGCCGAACGCGCAGGTGTTTCCGCCCGGACCCTCTTCAACTATTGGGGCACTAAAGAGGCAGTGGTGCTTGGAGCCGAGCCCGCCTCGGACGTGGCCCTTGTCAAAGTTCTACATGACCGGCCGGCAGACGAAGACGTTGCCGAATCCCTAGCAGTTGTGCAGCAGGCGTACCTCGAATCCGTGACTCCGGACCGGTCAATTCGCACGCTTAAGCGCAAAGTGATGCGACGGGAGCCGCAGCTGGCGCAAATGTCAGTCAACTACCACAACGATGTGCAGCGCTCACTGATCGAAACCTTGGCCGGGCGTTTGGAAGCCGACTTTGACCAGGATGTTGCTTGTGACCTGGCGACTGTCGCGATCTATGACATGTTCGCGAGCGTCCGCGCGGCCTTTGCTCTGTCCATGAGACATGACATTGATTTGTTCGAAGCGCTCGCGCGCATCAACGCTTACCGGGCGGATGGGCTACTCGCGTTTTCACGTGCGTAGGTGGTGCGGGCGGGGCTTATACTTAATGCAATCGTTCAGCCCGCCCCGACATTCGTTGGGAGTGGGCTGGATCTTTTTTAGCTACGTGTTCGGCGCGTGTTGAGCATCACCCAGTAACCAAGTCTCCGGTGGCGTAGAGTTTGTTTGTGCTATCGCGTCGTCACAACAACTCATCTGGCCCTGACCGCAGTCACTCCAATAATCACTCCAACCAGGGCAACGATGCGATCGACCCTGCCGGAATGCGTGCCATCTGGCTACTTCTCGTCGCCGCGTTCGTGTCGATCCTCAACGAAACCACCATGGCGATCGCCATTCCCACCCTGAACGAAACCCTGGGCATCCCACCCGAACAAGGCCAGTGGCTCACCAGCGGATTCATGCTCACCATGGCAGTGGTGATCCCAACCACCGGGTTCCTCATCCAACGCTTCACCACCCGTCAAGTGTTCCTGGCCGCCGCCAGCCTCTTCGCCCTGGGAACCGCCGTGTGTATGCTGTCCCACGGCTTCCTCCCGCTCCTGGCTGGCCGCATCATCCAAGCCTCCGGAACCGGCATCATGATGCCCCTGCTCATGACCACCATGATGGAGGTTGTGCCCTCTCACCAGCGAGGACGCATGATGGGCCGAGTCGGCATGGTCATCTCTCTGGCCCCCGCCCTGGGCCCCACCATGTCTGGCATCGTGCTGGACACCCTGGGCTGGCGCTGGCTTTTTGGCATCGTCCTGCCCATCGCTCTTATCTCGCTGATCCTGGGTTGGCGCTGGCTCGCCAACCTGGGTGAGACCACCACCGCGCCCATCGACGTGCTCTCCGTGGTGCTGTCAGCGTTCGCCTTTGGCGGGATCGTGTTTGCGCTCAATCAGTTCGCAAAGGGTGGTTCCGCCGCCGAGGTGTCCTCACCTGAATCTGCCTCCGGTGGCTCCGGTGTGGTAGCGCTGGGCGGGTTCCTTTCCTCACCTGTTGGAACATGGACGATTCTTGGCGCCAGCCTTGTGATTTTGGTGCTGTTCGTTTTGCGTCAGCTATCTCTGCAAAAACGTAACGGCGCCCTGCTAGACCTGCGTGTGTTCTTGTCTAGCAACTTCGTGGTGTCCGTCGCCATCATGGCGATCATCGCGCTGTCCATGTTCGGAACGTTCTCGCTCCTGCCCTTGTACCTACAATCCGTTGTGGGGCTGAAAGCCACCCAGTCCGGTCTGGTGATGCTGCCCGGTTCAATTCTGATGGGTCTGCTGGGACCGGTCATGGGACGCATCTACGACGCTCGCGGGCCCAAGATCCTGCTGATCCCCGGCACCATCTTCGTTGCCGGCGCCCTGCTTTCGTACTCGACCGTGGGCGCGCAAACCCCCGTGTGGTGGATCGTAACCACGCAGATCGTCATGGCGCTAGGCCTAGCCGGATCCTTCACCTCGCTGTTCTCTGCATCCCTGGGATCCCTGCAACGACACTTGTATTCGCACGGTTCAGCCGTGCTCAACACGTTGCAACAAGTGGCCGGAGCCGCCGGGACCGCGATGCTCATTGGCGTGTATTCGGCCGCGCTTCACTCGGGAATAACCGCCGGACTCACGGTTGTCCAAGCCGGTGAACCGGGAGCACACTCTGCCTTCCGCATCGCCATGATCGCAGCGCTCGTTGCCGTTGTGCTGTCGGTTTTTGTGCGCAAACCCGAAGAAGACGAACCGCAGACCCGCGCCGTCATCGCGGACGACTAACCGAGCCCGCCCGCGGGCTCCCGTCAGCGCAACCGTCCCGAGGTGTCAGACACCCTGGTGCCCCACCTCGGGGGCGGTCACCGCTTGGGCAACGGCAGGTGGGGGAGGCGCTGGCGACGAGCAACCAGGTCCACGGCGTGAGCGTCCAACAGCCGGTCTTCTTCGCTCTTGAGTTCCAGCTGAGGCACCTCGCTGGCTTTGCCCAGTTCGTTGACGTGCACAAAGATCATGGTGCAACGCGTGGTGAGCCTGAACTTCATATCGCGTGGGTTGGCTGAACGCACGCGCAAGGAAACGTGCACTGAGTGTGGGCCGGTGTGGATGATCCGCCCGTCGACTTCCACAACATCGCCAATGTGAACGGGTCCGTGAAAATGCACGCCACCGGTGTACACACACACCGTGGACTGGCCAACAAAACTGGTGGACAGAGTCTGTGCACATTCGGTCAGCCAGCGCATGACAATTCCACCGTGTGCGTTGCCACCCCAGTTCACGTCTGACGGGTTGGCCAAGAACCGCAGGGTCAGCTTAGGCGTTGTGCCCTCATCGCTAAACGTTTGCGCGAGCGTGACGTGGTGAATGGCCTTGCGCGCTTCGATGCGTTCTAAAGCGTCTTGCGAAAGCTCTTCGTCTTCACGTGTGCGTGGGCGCCATTGGGGGATCTCCACCGGTTTGCGGTCATCGTCCATAGCCACAAACACCAGCAGGCAGTGCGTTGCTAACGCGAACTCACCCGTGCGCGGATTGGCCGATTCCACCGTGACCAACACGTGCATGCTGGTACGCCCCGTGTAGATGATCCGCGCCGAGGCTTCCACCAACGCACCAGGCCGGATGGGCTGTGAAAAGTGCACGTTTCCCACGTACGCGGTGACACAGTAGCGCCCGCTGTACCCGGCCGCACACGCGAACCCGGCTTTGTCGATCCACTCGAGAACTCGGCCCGCCTGGATGCTTGAACCGTCTTTGGTTTCATCTGTGGGGGCCGCAAGAAACCGGAGCGTGATGCGGTCGTGCATGGGGCATTCCTCTGACTGTGGACACGGAAGTTCCGACTATTGTGCCACGATCAGCCACTGCGCCTAGAGGTGACCGCCCAATCCGGGACGGCCAGCGGTGCCGGTTCCGCGCGCAATCGCCCGACCCATCGAGTCAAACGCCCGCAACCAACGACTTGGGCGGTCCCCAGAAATGGTGGGCGGCATCATCACCACTGGGCAGTCCACGTTGTACACCACCCGCGGTGCCAACAGTGGTTGGGTGACGGGGTTGCGTGGCGCATCGAGTACCAACAGGCTGGCGTTCTTACTCACGTTGCGCAGCACCCGTGACGTTTCGCCACGGAAAACGTGTACGTCAACCACGGAATCGGGGCCTTCTACGGCTTCTGCGCCAAGAACGGAAATCACATCGGCTTTCAGCTTCGCTACTTCTGGCTCCAGGGGCCTGCGACCGGTGGTAGGTGGCGAGGCGTAGGTGTTGAAGCCGCCACCAGCGGTAGATGCGCGCACCGCGATCAGTCGACCGCCTCGGGCACGGACCATATCCATGGCCCACGCCAGCGCTGTGGGCGAATTCGACGTGTCTGAAACCCCCACAACCACCACGTATTCGCGGGATTCGTCAGGGACTCCCGTGGCAGGTGGTTCCGAGGTGTCCTCTACTTCAGGTTGAACGTCATGTGAGCGAGGGGCGGTTGTCATTGTTTTCCCTTTCGTGAAACTTATTTGGGCAGGTGTGAGATCTCGTTACCATCTTCGTCGAATTCGATCAGTGGTGGTGCGATTTCTTCAAGCGACTTGCCTTCAGCGTCGACGCCCCACACGGCAGCGACTGCCGCACCTATGAGCATGACGCCGGTGGCTAACAGGTAGCCCCACATCATGGGTTCGCGTGAGGTTCCTTCACCAATGAGGACACCAAACAAGACGGGACCTAGCGAACCTGCGATTTGGGCGATCGAGAAGAAGTATGAAATTGCTTGTCCGCGAACTTCCTGGGGGAAGATTTCCGACACCGTCAGGTATCCCGCCGAGGCTCCGGCAGATGCGAAGAAGAACGATACGCACCAGAACAGTGTGTGGGTGAGTGGGTTGAGCATGTCGTTGACGAACATGAGTGATGAAACCGCTAGCACGACACCGGAGATGCTGTAGCACCCGGCGATCATCTTCCTGCGTCCAACCGAGTCAAAGAGTGGGCCAAGCAGAACGGGGCCCAACAGGTTTCCTAGCGCGAACGGGAAGAAGTACAGCGCGGCCTCGGAGGCTTTTAAGTCATAGAAGTTCTGCAGGACCAACGAGTACGTGAAGAAGATGGCGTTGTAGAGGAAGCTTTGCGTGATCATCAGGGTCGCGCCCAGCACTGTTCGTGTGGGGTAGAGCTTGAAGAACACCCAGATGAGTTGCTTGAAGCTCAGGCCTTCAGTGCGGCGCAACCAGATGTAGTCTTCCTTGGTGCGCTTTGGGAGCTCACGTCCAGATTCCTTGACCTCCTGCTCAATGGCTTGGACGATCTTTTCGCCTTCTTCTTCGCGGCCGTGCTTTGCCAACCAGCGGGGACTTTCTGGAATGTGACGGCGCAGGTAGATGATTCCCAGACCCAGGATTGGGCCCACCAGGAACGCTAGGCGCCACCCGATGTTTTGGTCGAAGTACCCTTCGTTGAGGAACACGCTACTCACGGCGGCACCAATACCGGCACCTAGCCAGTACGTTCCGTTGATGGCCAGGTCTACGCGTCCGCGGTGTTTTCCGGGGATGAGTTCGTCGATTGCCGAGTTGACCGCGGAGTACTCACCACCGATTCCCATGCCGGCGATAAACCGGAAGATGTAGAAGAACCACGGTGCGGGAGAAGCTGCACAGATCAGTGACGCTCCGAGGTAGAGGAAAAGTGTGAGCACAAACATTTTCTTGCGCCCCACTGTGTCTGTGAGCCGCCCAAACAAGAGCGCTCCCGTGACTTGGCCAAGCAAATAGATGGTCGCAGCGAAGGTAACCTGCAGGGTGGTCATGTTCAGTGAGGATTCGAAACCTCCGGCTGCAACGATCTGGACTTCAACACCGTCGAGAATCCATGCGGTGCCTAGACCAACAATGACCATCCAGTGGAATCGTGACCACGGCATGTCGTGCATGCGGATGGGAATGCTGGTCTTGATTGGTTTTTCGGTTGCTGACTGCGCTGTCGACATGCGATCACCTTCTGCTAACTGCGGGGATGGGGGAGTGTTTGGTTATCTTCGTCGCGTCATCAGTCTGAGGCCTCGGGCGCGCCGAGCATTTTCCAGGTATAGCACGTATCTTTCTCAATGGCGTGATGAGAGACACATTTAGATTCTTCTCTATGCTCTTTCGCTTTGGCCTGCCGGTCGTTAAAATAAGTAGTACAACTTTCAACTACTTAAGGGGATGTGCTCATGACTTCGCTACCTCAAGGACTTTCTGCAGGCACGTGGAACATTGATGGTGCTCACTCGACAATCGGATTCACTGTTCGCCACGGTGGAGTTTCCAAGACTCGCGGAAAGTTCGACGTCATCGCTGGGTCCGCGACCCTGGGTGACACGTTTGAGTCCCTGTCCGTTACCGCAACTGCAGACCCAAAGACCATTAACACCGGAAATGAAACACGTGACGAGTGGACTTGCCCCTGAAAGTTGGACTGGTTTTATTTTAGGCGGTTAGGGCTTGAAGGGTTTGGTTTCGGTATTGCATGGGT
>NZ_JASPDO010000033.1 GCF_030230605.1 Brevibacterium sp. UMB1308A
GCATGTATAACCGCCTGAAGCCTTACGGAACACTGGGCAAGAAGCCCCTGCCGTACACACATTTTGAGCATTAACCCAACCTTGCGGGGTTCCCGGCACGTTGTGTTTTGGGGGTGCGTTTTGGCGCAAAGGGGGGTGCTACAGTGAGGTGCGGCGCACCCGGCTGGGTAGCCCAATTTTCTTGGCGAACACCGCCATCCACACAGCGCCGGCGATTCCGGCCAGGCCAATTGCAACAATCCCAGCGCCCAGGGTGGCAAATGTGACAAAAGCAGAAACCACCGCCGGTCCGCCTACTCGGCCCGTGTTGGAGAAAAGCGACCAGATACCCAAGAATCGGCCGCGGTTTTCAGCGGGACACAGGTCCGCCCCAATCGTCATGTTGATTCCGGCGCCCAACTCGTTGCCTAAAGCCATGATGACCACGGCCACGAACGCGCCGGTCACATGTGGCCACACAACCAGCGCTAGGAACCCTGCGCCAAAAATACTCACGCACGCAATCAGGGTGGGCGCGCGACCCAGACGGTCCTTCGCATATCCGCCCGGGAACATAATGACCAGCTCAATGGCCGCACCCAACGCGATCAACAACGACACCACGGCCTCACTCAGGCCAATCGAGTGCCCCCACAACTGCACGATCACCGGCTGCACAATCCGCAACGCCATGAGGACCATGACCGGCAGACCGGCTAAGATCACCGCCGTCCAGTTGACGCCGCGCAACCCGGGTGACGCCCCGCCCGAGGTGTCCGCCACCTCGGCCACGTCTTCCTCCTTGCGGGCGCTGGCCTCCGTGGAAGCGTCCGTCTCTTTGGCAGTGCGGGTGGGTGACACCTCGGCGGAGTCCCTTCCTTCGCTGGACCCCACGGGCGAATACAAAAGAGCCACAGCGACCGCCGCGCACACTGTGGCAAACACAAACACCGACCACAGCGGGAACACCATGACCAAAACAGCGCCTGCGAGCGGACCAACCAGGTTTCCCACGCGAATTGTGCCGCCTAAAGCGGTCATGGCTCGGCCAATGAAGTGGTTGGGGACGTGCCGGGTGATGAACGACTGCCGGGCCAGCGTCCACACCGCTTCGCTGGGAGCGCGCAAGAACAGGCTGGCCGCGTACAGAGCCACAGCCACGGACGCGCCCAAAACCCCAGGCCCGGCGATCAGCGAAAAAACCGTGACACCGGAAACGGCGGTGATCAGTGATGTGGCGATGAGCATGGTTGCTCGGTCGCCAATGCGGTCGATCAGCATGCCCGCCGGGACTGCGAAAGTCAGCTGGATGATCCCCATGATCGCGACAATTAGCGACGCAAACGCCGGGGTTGCGCCCACGCTGAGCGCGCCCAACACGTACACGGGTAGAGTGGCGCCCAGCCCCGTGTGGAACAAGAGCGAAGGCGCGTAGACCGGCCAGAAAAGCTGCTTGTACATGTAAGGGTTAGCATAGAACCGAATCAAATCTGAGGAGTGTCGGTGTCTAACATTCGAGTCGCAGTACTGGGAGCACACGGTCGCATGGGGTCACACGCAGTGCGTGCCCTGGAAGCAGCCGACGGTATTGAAGTCGTGGCCACCCTGGGGAGTTCCGATCCCCTGGAGCAAGTGGTGGAGTCCGGTGCCCAGGTCGCGGTTGAACTGACCGTTCCGCGTGCAACTGAAGACAACGTACGTTTTTTGGTCAGCAACGACATCCACACTGTCGTTGGCACTACTGGGTGGGACGATGACCGTTTGAACAGGCTTGAAGACCTGTGCGCTGAACACCCCCAAGTTGGTGTGCTCATTGCGCCAAACTTCTCAATTGGCGCGGTCTTGGCCATGCAGTTCGCAGAAATGGCGGCCCCGTACTTTGACTCTGCTGAAGTGATTGAAATCCACCACACGCGCAAGCTCGACGCACCTAGTGGAACGGCTGTGTCAACGGCTAAGCGTATCGCCGCGCAGCGCGCGCAGGCGGGCCTACCGCCGGTGCCAGACGCCACCGAAACTGATCCGCACGGCGCGCGCGGAGCGGTTATCGACGGGATCCACGTCCACGCGGTGCGACAAGTTGGCATGAACGCCAGCGAAGAAATCCACTTTGGTTCAGCCCATGAAGCGCTCACGATTCGTACCGACTCGCACTCGACCGAGGCTTTCATGCCTGGAATCGTCCAAGCAGTCAACGCGGTTGCAGACCACCCCGGGCTCACCGTTGGGCTCGAAAAGTACCTGTAATGTCAAAGGCGAAAATTGGTGCGATCATCATGGTCGTGCTCTTGGGCGCGTACCTGGTGGTGATGGTCAACCGTGGGTGGATTCTGCTGACCGACCCGCAACCGATCGCCAAAATCATGGGGGTCGCGTTGTTTGTCTTCCCCGTGATCGCAGTGTGGGCGATTGTGCGGGAGCTGTTTTTTGGGGCGTCTATGGAACGCTTGGCGAAGATCCTGGAAAAGGAAGGTGGACTTCCGCCAGATAACCTTCCGCGTACACCTGGTGGTCGAATCATTCGCGAAGCTGCAGACAAAGAGTTTGAAAAGTATCGCGCAGAAGCAGAAGCTGATCCCGAAAATTGGCGCAGCTGGTTTCGGCTTTCGTGTGCATATGACGCCTCGGGGGACCGCAAACGTGCCCGAGCCACCATGCGTAAAGCGATCAAACTTCACGCTGAGACTGAGAAGCGTTAGCGACCCGCCCGCGCGGGAACCAAACGAGCCACACCAGAGCTGGCAAGCGAAAGCACCTGCTCAAGTGGACCACGGGGGAGTACGAACACCTTCCACAGAACAGCGGCGAAAACGGCAACGTAAATGTGAAGTGCGTATTCGGGCCACGGGCCCAGCGGGAACTGCTGTGTGATTTCCAGGAACACCACGTGACCGGAGTAGATGGTCAACGGCATGGCCCCTGGGGCAGAAAGGAAAAACAACCACACGCGTCCCGGGCCTTCACACAGCTGATGAGTGGGGTTCTGTTCAAACGTGGTTCCAAAAGAGCCCAGCGCGTTCGAAATCAGGCAGCACAGCCCAATGACGGCCAGCGCCACGCCTATTGTCCCGGCGAGGTCGAGCGTGGTTCCTGTGTGCGGTGCTGAAACCGTGAGCCAACTCCACGTGTCGGTGGGTGTTACCCCGTGAGTTCCTGTGATGAGTAGCTCGTCAAGCGTTTTGTCGTAGTTGTCGAGAGCAGACTCTTGAAGTGCGAACAACCCGGCGGGTGACGCTGTCATCAGGAGCCATGAGAAGGCTTTTGCAAGCACGGCCAGTCCGGCACCAACGGCGACTGCGCTCCAGCAGGTGACAGAGCGGTACCAGTTGAGGTGACCCAGGGACATGCCTATCAGCATGTATCCCAGCCACTGGAGGACGGGGTAGTAGCCGGTGAGGCCAATCGCGGTGAGCAAGTAGCCCGGCTCTGCGAGCATAAAAAGGTTGGGGATCTCAAACGCCTGGGGCAACTGGAAGTGGTTGCGAGCCGCAAAGCTGATGAGTGGCGTGACAATGATCCACACAAACGCGAGCACTCCTAGCGTGCGGGGCCCGGCGCGTAAGAACAATGTGGCGATCATGAACATGATGCCGTAGTTCACCAAAATGACTGCCACATGAGTGGTGAATAAGCCGAGGATGAGCCCCAAGACCACGATGCACAGTCCGCGCGTGAAAAGTCCCGCTGCGGCCCGGGCCCAGCCACCGTCTTCAAGTGCGCTACGGGTGGAGAGGATTATCGAGATTCCGGCAATGACTGCGAAGAGGGCGGATGCGCGCCCGGCAAAAATGGAGGCCGAGGTGGCCTCCCCTGAGTTTGCAACCAGCGGGACGATGTGGGTTGCGATCATGCCGAAGATCGCGATGCCACGCGCGGTGTCGAGGCCGATATTGCGGTTTGCAGGTGCTAGGCGGTTGACGACGACGTTCCCGAAGGAACGTGAAGAGCGCGAGGTGCCAAAGCCTTCTGCGGGAAAAACCACACTTTGAGACTAACCCGTTTGTTAGACGTTGAGGGTGAGCCACGCGCGTAAACCTTTGGGCGTTGTATTGTTTAGCGCTGTAGAGTAGAGCACATGGCTATGATTCATAGTGCGTACGCTCAGCGGGCACAAGATGCTTTCGGTACGGTTGGTACGGCGATGATCACGCCCTTTTCGCCAAACGGGGCAGTCGATTATGACGCAGTGCAGGTTGTAGCCAATTATTTGGTGCAACAAGGCAACGACATGCTGGTGGTTTCGGGTACCACAGGTGAATCACCTACCACCACTGATGAAGAAAAGGGACAGTTACTCAAGGTTGTCCGAAGCGCAGTGGGCGAACACGTCAAAATTGTTGCCGGTGCGGGCACCAATGTCACGGCCCACTCAATTGAACTGGCCCAGCAGGCGCAAAGCGCTGGCGCCGATGGCCTGTTGGTTGTTACCCCGTACTATTCCAAGCCATCACAGGACAGTATTCGTGCGCATGTGGAAATGACTGCGGACTCGACTGAGTTGCCTGTCATGTTGTACGACATTCCGGGTCGTTCCGGGGTTCCCATGGAAACCGAAACGCTTATTCGCATGGGTGAACACCCACGGGTTCTGGCAGTGAAAGACGCAAAAGGCGATATCGCGGCGTCCATGGATGTGATGACGCGTTCAGACTTGGTGTACTACTCGGGTGAGGACGCACTGAACTTGCCACTCATGTCCGCCGGTGCAATTGGCCTGGTGTCAGTTGTAGGGCATGTGGCAGCCAAAGATCTTGCCCGCATGGTTGATGCCGTGCACAACAATGACCTCATGCAGGCCAGGCACGTAGCTGAAAACCTGGTGCCTATTGTGGATGCCGTTATGAATCACATGCCTGGGGTTGTTTCCGTGAAGGCTGCCCTGGAGCTCGCTGGAATCATCCAGTACCGGGGAACTCGTATGCCTCTCTTGCCTGCAACCGAAGAGCAGGTGGAGTTCTTGCGTTCTAAGCTGGGCGAATTTCTCAACCCGTAGTACGGGTAAGCAGGCACTTAGTTTTTTGATGAGAAAACACATGTAGAAAGTACATACAGTGATTGATTTATTGTCCGAATTGAGTGACCCACCTAAGGCGGACCCTGAAGCGTTGCGTATTGTGGCGCTGGGTGGCCTTGGTGAAGTGGGCCGAAACATGACCGTGTTTGAATACCGCGGAAAGATCCTGGTGATCGATTGCGGTGTTCTGTTCCCAGAAGAAGAACAGCCTGGAATCGACCTGATTCTGCCGGACTTTTCATACCTTGAAGGCCGTACTGAAGACGTGGTGGGAATTGTGCTCACCCACGGCCACGAAGACCACATTGGTGCGGTCCCGTACTTGCTAAAGAAGCTGGGTGACGTCCCAATCCTGGGGTCCACACTGACCCTCGCACTGGTGGAAGCGAAGCTCAAAGAGCACCGGATCCGCGCGACTACTCGCATCGTCGCCGAAGACGACAAGGACCAGTTGGGTCCGTTCGACCTCGAGTTTGTGGCCGTCAACCACTCGATTCCAGACGCGCTCGCAGTGTGCGTGCGCACGGGTGCAGGAACCATTCTGCACACCGGTGACTTCAAGATGGACCAGTTGCCACTTGACGGACGTATCACTGACTTGCGGTCGTTCGCACGTTTGGGTGAAGAAGGCGTGGACCTGTTCCTCACCGACTCCACAAACGCCGATGTCCCCGGTTTCACCTCGATGGAAAAGGACATTGGGGCTGTTCTTGAAGCACAGTTTGGACGTGCTGAACGACGCATTATCGTGGCGTCTTTTGCCTCGCACGTCCACCGTGTCCAGCAGGTGTTAGAAGCCGCGTCTGCCCATGGCCGCAAGGTCGCGTTGGTGGGCCGGTCCATGGTGCGCAACATGAAGATCGCCCAGGAGCTTGGCTACTTGAACGTGCCACCGGGCGTGCTCATCGACATTAAGCACGTGGACTCACTGCCTGATGACCAGGTGGTGCTCATGTGTACAGGATCGCAGGGTGAGCCTATGGCTGCACTGTCGCGTATGGCGAACGGTTCGCACCGCGTGACCGTGAACGAAGGCGACATGGTGGTGCTCGCGTCGTCCTTGATCCCAGGAAACGAAACCGCGGTGTTTCGGGTCATCAACGGACTCATGAAGTTGGGCGCCACCGTGATCCACAAGGGTAATGCCAAGGTTCACGTGTCTGGTCACGCATCGGCTGGTGAACTGTTGTACGCGTACAACATTGTTAAACCCCGAGGTGTCATGCCGGTGCACGGCGAATGGCGGCACATGCTGGCGAACGCAAAGCTTGCGATCGACACGGGAGTGCCGGAAGACCACGTTGTTGTTGCTGACGACGGCTGGGTTGTGGACCTCAAGGACGGCAAGGCGCGCGTTGTGGGCGCCGTGGATTGTGACTACGTGTTCGTTGACGGATCGTCAGTGGGTACAGTCACCGAATCGGATCTGCAGGACCGCCGCATCCTTGCGGGTGAAGGGTTCGTGTCGATCTTTATGACGGTGGACAAGTCAGACAAGCGGGTGTTGGCGGGCCCGGTCATCCATACCCGAGGTGTCGCAGAGTCCGACCGCGTGTTCGACACGATCAAGCCCAAGATTGAAAAGGCAGTTGCGGACGCTTTGGATGACGGGGTTGTCGATGAGCACAAGCTCCAGCAGATCATCCGACGCACCATTGGGCGTTGGATCTCTTCCAAACTTCGTCGCAAGCCCATGATTGTGCCCATGGTGGTTATCGTCTAGACCTCAACTGAACACACAAGCACTAGTGCGACCCTGCCCAGCGGCGATTAAGCTGCTGGGCAGCTGTGTGTAGAGTGTCAGCCACGTCAGCGTACTTTTCTGGACCCAAACGTGACGTGGGGGAGCTGACGGAAAGGCCAGCGAGACTGGGTGCCCCTGGTACATACACCGCGAGGCACCGCACTCCCACTTCCTGTTCTTCGTCGTCGAGCGCGTACCCGTGTTTCCTGCACGCGGTCAGGTCTTCGAGTAACGCGTCGCGAGACAGCAGCCGAGGCAAGTGAACCTTGTCCAAAATCGTGTGAACTTGGTCGTCTGGCATAGTCGCAAGGACAGCCTTACCCACACCTGAACCCCACACGGGAACGTGCGCACCCACCTGGGTGAACATGCGCATAGACCGCTGGGACGTCGCCTGTGCAACGTAGGTCATAACGTCATTGGTGAAATACGCAAGGTTCACGGTCTCGCCTAATGTGTGAGCGAGCTTGTCCAAGACCGGTTGGATTGTGTATCCAGACTGCTTGGCCGCCTCAGTTCCCAAGCTCACAAGAGCAGGGCCCAAAGCGTATCGTTTGTCCGTCAACTGTGTCACGTATCCGCGAGCTGCGAGGTTGGAGACAATGCGGTGAATGGTGGGGGCCGGAATGTCCAGTGCGTTGGCAATGTCAACACTCCGGGCAACCCCACCCATCGACCGCATTGTCTCAAGCACATCGAGCATGCGGTTGACTGACTGAATAGTAGCCATACTCAGTTCTTAGCGCTCTTCACTGCGTGGGGCGCTGGAACCAGGGGCCACCTCGGCCAGTTCAGGGAACGCCGCCTGCTCACTACCTGGAGCTACCAGACTGTCGTTAGGCACGGGCTTCTGCTTGGCCGCCAACGCGATAACGGTGGCGATACCAGCCAGGCAGATAACGAACGTGATCGTTCCCAGGTTGAAGCCAATACCCCACACCCACATGTAGGCGACCGAACCAGCCAGCAGTGAGTACACGGCCATGGGAATGATGGTCTTGCGGATGATGTGGCCTTCTTTTCCAAGGAGTCCAACAGTTGCGGCCGCTGCGACAACGTTGTGAACGGACACCATGTTTCCTGCGGCACCACCAACAGCCTGGACGGCGACAACAGTTTCAGGGCTGGGAGCGCCGATGCCTGCACCGGTTGCGAACTGGAACTGCGAGAACATGTTGTTCGAAACGGTGTTAGACCCAGCGACGAATGCACCTAGAGCACCAATGAACGGTGCGAGCAGTGGCCAGTTTGGACCCATTGCGTTTGCCGCTGCAGTCGCGAGTGTCACCGGCATGGAGTCAAGACCCGAGTCGTTGAAAGCTGGACCAGAGTTGATGAACACGCGGACCATGGGCAGTGAGCACAAGAGCGCAAAAGCAGCTCCGGCGATCTGGCCACCGGCAATCTTCCACGACTCTGCAATCTGCTTAGCAGACATACGGTGAAGCGCGTAGGTCATGAGGCACACGACCAGGAAGATAGCGCCAGGGGAGTAGAGCAGGTCCATCTTCTGGGAAAGCCCCTCTTGGCCCAGAATGTCCTTCACAGTCAGAACTGCGTCTTGGGCCAGGAACTTCTTAATAGCAGGGACGTTGCGGGTGAGCAACAACAGGGCGACCACCAGAAGGTACGGCAACCACGCCTGGAACAGAGGCATGCGCTTCTTAATGTTCGCAGCTTCAGTCTGTGGACGCATGGTGCCCATCCACTGCTGTGGCCAGGCGGCGCGGTTGGCGAAGTCCCACGTGTCGCGTGGAGCGAGGAAACCTGCCTTAGCAGCTGGCACCACAATAGCCAGACCAATGAGACCACCAATGAGCGATGGGAATTCTGGTCCCATGAACGTGGCAACTGCAAGGTAGGGAAGGATGAACGCAAACGCGGCGAAGATTGCGAAAGGAGCTACCTTCAGTCCGGCTGCGAAGCTCTTGTTCTCACCGAAGAATCCGGTCATGAAGCATGCCAAGAGAAGTGGGATGAAGATACCGCACACACCGTGAATGAGAGCAACCTGGGTGGCGGTGTGGGAAACGAACATGTCTTGGGCAACGGTAACGTTGTCAAGGGGGATACCCAGTTCGGTGAGGCGTTCTTTCAGACCGTTCGTGGCCTCAATTCCGGAGTCGAAAATACCTTTACCGATACCGGTGATCATAGGTGTTCCCACGGCACCGAAGCTCACAGGCGTGGACTGGATGAGCAGGCCTGCTAGAACGGCGGCCATTGCGGGGAAGCCCAGGGCAAGCATGAGCGGTGCGACAACGGCAGCTGGGGTTCCGAACCCAGCAGCTCCTTCGATGAAGCTACCGAAGAGCCATGCGACGATCACCACTTGCACGCGACGGTCAGGTGACACAGCGATGAAGCCAGCGCGGATCGTGTCAATTGCGCCTGACTTGGTGATGGTGGCCAGGAGGAGGAGTGCACCGAAAACGATCCACAAAAGACCAATGGCAACCAGAATTCCTTGGATGACCGAAGCCATAATGGTCGTCCCGGAGATCCCCCATGCGAAGAACGCAACGGCGGCGGAGGCGACAAGCCCAACGGGCATCGCGATGACTGCGGGAAGACGGAACCCTAAGAGCAGGGTTCCTGCGATCACAATGGGAAGGATCGCCAGTAAGGCTTGTACGCCGAGACTGTCCATGCCAACAACTTTCTGTGAGTTACGTTACGTGATTTGATTCACATAAGTGTGCCATAGAACTGAGCCGTGTGAAGCCACTTTTCATGAAAAATGTTCGCGTGGTGAAAGTTAGTTTTCGTATTGCGTAGGTGTGTTGGGGTGGGGTGCCCCCGAGGTTGCCGCCTTTAGTTTCGCTATGTGAAATTTGCGTTCTGCATGACAAAATAGCAGTAATATGGTTCACTTTTAATAGAGCTCATATTGACGAACCCTGCTGGGGTTCGTGGTGATACAACGACGGATGGAAGGTTGTCGCATGCTGGATGAACTTGCTCAGCAGTTGCCTGCTGGGGTTCTCATTACGAACCCAGACACCATGGAAGCGTACCGGCGTGACCGGGCGAATGACCCCAATGCGGGAATGCCTGTAGCTGTAGTGCGTGCAACTGAAGTCGAGCATGTCCAAACGGCCATCAAGTTCGCGGCAAAGCACAACATCCCGGTAGTTCCTCGTGGTGCTGGCTCAGGTCTTTCAGGTGGCTCAACTGCTGTTGACGGGTGCATCGTTATCAGTGTTGACAAGATGAACAACATCGACATTGACCCTGTGACGCGTACCGCTGTTGTGCAACCTGGTGCCATCAACAACGAAGTCAAAGTCGCAGCGGCCGAACACGGGCTGTGGTACCCGCCAGACCCTGCGAGCTTCCAGTTCTGTTCGATCGGCGGAAACATCGCGACAAACGCCGGTGGTCTCTGTTGTGTGAAATACGGCGTGACAACGGACTACGTGCTGGGCCTTGAAGTTGTTTTGCCAGACGGCAGGCTAGTCAAACTGGGTGGGCCACGCTTGAAGGACGTTGCGGGTCTGTCGCTCACCAAACTGTTTGTGGGCTCGGAAGGCACCTTGGGCATCATCGTGTCCATAACCTTGCGACTCATCCCAGCGCAGCGCCAACCCACCACACTGGTGGCTACGTTCCCCACGTTGGAGGGAACCATGAACGCGGTGCTAGAAATTACCCGCAAGATGCGCCCGTCCATGTTGGAGTTCATGGACGACGTGTGTATCAACGCAGTGGAAGACCAGATGAAGATGGGGCTGGACCGCAGTGTGAAGGCCATGTTGGTGGTGCAGTCAGACGAGCCGGCTCAGCACGCCACGGAAGAAATCCAGATGGTCGAAGAAATCTGTAACCGCAATGGTGCTTCCGAGTGCTACTACACAGCGGACCCTGACGAAGGGGAGATGTTTGCGGCGGCTCGCAGGGCCGCAATCCCGGCGGTTGAAATGACCGGAACGATCTTGCTTGAAGACGTGGGAGTTCCGATTCCACGCTTAGGGGACCTGGTCGTGGGAATTGAGGAAATCTCGAAGAGCCGTGACGTCACAGTGGCTGTGATGGCACACGCGGGTGACGGAAACACCCACCCGCTCGTAGTTTTTGATCCAACCGATAAGGATCAAGAGGAACGCGCTCACATCGCGTACGGCGAAATCATGGATCTGGCTATGCGGCTGGGTGGAACGATTACCGGTGAACACGGGGTCGGGAAACTCAAGCAGCCGTGGCTCACCCACTACTTGGGTGACGACGTGCTGGATCTCAACCACCGAATCAAGAAAGCGATCGACCCGCAAGGAATCATGAACCCCGGTTCGTGCTTTGTGATGGGTTAACGGCCAGCCGGAAACCACCTCGGCGATTTACTTACGAAAGGCGCGAACATGAGTGCTTACACAACTGTCAATGTCGTGACATATGAAACGGCTGCGCGAGCCGTCGCGCTGACGCTGGAAGAAGGCGAAAAGCTGGGTCTGAAACTGTGCGCGACTGTAGTTGACCCGTCCTTGGGGCTGGTCGCGTACGGGCGTGCTGACGGGATGACCCCACACAGCGTCGAAACGTCGAAGAGGAAGGCACAAACTGCCGCCTCAACACGCAAACCCAGTGCGGCGATCCTGCCGGAGCTGGCAACCAAATTGGAGCTCGGATCGGGTGGGATTCTCACGTCGATCGCGGGTGGTGTGCCGTTGTCTTTCGACGGCGTGCACGTAGGTGGACTTGGAGTGGCAGGCGGTAAACCGGCCGAAGACGCCCAGGTCGCCCAAGCAGTCCTCGCCCGTCTGGGCGCTGACAGTCAATAATCCAGTCAACTATCCGCTGAAACACAACCGTCAAAAGCCATTGATCCAAAGATCATTTAACTGAAGGGAAACCCATGGCAACGAAGCTTGATCTTCCACAGGGAATGGAATTTACCGCCGAGGTCGCAGATGAGCACCTGAAGGTCCTCACCACAGATGCGTTGGAGTTGATCGCTGATCTGCACCGCAAGTTTGAGTCCGAGCGCCAGGCTCGGTTGGCTGCGCGTAAAGAGGTGCAGAAGTTCCTCGATGAGGGTGGCGAGCTGGACTTCTTGGAAGAGACCGCGCACATCCGCGAGGACGCTGAGTGGCAGGTTGCTGCTCCTGCTCCTGGTTTGGAAGACCGCCGGGTTGAGGTCACTGGTCCTACGTACCGCAAGATGACGATTAACGCGTTGAACTCCGGTGCGAAGGCATGGCTGGCTGACCAGGAAGACGCGAACACTCCGGCGTGGGAATCGGTGCTGGGCGGGCAGGTGAACCTGCTGGACGCGATCAACCGTGAGATCGACTTTGTGGCAGAAGAAACGGGCAAGGAATACAAGCTGCGCCCGGATGAGGAACTGCCTACGATCATTGTGCGTCCACGTGGTTGGCACATGACTGAAAAGCACATTCTGGTCGATGGCGAACCGGTTTCGGGTTCGCTGGTGGACTTCGCGCTGTACTTTGCAACCGCTGGGCGTAGGCAGATTGAAAAGGGTCTGGGGCCATACTTCTACCTGCCAAAGATGGAGTCGTACCTGGAAGCACGCCTGTGGAACGACGTGTTTGTGTACGCGCAGAACAAGCTGGGTGTTGCTCAGGGAACGATCCGTGCGACCTGCCTGATTGAAACGTACCCGGCTGCGTTCCAGATGGAAGAGATCCTGTATGAACTGCGTGAGCACTCGTCAGGACTCAATGCGGGACGGTGGGACTACATTTTCTCGGTCATCAAGACTCACCGGAACAAGGGTGAGGACTTTGTGACCCCTGACCGTGCGGCCGTGACCATGACGGTGCCGTTCATGCGTGCGTACACCGAACTGTTGGTGCGCACATGCCACAAGCGTGGGGCACACGCGATTGGTGGTATGTCAGCGTTCATCCCGTCGAAGGACGAGGCTGCGAACAAGAAAGCCTACGAGCAGGTCACCAACGACAAGACCCGTGAAGCCAACGACGGGTTTGACGGTTCGTGGGTTGCTCACCCTGGAATGGTGGACACGTGTAAGGACGCGTTTACCAAGGTGCTAGGGGACAAGCCTAACCAGATCGATAAGAAGCGTGAAGACGTCAACGTGACAGCAGCCGACCTGTTGGCTGTTAAGGACACACCTGGCGACATTACGGATGCTGGTCTGCGCGCCAACATCTCAGTTGGAATCCAGTACGTGCAGTCGTGGCTCAACGGAAACGGTGCAGCAGCGATCAACGGGCTCATGGAAGACGCCGCGACCGCCGAAATTTCGCGTACCCAGGTGTGGCAGTGGATCCAGGCAGGTTCGACCGTGTCTGACACCGGCGAGGTTGTGACCAAGGAACTGGTGCGCTCGCTGGTGGGCGAGGAAGTGGCGAAGTTGCCTGCTGGCGACTGGGAAGCCGCGACCAAGCTGTTCGTGGACATGGCCACCGATGACACCTACCACGACTTCCTCACCCTCCCTGCATACGAACTTCTGCCGTAAGGCACGGTTGTCGCTGTAGGCGGCAGGGGAGTCGCTCCCGTTGGAGCGGCCCGGGGTTGTAAGAGAGCGGGCTCCGTGACATGTGTCGCGGGGCCCGCTTTCATGCGCGGCGCTGTCATGCCGGGCTTCGGGGTGGGTTGGGTAGGTTACCCCGCCGAGGTCGTTCCGGGCTTTGCTTAGCTGTGTCAGTGCCTGCGGTTAGAGTACACACATGAGCACAATTCAAGTGGTGGGCGCTATTTTTACCGACGGTACTAAAGTTCTGGCTTTTCGACGCAAAGCCGGGAAATCGGCCGCCGGTAAATGGGAATTCCCAGGTGGGAAAGTTGAACCTCACGAGTCACCAGAAGATGCCCTGGCCCGAGAACTCGAAGAAGAGCTTGGGCTCACAGACGTCACCGTCGGCGAATGCCTTGACCGTTCAACCACGCCCGTGGGAGACATTTCTATTGATCTTGCTTGCTATGAGGTAGACACCCACATTTTTCCAACTACGAGCAGTGATCACGACATGATTCAGTGGGTCGAGCGTGAATCACTTTCCTCGCTCGACTGGGCAGAGCCTGACCTGCCTTCTGTGCACAAACTTATGAACACGACGGGTGGTTTTCATGGGTAATGAGCAATTCGACGTTGTCGGACTGCGTGAGCAGCTTCTGACCGTTCAGCAAATGGCATATGTGAATTCCAAAGCGGGAGACGGGGTGCTGAAATATCGGCATTCAAAGGTTCCACACGTCGATAGTGCTACCGCGGTGTCACGCTATGTAGCTCAACAGGTTCATGCCCATCTTTCTGCTCTTAAAGAAGACGAGCTTGTTGATGAAGCAAACCGGATTCTGAACCTCCTATCAGAGCCTGCACACACTGAACCGCTTGAAGCAGGGCCACAACAACTGCTTTCCGTCTACCCCACATACATGAAAGAGCCACCACCCGCACCCACAACGCCCTTATCTGATCTCGCGCTATTGACGAATGCGAAAGGCGACCCGCAGATTGGTTCGGAAGTTCGTCGTGAACTTGCAAGCGCTGACCGGGTGGATCTCATTTGCTCGTTCGTAAAGTGGAGCGGCATCCGCGTTCTAGAGAGTGAGTTGAAAGACCTGAAACTGCGCGGAGTGCCGTTTCGAGTCATAACGACCTCGTATATGGGGGTAACCGAGCCCAAAGCCCTTGACTTCTTGATCAACCAGTGTGGCGCCCAGGTTCGAGTCAATTACGACTCAAGCACTACACGTCTACACGCGAAGGCGTGGATGTTTTTCAGAAACACCGGTTTCGACACCGGGTACGTCGGAAGCTCTAACCTAAGCAAAGCTGCTCAACTCGAAGGTCTGGAATGGAACGTTCGCGTATCACGGAACCAAGCGGGTAGCGTTCTAGGAAAATTTGAAGCAACCTTCGACACATACTGGGAGTCACCGCACTTCGAGGAGTATGTACCCGAACGCGATCGCGAAAAGCTCGAACAGGCTCTTGAGAATAGCTCGCTGAATCGTTCTACGGTCAACACAAGGTTCTTTGACATCACCCCGCACCCGCATCAACTGGGAATTCTGCAAGACCTCCACGCCGAACGCGTCACGAACGATCGCCACCGCAACCTCGTTGTGGCTGCAACAGGTACGGGCAAAACTGTTGTGGCCGCGCTTGATTACCGAACTCTGGCGGGGGCAAGCGAGCCGCGGTTACTGTTCGTTGCACACCGTGAAGAGATACTGCGCCAGGCTATGGCGACGTATCGGGCAGTACTGAAATCAACCGATTTTGGCGAGCTTTTCGTAGGCGGTGAAACCCCGAGAAGAGGTGACCACGTATTCGCGTCGGTCCAATCTCTCAGCAGGAGTTTTAACAACTGGCCGGCAGACCATTTCGACATTGTTGTCATCGATGAATTCCACCACGGTGCCGCGCCTACCTACCGAAAGATCTTCGACTACTTCAAGCCAAAGGAGCTCCTGGCTCTAACCGCAACACCAGAACGCGCAGACGGAATCAACATTGCGCAAGAGTTTTTCGGCGGCCGCTACGCCAGTGAGATTCGGTTGTGGGACGCACTTGAAGCTCAGCTTTTGGTCCCGTTCCACTATTTCGGCGTCAACGATGGCACTGACCTGTCTCGGATCCGTTTCGTTCGTGGTGACTACGATGTTCGTCAACTCGAAAACGTGTACACATCGAACGATTCACGCGTGCGAATCATTCTCAAGGAGCTCGAGGATAAGGTCGAAAACTCTGCGAAGATGAAAGCTATTGGGTTCTGTGTCTCAGTGGAACACGCACAATTCATGTCACAGCGTTTTAACGCGGCCGGACTGAAATCAGCCTGGGTGGCAACGGGCATCTCACGAGAAGAACGAGCTCGTGCTATTGCCGACTTGAACGCAGGGCGTATCAACTGCATTTTCACTGTAGACATGTTCAACGAAGGCGTGGACATTCCCTCGGTCGACACGCTCCTCATGCTTCGACCAACGCAGTCAGCGACGGTCTTCCTGCAGCAGTTAGGTCGCGGTCTGAGACACGCAGTCGGTAAGTCTGTTCTCACAGTCCTGGACTTCGTAGGTCTTCAGAATAAAGAGTTCCGGTTCGACACCAAGCTCAGAGCCATGACGGGGCTGACTCGCAAACGCCTCCTCAACGCTGTCGAGGAAGGCTTTCCGTTCCTACCGCCAGGTACACAGATTGTTTTCGACCGAGTAGTCCAAAAGGCGGTGCTTGAAAATGTGAAACAGCAGATTGGCCGTACCGTTCCACAGCTACTCGCAGAAATACAAGAAATTGCCGGAGACCGTAGCCCTCTCGAACTCACTATGCGTGAGTACATGGACTCTTCAATGCGCCCTCTATCTGCAATTTATGGTGGACGAGCCAGTCGCAGCTATAAAACAATCAAAAGCTCTCCTAGCTGGCTCCAACTGCAACGTTGGGCCGCAGGCGACACAACAAACGTCGCAAACAGCCCAGCAGTCATGCGTGCACAAGTTTTGACCCATGTCGACGACCCTGAACGGATGTCGGCTTACCTTTCAATCGCTGACCCTCGCGGGGGAGTTCCGGATCAGAACGACCCGTACTTGTGGATGCTGTACTACTCCTTGTGGCCGTCTGGCCGTCCAGGAGGAATTGACGAGGGCATCCGGCTTATTCGCGAAAAGGGGGAGCTGTACACAGAGCTTCAGCAACTGTTTGACGTGCTCCGAAACGAAACTCGGGTCGTGCCTGAGCAACTGTCTGGACAAGCGGGATCCACAGTTCTCAAATCGCACGCAAAGTACAAGCGTGAGGAAATCTTGGCAGCAATGGGCATGGGGTGGAAACGAAAGCAAACTCCCGGATCATTCGTCGAAGGTGTGGCTTGGATGCAAGAACACCAGACAGAAGCGTTGTTCGTCACGTTAAATAAATCGTCCGACCATTTTTCACCGGAGACCATGTACAAGGATTATGCGCTCAATGACAGTATGTTCCACTGGGAGTCTCAGAACCGCACAAGTGTAGAAAGCAACGCCGGACAGCGATACGTCAATCAAAGGTCGAACGGAGTGAGCATCGTCCTCTTTGTGAGGGAAACAAAAGACTCAGAAAACGGAACTCAAGCGTTTACCTGTGTGGGCAATGCCGACTACATCAGTCACACCGGGTCGAAACCAATGCAAGTGCTGTGGAAGCTCCAACGCCCCATGCCTGCGCAGCTCCTCAGCGTGGCACAAGCAGTTGCGAGCTAGTCATCGATATCCTTTAACCGTCGTGGAAGTTGAAGGTTGGAAGAGCTGTGTTTGAGCCGAACTCTCGCACATACAAAATTGTGCTCGCATCGCTAATAATCGTGTGCTTTATCGCCTCAGGCATCATCGCGTGGGACCTCACCCGCCCAAACATGGGCACCGTCTCAACCCAACCTCAAGCACAAGCCACTCAAAACACCCCCACACCCACACCGGTCGCAACTGAAGAACCAACGCAAACAGCGACGACCTCGGCGGCACCAAAACCCAGCCCCACCCCAGAACCAACCAAAGCAAAAGACCGCGACTTCACCACCGCCGACATCCCACGTAAGGGATCGCAAAAATGGAACGTCAGCGAAAAACTATCCCCCATCAATCACAAAGGTAAGGACTTCCGCGTCTACATCCGCATCGAAAAAGACCTTCCCTTTGACGTTGACGAAACCACCGCACGCATCATGAAAACCCTGCAAGACGAACGCGGATGGCAAAAGGTCGACAACGTCAGATTCATCCAAGTCACCAGCCCCAAACGCGCCAACGTCACCATCAACGTGGCCACGCCCGGCACAGTCGACAAAATGTGCGCGCCCCTAAGAACACTGGGCAAACTGTCCTGCCACAACGGCAACAACGTCATGTACAACGCCGACCGCTGGGTAGACGCAACAGACGAATTCGACGACCTCGAACAGTACCGCGACTACCTGATCAACCACGAAGTCGGACACGCACTCGGCCACGGACACAAATCGTGTCCAGGCAAAGGCAAGCCTGCACCCCTCATGCAACAACAAACCAAAGGCCTACAAGGCTGCAAACCAAACGGCTGGCCCTCCGTGGCGTGACCTTAGGTCTGTAACCACTCGGGCCAGCCGTCACTGGCACAAAGCCTCCACCCTAGCGACGGTGGAACAAGCTCTTCCGCTGGTACTTAGGTTCGCTCGTCACCTGCATATCCAAACTACGGAAGATCCCCTCATCCACTGACCCCAAAATAGTCGTGGTGTGCACATCACACCCGCGCAACTGTGACAACTGATCAATCGCCCGGCGAGAATCCTCACTGGTCTCAGCCGAAACAGACAAAGCAATCAGCACCTCATCCGTGTGCAAACGCGGATTCAAACTACCCAAATGCTTGGTCTTCACCGTCTGAATCGGCTTGATCGACTCAGGCGACAACAAATGAACATCCGGGTCAATACCCGCCAGATGCTTCAAAGCGTTCAACAACATGGCGGCCGAGCACCCCAGCAGATCAGACGTCTTACCCGTGACCAACGTCCCATCAGCCAACTCCATACACGAAGCAGGAGCACCTGTTTCAGCTTCCAGTTTCAACGCTGGTGCCACCACGCGAAGATCATCTGTGGTAGCCCTCGCCTTACTCATGACGATTGCAGCACGCTCAGAGAACGTGTTGTCCCAGTCGTTGCGCGCCTCGTCCACCAGGGCCTTGTAATACCGGCGCACAATCTCCTTCTTAGACGCCTCCCTGCACACCTCATCGTCGGTGATGCAGTAGCCGGCCATATTCACACCCATGTCAGTGGGGGACTGGTACGGCGAAGAACCTGCCAAGGTTTCCAACAGCGTCTTTAACAGAGGAAACACTTCAACGTCACGGTTATAACTGGTCACGCGTTCGCCGTATGCCTGCAAATGGAACGGGTCAATGACGTTCATGTCGTTGAGATCGACAGTGGCCGACTCATACGCCAAGTTCACCGGGTGCTCAAGGGGAAGATTCCACACAGGGAAAGTCTCGAACTTGGCGTACCCAGCCGGAATCCCGCGCTTGAAGTCGTGATAAATCTGCGACAGGCACGTCGCCAATTTTCCTGAACCAGGGCCGGGCGCGGTCAGCACCACAACGTCGCGTTCGGTTTCAACGTATTCGTTCAGCCCGAACCCTTCATCACTTACGATCCTGCTCACGTTTGTGGGATAACCCGGGATCGTGCGGTGTTTGGCAACACGCAAGCCCAGACGTTCCAAACGATCAATGAATGCCTGGGCCAGCGTGTTATCTTCATCCATCTGTGTGACAACCACCCAGTTGACCAAGAACCCGCGCTCGCGGAACACGTCCACCAGGCGTAAAACGTCCTCTTCATAAGAGATGCCCAGGTCTGCTCTCACCTTGTGGCGGTGCAGATCCTGGGCATTCATGGCGATGACAATTTCGATGTCGTCGGCGATACGTTGCAGCATCTCTATTTTGTTGTCTGGAGTGAAACCGGGGAGGACACGGGAGGCGTGGTTGTCGTCGAAGAGCTTCCCACCCATTTCCAGGTAGAGCTTCCCGCCTATCTGGTCGCGCCTTTTGCGGATATGTTCCGACTGCATTTCGATATATCGTTCGCGATCAAAACCGGTTTTCATCCCGTCCCCTTCTATGTAGTTTTTCACCGTTGATGAGTATAAACCGGTGAGATGTTTCGTGGATGTTAAAAGGCGACACACGTGAGAAACACGCCGGCGACACAAACCGATGCACTTGTGGCGTGTTTCCTGGCCTCAAGCGTGGTCGGAGTTTCAACGTAGAGTGGATCTA
>NZ_JASPDO010000034.1 GCF_030230605.1 Brevibacterium sp. UMB1308A
CCGTAACGGCTCACCCCACCAGTGTAAATAATTCAATTAGCCAGCAACGATGTTGACAACCTTGCGTCCGCCCTTTGCGCCGAACTCAACGGTTCCAGCAGCCAATGCGAACAGCGTGTCGTCACCACCACGGCCTACGTTGACACCGGGGTGGAACTTAGTCCCACGCTGGCGAACAAGAATTTCGCCTGCGTCAACGACCTGACCACCGTAGCGCTTTACGCCCAGTCGCTTAGCGTTTGAGTCGCGACCATTTCGAGTCGAGGAGACTCCCTTTTTACTTGCCATTTCTAAACTCTCCTACCGCTACTTAATACCGGTGATCTTGAGGCGCGTCAGGTCCTGACGGTGACCGATGCGCTTCTTGTATCCAGTCTTGTTCTTGTACTTCTGAATGACAATCTTTGGTCCACGGTGTTCGCCGACGACTTCAGCAGTCACTGCCATTTTTGCCAGAGCGGAAGGCTCGTGGGTAACGGTCTCACCGTCTACGTGCAGGACTACGTCGAGGTCAACGGAGTCACCAATTTCAGCTTTGATCCGATTCACGGTAATAGTGTCGCCAACGCTCACTTTTTCCTGGTGACCGCCGGCACGGACGATGGCATAAACCATGTACGATACCTTCCTTCTGTATGCGCTCTGGCGAGCGTACTCATGTCAGCAGACGTTCCTTGGACCATTCGTCCCATTACGAGGAAAATCCAGCCGAGGCGCTAAATGCACCGACGAATCATTCTACTCACAAAGAACTTGCTGAGCAAGTTAGAGAGACGTGTCGTTTTGGGCCGCCTTTTCTTCTGCGATGCGTTCGTGATGGCGAATCACTTCAGCAACGATAAAGGCCAGAAACTTTTCCGCAAACTCCGGGTCAAGTTGAGCGTCCGCGGCTAACGCGCGCAAGCGCTTCACTTGCCGTTTCTCACGTTCCGGGTCCGCTGCTGGCAACTGCGTTTCTGCTTTGAGTTCGCCAACCTGCTCTGTGAGCTTGAAGCGTTCTGCAAGCACATGGATAAGAACAGAGTCCAAGTTGTCAATGCTCTGGCGCAGGCGGTCGAGTTCAGGGTGAGACGTCATTTCTTCAGTGTAAATCACGCAAAAGGGCCCGGAGCATGTGAGTTGCTCCGAGCCCAGTTGCCTATGGGAAATTAGGCGTTACCCTGTTCTTCGCGAATCTCTTGGAGTTCCGCTTCAGATTCAGCACCCAATTCGTAGAGGGTGCCAGCCTTGCGGTCAGCCAGGTACTGCTTCATTTCACGCAACACTTCAGGTACCAGCAGGTACAGACCGAAGATGTTGATGAAGCAGCAGATGAACAGGACCGCGTCAGCAAACGCCACGATCGATCCGAACGACGCCAAGCAACCAATCAAGATGAACGCCATGAGGATCAGGCGGAAGAGCGTGTCCGACCAGTTACGACGACCGAACAGGTAGTGCCACGCCTTTTCACCATAGTAGGCCCATGTAATCAGGGTCGAGATCGCGAACAGAACGACCGCGATCGCCAGAAGAATTGGCCACCAACCGGTGATTGAGGAGAACGCACTCGAAACAAGTTCAACACCTGCAACCGATTCACCAGCGGCCGCATCTTCGCGCGCCTTGGCAAAGGTTTCACCACCGGCAATAATCACGGTCAGCGCGGTCATGAGGCAGACAACCACGGTGTCAATAAAGGGTTCCAGCAGAGCTACGAAACCTTCCGAAACTGGGCGTCGTGTCTTTACAGCTGAGTGAGCGATTGGCGAAGATCCAATTCCAGCTTCGTTCGAGAATGCCGCACGCTGGAAGCCCACGATCATCACACCGATCATTCCACCCAGACCACCTTCAGGAGTGAAGGCTCCCGCGAAAATCTCTGCGAAGGCGGCTGGAACGTGACCGAAGTTTCCAAAGATCACAATGAGGCACGAACCGATGTACAGAACTGCCATGGCAGGCACCAACTTGTCGGTCACAGAACCGATGACCTTGATACCTCCGATAACAACCAGACCAACGAGACCTGCAAGCAAAATACCAGTGAACAGACCACCAAGAGGTCCACCCAGAGGACCTTCAGCACCACCGGTTGCTTCGCGCATCTGAACGAAGGCCTGGTTCGACTGGAACATACCTCCACCGACAACACCGAACAGCAGAATCGCGATAGCGAAGATTCCCGTGAGGACCTTGGCGACTGGGCCTCCGAAGCGCTTAAACGCAATAGGCAAGTACTTGAATGGGCCACCGTGAACCACGCCATTCTCATCGATTTCGCGGTATTTCACACCCAACGTACATTCAACGAACTTAGTGGCCATACCCAAGATACCTGCGACCATCATCCAGAAGGCCGCACCTGGACCACCGACAGACATAGCAACACCGACACCGGCGATGTTACCCAGACCCACCGTTCCGGACACCGCAGATGCAAGAGCCTGGAAGTGTGTCACTTCACCCGGGTCGTCCTTTGATGAGAACTTACCTCTCACCACTTCCAGTGCGACGCCGAATCCGCGGAACTGGATAAATCCGGTGATAATCGTAAAGATCGTCGCCCCGACAATTAGCCAGACCAGCACGAGCGGGAGACTACCTCCAGCTACTGGGACTGCGAAGAAAACAATATTTTCCAATCCCGTGGCGATCGGCTCAAAACCGGTGTTAATCGCCTCTTCAATTTGATTCGCATTGCTCAATGCGTCCACCACCTTAGTGTGAGTTACATCTCACAATAGACTCACGGGTACCTTCGACTTTCGCAACATGAAATGTGGCGTGGGACACACTGTGTTATCGAACCGTTATCTGGGGTGTAAATCTGAACTTGCAAAACAGAAACCCGCCACCGCGAAATCACTTCGCGCTGACGGGCTGAACTGCAACTTCAAACAGCAGACGTCGAGCTACTCGTCATCTCCGATGATGAGTACTGGAAGAGCCGGGGCCTCTTCTCGAGGCTTATCCTCAGCCTTGTCCTCGGGCTTCTGTGCCTTTGGGGTCACAGCTGGACGTTTTTTGGGTTCCGCCTTCTGAATCTTCGTCTCAGAGTCGTCTCCAATCATCACCGTTCCAGGTGCATGCACAATTGGTGCGGCCTCCGGCGGAGCTTCTTGAGTTTCTTCCTGTGACTGCTGAGTTTGCGCCCTGGTTGTCTGTTCGTCTGCCACTGGCTTTTTCGCAGCGGTCGATTCTTTGTCCGCTGCCTGAGCCTGTGCTTCTTCTTGAGCTTCCGCGCCTTCGACTTGGCGGGATCGCATTGTCGCGGCAGCAATAGCCGTAAGTTCATTGCTCGAAGGCTTAGCCGACGACTTCTCGTTTGGCCGAGTACGCTTCTTCCGCGACTTGTACTGTTTAGAGTTGTCGACTTCGGTTCCCGGCAAGACAAGTCCGCGACCAGACAGGTCTTCGCCAGCAGCCACAAGGCTTTCAGCCAAGCCGGTGCCGATCCGCTTACGTGTCATCTGCACAAGCCCAAGTGACGTCACTTCTGCCACCTGGTGCTTGGTGCGGTCACGCCCCAGGCATTCGACCAAACGACGAACCACAAGGTCACGGTTGGATTCAAGAACCATGTCGATGAAGTCAACCACAATGATTCCGCCAATGTCACGCAAGCGAAGCTGGCGAATCACTTCTTCCGCAGCTTCAAGGTTGTTCTTGGTGACGGTTTCTTCGAGGTTTCCGCCGGAACCGGTGAACTTACCGGTGTTGACGTCGATGACGGTCATCGCTTCAGTGCGGTCGATGACGAGCGAACCACCCGAAGGCAGGTTCACTTTGCGGGACAATGCTTTTTCAATCTGTTCGGAAACGCGGAAGTGATCAAATACGTCTTCGTCACCCGTGTACCGCTCGACGCGGTCCACAAGGTCCGGCGCAACCGATTCCACGTACTCGTGGATGGTGTCATACACCCCGTCGCCATCGATGACGAGCTTGGTGAAGTCCTCGTTAAAGACGTCACGAATGATGCGCACGATCATGTCTGGCTCTGAGTACAGAAGCTGCGGAGCCAGCACCTTTGTGGACGTCGACTTCTTCTCAATCGTCTGCCAGCGCTTAGCCAGGCGATCGATATCACGAGTCAGCTCTTCTTCGCTGGCTCCTTCGGCAGCGGTACGAACAATCACACCGTTTCCCTCTGGAACCGCGTCACCCAAAAGCTTCCGTAGACGCTGGCGTTCTTTGTCCGGCAACTTGCGGGAAATACCCGTCATGGCATTGTTGGGAACATACACCAAGAAACGGCCCGGCAAAGAAATTTGGCTAGTGAGACGCGCACCTTTGTGACCAATTGGGTCCTTCGTCACCTGCACGAGCACCGAGTCACCAGGGTTGAGCGCCACTTCAATACGGTGAGGCTTCCCATCCATTCCCAGGACGTCCCAGTTCACTTCACCGGCATACAGAACAGCGTTACGTCCCTTACCAATGTCAACGAACGCAGCTTCCATGCTGGGAAGAACGTTCTGCACCTTCCCCAGGTACACGTTGCCAATCAGCGACGCTTGAGCTTTAGCTTCAGACAGGTAGTGCTCAACAGCAATTCCGTCTTCGGTAACGACCAACTGTGTACGCCCGTCGTGTTCACGCACAATCATGGTGCGTTCAACAGATTCGCGACGCGCCAAGAATTCCGCCTCGGTGATCAGTGGGCGCCTGCGACCAGCTTCGCGACCTTCACGGCGGCGCTGACGCTTCGCTTCGAGTCGAGTAGACCCTTTCACACCGGTGACGGAGTCTTCTGCACTACGAACTCGACGACGCCTGCGACGACGTGACGAGTCCTGGTTGTTGTCATCGTCCGAGTCTTTCGCATCGGCCGGCTTGCTGTCGGAGTCCTTTTCACCCTTGCTTGAGGAGGCCTGGCTTTCCGAGTCCCCAGAGTCTTCGCGCGACCGGGAGCGACGACCTCGGCCACCACGGCGACGACGTCGCCGATCATTGTCCCCAGACTCTCCAGAGCTTTCTGAGTCATCGGAGCTGTCTGACGCGTCATTGTCATCGTCGTCGCTGTCGTCTTCGTCCTCGTCATCCCCCGTCCACGTGGGGTCAACGACTTCACCCAACTCAGCTTGTGGCTGTTGGAATGTGAGGAAGTTGGAGCTAGGCGCCTTGACGGGCTCCACCTGTTCGTCTTCGTCCTGTTGCGCTGCGGAAAACACCGCTTTGGGGTCAAAGGAGTCCCCCGCCGAGGCCGTTACCAGGTTTTCGGGTTGTGCCACCTGTCCCGGCAGGTTAGAGAAGATGGACGACAGGGGGTCCAGGCGACGATGTTCCTGTTGAGGTTCGGTGTCCTGGTCTTTTTCCGCAGCGTCTGCTGCTGTCGCTTCTCTTCTTTTGTCTTCGGCAACACGAGCAATGTCCTCGAGGACGTCTCGTTTGTTTTGGTCAACTTGGGTGGTTTCCTGGTGGTCTTCTTCGACACCAGATTTGCCGCGAGATTTTCTTAAATTTTCGAGGTCGGCAAGAATGCCTGCCTTAGGATCGAGGTCCTGTGTATTCATTTTGTTAAACTCCTGCCCCGTCCAGTCTGCGATGCACCGTTCGCACACTGTCAGGGAACTGACACTGTCTACGCGTTTGTACGCAAAAACTCTTGAGCAGTAAGGCTCGCGCAACGGCGCGTTGGCCTGCTTCTCTTTAACCACGCGGATCAAGACCCACAAGGTGGAAGCTCGAAGTTGGGTGCTCAACCTCGCTCGCCCCTCATTATGTCACACGCTTCATGTACAAACCCTGTACACGCGCCACGGCGCATGTCCATTCAGTGAACCGACACGTGCCACACATGGTGATTTCATGGCGCAAGTTCGGCTCTCCGTGGCATGCTTGACACCGTGAGTGCAAAACGAACCGAACAAGATGAGCACCTTGAGACACAGCTTGCGCAACCGTCAACGTGGCTTCTCAATCCAATGGTCCACGGGGTCTACATGGTTGTACTTTCAGCTATCGGGCTGCTTGCCTCATTTGACCTTTCAATTGAAAAGATCAAAAAGCTCGAAAACCCTGACTACATTCTTTCGTGCGACATGAATCCGTTCTTTTCGTGCAGCGGTGTCATGCAGTACCCTCAGTCGCAGCTCTTTGGCTTCCCCAACCAGCTGTTGGGAATCGCCGCGTTCGTCTTTCCCTTGCTGTTGGGGGTTCTGCTCACCAGTCGCGTACGCGTTCCCGGCTGGGTGATGGTTGGGCTCAATATTGGGCTTCTGGGAGGTATGGCTCTGGTGATATTCCTCTACATCAGTTCCATCTGGGTGATAGGAATCGGATGCCCTTGGTGCATCGTGGTGTGGACAGTCACCATCCCGCTGTTCTGCACAACTACCGGCTATAACGCTTTGGCAGGTAACTTTGGGACCGGTATTCGTGACAGCATCACTGTTCGCGTCTTCGCATCAAGTTCGTTGCTCATCAGCGTGGTGTTGCTCTTTGTCGTCTACGTGTCGATTGTGATTCGCTTCTGGGGCTATTTCAGCACCCTTATCTGACTCATCTAACTGCTCATTTCAACGAATCGCCCCCGGTGCACTGTGCACCGGGGGCGATTTTCATGAACAGCTATGTGTGGCTCAGTCTTGGAACCACAAACCGATTTCGCGTTCGGCCGACAACGACGAGTCTGAACCGTGGACCAGGTTCTGCTGAACCGCTGTTCCCCAGTCTCGCCCGAGGTCTCCACGGATCGTTCCAGGCCCAGCAGTCGTTGGGTCGGTAGCACCGGCGAGCGCTCGGAATCCGAGGATCACACCGTCGCCCTCAACGACCATGGCAACAACTGGACCGGAGGACATGAAGTCGACCAGCGGGTCAAAGAACGGTTTTCCTTCGTGCTCTTCGTAGTGTTCCGTGAGGAGTTGGCGCGAGGCTTCCATCATTTTCAGTCGTTCGATTGTGTAGCCTTTGGTTTCGATGCGTGAAATCACTTCACCGATCAAACCACGCTTCACGCCATCGGGTTTGATGAGGACAAGAGTCCGTTCGCTCACGAAATTCTCCTATCGTTGAAATTGAGCAACCACTACTAGGTTAACTTTTCTTTTTATTGGCTGCGGCGATCTCTTGCTTCGCCCATTCTGTGGCTTCCCTGTCTATCCGCTTGCCCCAGTACACAGCTACGACCCACATTGCGGTGAAAATCACGCCAACAATGAGCATCGTAGGGAGTACAAAAGCGGTCAGGAGCACACACACTTGAGCAACATGGCCCAGTGGCACGCCAATACCTGAACCAAGTGCCTTACGTGGCAAGGTTGCGGTGGCGACTATACACAGAACGGTGATCACGGACGCACCCACGAGAAGCCATGTCAGGGATATAGGTCTCAGTCCGTATCCCACAAGGAACGCGAGATAGACGACCAGAATTTCAGAGATCAGAATCGTGCCGCACAAAACTGGTAGCTTCGACTTCAGCGGGAGGGTAGGCAGCGCCTGGCTCACGATTGATCCTTCCGTCCAAGGAGTGTGCGTGCTTCGCCAACCGTAGACAGAGACCCGGTAACCACGACACCTGTTCCTGACTCTTCGAGTGCTAAATCGAGTGCCTTCATGAGTGCAGAGTTCATATCGTTTTCCACCATGACGTCGTCTTCTTCCCACCATTCGCTAGCAGCAGAAGCAAGCTTTTCCGCTTCCATGGCCCGTGGAGACTGCGCTTGGGTCACGATCACACGCTTAGCGAATCGGTGAATATGTTCAAAAACGCCGTGCGGGTCTTTGTCCGCATACATTGCGACCACTGCGACGACCTCGGCGAAGTCAAAAGCGTCACCCACTGTTTCAGCGAGAACTTGCGCCGCGTGCGCGTTGTGGGCTCCGTCAACAATCACTGTGGGTTCGGATCGCAGGATCTCCACGCGACCAGGCGATGTCACAGCGCTCATACCTTCGCCAACGACCTCGGCGTTTAAGGGTTTGTCTTCTGTTCCCAAAAACGCCTCAACTGCGGCAAGAGCAACTGCCGCGTTTACCGCCTGGTGTTCACCGTGCAGCGGAAGGAACAGGTCGGGGTAGTCCCCCAGCTGCGTGCGCACGTGGATCACTTGGCCATCTACCGCGTTCAGCCTGTTCTGCAGACCAAAGTCACGTCCCAACCACCTGGACTGGGCATCGCGGCCAGAGAACTCAGACGCTAAGACGTCTTCGACCTCGGGAACCTGGGGACCCACAACCGCAACCGGATGCGGGGCAGGAGAAGGATCCACATTGCGGTTGAGGATCCCCGCTTTTGTGCGCGCGATCTCTTCGACCGTGTCGCCCAAGAACTGCTGATGGTCCAGGCTCACAGGGGTGAACACGCACACCTGAGCGTCGGCGACATTGGTGGAGTCCCATTCGCCACCCATGCCCACTTCGAGGATCATGACGTCCACGGGCGCGTCGGCGAAAATTGCGAACGCAACCACGGTGAGCGCTTCAAAGAACGTGAGAGGCGGTCGGTCCGACTGGGCCAGTTCCTGGTCAACGATATGAAGAACGGGCTGGATGTCGTCGACAATCTCCACGAACTTCTCAGCGCTCACCGGTTCGCCGTCCACGCTGAAACGTTCAGTCAGATCCTGCATGTGAGGGCTGGAAAACCGTCCGGTGCGCAGATCGTGTGCGCGAATCAGCGTGTCAATCATGCGAGCCGTGGACGTTTTTCCGTTCGTTCCCGTCACCGTGATGACAGGGGCAGACGTGTGAATGTCACCTAGAAGCTCGCACGCCCTGCGCGTAGCGTCGAGGCGTAGTTCAACTTCCGTTTCTCCGGCCCGCGCCTGCAGCAAAGCCTGGGCGCGGGCAAGTTCAGATGTGAAATCCATTAGGCCTTCACCACGCGAATGTTCGCGTTCAGTTCATGAGCGGAGTGCAGGTCGTCTCCTTCTGCTTTGTCAGTGCTGAGTTCGAACTGCAAAGCAAGCGTTTCGCCTGCAATGAGCAAACGGTGAGGGGTGAGTGCCTTCGCGGTTGCGTCGTCGGTGAAGAGCGTGACGCGGATGCGGTCAGAGACATCCAGGTCGAGTTCACGTCGGATGTTCTGGATAGCCCGGACAGCGTCACGTGCCAGACCTTCCGCCTCCAGCTCCGGTGTCACGGTGGTATCCAGCGCCACGAAACCAGAGTCGGTAGGTGCCAGAACAACACTGTCGCTTGCCGCCTCGGCGACCTCTTCTAAGGTGTACTCACCGTCCACCAGCTCAATCCCACCGGAGACCACAACACCGTCATTCACGGACCAGTCGCCTGTTTTTGAACCCTTGATGGCAGTCTGCACTTCCTTCCCGAGGCGCGGGCCGGCTGCGCGGGCGTTTACCGTGAGTTTGTGGTCGAGTGAGAATCCAGCTTCAGCTGCTTCGTTCATGCGCAACACGTCAACCGACTTCACGTTCAGCTCGTCAGCGATGATAGAGGTGAAGTCCTCACCCAACTCAATGTCGGTTGCGACTGTGAGCGTGGACAGAGGTAGACGCACACGCAGGCGCTGTGCCTTGCGCAGGCTCGACCCCACGGAACACACGCCACGGGTTGCGTCCATGCGTTCAACCAGGTCTGGGTCTTCAGGGAACAAGGCTGCGTCTGGGTAGTCAGCCAAGTGGACCGACTCTTCTCCCGTGAGGCCACGGAAAATTTCTTCCGCAACAAACGGCATGAGCGGGGACGCTGCACGAATGAACGCTTCAAAGCAGGTGTAGAACACGTCGAAGCTTTCGTGCGTTGTCGCCGTGCCGTCCCAGAAACGACGACGCGACCGGCGCACGTACCAGTTGGTCAGAATGTCCAAGTACTCACGGATCAGCTGGCAACCGCTCCACAGGTCATAGGAGTCCATGGCCTGCTGGAAGTCGACCAGGAAATCATGAGTTTTGGCCAGCAGGTAGCGGTCCAGAACTTGGCTTGATTCATAGCGCTTCTTGGCACTGTAACCGCGCGTGTCTGCACCTTCAGCTGACTCAGCTGTGTTGGAGTACGTGGCGAAGAAGTACCACGCGTTCCAGGCTGGAAGGATCACCTGGCGAACACCGTCGCGGATTCCCTGCTCCGTGACGATGAGGTTTCCTCCGCGCAGGATGGGGCTGGACATGAGGAACCAGCGCATCGCGTCGGAGCCGTCACGTTCAAACACTTCGTTGACGTCCGGGTAGTTGCGCAGGCTCTTCGACATCTTCTGCCCGTCTGAACCAAGAACAATTCCGTGGCAGATCACGTCCATGAACGCCGGTTTGTCGAACAGTGCAGAGGCCAGAATGTGTAGCGTGTAGAACCACCCGCGGGTCTGCCCGATGTACTCAACAATGAAGTCTGCCGGGTAGTGGTGTTCGAACCAGTCCTTGTTGTCAAACGGATAGTGGACCTGACCGTATGGCATGGAACCGGAGTCGAACCACACATCCAGGATGTCTTCGACACGACGCATGGTGGACTTACCCGTGGGGTCATCCGGATTGGGTCGGGTCAATTCATCGACGTACGGGCGGTGCAGGTTGGGTTTGCCGTCTGGCCCAGTTGGCAGGCGACCAAAGTCGCGTTCGATCTCTTCAAACGAACCGTAGACGTCCAAGCGTGGATACTCCGGGTTGTCCGATTTCCACACGGGAACGGGGCTTCCCCAGAACCGGTTACGCGTAATCGACCAGTCGCGTGCGTTTTCCAGCCACTTTCCGAACTGACCGTGCTTGACGTTGTCCGGCACCCACGTGATCTTTTCGTTGTTGGCCAACATCTTGTCTTTGATCTTGGTGACCTCAACAAACCACGAACTCACACCCTTGTAGATGAGCGGGTTCTTACACCGCCAGCAGTGTGGGTAGGAGTGGTTGTAGGTTTCGTGGCGCACCAGCACGGTGCCGTCCCACACGGATCCTGTTTCGCCGTCCTGTTTAGTGGCGTTCTTCAGGTGGCGGATCAGTGGCGAATTAGCATCGAAAACCTGCAGGCCTTCGAACTCCTTAACGGGTGCGGTGAACTGGCCGCTCGCGCTCACAGGCATGACCGCTTCAATTCCAGCTGCCTGGGTGACAACGTAGTCGTCCTCACCGAACGCTCCCGCGGTGTGCACCAATCCGGTACCGTCCGAGGTGGTAACGAAGTCTCCTTCGAGAATCCGGAAGGCGTTCTCGTGGCCTTCGTAATAGGTAAACGGCGGGTTGTACGTGTGGCCAAGAAGGTCGGAGCCCTTCAGCGTTTCAACAACTGTGGGCTCCTCCCCCAGTTCTTTTGCGTACGCTGCCAGCCGTGCCTGCGCGATCACGTACCTTTCAGCGGTACCAGTTGGCACCTCGGACTCCACAACCACGTAGTCGATGTCCGATCCAACCACGATCGCAAGGTTAGAAGGCAGGGTCCACGGCGTGGTGGTCCAGATGAGGAACTTAGCGCCGTGCAGACGTTCGAGCGGACCACCCGAGCACGTCAGACCAACGGTGACCGACGGGTCCTGACGGTCCTTGTAGACCTCTTCGTCCATGCGGAGTTCGTGGTTCGACAACGGAGTCTCGTCCGACCAGCAGTACGGCAGAACACGGAAACCTTCGTAGATGAGGCCCTTGTCGTACAGAGTTTTGAACACCCACAGAACCGACTCCATGAATTCGGGGTTGAGAGTCTTGTAGTCGTTCTCAAAGTCGACCCAGCGACCCATGCGGTTGACGTACTCTTCCCACTCGTTGGTGTACTTGAGCACGGAAGCGCGGGCGGCGTCGTTGAACTTTTCGACGCCCATGTCCAGGATTTCGTCTTTGGTTTTCAAGCTCAGCTGGCGCATGGCTTCGAGTTCGGCGGGAAGGCCGTGCGTGTCCCACCCGAACCGTCTTTCGACTTTCTTCCCGCGCATGGTCTGGTAGCGGGGAACGACGTCTTTGACGTAGCTGGTCAGCAGGTGACCGTAGTGTGGCAGACCGTTCGCAAACGGAGGGCCGTCATAGAAGACGAACTCGTTTTCACCGTCGACGCCGGCGTCCCGTTGTTCGACAGACTTGCGGAATGTGTTGTTTTCGTTCCAGTAAGCAAGAATGTCTTTTTCTAGTTCTGGAAATGTGGGGCTGGGTGTAAGTCCGCCAGTAAACGTTGTCGCCTGGGGGTACACCCGTTGGGTGTGAGCTTCTGAGCCGGTTGTTTCGGTCATGAGCGTCCTTTAACTTTCAGGGGCCGAGTGGTTCGCACTTGACCCGATTTACGGTGTCATCCGTGCGAGGACGAAGGCCAGTGGGCCACCGCGGTACCACCCCGCTTATCTGTTCTTCCCGAGGTGGCAAGGACAGATCGCTCATAAGGCTGTTACGGGCCTACCCGTCCGGTTCTACTGGGCGAATGCCTTCCTGCTGTTTACTGCACATGCTTTCTTGCAACCGCTTTTCTTCCGGATGCTCCCCGGTGATGGCCGGATCATAGCGGTACTAGCTTAGCGCATAGAAGCCCGTGTATACGTGTGTAGTGTGGGACGTATATAGAGGAGGACCAATGACTGATCAGAAACTACGTGCAGTGGTCACTGGCGCCAGCTCAGGTATTGGCGCAGCAACCGTTCGCCAGCTCCGAGCTCTTAACTGGGACGTTGTGGCAGTTGCCCGGCGTGAAGACAAGCTCAAGGCGCTTGCTGAGGAAACCGGTGCCACCTACATCGTGGCCGATATGACCAGCGACGATGACGTTACGCGCATGGCTGAAGAAGTACGCGCCCAAGGACCGGTCCACTCGCTTGTGGCCAACGCTGGCTTCGCTCTGGGCACCGATGAAGTCAAGGACGCCAACGTCGACGACTGGAAAAAGATGTTCGACATCAACGTGCTGGGCGTGGTGCGCGCCGTCAAGGCGCTCCTGCCCGCCTTGGTCGACTCCGGCCGAGGTGACATCTGCATCATGAGTTCCACGGCCGGGCACATTGCCTATGAAGGCGGAGGCGGTTACGTCGCTGCCAAGCACGGAACCACCTCGGTCGCAGAAACTTTGAGGCTGGAACTTGCCGGCCAGCCGGTCCGCGTCATGGAAATTGCCCCTGGCATGGTCGCCACTGACGAGTTTTCTCTCAAACGGCTGGGATCCCAGGAAGCTGCCGACAAGGTGTACGAGGGCGTTGAGCGCCCGCTGACGGCCGAGGATGTTGCTGACGCTGTTGTCTACACGCTGACGCGCCCGCACCACTTCAATGTTGACCTCATGGTCATTCGCCTCATTGCCCAAGCGGCACAGCACAAGGTGGCGCGCAACTCCGGACTCTAAAGGTCTTTGGCCTTTGCCCAACCCAGGTGAAAAGATAAAGCTATGAATAACGGCCCAAGCACACACGACTCGGTGCACCTTCCAGACAAACCAGCCCTCGAAGGGCTTTCCGAAAAATGGGATGCGAAATGGGGTGAGGAACAGGTCTACGCGTTTGACCGCAACACCACCCGTGAAGAGGTCTACGCAATCGATACTCCCCCACCGACCGCCTCCGGTTCCTTGCACGTGGGCCACGTCTTTAGCTACACGCACACCGACGTCATGGCGCGCTACATGCGCATGACCGGCAAAAACGTTTTCTACCCCATGGGGTGGGACGACAACGGCCTTCCAACCGAACGTCGCGTGCAGAACTACTACGGCGTCAAGTGTGAGCCCTCACTTGCCTATGACCCGGACTTCACGCCACCTGAAAAGCCAGCAAAGAATCCACGCGACTTTGTTGCTGTTTCGCGTCTGAACTTCATCGAGCTGTGCGAGAAGCTGTCTGCTGAAGACGAAAAGGTGTTCGAGCAGCTGTTCCGCTCAGTTGGGCTCTCAGTTGACTGGAACTATTCGTACCGCACGATCGATGACAAATCTCGGGCCGTGTCCCAGCGCGCGTTTTTGCACGATTTAAAGGCGGGGCAAGCGTACTCGCAGGACGCCCCCACCATGTGGGATGTGACATTTGGGACTGCGGTTGCGCAAGCTGAGCTCGAGGACCGCGAGAAGGAAGGCGCGTACCACAAGGTCAAATTCTTCCCCACCGGATCCGACGGCCTGGCCGACACCACGCGTGAGCCTGTTGTCATTTTGACGTCGCGCCCAGAGCTCATTCCAGCAGTTGTGGCGCTTGTGGCCCACCCCGACGATGAGCGTTACCAGGGGCTTTTTGGTTCGACCGTTGTGTCGCCACTGTTCAGTGTTGAGGTTGAGGTCAAGGCTCACGAACTCGCTAAGTCGGATAAGGGTACAGGTATTGCCATGGTATGTACGTTTGGTGACCTCACCGACGTCACGTGGTGGCGTGAACTGGACCTCCCGACGCGTGCCGTGGTGACCCGTGACGGGCGCTTGAGTCGCGAGGTTCCCGAATGGATTGCCAGCTCCGCAAAGTCTGACGCCGCCGAGGTGTACGGCAAGCTTGCTGGTAAGACCACGTTCACTGCTCGTAAGGAAATTGCTGAGCTGCTGGAAGAGTCTGGTGACCTCACCGGGCCTATTGAGCAGATCACCCACCCGGTTCCGTTCTATGAAAAGGGCGACAAGCCTCTTGAAGTCGTCACGTCGCGTCAGTGGTACATCCGCAACGGTGGACGTAGCGCGGAACTCCGTGACGCTCTGATTGCGCGGGGTCGCGAAATCGACTGGCACCCAGCCTTTATGCGTTCACGTTATGAGAACTGGGTTGAAGGCTTGAGTGGCGACTGGTTGGTGTCACGTCAGCGCTACTTCGGTGTTCCGATTCCGCTGTGGTACCGCCTCGATGAGCAGGGCCAGCCAGACTACGACGACCCGATTGTTCCACACGACGACCAGCTACCAGTGGACCCACAGGCACACACCCCTGAAGGCTTCACAGATGAACAGCGTGACCAGCCAGGTGGCTTTACCGGTGACCCAGACGTGCTGGACACGTGGGCTACATCGAGCCTGACACCACAACTGATTGGTGGATGGTCCACAGACGACGACCTGTTTAGCAAGGTCTTTCCGTTCGATCTACGCCCACAGGGTCACGACATTATCCGCACGTGGCTGTTCTCCACAGTGGTTCGTGCTAACTCGATTAACGGCTCAATCCCATGGACGAACACCGCACTGTCCGGGTGGATTCTGGACCCAGACCGCAAGAAGATGTCGAAGTCCAAGGGCAATGTGGTTGTCCCTAGTGACATCATCGCGGAAACCAAGCCTGGGTTTGGGCCCGACGCGGTCCGTTACTGGGCAGCAAGCGCACGTTTGGGCGGTGACACCGCCTATGACGTGTCGCAGATGCAGATCGGTCGTCGTTTGGCCATGAAACTACTCAACGCGTCCAAGTTTGCCCTTGCGCAGGGTGTCCACGGCGGTCACGTTCAGGACTTTGATCACGTGACTCACCCGCTTGACCAGGCGCTGCTGTCCAAACTGCGTGCCACGATCGAACAGGCGGGTGCGCACTTCGCCGAGTACGACTACGCGCATGCGCTGCGTGTCACCGAGTCGTTCTTCTGGGAGTTCACCGACGACTACGTGGAGCTCGTTAAGGACCGTTCATACGGCGCGCAGGGCGAGCAGGCTCAGCTTTCTGCTCACGTGACCCTGGCGACCGCACTTGACGCGCTGTTGCGTCTCTTTGCTCCGTTCATGCCGTTCGTCACTGAAGAAGTGTGGTCGTGGTGGCATGACGGATCTATCCACCGAACCACATGGCCAGGTGCCACCGAAATCACAGTCGGTGACACCTCGGGCGTGGAATTGGAAACCATCGCAACGATCCTGGCAGAAGTCCGCCGTGCCAAGACTGAAGCGAAGGTGTCCCAGAAGACCGAGGTCGTATCAGCGACTCTGCGCGCAACCGCCGCCGTGGTGGCGATGGCAGAGGCCGCCCGGGGTGACTTGGAAGCTGCGGGCCGTATTCGCGGGTGGGAACTCACCGTTGACGACGCGCAAACGGAACCCACTGTCACTGACATTGAGTTCGCTGTCGAAGAAAAGTAATCAACGGAGGCACTATGCGTAGTGAACTGTTTGCCGATATCCACCAGGAAAAAAACAACACTGAGCGTTGGACTCTACAGTCCAAGCGCATGTTGCGCACGTACATCACCCCTGACGCACCCATGGTTGCGACGAAGGGGTCGATGGTTGCATACCAGGGCAACGTGACGTTCCGACACAAAGGCTCACGTTCGGTTGGTGAGTTCTTTAAGAAACAACTGACCAGCGAAGACACACCCATGATGAGTGTCGAAGGGCATGGGGAGGTTTTCTACGCGCGCAACGCGGCCAACATCTTCCTCATGCAGCTCGAAGGTGATCAGGACGCTCTGACTGTGAACTCCTCACGGTTGCTGGCGTTCGATGCGCACCTCAACTGGGATATCAAGCGAATCCGCGGTGGAATGGGTGCTCTGGCTTCCGGGTCTGGGCTATTCAACATTGAAATGTCCGGGCAGGGTAGCGCGTCAGTGTGCTGTTACGGTGACCCAATGGTTCTTGACTGCTCGCAGACTCCAACCTATGTGGACCCGCAGGCAGCGGTGTGCTGGTCAGCAAATCTTGCACCTCAGATTAAGGTGGACGCTTCGGTTGGAACGTTTATTGGGCGTGAGTCTGGTGAGACGATTCAGCTGATGTTCCACGGTCCTGGCTTCGTTGTGGTGCAGCCGGCAGAAACGTACTAGACCGAGGTTGTTTTCGCGTTAGGCCGTCTTTCGGGACGGCCTTTTGCGTGCCTTTTTAGGGACGAGTGTGGGTGCGACGTTGCTGTTGACGACGTCGTGTGTGATGACGACACGTTCGATGTCATCGCGGCTAGGCAGTTCAAACATGATGGGCTGGAGGACTTCTTCCAGAATTGAGCGAAGTCCGCGCGCACCGGTTTCGCGTAGGAGGGCGAGGTCGGCGATTGCTTCGAGTGCTTCGTGTTCAAATTCGAGTTCGACGCCGTCCATGTTGAACATGGCTTGATACTGCTTGACTAAAGCGTTGCGTGGTTCTGTGAGGATCGCGATGAGTGCTTCACGGTCAAGGTTGTCAAGTGTTGCGATCACGGGGACACGACCGATGAACTCAGGAATGAGGCCGAACTTCAGGAGGTCTTCTGGGAGCAGGTCCTCGAAGTGGTTAACGTCGTCTTCTTTGGATTGGATGAGTGCGCCGAACCCGATTCCGTGCTTGCCTTTGCGGGCGGAAATAATCTCTTCGAGGCCAGCAAATGCGCCAGCCACAATGAAGAGTACATTGGTGGTGTCCAGCTGGATGAATTCTTGATGTGGGTGTTTGCGCCCGCCTTGTGGTGGGACGGATGCCTGGGTTCCTTCCAAGATTTTCAGGAGTGCCTGTTGGACTCCTTCACCGGAGACATCGCGGGTGATGGACGGGTTTTCGGCTTTCCGGGAGATCTTGTCGATTTCGTCGATGTAGATGATGCCGGTTTGAGCGCGTTCAACGTCGAAGTCGGCTGCTTGGAGGAGTTTGAGCAGGATGTTTTCGACGTCTTCGCCGACGTATCCGGCTTCTGTAAGTGAGGTGGCGTCGGCAACTGCGAAAGGTACGTTGAGTTTTTTGGCGAGTGTCTGCGCTACGTAGGTTTTTCCCGAACCGGTTGGGCCCACCATGAGGATGTTTGACTTTGCGATTTCGACGTCAGGTTGTTCGCCTGATTGCATCGCGTTGATGCGTTTGTAGTGGTTGTACACCGCTACTGAAAGGGCGCGTTTAGCAGACTCTTGACCTACGACAAAGTCGTTGAGGTGATCGAAAATGTCCTGTGGCTTGGGAAGCTCGATCTTCTCATCGGTCTTTTTACCGGCGTTGAGTTCTTCGTCGATGATTTCGTTGCACAGGCCGATGCATTCGTCGCAGATGTACACGCCCGAACCAGCGATGAGCTTTCGGACTTGTTTTTGCGTTTTGTCGCAAAAACTACATTTAAGTAAATCTGCACCTGCGCGTGTCACTGTCACAACCTTTCACAGAACTCATATCAAGAGTAGTACGCTCGCTCGCTCCATGCTTGCATAAACGCGCTTAAGCTGGCGGTTTTCCCTTAACGGTGTGTCGCTAGATCTTACCGCCGTTAGGTAGCGAAACGGCGCAAAGGGGGGTGCGGACATTTTGTTAGACAGTTTCGGTTTCATGCTACTTTAAGTGCTCGGTGTTTGGC
>NZ_JASPDO010000035.1 GCF_030230605.1 Brevibacterium sp. UMB1308A
GCATACACCACAGCGTGGCTGATTTCTAGCACCATGCATGATACATGCTTACAAAGCATGTATAACCGCCTGAAGCCCTACGGAACACTGGGCAAGAAGCCCCTACCGTACACACTTTTTGGCCTATAACCCTCAATAACTACCCAAACAGCTTTTGCGGAATGATCCCCGACTGCGCGACGGCTTTGGCCCACAACGTAGCCAAACCCTGCAAGTCAGACACCTGCTCATCCGACAACGCATCCCATGTACTCGCGACGGCCAAGTCAGTGAGGCCCTCAACATGCGCACGCAGTTTGACACCCTCCTCCGTCAGTGTTGCCTCATCATCCGCGCTGGTAAGGAAGCCAGCCATCGTCAGCTTTTCTGCCACCTCGGCCCACTCTTCTGACGTCCACCCACGCATTTTCCGCATGTAATACGGGGCAAAAGACTTGCCGGTGGCTGAGTCCAACACGATCGACTCCACACTCCCCACGCCCGTCACAATGAGCGCCGCCAAGTGAGCGTCACCTCGGAACTCACGCAGCAACGTGATGTCCCACCACAACTGCACCAGCTCACTGGCATCCTCACCAGCCGCCCTCCGCTCGCTCACATGCGCCGCATACAACGGCTTCCCACATATGTCCGCTGCCTCAAGAACGGGTGCGAGCGCGCGACGAATCAACGGAATTGACTCCACGAGTTCCTGGCCGTCCGGCCCCGCCACCAACCTCTGAATGATTTTCTCTGCGGCGCGAACCCGGGCTTTGTGAATCTCCTTAGGCGCCGCCTGTTCCCAACACGCAGGAACATGAGCAGAAACATAGGTCGGTGAAAAGCTGTAGAAAGTCGCGGTCACTAACTCAGCGCTCGCCTGCCCCAGCGGTGCTGCACGTTGTGCAAGGTACTGTGCGTCGCGCTGAACCCCAAGCTCATCGAGTTCAGCCACCATATCTTGTGCGAAGTACGAGGCAGAGTGAACGGTGTCGAGTCGTTTTGTTGTGGAACGAATCATCTTTGATCGTGTCATGTAGATCACACTACACGTGTTCGCCTCACCTCACGCACGCCCACGCATACTCAAGCGCCCTCGTACTTTAGGCACCGGTTCGCAACCTTCGGTAGTGTCCACAGTGTGACGAACTCAAGTACGACCCCAAGTGCCACGAACTCACCCCAGTTCCCTTGGGCCGAACTGGCAAAATACGCAACCGTTACGTTGCTCGCTGGTTCAGCTGTCGTGCTCTTTGGCCTTTACGACCGACCACTTTACGTGTGGGGGCTTGCAGCTTTAGTGGCATCCGTGTCCCTTTCGTGGTGCGCAGGAACAGGCTTTGCCAAGGACATCCTGCTGATCGCCCTGGGCTTGGGCATACTCAGCACGATCTCGCTTGAGGCCGATATTTCCTGGCCCAACATGTTCCTCATGGGCACGGTTCTCAGCGCCTCTGTTTTCGTTCCATACGCTATGAGCCGGTGGGTGTACCGCGATCATGCCGTCCGTTTCCCCGCCCGTAAGGGGCAGAAATGGTCGCGTCTAGAAATTGGCTGGTTGGCGTTCGTGGTGATTGTGGGTTGGCTGGTGCTCCCCCGCTACTTCTTCTATTCCGGCGCGTATCTCAACTGGCCCGCAGTAATCACGCCCAGCGAAATCGCCCGCCTGTTTGTTGGAGTAAACGCCGTAGGCATTTGGGACGAACTCTTCTTCATCTGTACGGTCTTTACCCTTTTACACCGGCACTTTTCGTTCTGGCCCGCAAACATCGTCACATCCATCATTTTTGTGTCGTTCTTGTGGGAGTTGGGTTACCGGTCGTGGGCGCCATTCATCACGATCCCATTCGCCTTGGTCCAGGCAGTGATCTTCACACGCACCAAGTCGCTTCCGTACACCGTGACCGTGCACCTGCTCTTTGATGCTGTTGTGTTCCTGTCCATCGTGCACGCCCACCATCCGCAGGCGCTACCTATTTTTTGGTATTAAAAGGCCGAGGTGGTCCCAACAGATCTGTGGGAACCACCTCGGCGGGGGTGCATGATGGGACGTGAGTCTTAGACGCGTCCGGTCGTTTCAAACTCACTCATAATGCCAATGCGACGCACGTGACGGTCGTCGTTGGAAAAAGGCGTGCTGATAAACGCGTCAACGATGCTGATCGCTTCTTCTTCGCTGTGTTGACGGGCTCCTACGGAGACCAGCCACGCGTCGTTGTGTTCGCGTGCAAGCCGGGAAATTTCGGGGTTCCACGACAGTGCGCAGCGGGCACCTTTCACCTTGTTGGCAGCCATCTGTTCACCGTTTCCGGATCCACCGATGACAACTCCTAACGAGTCCAGTCCTTCTGCCCGGTCCGCCACGACACCTTGTGCTGCCGCGATGCAGAACGCTGGGTAATCGTCCAAGGCGTCGTATTCGTGGGCACCGTGGTCCACGACTTCGTAACCGTTGTCGTTAAGGTGCTTCTTGAGTGTCTCTTTGAATTCGTATCCGGCGTGGTCGGTTCCGAGGTGGATTTTCATGAGCGTCCCTTCGTGTGTGTTAGTCGAACTGCGGGCCAACGGTGCGTGTGCGTTTGATTTCGAAGAACCCGGGGGTGCCGGCTACCAGGAGGGTGCCGTCATACAGTTTTCCAGCAGCTTCACCCTTGGGCGCAGGTGAGACGACGGGTCCAAAGAACGCCACGTCGCCAACTGCGATCACGGGCGTACCTACATCTTCACCAACCAGGGAGATGCCCTCTTTGTGGGAAGCACGGAGCGCGTCATCGTAAGCGTCCGTGTGGGCAGCTTCCGCAAGCGTTTCTGGTAGCCCTACTTCAGCAAGCGATTCCTTGATCACCTGCTCGTAGTCTTTATTCTCGCCGAGGTGGATGCGGGTTCCCATGGCCGTGTAAAGGTCTGCGATGACCGAGTTTCCGTGTTCTTGGGCCGCAGCGATGATGACGCGGACAGGGCCCCACGCTTTTTTCATGAGGTCAAGGTATTCAGGGTCGAGGTCGCGTCCTTCGTTGAGCACGGACAGACTCATGACGTGGAACTGGACTTCAACGTCGCGCACTTTTTCAACTTCCAACGCCCAGCGCGAGGTCATCCATGCCCACGGGCATGTTGGATCGAACCACATGTGGAGGGTTTCTTTCGCCATTCTGCATCACCTTTCGCGTGTGAGAAGTTCGAGCTCTAAAACTGTGTCAGTTCCCCGTGATTGAATGGGAGAAACAGTTCTTCTAACGTTAGGATCCTTCGTGTCTCAACTAAACCTCACTCGTGACGATGCTCGCACGCGTGCGCAGCTGATCGACGTCGACTCCTATGACATCACTCTAGTTCTTGATGGCAATGGTGACACGTTTCGGTCCATCACAACTGTGAGGTTTTCTGCTCAAGACGGCGCTGACTCTTTTATTGACGCCATCACTGACACCGTGACATCCGTAGTTCTCAACGGTGAAGAACTTGATGTCCCCCAGGTTGTCTCTGAAGGACGGATCGCACTCCCCGGCTTAGCGCAACGCAACGAACTCACCGTTGACGCCATGTTCTTCTACATGAACACCGGTGAAGGTCTACACCGCTTTGTGGACCCCGTTGACAATGAAACGTACCTGTACTCGCAGTTCGAAGTACCTGACTCCCGTCGCGTTTTCCCTGTTTTTGAGCAACCTGACATGAAGGCCACGTTTGCTTTTAACGTCATCGCGCCCAAACACTGGGAAGTCTTTTCTAACTCACCTACGCCACGCCCCAACGACCTCGGCGAGTTCGCAAATCTAGCAGAGTCCCAAGACTCAGCTATTTGGCAGTTTGCCCCTACTCCCCCAATTTCGAGTTACATCACCGCAATCGTGGCCGGCCCGTATGCAGGTGTCCGTGACTCGCTTGTCAGCAGTGATGGCGAAACCGTGCCACTGGGCGTTTTCTGCCGCGCGTCTTTGGCTTCACACTTGGATGCCGAAAACATTATTGAGACGACGAAAGCTGGGTTCGCTTTTTTCGAAGAGCACTTCCAAACGCCATATCCGTTTGAAAAGTATGACCAGATTTTCGTTCCAGAGTTCAACGCCGGAGCCATGGAAAACGCGGGATGCGTGACCTTTGTCGAATCCTATGTCTTCCGCTCGCGCGCAACAGAGGCAACTGTGGAACGCCGCGATGTGACGATTCTTCACGAACTGGCACACATGTGGTTCGGCGACCTCGTGACAATGAAGTGGTGGAACGATCTGTGGCTGAACGAATCGTTCGCTGAATTCATGTCCACGCTCGCAACGGCGGAAGCAACCCGCTTTGACGAAGCCTGGACCACGTTCGCCACCCTGGAAAAAGCGTGGGCTTACCGGCAAGACCAGTTGCCTAGTACGCACCCCATCGAAGCAGATATTGCGGATCTTCACGATGTCGAAGTGAACTTTGACGGCATCACATACGCTAAGGGCGCCTCGGTGCTCAAGCAGTTAGTTGCGTACGTGGGTCGTGAAAACTTCTTCACAGGCCTCAAAGCCTACTTTGACGCCCACGCGTGGAAGAACACTGAATTGCGCGATCTTCTCGTTGAGCTCGAAAAGGCTTCCGGTCGCGATCTCGACGAATGGGTACGCGTATGGCTACAGGAATCGGGAGTGAACGTCCTTACACCCGAACTGAAGATTTCAGACGGGGTGCTCACCGAGCTCTTGATCCATCAGGCGCCGTGGGTCATCGACGGTCAGCCCACCCCGTCACTGCGCCCGCACCGCTTGGCTGTAGGTTTGTACTCGTTGCAAGGTGACAAGCTTGTCCGTACTGAACTCATCCACCTCGACGTCAGCCAGGCAGTGACTTCCGTTCCACTTTCGCCTGAAACTCCTAAACCAGACCTTGTTTTGGTCAATGACACTGACTTGACGTATGCCAAAGTTCGCTTTGATGACGCAAGTCTAGAAACCGCGCTTACCCACCTGTCAGGGCTGGACGACTCACTGGCACAGCTACTGGTGCTTTCAACCGTGTGGGACATGGTGCGTGACGCAGAAATTCCGCTTGAGAAGTACATCGAACTACTTGAGTCCAACATTGACGCGGTCACCCACTCAACCGGACTTACCGTTCAACTCCGCCAGCTTGCAACGGCAGTTGAAAGCTACACGACACCGCAGAACCGTAGTGCACTTTCTGCACGTATAGCCGATTTCTTGTGGGACGCCACTCTCCGGTCACCAGCACACAGCGATCAGCAGTTCCAGCTATTCAAGGCTTTTGTGGCACACGCGACTACCCCGGAGCAGGTTGATCGTCTTGCGGATCTCCACACGGGAACTCAAGATGCACCAGACGGCATCACGATTGACAAGGACCTCGCATGGGGCATTGTGGCGACCCTGGCCGTGCACGACCGAATCAGCGATGAAGACATCGACGCATTCATGCACAGCGACAACACAGCTTCTGGCATTCGTTCCGCACACCTCGCACGGAGTGCGCGCCCTACTACCCACAGCAAAAAACGTGCCTACGACCTAGCCACCAATGACGTATCGCTCCCCAACGCTGTTATCGCCGCCATCGCGCGCGGTTACTCCATGGGTATCGAGCAGACAGACGGAACACTTGTCGATAGCGGTGATGAGAACAGTTTCGCTGACCGCTTTTACACCCATGTCGAAGGTTGGTGGAACGACCGCACACTCGAAATCGCGCAAACACTCACACTCAGCCTGCACCCGCCGGTGTCGCAAGAGACCGCTACACGCACACGTGAATGGTTGGAAAGTCACCCCCAAGCACACAAGGGTGCGCGCCGTATCATGCGCGAACTTCTCGACACCACTGAACGTGCGCTCAGGGTTCGCGAAACCTCTCAGAATCACTCGAGTGACGCCTGAGTGAAAGTCCAGGTTCAGGGTCTATGGTTGAACAACGTATGAGTTACTCAATTGTCGCTTCAACGTCCGAACCCACTCCCATTTCCGAAACGGTGGAACGTGCCGCCGAAGGTGTCGACAAATGGTGGACATTCTTGATCGGGGCTCCGCTCCGCATTGCAATCCTGGTTGTGATGGCGATCCTTGTGACATTCCTGGTTCGCCTTCTCATCCGGAAATTTGCCCGCAAAATCGCGGAAGGCACTACGGCTGTTTCATCACGTCGCTTCGGAGGAGATGCTCGCGACCGGGTGATCAAAACTGATCCGGCATCTGTTGCGCGCCGTGCACAGCGCGCTCAAACAGTTGGGTCTCTCTTGTCCTCAATCGCAGCCATCATCATCTTCGTCATCATGGCACTGATGATCATGCAGGAACTGGGGTACAACCCCGCCCCCATTCTGGCCTCTGCAGGTGTCGCGGGTGTCGCTATCGGTTTCGGTGCCCAATCGTTGGTCCGTGATTACCTTTCCGGTTTCTTTATCGTTGCCGAAGACCAATACGGGATTGGCGACACCGTGGACCTAGGTGAGGCCGTAGGAACCGTTGAAGACGTAGGACTACGCACAACCAAAGTTCGTGGGATTGATGGAACACTCTGGCATGTTCCCAACGGTGAAATTTTGCGTGTAGGGAACCAGTCACAGGGATGGGCTCGCGCTGTTATGGACCTACCAGTCCCCTACGATGCTGATCAGAAAGTTGTCGACGAAGCCATTCAGGCAGCAGTCGAATCGATGCGCAACAAACCGGACCTGGCACCTTCAATTCTTGAAGAACCAGAAATCTGGGGTGTTCAAGAAATCAGCGGAAACGCTGTCACCATCCGTACAGTCATTAAAACCAAGCCCAATGAACAGTGGGGTGTAGCGCGCGCGTTCCGCGCCGAAATCCAACGCGAGCTACGCAAACGTGGAATCACCATCGCAATCCCAGCACAGTCGCTCATCGGCACAGTGCCAGGACCTCAGACGCACACAGCTACAACCACCTCGGACACCGCAGAAAACAAGGACAACGAATGACCGCGCCACAACGACCCGACAGCGTATTCGCCGCCGTAGGCGGCCACGCCACCTTCACTGCACTCGTCGACGCTTTCTACGCGTCAGTCGCTGAAGACGAATACCTCATTAGCATGTACCCCGAAGGGCATGAACTCGACGGCGCTAAACACCGCCTACAGACATTTCTGGAGCAGTACTTCGGCGGCCCCACCACGTATCAACAAGAACGCGGTCACCCTCGTTTGCGCATGCGCCACAACCCGTATCCGGTTGATACGAAAGCAAAAGAACACTGGCTCCACCACATGCGCAAAGCACTTGACACTGTCAAACTTCCGCCCATGTACGACAACCTCATGTGGGACTATTTCGAACGCGCAGCCACAGCCATGATCAACACACCCGACCCCCTGGACGGGCGCACCAGACTAGACATTTCAGCAGCGCAGACGACCCGGCAGGACGGCTCTACACACGAGTAAGCACGTGGCCGTGGGGCGCCGAAAGACGCAACCACTGCGGTGCTGCGAAAACTTTCACCGGGCGCGAAACTCGCAAGAACCCGCACGCGTCCATCGCAAATGCCAGACCAGCTGGTACCGGCGACTTCACTGCGTCACTCACACCTTCTATGGGGCGCTTCCACACAGCCCTACGCAACGCGCTCACCGCGTGAGCGCCCGCTCCCTCGGGAACACCCTCAGCAATCTCTCTGACCCCCGCGTCCGCGACATCGCGCAGGGACTCAGCCTCCACCTCGGCGACGGGAGCCCATCCTGCGCGAGGTGGTGCGATACCCGTCCACGACTTTTGCATCCGCTGCGGGGGTACCCGTAGCTCCAAGGAGTCAGTCTTCGACGAACGCACCAACCTGTCCACCACAGCACTTGCAGGCACGACCTCGTCGATATTTCCCTCAGCACTCGACACAATAGGAATCATCCGCATAGCAAGCGCAAGAGGCATGTCATCGCCCAGACCCACCGGGAACAACGGAGCCGTCGAAATGACCGCAACCGTACCATGAACCGTAATGCGCACCGCCGCATCTTCATCAACGCGCAAAACCCGTGACAAATACTGGTTGAGGTCGGCAAGAACCTCAGAACTTGGTAATTCGATGCCCATCTATTTCCGCCTTCGCATAGCTGGTCCAGGATTCACAACCGCGCGCAGGGCCTCCGCATGCTCTTCTTGCAAACGCTGAGCCCGCCCACTTTCACGGTCGACAAAAACAACATCAGTTTCGGCAACGGTGTACGCCTTCGATCCATCTGGTTCAGCGATGACATACCCCACCGTCATGACAACCGGCGCGACCTTGCTAATCACCGTGTCGATCGCCACTGGGCCTTCGCGATACGGAATAGGGGCCCGATACTCGATCGCGTGAGAAGCCACCAAAATGTCATGCGTGTGCGAAACTTCAGAAAACACCGGAGGGATCTCAACGCCCACGCACGACGGCACTACCCCGAGCGGACCAGCGATATTCGGGGCATCTCTGTCGGCCGTAGGTGAACCAAACACGCGAACACGAGCCTCTTCCAGAAGGCGCATCTGTGTCACGTTGTTGATGTGACCGTATGCGTCCATATCGCCCCAACGAAGCTCAAGAAGCACACGGGTGAACGCGCCCGTCAGCAGAGGGTTTACCAGTTGGAATGACATAGCACTATCTTGCCACTTGTGTTATGAGAACCACAGCTCAAACCTTGTTGGTCTGCGCACACTGAGTGTTAACTTGCGCACAATACCCACCACGGGATTGAAGTGACCGGAAGTGTGTTCGAGTAACCGCGGTTCTTACTACCAGTGCACGTCACTGTGACACTAGGATTCACTTCATGAAGGTTCAAATGGAAGAAAACGTGAGCGAGCTCATGCAGGTGCTCAAGCTGGAACGCGTAGACGGCCCGGCACCCGGTGGAGAAGCGGACTGTTTTAAAGCGTGGAATCAGAAAAAACCAGGCGGTCGACTGTTCGGTGGTCAAGTTCTAGCACAGTGTGTATCAGCGACATCTCAAACGGTCCCAGACGATCGGTTTATTCACTCGATTCACGGGTATTTTCTGCGAGCCGGGCGTGACGACACCGACTTGTTCCTGGGCGTAGATAACTTGCGTGATGGAGGGTCGTTTTCGACGCGCCGCGTGCAGGCATATCAAAACGACGTTCCAATTTTTTCGGCGATTGCATCATTTCAAACCGACCAGGATGGGCTGGAACACTCAAACGCATTTCCAGAAGACATTCCCGGCCCAGACGAGCTGCAAGACCTGCATACGATTCTGGAAGAAGCCGACGATGTCCTCGTCAAGCACTGGATTGCCCGTCGCCCCTTTGACATCCGCCCGGTCGACCCTGAGCTCTACACCGGATTCTCCGGAGCCAAAACCTCACACACACGCTACTGGTTGCGCGCCATTGCACCTGTGAGTACGGACCGTGTGATCAACGCTGCGACCGCTGCGTATGCGAGTGACTACAGCCTCTTGGAGTCTATTTTGCGACGCCACGGGCTCAGCTGGTCAGACCCGCGGTTGCGCATGGCTAGCCTTGACCACGCAATGTGGTGGCACCGCCCCATCAACTTCAACGAATGGCACCTCATTGACTACCGGTCCCCTGCCGCAGAAGGTGGCCGAGGTCTTGGCATGGGGAGCATTTTCACTCAGGTTGGAAGCTTAGTTGCCTCCGTTGCCCAGCAGGGCATGGTGCGTGTAAAAGAAAGCCAGTGAATACACGTGTGGCCCTGCTTTAAGCAGGGCCACACGTGTATTCGCTTAGTCGCGGGTGAGGCGACGGTGAGTCACGCGGTGAGGACGTGCCGCTTCTTCACCTAGGCGTTCAACCTTGTTCTTTTCGTATGCTTCGAAGTTACCTTCGAACCAGTACCAGTTGGCGGGGTTCTCTTCTGTGCCTTCCCACGCCAGAATGTGGGTAGCTACACGGTCGAGGAACCACCGGTCGTGGGATACGACCACCGCACAACCTGGGAACTGCAACAGTGCGTTTTCCAGCGAACTTAGAGTTTCAACGTCGAGGTCGTTCGTTGGTTCGTCAAGCAGCAACAGGTTTCCGCCCTGTTTAAGAGTGAGCGCGAGGTTCAGACGGTTGCGTTCACCACCGGAGAGGACTCCGGCCTTCTTCTGCTGGTCTGGTCCCTTAAAGCCGAACGCTGACACGTATGCACGCGATGGCATTTCAACTGCGCCAACATGGATGTAGTCCAAGCCGTCAGAGACGACTTCCCACAAGGTCTTGTCTGGGTCGATTCCACCACGCGACTGGTCAACGTAGGAAATCTTGACGCTGTCTCCCACCTTGAGGTTTCCGCCGTCCAGCGGTTCAAGTCCCACGATCGTCTTAAACAGCGTGGTCTTACCAACACCGTTAGGACCAATCACACCGACGATCCCGTTTCGTGGCAACGAAAATGACAGACCGTCGATGAGCGTGCGACCGTCGAAACCTTTTTGCAGGTTTTCAGCTTCGATCACGACGTTACCCAGGCGTGGGCCTGGTGGAATCTGGATCTCCTCGAAGTCGAGCTTACGCATCTTTTCAGCTTCGGCTGCCATTTCTTCATACCGAGCCAGACGTGCTTTGGACTTGGTTTGGCGTGCCTTGGCGTTTGAGCGCACCCACTCGAGTTCTTCGGCCAGACGCTTCTGGAGTTTCGCGTCTTTCTTACCCTGAACTTGAAGACGTTCTTTTTTCTTCTCCAGGTAAGTGGAGTAGTTACCTTCGTAGGGGTACAGGTGACCGCGGTCAACTTCAGCGATCCATTCTGCCACGTGGTCCAGGAAGTACCTATCGTGGGTGATGGCGATGACTGCACCGGGGTACGTGCTCAAGTGCTGTTCGAGCCACAGCACTGATTCCGCGTCGAGGTGGTTAGTAGGCTCGTCAAGAAGCAAGAGGTCTGGCTTTTCCAACAGCAGTTTGCACAGAGCGACACGGCGGCGTTCACCACCAGATAGCACTCGGACATCCGCATCCCCGGGAGGGCAACGCAAGGCGTCCATTGCCTGGTCAAGCTGTGAGTCCAAGTCCCAGGCGTCCGCTGCATCAATTTCTTCTTGCAGCTTGCCCATCTCTTCCATGAGCGCGTCAAAGTCTGCGTCCGGGTTTGACATCTCGTTTGAGATTTCGTTGTACCGGTCCAGTTTTTCTTTAATGCTTCCGACGCCCTCTTCGACGTTCTCACGAACCGTCTTTTCTTCATTGAGGGGCGGTTCCTGGAGAAGGATACCCACCGTGTAGCCAGGGCTTAAACGAGCCTCGCCATTAGACGGCTGATCCAGGCCAGCCATGATCTTTAGAATTGTCGACTTACCCGCACCGTTAGGGCCGACCATACCGATCTTCGCCCCTGGGTAAAACGACATCGATACGTCGTCGAGAATAACCTTGTCACCGTGCGCTTTACGCGCTTTATGCATGGTGTAAATGAACTCTGCCATAGTGCTTCAAGGCTACCGTGGGATCTTTGCGAAAAGCTAGTTACCCAATCGAGTTCGAAGAGCCACTTTCAGAGTTTTCCTTCTTCTTTTTCTTCTTCTTTGGCTGAGGCGTGTTCTCTTCTTCTGGAATATCTGAGTCTTCTGAAGAATCGTCAGCCTTGCGTTCGTGAAGATCGTCTCCAGGCAGGTGTCCCACTCCGTTGTCTTCATCCTTGTCAGAGCGTTCATCGCCCTTAGGCGGTTCAACTCCTTCAGGGCGGTCTACATCACCGTAGAGGCACGATTTAGTCGATGCATTGGGTTCCACGAGGCTCCCCGAAACAGAACCTTGACGGACTTCGCCAATGACGCAGCCTTCTTTGATTTTCACTCCGAACATTTTCGACGGAACATCGTGATCTAACGGAGAGCGGTCAATAGTCGCTTCCAGATTTTCAGGTTTATAACCTGCTTCGAGCATGTGTTCAAAAAACTGCTGGCTGGAGGGAACTCCGTCGATTTCCGTCAGCGGTTTAACGTCCTTGAGCACCTTTGTGACAAGAGCTTCTTTTTCTTTTGTCTGCTGTTGGGGCGGGGCTGAAGCAGGCTTGTTCACGAACAAGCCGCACCCCGAAAGTGCGACTACGGTCATGGTCCCCACACACGCGCTCACAAAGTGTTGCCGCACGCGGAAACCTGAAGAAGCTGATTGCTGTTTCACAACATTTAAGAATAGCGGGTCAGCTCTACTTCTTCAGGTTTCCTCAATGCGTGGCTTCGTAAAAGCACCTGCGCCTTTCTAATCTGTACCTCTTAGAAAGGTGGATCGTTGTTCTCTGCACCGCTGTCAGGCGCTGCGCTCAGCGATTCAGGGTTACCGGCCCCGGCTCCCACAAGTGCAGGTTCCTTCCGCGTGACTTCGTCCCAACCTGAGCTTTCACTTTCAGATTCGTCATTAGTCACTTTCTTGGGGCGAAGCGACCGCGCTCCGTGAAACTGGAGGTTGTGGCCTACAGCATCTGCAAGTATCTGCATCGTCGATCCGGTTTGCCCCTCGTCGGTGGTCCACGTTCGTTCCCGGAGTCGCCCGATCACAATGACTGAGTCACCACAGTTCACGCTGGCCCGGACGTTAGATGCCAGCGCGTTGTAACACATCACTTCGTACCAGTTGGTATCGACGTTCTTGTATTCGCGACTGTCGCGGTCGTACCGGTCGTAGTTGACTGCGACTCTAAAGCTTGTCCACGGGTTGTTTTCCTGTGTTGTTCCGCTACGGATATCTGATCCGATCGTTCCCACAAAGTAGTTGAGTTGCTTCATTGCTGTCCTTTCGTAGGTGAGACTCCACCGTGGCTTAAGAAAGGAAGCAGGAAAAAGACCTCATCCGCGCTCTGTGGAAAAAGCGCCAGTATCCACATCACAGGCGCAACGCTCACGCGCATCTTTTCCACAAAGCGCAAACACTAAGTCAGCGCGTCGTAGACCGCTTTATGCTCACGCAAAACAGAACTGATCGGTTCCAAATACGACCCTGCCGCAGCCTTGCGAACAGCAGAAACAAGGTCGTCTCGAACTCTATCCGCTTGCGCATGAGCACCCTTGCGACGAGCGCCTGCCGCCGAACTTGAAGTGATAACAGACCCAAGGATCCCCACAAGCAGGAGACCACCTGGAATTATCCACATCAGGATGCCACCAGGATCGAGCGACATTGCCAGCAAAACAACGTTCACAATCAGCCATCCAAGTCCCACAAGAGTGAGGACAAAGAACAGTGTTTGGAAAAACTTGGCAACCTTCCACCACCCGGGACTTACAACCTCAATTGCCACACCAGTGACCGCCTCATCCAAGGTGTGCGTGAGCTCTGCCGTACTCTGCTTTTCTGCTCGCCCAATCGCCTGCCGCCACGAATGGGGCAAACTAGACGTGGCCTCAGACACCACCTCGTGAGCAGCGAGATTCACACGCGCGTTCTGTGTGCGAGTGGTTTCAGGCCGGGCTGCGCGAATCAAGTCGTCACGATCCCCACCATGTTTTGCACCAAGAGGGTCAGCCTTGTCACGTTGTGCCCACGCAAGTAGCGGATACCCAGTCGCCCGGTATGCGCGACGCATATAGTCGTCATGAACTGTCTGCGCTACCGCGTCGACACCAGCCGCATCGGTCATCGCGTCCAAAAGACGTTCTGTGCCTGCCAGCTGATCGGGGCTTTCGACCGGGGTTCCCAGTTGCTCTTGAATCCTGTCGGCCATGTGTCGCATGTCAGTGTAGAGACGCTGCACACTTGCTTGGTTCGTCTTGATGACTTTGACCAGTTCCTGGCGTAGTTCCGGAACACCTTGGCGAGTCACTGCCGACACCAACTTCACATCGGCGTCTTCAAGCCCATCTGCTTCGAGCAGGCTCTTCAGGTGTTCCCCTGTTGCCTTCTGTTGTTCAGGGTTCAGACGGTCAATCTGGTTGAGAACAACAACCATGTTGTGCGAGTACTTTGCGAGTTTCCGCAGATACCGTGAGTGGATCGAGAAGTCCGCGTACTTTTGTGGGTCAACCACCCATACGACCATGTCCACCATGCCCACCAGACGGTCTGCTTCGTGGCGGTGGCTGGCAGCAGTCGAGTCGTGGTCGGGAAGGTCGAGCAAAATAAGCCCCCGCAGTGGCTCTTCGTCCTTTCCGTCGAGGGCACTTTCACGCCATGTTCGGTTGTCGATCGGAACACCCAGCCACGTGAGGAACTCTTCGCCTCCGTCGCCCCACACGCATGCAGTGGGTTTCGACGTGGTCGGGCGACGAACGCCCACCTGCGCGATCTCCAAACCGGACACTGCGTTGAACAGCGAGGACTTTCCCGACCCCGTTGAACCGGCAAATGCGACAACTGTTCGGTCCAGCCCGAGGTCTAAGCGGGCTTCCGTTTTCTTCAGAAGTTCCAGCGCATCGGTAATCGTCTGTGTGTCGATTCGCCCGGATTCTAGTTCGAGTGCGCGTTTGATGCCATCGCGGAGTCGGCTGATTTCTTCTGCGGCTTTCACAGCATTCCTTTCAGTCGCTCGTTGATGGTTCGAAGCGCGACCGCCTGCTCTGGGTTGACCGTGCGGTCTTGCAATACCGAGTCGAATGGTTCGCGGAAGCTCGTGAGCAGTTCACCGGTTGCTTCTAGGAGCATGTGGCGAGCCTTCGAGGCGAGGTCGCGCGTGACTTGGTCACCAAAAATTGTGTCGAGGAGTTTGCCGGCAACTACGGCTGTTCCGCCTGCGATCCCAGCTTCAGCTCCGGTGAGACCTCCGGTGCCTGCAAAGACTGCCAACATGAGTACGGCACCTACGCCGTTGACCCCGAATGACAAGATCCGAGCGCGGGCTCGTTTCGATTGACCGACTTCACGGACGAGGTCGTTGACCTGGTCTGACCACTCAGCAACAGTGCGTTTGATCGTGGCGTCCATATCGGCCGGCAACTTTTCTAATTGAGGGTTGTCTTTCAGGATGGTTGCGCCCGAGGTCGTTTCGTGCCACGCGTCGACCACGCCTCCCAGCGCGGTCACCGCCTGCTCTCGAACGAGTAGTGCCGCGGAAGATTCGATGGCTTGTCCCAGGGGTTCTGCGGTGTCCCGTTTTCCGGTTACCGCGGCGGTGATGCGGTCGCGGATGCGCGCAACGGTCGGTTCGAGACCTCGGAAAAGCTGGCCAGTCCCAACGAAGTCTTGCCAGCGGGCTAGAACCTCACCTCGGAGCACGTGCCCCGACACGAGAGCTTCTCCCAAGCGTTGCCGGGCGTGGGCGAACTCTGTGTCAACGACCTCGGCGAGCCTTTCATGAGCGTCAACTTGCGCTTGCGCGTACTCAGCGAGGGCCTCTACTCTGTCGGGCACTGCGGCGAGGGCACCGTGGAGTGTGCGTTGCACAACAGCGTTGCGGGCACGCGGATTCGATGACAGGTTAGCGATCCAGGACCGTAGCGGGAAGATCGCGGACTGTGGCAGACGACCGTCTTCCAGAGTGAGTTCTGGGACGGTGAAAATCGGGGCGGTTCCAAGCCGTGCTTCTTTGAGCAAGGAGGAAAGGTGATGCCGGACTTCTCGGTTGGCGTTTGGCGGCACCCGGTCGAGCACCATCGCGACAGCTGTTCCGTTGTCCGCGGACTGCTTGAGCAGTTCCCATGGGACGGCGTCGGCGTAGCGGGCAGCGGTAGTGACGAACACCCACAGGTCTGCGGCCGCCAGGAGTTGGCGGGCGAGCCTGCGGTTCGAGTCCATTACCGAGTCGATGTCTGGTGAGTCGAGGACTGCAACACCTGGGGGAATCGCTGGGTGGTCGACAATGCGCACTTGAGGTGCTTGCGTGTCTGTTGCTTCTTGGCTGACGCGTTCAAGGCCAGGCAGGATCCGGTCAGACGTAAAGTGAGCACGGTCGGCGGGGTTGCACACCAATACGGGCCAGCGCGTGGTGGGACGGAGGACGCTAGCGCTCGACACGTCCTCGCCGATGATGGAGTTGATGAGCGTTGATTTTCCGGCTCCTGTGGAACCTCCGAACACAATGAGCAGCGGTGCTTCTGTGTCTGCCACTCGTGGCATGAGGTAGTCGGTGAGCTGGTTTTTCAGCTGAGCTTGCAGGTTCTCACCTGGCGTCGTCGTTTCGACCGTGAGAGGGAATTGAACGTCATCTACGCGCGTGACAAGGTCACCCAGCGTCTGGTGAATGGCTGGGTTGAGAGTGCGGTTACCGTCGGTCACGCTTCCACTTTGTCGATTTTCGTCAGGCTTAGCCACTCACCACGCCGGTATTTCTGAGAAAACGCCGAGGTCGGCCC
>NZ_JASPDO010000036.1 GCF_030230605.1 Brevibacterium sp. UMB1308A
TGATGACAGGGCAAAAAAGCCATACCAGGACCAGCGACCAGATCCTCTGATGAGGACCTACAAATGAATGTAACGGGCTGATGTGTCGGGTCATGCAACCCAGTTACTCACTACAGGTGAGAGGTTTTCGCCAAGGGGTGTTGAGTAACTAAGCGATTTTGGCCCGAAAACGTGAACAAAACGAACAAAAAGGGTGTCTACTCAACACATTGGATCGAGCTGTGTTGGGTAGACGGTTTTTCTGCGGGTGTTGGCGTCACTCGGGTTCACGAGTGTAGAGGGTGTAAGCACGCTTGTTTTCTGTGTGTGTAGCGACGTGGCGTCTGCTTGGTGTGTCACATCTGTTCTGCGCACCAACTTTTCTTGCGCTGGCGACCCAAGTGAAGCACACCGGGTGATTTAGCTAAGGTCAGACGAATGATTTGTGAGGGATTCCCTATGGCTATGCGAATAGTGAAAAGTCGAAGGTTTGTCAACGGTCTTACTGCTAATAGTTGGTGAATAATCGTCGGCTTTAGTTGAAGAATGAATAAAAGTAATTGAATGATTGACAAGATCCGACCGAGCGCTTGATCGGAATTACAAATTGTTCAACAGTTTCTTCAAAAAACCGCATAAATCGGCGTTTATCCGTGTATATTGTTACTGCGCGGTTCACTAAGTATTGATGTTTTGCGCAGTGAGCGCTGGGAGTGGATCGCCAGAAAGGCTGAGGCAAAAGGCCTCGTTTACAACTATGTAAAGGATCTATCTCCATGACTACGTTCTCTCGAACCGCACGCGCGGTTACAGTTGCAGCCGTTGTGGGCCTCTCGATGGGTGTTTCCGCTCCGGCTGTTCTCGCTGAGCCAGTCGAACCTGCCTCAACCCAGGTGCAGAAGGGCAACATCGACTTCTCCAAGAAAGGTTCATTGACCCTTTTCAAGAAGAAGGGTGCTGAATCCACCACTCCTGCCACCGGTAAGGAAATGCCGAACGTGCCAGGTGAGCCACTCAACGGGGTAACCTTCAAGATCACCAAGCTGAACTTCGACCTACAGAACGGTGACTGGACTAAGTTCCCGAAGACCGCAGCAGAAGCAAAGGGCCACGAGACCAGCACGACCTATGAAAAGACAACATCAGGTCAGGGTGAAGCCAAGTTCTCGGACCTGCCACTGGGCATCTACCTGGTTGAAGAAACAAGGACCCCTGAGGGGATTGTTTCCGGTGCTCCTTTCATCGTCTCTATCCCTATGGTGAACGAAGCTTCGGACGCATGGAACTACGACGTCATCGCGTACCCCAAGAACTCGGAAACCAAGACCGAAAAGACCGTTAAGGATGCTGACAAGAACATCCAGGACGCCTACACCTACACCATCACCGCAGACGCTCCTAAGTGGGGCGAAGGAAAAAAGCTGACCGCCTTCCGCTTCGAGGACCAGCTGGACAAGCGCCTCGACTTCCAGAAGGTGACCGAGGTCAAGACCGGTAACACTGTTCTTCAGGCCGGTGACTACGAGGTCAACAAGCCTGCTGAAAACGGCAACAAGCTTGTGGTCAAGCTGACCGATGCCGGTCTAGCGAAGGTCAAGTCTGGCGACAAGCTCTCGCTGACCTTCGAAACGAAGCGCAAGGAAGTCGGCGACACCACGGAACTGAAGAACCAGGCTGACGTCATCTTCAACAACCCGAACACCGGCAACGAAGTCAAAAACAAGACAAATGAAGTTGTCACCTACCACGGCAAGCTCAAGGTCGTGAAGAAGGACGGAAAAGAGGCCGGAAAAGTTCTCGAAGGTGCTGAATTTGAGCTCTACCAGTGCACTTCAGCCACTGAGCTTGGGGGCCAGGTGACTGTGAAAGGCGTTAAGAAATGGACCACCGGTGCTGACGGAACCATCAGCATTGATGGTCTGCACGTCACGGACTTCGAAGATAACAAGGAAGCACCGGCGACCAAGAAGTTCTGCTTGAAAGAAACCAAAGCTCCAGCAGGTTACGAACTTCCGAAAGAAAACGTCACGGTGATCGACTTCACCCGTGAAAACATCGCAAAGACTGGTGAATACGAAGGTGACGACAAAGTCACCCTCGTATCCCAGATCGACAACATCAAGCGGGACACCCCGAACCTGCCAATGACCGGTGGAGCCGGTGTTGGCCTCCTCGGTGCAATCGGTGCGCTGATCGCCGGTGCCGGTGTGTGGTTCGCACGCCGCAACGCTAAGAAAGCGCAGGCCGAGTAACACCTCGGGCACATCAGAGGCCAACACGGCACTCCGACGCACGGGATAGTACGTGCGGAAAGGCACGTACTATCCCGTCCAATCCACTTTTCGTGACGACCTTAGGGGCCTTTTCGTGGGCAATCACTCAGCGTCAACTCTGAAACGAGTTGCACCAAAACGGCAGACTGCCAAAGCAAAGAGGAACTCTCTGCTGTTGCCTGCCATCGTGGTGATCCTCGGTCTGCTGGTGATGATGTACCCAGTAGTGTCCACGGCATGGAACAACTACGGATCCTCTAAAGCTGCGCAAGAGTATGCCAAGCTCGAGAAATCTGTTCCTCAAGAAGTCAAAGACAAGAAGTGGGAAGACGCGCACAATTACAATGAGCGCCGTACGACCGGACCGATTCTGGACCCGTGGCTCAACCGCATTCACCCCGACAACCCCGAGTATGGCTACTACTTGGACCAGTTGGACAAAAACGAGGCAATGGCGCGGTTGATCTTCCCAGCAATCGACGCAGATTTGCCCATATACCACGGCACGTCTGACGAAACGTTGCAACGTGGGCTGGGCCATCTATACGGATCTGATCTGCCGGTTGGTGGAAGCGGAACGCATTCTGTCATTACCGGACACACCGGGTTATCGAACGCCACCATGTTCGACAACCTCAGCAAAGCACAGAAAGGTGATGTCTTTTATGTGCAAGTATCCGGTCACAAACTGAAGTACGAAGTCGACCAAATCAAAGTGGTTCGTCCCGACGAAACGGACGATCTGCATGCGGTCGACGGTAGCGACTACATCACGTTGATCACGTGCACGCCGTATGGGATCAACTCTCACCGACTGTTGGTCCGAGGGCATCAAGTGCCCATGGCCGAATCTGAAGACACTGTCTTCGATCAGAACCACTCATCGAACTGGCAATGGTGGATGTACGCACTGGTAGCGGTTGCTCTTACGATTGCGGTCGCTTTTGCGTGGTGGTTGTGGCGACAGCGGAAAGCCACACGTCGTAACGACGACAAAACGGGAACAGCTTCGAAAGCTGAAGTAGGCACAACTGCCGGGGAAGAACCCAGCAGAAAGCCGAATGAAGGCGAAACACCGTCTTCACACACGGGTAGATAGTTTTAGTAGGTAAGCAACGATGAAGAGAAATGCAGTGTCATTGCGGAAACTCACCGCGCTGCTTCTTGTCGCGTGCTCTATGGTTTTTGCCTTCAGCACGGTAGGTGCCAGTGCTGCTCACGCCATGAGAGTCGTGGGGGGCCCAGAAGCTGAAAGCGCTGACGAGACAGACGGAACCGACGTCGTGAAAATCACGATCAGTCCTGGAAACCCAGACGATGACCACACGCCACCTTCAGGGTCAGTGGCGGGTGTGACTATTCACATGGACCGCCTCCGAGGTGTGTCAGCGACTGATGAGAACGACCGCAACCGTGTTGAAGGTACCTCTATTGGCGAGATTTCGTCATGGCCTAAAGACCTATCCTTTAGCAAAACCACTGACCAAAACGGGACTGTGAAGTTTAGTGGGCTGCCCAAGGGCATCTACCTGGTCACATCATCTGCACCCGACGACTCTTACCGGGCCATTAACTCGTTCCTCGTTTCCGTGCCTTTCCACGGAAGCTCACAAGGAACCAGTCCAGTTGAAGGTGTCATCGTCGCCAAAACACACACGCCCGCGGAAACTCCGCCGTCACCGGAAACGGACACACCGGAACCTCCAGGAAACCGGGGGGATGAGCCCCGGGGGAGCGACCAACCACTGCCCGTCACAGGTGCCCAAGTGACAGTGCTAGTGCTGATAGCCGCGGGTCTCATTGGTTCCGGATTCATCATCATCCTTGTGAGTAAAAGAAAGTCTGAAGGTGGGAAGAAATGATGCACGCACTTCCATTCCGCCTGTCAAAGAAACAGCACCTGGTCATACGCCTGCTGGCTGTGTTCGCAGTGCTGGCAGCACTCGTCGCCAACGCGCTCGCAGTAATTCCAGGTCCCGCCCCGGCGCAGGCACAGACTCAGGCGATTCCTGTTAGCCCAGCGAAACAGGGCTTTACGAACACTACTACGCAGAACACCTACACATTTACCGTCGACGCTGACGCAACGATGAACAGCCTTGACTTTAGTGTTGAAGGTAACTATTTCCTGCTTGAGTACGACCTCATGGTCAACGGCAAGAGTCTGAGGAAAGAGACATTTACCTCGTCGCAACGGTTGCCGTATTCAAAGTCGATTACCGGCCTAAACTCCACCCTTAAAAAGGGCGACAAGATCGACCTGTATCTGCAGTTCAACTCCCCCAAGGTGAAAGGATCGCTGTCCATCACCCCAAAGGGGACTTTGGGTGGTAGCACACCAACTCCTACGCCGACGCCAACTCAACCCACGCCGACGCCAACTCCAACCCCTACTCCGGATCCGTCGGACAAAACCGTGACGCCGGCAGCGCCTACAGCGGTTGACCCTGCCACTGCTCCTCAGTGTGTGGAGAAGGGGTATATCAACATTCCGGGTACTCAGGGTGTTGACTATTACATTGCGGGTCAGAAGAAGCCTGCTGGCCAGCATTTCTACGAAGGACAAAAGGCTACCGTCAAGGTCACGGCCAAGCCGCAGTCCGGATACCAGTTCACTTCTGGGGCTACGACTGAGTGGTCGTTCAACATGAGTGGCCAGGTGAAAAGTTGCTCGGGTGATCCCACCCCACCGCCAGACGGTCGCACATTCAAAGCCCGTGGACATGGATTCTCACTGCAGGGTGACCCGGTTGACCCAAAAAGGCCCGACACATTCACGGCAAAAGTCGGTGAGGACGCGAAGCTGAACTACATCACCGTGCGCATCAAAACCGACGCTACGTTCCTTGACCCGCAGCACTACCAGCTGACTGTCGACAAGATTGAAGACGGGGTGACGCTGCAGAAGCGTAACGTCAACATCGGCAACGGCTACATCACAATGGACGTTGTGCCGATGAAGGACGGCAAGCAGGTCGACTCGGCGTTTCTGCCCAAAGACGCAGTGTTCACGTTCACTAACAATTTGGCGAAGAACAAGAGCCTGGAAGTTGAGCTCGACGCTTACGGCGTGAAGGCAACAAATCCCACTGACCCAGGTATCATTTCACCACCAGACGGTGCGGACTGGGTTCACAAGCGCGTTGCGAATCCTTCTATGCCTATGACTTGTGGCCTGCGCATTGCGGTTGTCGCGGACTTGTCGACGTCGTTGAATTACGCTGAAAATGTGAACGGTTTCGACGAGTCGAAGAAAGCTACAAACGCCTTTATCGACGCGCTCGCTGGCACTTCCGCTGAACTCGGTCTCTACAACTTTGCGAGCACCGCACCGGCGAATGTCCCTGGCTCAACGCACGGCAATAACCCGCCCTACATTTCCATGCTGACGCAAGACGGGGTTACACAAGCTAAACGCGTGGTGTCGAACTGGAACTATAACGCGAACAATAGTGCGACGAACTGGCAAGCTGGTTTGCAGCAGGTCAAAGCTGGAAACTATGACGTGGTTTACTTCATTACCGACGGTATGCCAACCACGTCGTCCACGATCAAGAACAAAGGAATCGGTGGAGAGTTCGTTCAGGCAAGTGCACTCAACGATGCAATTGATGCAGCGAACGAACTCAAAGCTTCCGGTACGCGAGTGGTTCCGCTTATGGTTGACCTGACACTTGGTGGGCGAACCAGTCAACGCCCTGTTGTAACGAATGATCTAGTACTCAAAGACGCCAAACGCATTGGCTGGCAAGCAGATCCGGGACAAGCTCCAGGTTTGTACTATAAAATTCGAAGTGACCACCCGAAGGCTATACACGCCAATTACATTGGCACCGATACTTTGGTGAATCTGAAAATGGCATATGACGGGGCCGGTAATCAGACCCTGCAGGTGTTTGAGCGTTTGCCTAATGGGAGACAGGAGACGATCACTTCCAACATGTCTAGGTGGACCTACGGTACCCGTGACGTCAAGGTGATGGGTGAAGATATCTCAGGAACGGGCGATACAAAACGAGTTCAGGGATATAGCCAACTGGCCGCTCAGATGAAGTCGATCGCTCAGGACCTAACCAAGAAGTGCGGCGGCGAAGTGATCGTCAAGAAGCGCATCGTCGATGAGAACGGCAAGGTTCTGTCCGATGGTGAGCCAGGCTGGGAGTTCACCCTGTCGGCTAACGGCCAAAAGGTCATTGATCCCGGGAATGGTGAACTCGTCACCCAGTGGCGCAAAGTCACCTCGTGGCGGGACGAAGATAAGGGCACCGCACGCTGGGGAATCCAGAGCGAAACGGCGCAGGATCTCACGCTTACCGAAACACAGCAGGAAGGCTATACGCTGTTTAAACGCGACGACAAGAATGCTGTGTGTCATGAGACTCGCGATGGCAAGACCACGCCAATTGATGTTCAAAATGATGGCGAATTCGGCTTTAAAGTGCGAATGAACGAGAAAGACAAGGTGTTGTCACGTGTGTCGTGTGTGGTTGACAACTACAAGACGCCAGAAGCAACAGGAAAACTGACCTTCAAGAAGGCACAGTACGTTGACGGCGAAATTGTCGAAATGTCAGGTTTGGGCGGTGCGACCTTTGAGATCTACCCGGCTAAGGTCAGCAAGCCAGACTACAGCGCTGGCAAACCGCTGTGGACCATCAAGCCGGGTCAAGAATCCATTGAGGTGAAAACGACCGGCACGTTCTTCCTTGTGGAAACCAAAGCGCCAGACGGGCTGAACCTGTTGCCCAAGCCGGTTCCGTTTGAGATTGCCTTCGATAAGGATGCCAAGAAGTATAAGGTCTCGACTGTGGGTGATCACCCACAAATAACGGCATCAGGATCTGGCGACGCCATGTTGTTGCTCGTTGCAGACACTGCTTCCGGTCAGCTCCCCAAGACCGGCGGCAACGGAGTGTTGGTGTGGGCCCTGGGCGGCCTGGTGATGGCTGGCGGTGGAGCGCTCTGGATGCGCCGTCGTAAGTCGTGACCACGCGTCTGGGTAGCTGACTCGGATATACGCTGAGGCGAAGCCCTTAAGTGGTTTGGCCCGTTTACTCTACAAAGGCCAGCCCACTTTCGTGTGGAGTGTAGAGTAATGGGCCGATTTTGGCCCGAAAACGCGAACAAAACTTTACTCTACACTCTACATCGAGCTGTGTAGAGTAAACCGTTCAGCGTTGTCCCCGGCACCCGCGACTTGGTGGCACAGGTGTACCCGGAGAACCGGGTTTTCCACAGATCGTTCAAGGGCTATAGCGGAAGCGAACCCATGGTTCTACATTCAGCGCATGGATTCACAACGCACCCTACACATTCCGATGTCTATACAGGAGGCGCGTACGCGTGGTCTCCGCCCATCACAACTCACACCGGTATTCCTCAAAGGCCACAAACTGAGAGGAACTTTCACTTCTGATGCGCATGTTCGCACCGTGCGAATACCACTCTGGGCACGCGAGGACCCTCACTGGTGGACTCTATTTACTGAGCTCAGCGCAGTAACGGCAACACGCCCCCACGCAATGGTCACGGGTAACAGCGCGGCGTATCTGCGTGGACTACCGGTCAAGCTTCGACCAGAGCTAGACATTGCGGTTCCCAAGAAATGCAACCCAATTTTGGTTCCGCACGTGAGAACTTTCCGCATGACAGACACCGCGAACACCACTAAAGAAGGCCTAAGGGTTCACCACCTCGGCGGGATTCTTCATGTCATTGCACGGCAAGAACCTGTGGAAAACCTGGTCGCAGTTCTTGACGCGCTCATGGGGCCGTGGCGCAGACCAGCGGAACTCACACGCACACAACTCAACCAACTTGTTGCTGCCGGACCCAAGGTTTTCGGGTGGTCCAAGCTGAAACAAGCTGGTGCGCTGGCCCGTGAGAACGTTGCGTCACCTCAAGAAACACGACTCAGGCTAGCGCTGGTACGTGCGGGTCTTCCCGAACCAGTAGTCGCGTACCCGGTGTGGATTGAACGATTCAGAGCACACATCCACCCAGACTTGGCGTATCCGTTTGCAAAAGTCGCGATCGAATACGAAGGCCGTCACCACTTCGAGCTCACCGAGCAGGTGCTCAAAGATACGGATCGTTACTACGAACTAGGCCGACTCGGATGGACAGTGATTCGCGTAACGGCACTGCACGAGCTCGGCGATGTTGTGCTCAAGGTACGCGAGTGTCTTGAAACCTAAACCGGTTTACCCACCACAAGTGAGCAGTTTTGAACTTGCTGTGTTGGGTAACTAGCCGATTTTGGGCCGAAAACGTAAACAAAACGAACAAAAGAGGCGTTTACTCTACACTCTGGATCGAGGATTGTAGAGTAAACCGGTCATTCGTCGGAGCCGCCACCCGCGCCACCCGCACTAACCGCGCCAGCCGCGCCGACCTCGGCCCCTTCTCCTTCACTGCCCGTGTTAGCGATACGCAAGGACTTGCGCCACCAGTAGATCATCAGCAACACAATCAAAACGGCCGCAGCCAAAATCGCCCACATCCACCACTGCCACTGCACGCCAGAACCGTCAAAGACCGAATCGTCGCTGGGGTCCATAGGAACCTGGTGGCCGGTGAGCAACAGTCGGTGGGTGTTAATGCCGTACGGGGTGCACGTAATCAACGTGACCAGGTCCTTACCTTCTTCACGCTTGAGTGAACTAGTATCAGAAGGCTCCACTACACGGATGTCATCGACCAAGTACTTGAGTTTCTTACCACCCACAGCAATGTAGAAGGCATCACCCTTTTGGACCTTGTCGAGGTTGTCCCACATGGTCGCATCCTGCAACCCAGTGTGAGCTGACAACGCAGCATGTCGACCTTCACCATCGCCCTTGCCACCCACAGGTAAGTCGGTGCCGTACAGGTGGCCGACACCTCGGGTCAGGGCTTTTTCTGAAGTTCCGTGATAAATGGGCAGATCGGAGTCGATCGACGGGATCACAATACGGCCCATGGCGTCCGTTTGGTCAAGAACAGAAAGGTACTCTTCGTAGCGCTTGTATTCGGGGGAGTCCTGGTCGTCAGATGTGGTCCACGCATCGCTGACGCTGATCTGCCCTAGCTCCTTGTTATATGCGTGAGCTTCATCCCACGCCTTATTTAGTGCCTCTGGCGGTGCGTGTTTCTCGAGCTTGGAGTACTCAGATGCCGCCCGGCTCTGCTGAAAATTGTTCCACTGTGTAGCCACAACCGGATACAACAGGACACCCAGGCCAACCACTACAAGCACCAGTGCAATGTAGCCATTGGCGTTGAGACGTTTGCGCTTTGCGCCACCACGTTTATTGGAGTGTCGCCCCATTGCTCCTCATCTTTACAACGCGTCCATGCAGCGGGCCTTTGCGGTGGTGCCTGACGACGCAGGGGGCTACCACCTCGGCCACCAACCCGCTACCACCTCGGCCGCAAATTCCGCAACGATAGCCGGCTGGATTATCCCGAAATCTTTCAACGTTCCCAGTCTAGTGGACTTGCTACGTGAGCGTCCTGGAAAACCGCCTGCCTGCGGTGACCCCCGCTGTAACTTGCAGATGCTCGCGCCCTCAGTCCTCAGACTTCCTGCGCGCAAAGAGGAACACTGCCAGGAGCAACCCAACGACGCCCGTTCCCAACAGCACCGCGAGCGACCACGGGAACGACCCGTCGGCTTCAGCTGCGTCGGCTGCCGTGTCTTCGCCGTCGCTAGACGATGCAGTGGGTGCGCCAGCGTGGTCTTCATGTGACGGTTCGGGGCCTGCGATGATGTCTTGGCTCACCTCGCCCGCATCGTCCGGGTTCTGCGGCACGGGATCCGAGTAGTCCGGCTCGCGAGTCTCCTCATCGCCCGAATTGCCCGGCGTCCAGTCCGCGCCCGCCTGACCAGGGACGGTGCCGTTCCCGGTGTCCGGATCCTGCGTCCGATCCTTGGCGCCCGAGTTGTTGCCGTCCTCGTCCTTCGACTTTTCCTGGCCGTTTGAGCCGTTATCGGTGTCGCCTTCGTCCTGGTTGCCGGGACGTTCGCCGGGTTGCTTGCCTGGGCGTTCGCCGGGTTGGCGCCCGTCTTCTTCCGGCGGGTCCTGCACGGGTGGTTTTGTCGCAGGGGGATTGGGCCGAGGTGGTTGCTGGGTATCGTCGTCATCGGGCGGGGTTTGATTGTCCGGGGGAGGCGTAGGCGACACAGAAGGCGTGGGGGTGGGCTCATTGATAAATTCCACCGACCCGTTTTCGACCTTCAGCGTCACCTCGCTCGGGTCAACGGCTTCGCCTTTGTTCTGAAGCTTGCTGGTGTCGAAGTGAAAAACTTGGCCATTTTTGCCGATGATGAAGTCGTGCTTCGTCTCGGTGCCGTCCGGGTTGCGTTCTACTGCGCTGAACGTACTGCCTTCAGGGGCGCGTTTGCCGTCTACCATCACCTCGTACCACTCGCCGTGACTCTTCACTGTTGAAGGTTTGACAGTCTTGCCGGGATCTTCTGTGGATTTGGGAGTGGGTTCCGAGGTGGGGTCAGGGCTTGGCGCGGGGCTCGGTTCGTCACTGGGCTCTGGCGTTGATTCGGTGTTGGGGGAGGTGCGCCTGTCTGGTGTAGGCGCATCGGTAGGCGTTACGTCCGTTTCCGAGGTGGAATCGCTGGGATCTGTGTCTCCAGGGTTGTCTGTGGGATCTGCAGTTGGTGCGTCAGTGGGCGCCGAGGTGGGCTCTGACTCTGGTGCGGGGTCAGAAGTTGGTTCTGCCGTGGGGCTAGCGTCTGCGCGTGTGACCGGACTTGAAGCGGGACTTGGCACGGGCTCTGCAGTGGAAGCAGGCCCGGGGACGGATGCCGGAGACTGGGGGATCGCAGCGAGCGCGGGTGCACCACCGAGCGCGGCTACGGCAAGCGCCGTGGCGCCTAGTGCTGTGATCCGCATGTTAAACGTTCCCTGCCAGTGTGGTTGTTCCGGTCATTTATGGTACCTAATTGCCCGTGGTTCGCACTGCATTACTTGGTGTATCCGCTTATTGTTTCTGGATTGCTACGCACAATGGCGAAGCTTTCGTCTTTGCCAACTGCCAATAGTTTCGCGTTGGATTTGTACGCCACGTTGTCTGAGATGAGCGCTTGAGCGCCGTCGACTGTAGCTGGAGTGATGTTGCCACGGGGTTCGTTAAAAGCAACGTTATCTACTGTACCGTCTTGGACGAGTAGGCCGTCTTTCATTGAGAACATGTACGGGCCGAACGTTGCGAGCTGATGCCCCTGTCCGCGTACCCAGTTAGCTTCCCCAACAGAGTCGGTGCTGGTGGTCACTGTGGAAGCGATTTTCCCGGTATCAACGTGGTGGACAACCACTTGGATGCGGTGGCCGCTGGAAACGGAGGAGCCAGCTTCGCCCCACAAGGTCACCACTTTGCCGTGTCCGGCGCTGACCCATCGAATAACGTGGAGATCTTCAGCTGGCTTTTCGAGGTCAACTTTTTTCGCCTCGCCCGTTTCGACGTCTGTCACGGTCAGCGGCCCTGCAAAACGCGCGGATATAAGCGCATCACCGTCTAAAGCCATGGGGGTTGTCCCTGGGTCCGGAGTGGGAAGTTGTTTCAGCCCGTCCATACCAAAGGTGGACAGTTGGTTACCGGATTTGATCAGTACGTGCGTACCCGCCGAGGACATTCGCGCATTCTGCGGAAGTTTGTATTTGCGGGCATCTTTTTCGCCGTCTACCAGGGCGTATGCGGTGTCGCCGATTCGCCAGACAAGCGCATTTTTGGATCCGACGTGGGTGTCTACTGCGAATTCCAACTGCCCGTTTGCTGTGGTTTCGTATTTCGTTTGCCCGTTATTTGGGTTGAGGACTTTGAGGTTTTTCCCGTCGATAATGAGCACTCCGCGGTCTGATGCGGTCACTGATGCACCTGCGGGTACTTTGTGTTCCCAGGCTGCACGGTGTCCGAATCCGGGTACGGGTTCGCGTTGCTCTTCCACTGCGTGTAGTCCGTTGGGGTTTTGGCTGCTGGAAGACTCGATGCTTTGTGGTGAGCTGTTGTCTGGCGAGCCGATGAAGTGTGGCGCGAAGTACGCCGCGACCACGCCTACCAGTAGAACAGCGAGCACGATCCCTGGGATTGTCAGCCCCCGTTTTGACTTGCGGGGTGGTTTGGTTGGGCGGGGTTGCTTGCGTGGGGTTTTGCCGTTCGTCGTTGCGGGTGTGGCTTGCTGGGCCGGCCCGGAGAACCTGTCTGGCCGGTTGTTGTTTGGGGGAGGGGTGGTTGGTTGTGTTGGGGGAACATTTGGTTTGGGTGGCGTTGTGGTTTGAGTTTCCCGAGGTTGTTCCTGGCTGGGTGCGAGCCGTCCCTCTGGTGTGAAGGTGAGGTCGCGCGAGGTGTCGCCGTCGTGGACTGAAACGTTGACGGGTTGCTGAGTGTGCCGCGCGTAGCGGGCAAGTTCGCTCATGGCGGCGCCGAGGTCGGGGAAGGTCTGTTGAGTTCCTTCGAGTGTGAGATGCGCCGTGCGGTCGGCGTCGACTGTCACCTCAACACGTGGCATGGATGTGGGACCTCTTTTTCTTGAAGGTGGGAAGCGGGTTCTTAAAGCCTAGCTATCTTTTTGGTGCCAGCCCATTGCTTTCGCCAAACTGTTATCTTGCTTAACTGAATCGTGACTCCTTGTGTGTATTTGCAAACGGTGTGCGAGCGGGTCTAAGATAATCTCTGCTGTCTGTGCAAGACGGTAATGGTGGCTATAGCTCAGCTGGTAGAGCACCGCGTTGTGGTCGCGGGGGTCGCGGGTTCAAGTCCCGTTAGCCACCCCATGTGAAGTCTCGGGACATCGTTCACTCGATGTCCCGAGATTTTTTGTGTTCTGGGTGTTGGGTAAACAGTTTCTGCGCGCGTGAGTCAGGCGCCGTTCAAAAGCCTGTGACAGTTTGTGACTGGCTCTACCCGAATGGCCCCTGAGCTGGGGTACATTCTTTTGCAGGTTCAAGAGTTGTAGTTTTCGGTACCTGGCTGGCTGCACGGCAACCCTCTTCACCGAGCGGGGTGCCCCAGGGGAAGAACCGGCGTGAACAACCGTTCACGCAAGTCGATGGATACCCGCGTGTGTGCACGCTGGGATCTGGTAAGGAATATTCGCATGTCTAATCACCGTAATGGCGTCGGTGCCAACGGATCTCATCACCGCAACTCCTCAGACGGGTGGGGCGCCGTCCCTGAAAATGATCGCCCACTGTGGTCGCGCTACATGCTCGACTACTGCCCGTGGTTCCCAGGAGCGACCATCATGACTCTGATCGCAGATGGCATCATCAATGGCGGAACCCGCGCCCCTCAAGTGTGGAAAGAGACGGCCCAAGAACTGCACAGCGCCGGGTTCACCCCAATCCGCTACTTCTTGCTCGCTGAACTGTTGTCAGGTGCACGAAAGAAAGGCGAACTTGATGAAGAAGCGCATGGTCATCTGTTTAAACAGTGGTACCAGGAACCATTTCCAGCTTTCCGGCTCGAGGCTCAAGCTTGGAAGCCCTGGCTCGAACGACTGCAACAAGCACAATCGCCCAAGCGGGCGCTCAGCCACATGCTCCACGGGGAAAAACTGCCCCCGATGGGCATGGTGGTTAGTCGTTCTGGGGAGCGGATGTGCAACGTTTCGGACTGACCTTGCGTGGAGCGACTCGCCAGGCCGAGTGGGCCACTCCACAACCTTCCCCGCGCCATCAGCAACCCCTTCGCCTTTACACTGCACCTCATGCCGTTAGGCTAATTGCGTGAGCCGATTGTTTCGCCTGATCTACCACCCCCACTTTGGGGTGCGTTCGCGCGCGCTGGCTAAACGCGTCATGGCCATTGCCGCTGTGTTGTCGCTTCTGGCGGTTTCAATTCCGATAGCCATGGAAAAGATTTCCACGTCACGCACGTACCAGCTATTCGGTGGACTCGTGAATCATGTGGACACGGAGAAGAAACTCATCGCGCTCACTTTCGATGACGGTCCAGATGAGAATACGGACCAAATCGTTTCAATGCTCGACGAGCTTGACGTTCGTGCCACATTCTTTGTCATTGGTTCGGCCATGGAGAAGTACCCGGAGTACGGGCGCACACTGGTAAGCCATGGCCATGAGTTAGGGAACCACACGTTCAACCACCGGCCCATGCTCGGTATTTCGTACACCACGGTGGCCAAGGAGCTTTCAGCCTCAGACTCTCTGATTCGTAAAGCGGGCTACTACGGTCCTGTGCACTTCCGCCCACCATACGGTAAAAAGGGCGCGGTTCTCCCCATGTATTTGCGTGCCCACGAACGCACAACAGTGATGTGGAGCAACCACCCGGAAGACTTCACCCGCAAAAAGACGCAACCCACAAACGAAATCGTCAACTACGCCATCAAGCACGCGAAACCTGGCGACATCATGATTCTGCACCCGTGGTACGGGCGAGAAAACATTCGCAGCGCGATTCCCCACATTGTGCGCGAACTGCGCTCGCAGGGCTATGAGTTTGTGACTATGTCGGAGCTACTCGCAGAAAAGAAAAAGAAGTAGGCCCAAACGGCGCGAAGCGGGCGAAACTACGCAATATAATGCGCAGTT
>NZ_JASPDO010000037.1 GCF_030230605.1 Brevibacterium sp. UMB1308A
CGGGGTCACCTTTCGGGCCGGGGTCACCTTTCGGGCCGGGGTCACCTTTCGGGCCGGGGTTACCTTTCGGGCCAGGTGTCATCTGTCGAGTCAGCGCCGTCGTCATGTCGGCGTCGATCTTGGTGATGGTCGTGGCGGCGATGCTTGGAAAGTTCTTTGCCATGTCCGCTGGCTCGGGGTATTGGTAGCCGCGTGGTGTGGTTTTCATGCGATGGCCTCCCAGGGTGTCGTTTGATCTGTCCAGCGTCCGGTGAGCGTGTCCCAGCGTCCCGGAGCTGCGGGGCGTGACGTGATGGACGTTTCACATAGTCCGAATGTCACGGTGACTGATGCGCCTACCCGGTGCGGCTTTTCATGCTCGCCTCTAAATGTTGCTTCCACGCTTTCGATATGTGACTGAATGGCGGCAATTGGAGCAGCGGGCGGTTTAATTCCAGTGACGCGCACACCTCGGTCGATCACATGTTGAAGCGTTCTTATGAAGCTCGTGTTTGATTTATCCGATGTGATCGTTAATGACTTTGGCGCGAGTTCTGGGGGTGACGTGCTGGTAAAGAGCGGGCCGAGCAGGGCGGCGAGGTGGGCGGCGAGTTTCGGCCCTTCCTCTCCTTCGAGCACAACTGAGTCAATGAGAGTGCGGGCGCTGCGCGCTCGTTTGCCGATGACGCTGGCAGATGCAGTGTTCTCGTAGACGACCGGATTCCGGGTGCTCGTGCCGGTTTGTGGCGAGTCGGACGGCGAGGGCTTCACTGCATCGACACCGGTGTCGATGGTGCTCAGGGACAAGGCGTTGACAGTGGCATCTGGCCGGATAGACCATTGGGCATCTAGGTCGCACTCCGAGGCATCGAGATTGATGTGATTGAGGCGGTTTGTCGCTGGTTTGACCACGATTCGCTTAGAGTCCGGCCGAATTTCCGGGACGAGTCCCCACTGTGTGCAGAACGATTCGATAGCGTCAATGGCTGTCTTGTCTGGCTCCCATAGCGCGGCACTGTGTTTCAACAGTATGGAATACATAGAGCCGTTATCTAGACTGTTTATGAATGTCCAGATATTACTCACACGAGCTTCTATTTTCCAGCCATGAGGCAATGCCGCGTTCAATGCATTCATTGCTTGCTCGGCAACATGGGCGTTTGTTGCTGAATAGTTCTGAATTGGCATTATAGGCTTGGTCAGCGGGTTTTGATAAAGCTCGGAGGCGACCGAGACTGCCGACAGGTCAATCTCATATCGGCCGCGCCGTCTAGCCGATGGGCGGATATTTACTGAATCGAGCCGTCCGATGAAGATCGTTTCGGATGCGAAGATCGTTATTTCAGTGAGCCGGATGAATGCACCGGCTTTGAAAGTGGTGGGCAGGAGTTGCCCGTGTGGCATGAGCAGTGTCGCTGAGAGGGTTTCGGGTTCTGCTGCTGCCTTCCAGGTGGGTCGAGTGACTGAGACTTTCACGCCGGGGTCGGCGAGCACATAGGCCGAGTAGGAGGTGAGCTGGCTGGTGGTCGGGCCGATTTCGAGGGTGACTTTCATGTCAGCCGATCTCTCCGGTGCGGCGGGCGCGCTCGGCGCGCATGACCTTGCGGACTTCGGCACCGATCGCCACGGGGTCACCGACGCCGGTGGTGATGTTGATGGTGTAGGTGGCAGGCTGGCGGGCGGGGGCGGGGCTGGCGGCGATGCCGAGGGCACGGGTGGCGATGCTTGTCATGGCGACAGTGGGTGCGGCGACCGTTGGTGTCGCGGCGAACGCGGCAGCGGGACGGGTGGCGAACGCGGCAGCGGGACGGGTGGCGAACGCGGCAGCGGGACGGGTGGCGAACGCGGCGGCGGCTGCCGGTGCTGCTGTGGCGGCGGCGCTGTAGCCGGTGAAGACGTTGCCGAAGTTGCGCAGTCCACCTGAGAACATGTTGGCCCATGCGTCGCGGAGCTGCCTGAGCTTTTCGACCGCCCAGTCCACCCAGCGGCCGATGCCTTGGAATGCGTTAGAGACCCAATCGCTGACGTTTGAGAGCACGGTGCGGAACGCTTCGAGCGGAGTCGGCAGCTTAGACAGCCAATCGATTCCGAGTTTCACGGGCAGGATCATGAGGTTAAACGCGGATACTGCCAGACCGGGCAGCTCAGCAAACCATCCACCAATGGCGCTGAGGACGCTGTGCACTCCGTCGCGGAATGACTCGGAGTGCTTGTAGGCGTAGATGAATCCGCCGACGAGCAGAGCGAGGGCGGCGACGATTGCAAGGACGATCCAGGTGACTGGTGAGGCCAGCCAGGCTGCGTTGTTGGCCCACTGTGCTGCGGTTTGCACGGCCTGAATGGCGGAGTAGACGCTCATGGCCGCGTTGATTGCCAGCACTGCGGCGGCGAGGGTGGCGAGGACGACGGCAAGGGTGGTGACGAGACCGGAGTTCTCTTGTACCCATTCGGCGGCGTCGGCTAGTGCTTGCGCCCATGTAGACATGAGCGGCAGTAGCTGCTCGCCGAGAGTGGCCTTAGCGTTTTCCCATGAGGCGTTGGCGATCTGCTGCGACCCGGAGGCAGAGTTGATCTCGCGCTCGAACTGCCCAGTTGCATCGGCTGACTGCTCGGTGATGAGTGCAAGCATCGCCTGCGTGCGGGCTTGCTTCTCGGCTTCACCGGTGAGGCCGCTCATGCCCATTTCGGCCATTTTGGCTTTGACTTGGGCTTCTTTGATGCTGATGCCGTAGCGCTCGATGGGGTCGGTTTCGCCTCGGAAGGCCGCCGAGAGGGCGTTGACGGCTTCGCTTGTCGTGCCTCCGAACATTGCGGCGAGGTCGGCGCCTTTGGTTATGAGTCCATCTGTCGTGTCGATGAGGTCGTCTTGGGAGACGCCGAGATTCTTTAGCTGTGCGCCGAGGACGCTGGCGAGTTCGGAGTATTCGTTCTTGGACAGGCCGACGGCGCGGTTTGCGGCCTCGGCGAGCTTGTCGACCTCGGTGTGCGCGCCTTTGAAGACGCTTTCGACGGCACCGCTTGACTGTTCGAGGTCGGCAGCGGCGTCCCCGGAGACCTTGGCGAGGCCTCCGAGGACGCCGAGAGTACCGGCGGCTGCGACACCGGCCTTGCGCATACCCGATTCGAACTTCGACGCACCGCCCGTGGTCTCTTCGAGCGCCGCTTTCGCGCCGGAGGATTCGCCGAGTAACCTCAGCGTGAGAATCATGGACTTGCCAGCCACGGCGGTTCCTCCTTTACTCGCTTTGTGCTTCGTCTATTAGTTCGATCATGGTGATGAGATCGCGGCTGCTGATTGTGGCGATCTCATCGGGCAGCCTGCCCATGCGCAGCGCTAGAGCGCAGATCAGTCGGTCGATGGTGCCGTCGGGGTGGCTTTTCCCGTCTCATCACCGGCTGTGTCGCCGGGGGCGTCGACTTCTTCGGCCGAGATGGATGCGACGGGAGAGTTGTCAAGGTCGAGCCATTCGTCAAGGCCGGGGAGGTCGTCGCGGTTGCCGTTGTCGGTGGCGACACACCAGGCCATGATTGCACCGGCTTCGGCCTCCCAACCGTCGCGGCCGATTCCCCTGGCGCGTTTGATGCGCGAAGCGTTGAGCTCGTATTTCAGGGAGTCAGCGGCGGCGGTGATGGTGCGGCCGTCGTTCAGTGTCACGGTGAGTTTGCGCATGTTAGAACTTCTTTCCTGTCAGGTGCTTGTCAACAATGGTTTCGAGGGCGCGCTCGTACTCGGCGCCCCACCGGTTTTCACGATCCCAAGCAGCTTGGGAAAGGAATCGCTGTTCGGGGAAGCCGCGTTCACGCCAGCCCCAGTGCACCGGCTGAGCGTAGGGCGTGGACTTGCGGCCCGCTCGCACGTACCCAGCAATTTTGGTGCCCGATGAGCGGATCGAGGCCAGCAGGCTGCCCGTTTCGCCGATGGGGCACATGCCGACTGCGTACTCTTCGACGATCTTGGCAGCCGCCGCGTTGGCTGCTGTCAGATCGGCGAGCCCCTCGGCTGAGTCTTCGAGTGCGGCGGCGAGTCGTTTGATGCCGGGGACTTCTACGAGCGGTCGGCGGGTGCTCATCCCCTTGTACCTGGGGCAGCCTTGCGGGTTGGGGCCCCGGCGAGCGGGAAGGACACGTCGGAGGTGTTCTTCTTCTTCACGTCGCCGCCGATCTGGGCAGAGACGACGGTGAGGTCGCCGGAGTAGACCGATTCGGCATCGGAGCGGGGGCGGAACGTGAACGGCATCGTGGTACCGGAGTTGGTCAGCAGCCAGTCGAGCAGACTGTCCTTGTCGAACGTCTGGGCCAGGGTGACATCGAGTGTCCACTCTTCGGTTATCTCGGGGGCATCTGCACTGCCGTCAAGGAAGTAGATGGTGTCTCCGGTGTCCGTCTTCGGGACGAGTGCGGCCTTGGTGGTCTGGGCGGCAAAGGACTTCGTGGAGCCGGACTGGCCGATTTCGAGGGTTCCGGGGCCGAGTGCATGTGCGGGCATGGTCAGGTGCCTTTCACTGGTGTGGTGTGGGTGATGATGAGGGCTGGAAGACGGTTCTGTCCTGATGAGGGCAGCGAGACTGATGAGGCGCGGATTCTGTCATCTGTGTCGATGACGGTCAAGGCAGCGCCGAGCAGTGAGGCCAGCTGCCTGATTGAGGCAGTGCGGGACAGGTCGGGGGCGATGAGCACGGTTTCCCAGGTGGCGGTGAGGTCACCGTCGAGGGTGCCGGGTTCCAGCTCGGTGAGGGTGACGACGGCACACGGGGCGATGAGGCGTGAGGGATCCCAATCGACTCGGCCGATGCCTGCCTCGCGCAGCTCTCGGACGAGATCGGCAAGCACGGTGTCAAAGCGGGGTGCGGTCATGTCAGCCTACTCTCGGGATTGCGTAGCGTCCGATGCGCAGCAGCCGCTCTACCTCGGTATCGACCGCCCGGGTGTAGATGCCGGTCTCCCCGAATTGCTCGATGCCGCCGGGGGTGTGGCGGCGGCGGAACAGCCCGGCTGCCTGCATGAGGCAGCCGAGCCTGACCGCTGCGTCCCAGCTGTCCGGGTCGGAATGGTAGCGGGTCACGAACGCTATCGCCGCGTCGAGGCAGGTGGCAGCCTCAACACGATCGGGTTCATCCGGCGTGCCGAGGTGCGCGAGCAGCGCGTCTACCGTCAGCTGAGGGTCAGGCACCGTCGCCACCGGTGATGGGCGGGGCGGTGACGGTGGTCTTGATGACAGCCCGTGGGTCGTTGACGAGTACGCCGCCGTAGGAGAAGAAGCCGAGGTCGATACCGCCGCGTGCGATGTCGAGGGCCTGCACCTGAATGGGGGATTTCTCGTAGACGGTGGCCGCTCGCTTGTCAGCGGCGAGCACGGTTCCGGTGGGCAGGTCGGGGTCTGCGAGCACGGTCAGATCAGCAACGTCTGCCTTGCCGTCGGACAGTGACACGCCAGCGGTGCCGGCCGCCCGCGCCAGCCAGAATGGCACCTCGTCGCTGCGGAGGTCGGCATAGGCTGCGAACAGGTCATCGGAGATGAACAGGTGGCTCATGCTGCCGCCGATCTTGCGGATCGCGGCAGCGGAGCTGGTGATCGCTTCCAGCACGCCGGTGCTCTTGGCGCCGGGGGTAGCTGCTTTGAGCAGGTCGGTGAGCACGTCGGTGTCGGAGTCGCGCTGGTATTCGAGCATGGCGGCCTGCCAGAACGCGGCGAGGAAGCCGGGGTCGGCGAGGTCGATGAAGATACGGTCGATGTCCCAGCCACCGGCCCACCGGTGCGCGTTGGCTTCAATGGCCTTGGTGGCGACCTTGTTGGTCGGCACTTCGGTCTTGTTGCCGTCGTACTTGGCGGGCTTGGGGCGGGTGTCCCACTGCCAGCCGCGCAGCTTCATGGAGGTCAGCTGCTTGGTGGGGCCGAATGCGTCGATGTGTGGGCGTCCGGTGCGGGTGGCGGCCCAGAGTTCGCCGAGCCAGTCCTCGCGGCCGATCCAGCCGGTGCCCTTGTCATCGGCTGGCACCACGTCTGCCAGTGCTGCGGTGATCTGGCCGGGGTGGCCGGTCGAGATCGCGGCAGCAACGTGCTCGGTGACCTCGGTCAGGCTCATCGCCCGGTCGGTGACGGCTTCGACGCGGGCGGGCGGCTGCGGGAACGCGGCGGCCTGAACCTCAGGCTGCTTGGCGGGTACCGGTTCGGGTGTGGTGGCGGCCTGAACCTCAGGCTGCTTGAGCGTCTCAGTCATGGTGTGTCCTTTCGGGGTGGTGGTCATGGCGGCGGCGACGGTTTCGATCTGGGCGTCAGCGAACGCGGGGATCGCGCACAGGCTGACTTCGAACAGCTCGGCAGAGGTGACGGTGTAGGTCTCGGTGGTGTCGTCAAAGCTGCCGTCGAGGACGCGGCAGCCGATGGAGAGTCCATCGCGGCGACCGGTCTGGGCATCGGCGAGGGCGGCGTCACCGGCAGCACCGGGCGGGACATGGAAAGTCGCGGCGGTGCCGTCGAGGGCGGTCATGTAGCCGATGGGCTGTGAGTGGTCGTGATCGACAAGCAGCTTCACGCGGCGCAGCGGCTGGCGTGGCGCGAGGGCACCGGCGGCGATGACGATGCCGTGGGAGCTTTCGGTGTCGAATGCGACGATCTGGCCTGAGATGGTGCGGGCCGGGGTCGCGGTCGCGGTGACCTCGGCAATGGCGGTGATGGTGGTGGGGCGGGTCATTGGTCGGTGTCCTCTCGGGCGGGAGCGGGGGTGGGTGTGAGTCCTTCGCGTTCGCGCACTTCATCGACGGTCATGATCCCGGCGTCAATCGCGGTGGCCCACGATTGCATCCGCTCACCGATTGGGGGTGTGGTCAGCTCGTCGGTGTCGAACACCACGGTGGTGCCGTGGGGGGTGATGTCGTCAAGGCTGAGTCGGTCGGCCACAGCAGTCAGATACGGCGATAGCACGTCGTCAATGAGCTGCTGGTTCTCGGACTGCCGGTTCGTGTAGGTCAGGCTGCTGCCCTCAATGGCGACATCGAGGCGGTGGGCGGGGATTCCGGTATGGCGGGCGATTTCAAGCACGATCTGCTTCCGTGCGTCGATGAGCAGGTTTTCAGGCGGTGCACCGAACGTCTGCACCTCGAGTCCTCGGGACGTGTAGCCCACAGCTGAGTTTGCGCGCTTGGTCTCGAACCGGGCTATCATCGCATCGATTTCGTCGTCGGAGAGGTCTTCGCCGTTGTTCTTGAGGTTGACGATCGGGATGGGGTTTTGCTCGGCGCGCTCGGCGGATCGGTTCAGTGTGACTGCCCGGCGGATCGTTTCGGCAGCGTCGATGAGCAGACCGGAGTCTGGGGCGTCGAACCGGATCGCATCACGCGGGTCTACTGGCTTCCCGTAGGCGGCGGTCAGCTGGCCGTCGGTGACGGTCGCCTGCCCCTCGGGTATCCATTCGACTGCCATCGGGAAGCCGTCATGGCCGCGCCGGGTGACTTTCCACCAGGCCCGCCCGTAGAAGAACAGGCTGTCGACGGTCCAGGTGATCGTGACTGACCGGGGCAGCCCGTCTTCAGGCTGCGTGATGATGGCCGGGGCCGGGGCGGGTTGTCCGGCTTTCACCGCTTGCAGCGGCAGCGTGCCGATGCGGGGGGCGATGATCCGGCGGGCTTTGGATACAGCGGCGACGCGCATGGCGCGGGAGCGGGTGACCGGGCGGGTGTCTACGAGACCGTAGAGCGATTCAAGGGTGATATGTGCCAGGTGTGACGGGTCGGCCCACGGCGAGGCGAGTACCTCGGTGGCCCGCGATGTCGGTGAGAGCGCGGCGGCGATCCGGTCGATGAGCTTCACGTGATGATCATCGGCCAGGTGGCGTTTCAGCCGGTGTGTGACGCCACCGGTAGACGCGCAGACGGTCGCGTGCCTGCATCGAATCGGGGTGAACCTCAGCTTCATGGGCGGCGGCTGCCTGCCAGGCGGTGAGCCGGTCGGCTGTGATGGTGCGCCATTCGCAGCTATCGCAGACGACGACGACGGACATGGGGGTGAAGTCCAAGCGGACGGTCATCGGTAGGTCGCTTTCGAGAGTGTCGGGCGGTGGGTCAGTGTCCACAGGGCGGCTACTGCGGCGATGGGGCCAGGGATCGGCCCGGCGGAGTGTTTGCGCGACAGGCGGCGTCCGTCGCCTGCCGGTTGGGTGGCGGCGCGGGCGAGGCCGTCGGTGATCGCTGCTGATCCGTCGTAGGCCAGGGTGCCGGTGGCGATGCGGTCAAGCAGCGCGTCGGTGCCGGTGGCGAGCTCCCTGAGTCCCAGCTGCTCGATGGTTAGTCCGTCGCGGGTGAGGTCGTCGGTGACTGCTCGTGTGGGGCCGCCGTCGTCGGCGGTGATTGCGATGGGCTGCCAGGTCTCGGCGAGACGGGTGATCGTGGGTGCGAGCCATGACACGCCGGGGGCTGAGTGGACGGTGCGCAGCGCGATGACATCGCCGGGCAGCTTCCATGCTGCGATGACGGCGGCGCAGCTGCGGTCGGCTGCCACGTCGTAGGCGAGAACGGTCTCGGAGCGGCTGCCGGAGATGCTGGGGTCGGCGAGGCCAGCGAGGACGAGCGGGTCTACGAGTGATTCACGCGCGGCGGTCATCCGGTTCATGTAGGCGCGCTCCCACGTGCCGGGTGGCTGTGCGCGGGCCTCGGCTGCCAGAGCGTCGAGAGTGACCGTGTGCCCGAGGGCGGGGTGGAATGACCAGTTCCGACGGTCGTAGGGGTCGAGTCCTGGGGCTAGTGACCAGTCGAAGTAGGCGACGCCGGGTTCACCGGCGCGGCCGCGTTCGATCCACTCGTTGAGCATCCCGGAGTCCGCTGTGCCCATCGTGGATACCATCCACACCTGGGCCTCAGCGCCGAGGGTGGACTGTGCCGGGCCGATCGCGCCCATAAGCTGATGTCCCTTGACCTCGGAGTGCGCCCAAATCTCATCCAGTGTGACCAGGTGCGGGGTCTCACCGTGGAGGGCGTCCTCAGCGGGCGGGAACAGGCGCAGCGATGAGCCGTTGCCGACGTTGATGGACTCGCTGCCCTGGGCGAGTCGTACACCGAAGTAGGACGCTAGCGGGGACTCACGGATGAGCGTCACCAAGTCCATGAACCTTGACTTGGCCTTGACGCCGGTCTGTGCGGTGAAGAACGCGCGGTAACCCGGTTTCGTGATGAGCCGGTGTAGCTGCACAGGCCCGAGCATCGTCGTCTTGCCGGACTGGCGGGGCAGCGTGACGACAACGTGCCGGTACTTGTAGCCACCGTCAGGCAGCCGCTCCCCGGCAATGTCGGCGATAAGCTGCTGATGCGGCATGAACGGCTTACCCAGCGCACGGGCCAGCGCGGCGACCTCACCGCCCTCGGTGCGCAGCGCCGGGTCACGGTCGGGAGCGAACCGGGGCGGCGGAGCCGGTGCGCTCACCGGGCTGCCTCGCGCAGCATCTCGGCCAGCTCAGTCACAGCATCGGCGGACTGCATCTCAGGCTGTGGCAGTAGCTCGAACACGCGAGAGAGCGCGGTGATCATGTTGGCGTTGGCGTATGCCTTGCCACCGCGCGGCATGAAGTCGAAATCTCGGGCACCCTGCCGCGCGAGAGCGATGATGTGGGCGTGACGGTCGTCTACGAATCCGTCGGCGCGTAGCTTCGCCTCAGCGTCGATCACGCCTTGCTCGACCGGGCCGATTCGGCTGGGATCGGCCCGCGCTGCTTCGGATGGGGCTAGTCCGGGCAGGAATGGGCCGTTTTCACTGGTCATCACGCTGTCCTTTCAGGCCATGGTCGGGGCCGGTTTTTGGTGGTGGAGTGAGGGGGAAAAGAGAGCTGGGCGCGCGTCTGCCCAGGGGCGGTTCAGCTAAAGAACTGCTCGCCGTTCTCGGTCGGCACCACTCGCCACGCGGCGAGGTCACGAGCGCCGCGCGCGGAGTTGCACGACTTGTGCGCGGGCCTGAGATTGTCAAGCTCATCCGATCCTCCTTTCGAGCGCGGGACGATGTGATCGGCAGTTGTCGCGCCAGTCAGACCGCACAGGTGGCAGCGGTCGCCGTACTGAGATAGCACCTCGGCAGTGAGCTCAGTGACTCGACGGCCAGACCACGAGCGGCCAGCGGAACGGTCGGTGGGCGGCGGGGTGGGGTAGGGGCGGCGGGACGGGTGGCGGGGTGGGTGGCGGGGTGGGGTGGTCATCGTGTGGGGGCCGGGTGTCTAGTCGGGGGTGGGGTGGTCATGGGGTTACCTCTTGTTCGATTACTGGGCACCGCTTAGGTCGAGAGCTTCCGGGCGGAGCGCTACGCGCACGCTCTCCCGCGCGGTGCCCTCTCCCCACAGCGATTCGCCCTCGGTGCCACGATCTGCCGAGACAGCCACGACTTCTAGCCCCGCCTCCGATTGGAAGCGCGGCTTCTCGTGAACCGTCACAGTTGCTGATCAGGCGTTCTGTGCGGTATCCCCTCCCGAGCAGGGCACCCGCCCGCTACGGCGGGGGTTCATCGGGCCGCTGAGATTGGTTACCCGGTCGCGCGTATTGGCTCCACCGGGGCCGCATTGGTGCCACGCTGCGGCGCGCGTGTCGTGCAGAGTGTTAGGAGACGGCCTCACCTGCCTCGGTGTCGACTGTGTAGTACCGAGCAAAGTAGTCATGGGTGAGCACATCGGTGGCTTCGCCGGCGGCGTTGACGACGAACACATCACCGACCTCAGCACGGCGGGCCTGCGGGGCACCGGGGCGGCGATAGCGCAGCGCCATGCCCGACTCCATCGTGAACCAGCCTGCATCGTCACAGGCGCGGATCACGGCGAGAATGGATCGATAGCTGCCGTCGAGCACGACGCAGCGCATCGGCTGCCCAGTCGTGCGCAGGCGAGCGGTCACGATCCCTTTGCTCATGAGTGCCACCAAATGCGGAGAGCGGCGGCGGCCCGCTGCCAGAATTCGAGCTGTGCCAGAACGTCACCGCTGAAGCCGAAGTCGTCCGTGCCGTCGTCATCGGCGGCGATGAACAGCTCATAGCTGAGCTGCCGGTCGTGGGCGGACAGGTCAGAGAACTCGGAAGTGGTGCGGGCGCTGTTGCTCATTTGGCACCAGCTTTGGCGCGGGCCTCGGCAAGGGCCTCGACGTCTGCGGGGTCGTACAGCCATGTTTTCGGAAACTGGGCGACCGTGGATAGCACGCCATTATTAACCATGTGGGCGACAGCTTGGCGCGTAACGCCCAGACGATCGGCAACCTGAGCGGTTGTCATGAGGTGCAAACTTTCCATAGATCAAACTATGGCACAGCGAGCGCATGTTGCCAACTTTCCGCAAGGTAAGTTTCTCGCGTGTCGTGCTTGTCGTATGTCAGAATTAAGGCATGACAGTGCAAAGTGACGTTGGTTTCATTCCAGAACTCACGCTAGGCCAGCGCTTGCGAGTGGCCCGTGAAACGACCGGGCTTGAACAGCGCGAATTCGCGGCCGAGCTCGGCACGTCGCGACAAACGATCGGCGCAGCAGAGAACGGCAGAACCAAGCCGCGTGAACTATTGCTGCGCGCATGGGCGATGCGCACCGGCGTAAACCTCGAATGGCTGCGCACCGGGAACGCAAAAACCCCGCCATCGGGTGATGACGGGGTGTTGGCGCGCCACGAGGGATTCGAACCCCCAACCTTCTGATCCGTAGTCAGATGCTCTATCCGTTGAGCTAGTGGCGCCCGTTGGTAAACCAACTTGGACTACTTTACACAACTTCTCCGAACTTCACAACGCGCCCCAAGTGACGTTCCACACACCAATCCACGAGCCCCTGACTTACAGCCCGCCAAACCTGCAACATACCCGGAACGGACCGCCCACCTCGGCGGAAAAACCACCACCCCCAGCCACTGTGACACTAATTCGCCATTCCATGCAAAAATACGTCACATAAATGGCACAAACACGCCATATACCCACGTATTGTGACCCAGCGCTCAGGTACAGACCATCAAAACCAGCCATTCCCATTCTCTCAACTTCGTACGGTGAATGAACAATATTTTTTGGCTCAACAGTTTGGAGTTACTTATGACCGTCCTCGACCCTGGCTCAGTCGAAGACCTTCTCAAGAACGCACCAACCCAGAACGAAACGATCCTCCAGTTCGTTAAGCGTGTAGCGTCACTCAGCACCCCAGACCAGATCGAATGGATCACCGGGAGCAAAGAACAGCGCGCCGAAATCGCTGACAAGCTGGTCGAAGCTGGGACCCTGGTAAAGCTCGACAAGCAAAAAGACTCCTACTACGCGGCTTCTGACCCAGACGACGTCGCCCGTGTCGAAGACCGCACCTTCATCTGCTCCGAAAAGGAAGAAGACGCTGGCCCACTCAACCACTGGATGGACCCAGCCAAGATGAAAGAGATCCTCAACGACCTGTTCACCGGGTCCATGAAGGGTCGCACCATGTACGTGATCCCATTCGTCATGGGGCACACGGAAGCTGACCAGCCGATGTTCGGCATTGAGGTCACCGATTCGCCATACGTGGTCCTGTCCATGCTGGTCATGGCACGTTGCGGCAACGAAGTCCTGCGTGCGATCGAGAACCACGACGGCAAATTCGTGGAATGCGTCCACTCGGTGGGTGCGCCTCTCGAAGAAGGCCAGGAAGACGTCAAATGGCCATGCAACCCCACCAAGTACATCACCCACTTCCCGCAGGACCGCGCGATCTGGTCGTTCGGATCCGGTTACGGCGGTAACGCTCTGCTTGGTAAGAAGTGCTACGCGCTGCGCATCGCTTCAGCGATTGCTCGCGAAGAGGGCTGGATGGCAGAACACATGCTCATCATCAAGCTCACCAACCCTGAAGGCGAATCCAAGTACATCGCCGCTGCGTTCCCAAGCGCGTGCGGTAAGACCAACTTGGCCATGATTGAACCCACGGTCCCTGGCTGGAAGGCTGAAACCTTGGGTGACGACATCGCGTGGATGCGCTTTGGTGAGGACGGCCAGCTGTACGCCGTCAACCCTGAGTACGGCCTGTTTGGTGTTGCGCCAGGAACCGGCTACTCCACTAACCCAACCGCTATGCGTGCAATCGAAGCAGGCGGAAACGTCTTCACGAACGTCGCGCTCACCGACGACGGTGACGTGTGGTGGGAAGGCATGACGGATGAAGCTCCTGCACACCTCACTGACTGGCGCGGAAACGAGTGGACCCCTGAGTCCGGCACTCCTGCCGCTCACCCGAACTCGCGTTTCTGCACGCCTATCACCAACGTGCCAACGCTGGCGGAAGAGTACGACAACCCCAACGGTGTGCCAATTTCAGCGATCCTGTTTGGTGGCCGTCGCAAGACCACGATGCCACTGGTCACGGAGACTCGCGACTGGCAGCACGGCGTGTTCATGGGTTCGGTTCTGTCGTCTGAAACCACGGCTGCCGCTACCGGTAAGGTCGGTGTGGTTCGCCGCGACCCAATGGCAATGCGTCCGTTCATCGGGTACAACGTCAGCGACTACCTCCAGCACTGGCTCAACATTGGTCAGACGGAAGGCGCGAAGCTTCCAAAGATCTTCTACGTCAACTGGTTCCGTCGCGATGAAGACGGCTCGTTCCTGTGGCCTGGGTTCTCGGAGAACTCGCGCGTGCTCAAGTGGGTATTTGAGCGTATCGACGGCAAGGCTGACGCTGAGGAAACCCCCGTTGGAAACACACCTTCCGCTGACGCGCTTGACCTCGAAGGCCTCGATGTCACCCCTGAGCAGATCGCCAAAGCTGTTGCGATCAAACCAGAAGAGTGGGCTGACGAACTCGAATCCATTGAAGAGTGGTACGCCCAGCTAGGCAATGACGTTCCTGCAGAACTGCAGGGCGAAGTCGACCAGTTGCGGACGCGCCTGGGACTGTAAAGCCCCCGCGTCAGCGCTGATCGAGGAAGCGGGCACTGTT
>NZ_JASPDO010000038.1 GCF_030230605.1 Brevibacterium sp. UMB1308A
ACGATGTCCCGAGACTTCACAACGCGGAGTCGGTGGGATTTGTACCCACGGTCCCCAATTCAAGGGACTCCACCTTAGCAGGGTGGTGCTTTCGGCCGCTCAGCCACGACTCCAACTGTTTTCACGCCCGTCAACTCAAGGCCAAAAAGCGCGTAACCACATAAAGGTTACCCAAGGGCTCGGCTTCGAGCAAAATGCGAGGCAGCCACACCGCCTGAACCAGGCTCGACTGTCACCTTCGCCCGGTACCCACAGCCACAAAGTGAACACCATGCATCTATACGGAACACGTTCATACAGTTTGCAGTAAAAGAGACTAAAATACTCGTGGACTCAATGAGCCTTAAATAATTTGAGTTGTGTTTTGTCAACCGAGGAGTACGTGTGGCGCAGACAGGCGAGGAACAACCTCAATCGGGTACACCTAAACCCGTCAAGCAGTTCCGCGCTTCGTCACGGCCCAGCTTTCGGGGACAACACTCCACCTCAGAAAACCAGAACTCAGCCGGTCAGCGCTCAGAGGTACGCGCGGATCACAGTTCAGCGTCTAACAGCAACGGCTCTGCACCCCAGTTCCGCACCCGCCGCGAACGGCTGGCCAACGAAAACCGCCACCCAGCCCAAACTCCTCCCGCACCGCAAACTCCCCCCGCCCAAACACCAAGCGTCTCGCCTGCACCGGCAAAACCGTCAGCCCCGGCAACTCCCGCTCAAACACCGCCCCACACTCCCAACCAACCTGAACCCCCAGCTTCACGCAATCGACCTGAGTCGGTGAGTGCAAGTGATCACGTCAACGCGGAGCCACCACGGCATGCAAATAATTCACGCGTAAACCTCGCCAATTTGCGGACCCGCAAACCCACGGACGGCGAGCGCCACACAAAACAGCGTTATGACGCGTTCCCTAAAGTGGTGGGCTGGACAAGCTTGGGCACCCTGTTGCCCGGTTTAGCAATAGTGAGAAAAGACCGCTCCAGTAAATTGGGCTGGTTCCTGCTCATCGGGTTCTGCGCCGGCATTCTTATCACGGGAATCATGACCCTGGCGCTCGGACCAATCCGCGTGATCGCCCGCGTCATCTCCAGCCCCACCATTTTGAACATCCTCGCGTTCATGCTGCTGGCAGGGCTGATCATTTGGGTGCTCGTCATCATCCGGTCCTACATCGTCAGCTCCCGCGGTGCCACAATGTCGAACCAGCAGCGCGTCCTGTCAGGCGTGCTTGTGGTCTCACTCATGCTGATCGTCGCGATCCCCCTGGGCATCGGTGGAGCCTACTCAAAAGTCTCCAGCAACACGGTCTCAAAGATCTTCGGTCCAGACGGCGCACCCGGAGGCACGGGCAAGGAACAAGTATGGGCTGACAAACCCCGCATCAATGTGTTCCTCATTGGACGTGACAACGGCGAGAACCGCACAGGAACACGCCCTGACACCATGTTGGTCGCCTCGATCGACACCCGCAACGGCAAGAGCACACTCATTTCCGTGCCCCGTAACCTCACGTACCCCATCTTCCCGGAAGACTCGAAACTCGCCCAGGCGTTCCCTGACGGGTTCAACGCATACGGCGAAGAAAGCCTCATCAACTCAGTGTGGTCGTGGGCCGAGGACAACCCAGAGTCCGTAGGTGATGCACACGGCCTGGAAACCGGCATGTGGGCAACCATGCAGGCAGTTGAGGGCTCTCTAGACATCAAGCTTGACTACTGGGCGTCGGTTGACATGCAAGGTTTCCGGGACCTAGTGAATGCAATGGGCGGGGTCAAGATTGACGTCGAGCGCCCCATTCCCATGGGTGGTGGTCAAAACCAGCACACAGGAGCGAAGAACCGAATCTTCGGTTGGATCGACCCCGGTGAACAAAAACTCAGCGGGCTACAGGCTTTGTGGTACGTGCGGTCACGTGACGGGTCAGACAACTACGACCGTATGTGTCGCCAGCAGCGGATGCTCAAAACCACTTTGGAGCAGGTCAACCCATCAGAACTGGCGTTGAAGTTCCCCCAACTGGCGAACTCCTCAACAAAGAATGTCGCAACGGACATCAACCAGAAGGAACTGGGTGGTTTCGTTGAGTTGGCGTGGGAAATGAAGAACACCAAGATCAAGTCCGCGCAGATCAACAACGAAGTCACGCCTACGTATCGCCCGGATTACGACGAACTTCACAAGTGGGTCAAGGACCAGATCGACCCGCAGAAGCCCAGTCAGAAAGAAGAATCCAAGGACAAAGGCAAGGACGAAGAGGAACCTCAGCCCACTGAGGAACCCACAGAAGAAACGGGTGCCCCAGCGCCTGGTATCGAAGATGACGAGGGCAAGTGCTACCCCTCTGGTTACACCCCCGGTGACCCATGGCCCGGCTACCCTGGGCCAGGTAACCACGGAGACCACTGATGGCGCATCTCAGTGTCGCTGTCATTGGTGCCGGCCCACGCGGTCTGTCCGTGTGCGAACGTTTAACCGCCCTGGCACCGGAGTATAAGCACCCGGTCACTATCCACGTGATCGACCCGTATGCGCCGGGCCCGGGCCGCGTGTGGGACACTGAGCAGTCCCCTGAACTGCTCATGAACACCACCATCAGTGAGCAAACGATTTTCCCTGACGGTTCGTGCGATATCTCCCCTACGAACACCGGCCCGTCCATGCGCGACTGGTACCTAGCTACTGACGGCACAGAAGACCCTGACACCACGTTCTGTTCGCGCACCCTGTACGGCGAATATCTGTCTGATGCGTTTGCCCGCGTCCGCGAAAACGCGACGGAAAACGTCACAATCGAAGTCCACCGTGCCCAGGCTTTGCGTATCGCTGACCCCGGTTCCCCTGTTGAGCTGTCCCAGATCGTGCGCTTGTCCGATGACACCTCGGTCACGGTCGATGCCGTTGTGTTGTGTGTGGGCCACATTCCGTCCCGTCTCACTGACGAGCGCATCCAGTTAGACCGCTACGCCACTGCCAACGGCCTGAACTACTGCCCGCCGTCGCTCCCGGCGGAAACCCCTGTCGACCGGGTTGCTGCAGGTGAGACCGTCATTTTCCGTGGCTTTGGGCTCAACTATTTTGACTTACAGGCGTTGTTGACCCACGGCCGAGGTGGCACCTTCGTCCCGCGCACCCCTTCCCCTGACCGTGGTGGTAAGTGCGAGCCCTGGGAGTTGGAATATGTTCCCAGCGGCAAGGAGCCTGTTCTTGCGCCCAGTTCACGGCGGGGTATTCCGTACCGGTGCAAGCCGGTGACGCCTGATCACCCCATGGAGCCGTACGCTTTGCGGTTTTTCACTGAAGACAACGTCACCACATTGTCCAGCGGGAAGCTTCTGCACTTCGATGATCAGTTGTGGCCGTTGATTCTCACGGATCTGCGGTATGCGTGGTACGCAGCCCTGTACCGCAGCCAGCCGGAACTGTTTTTGCGTGACCCGGCCCCGTTGAAGGAGGCGTTGACCGAGGCGGTCGACCGGCACCTTGCCCGGCGCTCGGGTGCGGAGACCCAGGGGCGTGTGACGGGGCGTGAGACCCATGAGGCTCCTGCACTACACGAAGTCCTCGATTCGGTGGTTCCACGTGAGCACCAGCTGGATCTGCAAGCGCTTTTACGTCCTCTTAACGACAAAGAGTTTGAGAGCCGGGACCAGCTGACAGCGTGGATTAACGGCTTCCTCGAACAGGAACTCCGGGACGCGTACGCGGGGCCGGAGTTGGCTCCGAGCAAAGCAGTTTTTGCTGTTTTGTGGGCTGCGCGCAGCTTCTTGAAGGAACTTGTGGCTGACGGCCGGGTGAGTCCCGCCAGCTTTGCGACCGAGGTGCGAGGCTGGTTTGAATCTTTTGTTTCCGGCATCTGTGATGGGCCGCCACCACAACGGTTCGCTGAGTTGTTGGCGCTGAGCAAGGCGGGCCTGGTGACGTATGTTGGCCCGCAGGTGAAAATCGACACCAGTGATGAGGAACCTGCATTCATTGCCTCGACGCCGGCCGTAAAAGGGGACATCGTTGCCCACAACCTGATCGATGCAGCTTCGCCCACTAATCACATTCGGTTAGCTGATGACGAGTTGATCACGTCCATGTTGGATCGTGGGCAGCTCACTGTCGCAACGATCACTAGCGATGAAGGTACCCTGTTGCCCACCTCGGGCCCGTTAGTCGAACCCGCCACGTTGCGCACAGTCGATTCCCGAGGGCGGGTTCACCCAAACCGGTACGTCATGTCGATTCAATTGTCGTCGCTACAACTGGGCTTGGCGATCGCAGCAAACCCGGACTCTAATGCTCGGACCCTGCGCGACGCTCACGGCGTTGCCCGTCGCATTTACGGCCTGGAATCAGAGCGCTAAGGCTGGCGGCCTAGCTACCCCTCTGAGCAACTAGGCCGCCAGTTCAACGTCCACGCGACTTCTCCGCGTGATCCACCCGTGGTCTACGCGTGGGCGACAGACGCTACGGACTTCACGCTCCGGGCGCGCGCAACCGCAACAACCGATGCGCCAACACCTAGCAGGAGCCACAGGAACAGCGTGCCCCATGCCCCACCGGCACCGGGTGTGCCAGTCACAATCGCAACAGCACCCTCGATTCCGTGTGCAGGCGGCATGAACCCTGCCAGACCGGTGAGCACCTGAGGTGGGGTGGTGAACAAGTGCGCGGCCACGGCCACCACAATCATGACCAGTGAGATCATCTGACCGAAAGCACCAAACAGTCCCACCAGCGCAAAATTCAACACGGTGAACACGAGGCTGGCAAACAGTGCGAACGCAAACAAGTGAACACCCTTGGAGACCGGAATGTCCATGACCGGGACTGCCAGCGCAGTAACCAACAACGCCTGAACAGCCGCAACAGCCAAGCCGGGTACCAGACCGCGGAGCATGATCGCTACGCTGCTTCGGCGTGAGGTCAGCGCTGTCGCTGAGACTGCGCGCACCACCGTGTAGGTGAGGAGCGAGCCAACCCACAGGGCCAAGATCAACATGTGTACAACGGCTTGTGCCAGCGCTCCGTTCACGAACTTGGTGCTCGAACCGTCGATCGCAGCGGAAACCACAGTGGACAGTTTGTCGCGTTCTGGAGCAGTGTAGCTGGGGATCTTTTCCTTGCCTTCTTCGATCCCGTCAGCAAACTTGCCGGTTCCATCTGCGAGTTTGTCGGCGCCGTCGGCCAGCTGCCGGGTTCCGGTGCTGAGCTTCTGAGCCCCGTCGGCGGCTTGCGAAACACCAAAAACGTACTGGCGGAGACCTCGGGACAGTTCGTGTCCACCGTCTGACAGCTTGTCAGCCCCGTCGGAAAGTTTCACGGCACCGTCCGAAAGCTTTTTGGAGCCGTCGGCGGCTGTTCCGATTCCGTCTACCAGCGGTCCGGTTCCCTTTGCGAGCTTGCTGGTTCCATCCGCCAGTTTCTGTGAACCGTCGACCAGTTTGTCGCCGTTCTTTGACAGTTTGTTCGCCCCGTCAGACAGGTCACTAGCGCCCTTGCGCAACTGCTTGGAACCGTCCAGCAGTTGGTCGGTGCCCTTCTTGAACTTATCCAGTTTCTGTTCCAGTTCGTCCAAGTTCTTCCCGACGTCACCCAAGTCGATGTTCTTGTACTTGTCGAGCGTTTTCTTAATCTCGGTGATGTGTTCGTTGATGCGCTTAGCAGCTTCGTCCAGCGATTCGGAACCGTCAATGATGGACTTACCCGTCGAAGGGTCCTTCTTGTCGAGCCCGTCAGCTGCGGACTTCAGGCCTTTGACATACCCGTTGACCAGCCCAGACACGTATGCGCTTTCAACCACATCGCATGCTGGGTCCTTCGTGCCTTCAGGCAGTTTCTGGCAGATCTTGCCACGGATCTGTGCGGCCTGGTCCTGAGTGATAATGCCCAGCTTTGCCGCCTGGTTCAGATTGGTGACCTTGCTGGCATCAATCTTTTTCGCCTGAGCGCGCAGTTCCTTTTGGTACTCCGAAAGCCCACTCTTGAGGCTTTCGATACCTTTTTTGAAACGCTCCAAGTCTTTTTCGTTGTCTGCGATCTTATTGAGCCCATCGGAGTTCTGCAGTTTCCGCAGTTCATCCAGGTCAATTTTTTCAAGTTCAGCCGTGAAGTCGCGGACCTTAATAACGACGTCATCAATGTTGCCGGTGTACTCGTTGACACCCTTGGACAGTTCGCCGGCTCCGTCAGCAAGTTGGTCCACTCCGCCGGTGTACTTTTCAACACCGTCTGACAGGTCCTTTGCACCCTTAGCAAGCTGCTGACTTTGCTTAGGCAGGTCCTTGGTTTTGGTCTTCATTTCGCCGAGGCCGTTAGACAGTTGGCTAGCCCCGTCGGAGAGGTCTCCCGCTCCCTTAGACAGCGCCCCGGCACCGTTGGCAAGTTGGGTCGCTCCACTAGTGAGTTTGCCGCCGTTGGCGTCAAGCTGCCCGAGGCCGTTAGACAGTTGGCCGGCCCCGTCGGCAAGTTCTGAAGTTCCGTGGGACAGTTGCCCCGCACCGTCGTTGAGTTCGCCGGCCGCGTCACTCATGGTGCGCATTTGGTCCTTCATGTCGTTGAACCCAACGAACACATTGTCAAGGAACTTTTCACTCATGTCCGTGTTGAATTTGGTACGCGCAGCATCAATGAGTGCACGTGAAACCACCGCGTTGTTCACGGGAGAGACGTCTGAGGTTTGCACCCGGATCGTCGCTTGCTTGACGTCCATGGGGTCGTCTTTTGCGGTGGAGAGAACTTCGCGTGAGAAACCTTCGGGGATGGTGACGACAGCGGCATACTTCCCGCTTTCAAGACCTTCTTGGGCGTCCTCGTCAGTCGATTGCACCCAGCGATAGTTTTCCGTATCCATGTCGACGAGCGCTGCAGAAAGCTGGCGGCCCATGGGGACGCGTTTGCCGTCAATCTCGGTTCCGTCGTCGTTGTTCACAATCGCTGCGGTGATCTCACCAAAACGGTCGTCGGCTCCACGGGTCGCAAGAACAAAGCCACCCGCGATGAGAACCGGCACAAGGATGAGACCAACGAGCGACCACAGGGTTACTCGTTTCCCTGAAAATGCTCTTTCTAGAATTGGCATTACTGTGCTCCTCCAAACGCATGAGCAGGAACGTGTTCGGTACGGTTGTGATCGTCCAAGTTCAACAAGGTGTAGTCCATTCCGCTGGGAATCATCCAGTCAACGTCCGGGTTGTGCAATCCCAGAATCACTGCTGAGCCACGGGCAGTAGCAACATCAACCAGGTTCTTTATAGCCTTCGCAGTGGCGTGGTCGTTCGGGGCATCAGCGTGGTCAATGACGACAACGGGCGGAAGCTTCTTGATGAACCCGCGGATGTACTCAGGCTTTGGCACCAACGCGTCCTCACTGTGTCGTAACGTCAAGAATGGGGTGGAACGACGAACCTTGTTCGCCTGTTCCGGTAGAACGTATTCGCCCACTTTCAGCTCCCCGTCTTCCAACGGCGCACGCCCGGCAAGTGCCAAGAGCAAGGCGGTACGACCTCGGCCGCTCACCGCTAACAACTCACCCGGTTGCAACGCCACATTGACGTCCTCAAACAGTGGTCCGCCGGTTCCGTACACGCTCAAGTTTTCGCCGTAGATCCGGTAGTCGGTGTCGGTTTCTGGCCAGTTCTGTAGCTTCACCTGGTGGTACAGACCCTCCCCTTCCACGTCGAAGTGCGGAAGGATGCGTTCCAACCACTTGGGCAGCCACCACGCGTGCTCACCCAGCAGGGTCATAACGGCTGGAACCAGGGTCATGCGCACAAGGAACGCATCGACGGCAATACCAACGGCCAAGCCCAGCGCGATCGACTTAATGATGGCCTCACCGGTGGGCACGAATGCCGCGAACACGCAGAACATAATGATTGCCGCGGCAGTCACCACAGACGCCGAGCTCATGAAGCCCTTCTTCACAGCCTCGCGAGCGGGTGTTCCGTGCGCATACGCCTCACGCATACCCGACACCAAGAACACTTCATAGTCCATGGCCAGACCGAACAGAATACCCATGAGAATAATGGGCAAGAAGCTGATCACTGGGCCAACGTGATCCAGGTTGAGCGCAGTTGCGCCGTGTCCTTCGATGAACACCAGCTCAACCACACCGAACCCGGCAATCACAGATAAAAGGAACCCTGCGGTGGCCTTGATGGGAACCCACAATGACCTGAACACCATCATGAGCAACACCAGCGACAGGCCCACGACGAACAGACCAAACGGCACAAGCGCGCGCCCCAGCTGAGCCGACACGTCAATCGCAACTGCCGTCGCACCGGTCACTGCGGTTTGGTAGCCGTACTTTTCTTTGATCTTGGGCTCCATGTCGCGGAGCTCTTCCACGATTTTTTCGGTCTCAGGGTCACTGGGACCTGTTTCTGGAATGATCTGGAACATGGCCGTGTCTGCATTTTCGTTAGGTACGGCCAGGATGACCTTTTTGACACCAGGGATCTTCTTGATCTCATCTTCGATCTTTTCGACGTCGTCCAGAGGGTCGTCACTGGTGACAATTTCGGCGGTCATGACCAGTGGTCCGTTGTGGCCGGGGCCAAATTTTTTGTCGATCAAGTCAAAGGTTGTACGCGCCGGGGTTCCTTCCGGCTGACCACCGTTGTCAGGCAACGCGAGCTGAAGTTTAGATGCCGGGATCGCGAAAACGCTCAAGGCACCCACGACCACAATGATGGTGATGAGTGGGAACTTGGTCGCGGCCGTCACCCAGCCCCGGTAGAACTTGGTTGCGAACGTTTCCTTCTGGGCGAGGTTGGAACCTTCCGCCAAGGAGGTTGCCGTTGCTGTCTGATCGGCAGGTTTTCCGTTTTTAGCTTGGTTCTTAGCCGCTTTCTTTTGAGCTTTCTTCTGAGCCTTGCGTAACGGGTTGATGCGTTCGCCAATGAAGCCCAGGATCGCGGGCACAAGAGTCAGAGCGACTCCTACTGCAACCGCCACGGTCGCGGCTGCACCGAATCCCATGACTGCCAGGAATGGCATTCCGGTGAGTGAGAGTCCCACGAGCGCAATGATCACAGTGATCCCTGCAAACACCACAGCCGAACCAGCTGTAGCGTTTGCGCGCGCGACTGATTCTTCTGCGTCGTGGCCTTCGAGCATAAAGGAGCGGGCACGGGAAATGATGAACAGCGCGTAGTCAATACCCACCGCAAGCCCCAGCATGAGTGCCAGCATGGGGGCGGTAGATGACACGGTTGAAAACGCGGTGAGCCCTACGATGCCCAGCAGTCCGATAATCACACCGACAACTGCGGTGACCAGGGGAACACCGGCGGCTAGCGCTGAACCAAAAGTGAAAAGTAGCACGCAGAACGCGATCGCTACACCGATACCTTCAACCCACGAAATGTGGACACTGGTGGTTTTGAAGACTTCTCCACCCGCGCTGACCGTGGATCCTTCAGGGAGGGCGTCGCGGAGTTGGTCGGTTTGCTTTTGGAGGGTTTCACGGTCTTCGTCCGTGAGTTCTTCAACCGGCGAATCGTACGACACGTTGATGATGGCCGCGTTCTTATCGTCATTGATGTTGCCGTGTACGTGTTCACTAAACGGTGAGGTCACACCCTCAACGTTCTCCACGTCTTCGAGACGCTCAACCGCGTTTTCGATCTCCTTCTTGTATATCCCCTGGTCCACGCTCTCATTGTTGGCACTCACCACGATGATGTCTGCGCGCGCGCCGGATGCTTGCGGGAACGTGAGTCTCATCGAGTCAAGAGCTTCCTGCGACTCTGCACCAGGCAGTTCGAACTTGTCGTCGAACTTGTTAGCAAAGAGCCCCACAAAAGCACCCATTAACACGATGATCAGCAGCCACACACCGGAAGTGACAAGGCGATGCCGGTATGTTGCGCGACCTAATCCATAGAGAAAAGAAGACACAGATTCGCTTTCGGTTGCTTGGGGAGATCGAGCCAAGCGGGCTCAACCACTTTTTGTGAACTTTAAGTTTGTACTCGATACAATACTGTATCGAAAACATTTGAGTTTTAAAGAAGTATTCAGAAAGAGCCCCCGATGACCCTCCACCCTGGCGTAGCACCAACCGCCCGTCGGCAGCGAACACGCAACCGTCTCCTCGGGGCGGCAGTGACTGCTTTTGCCCGCAACGGCATTGTCAGCACGCCCATCGAAGAGTTGTGCGAAGAAGCCGGCATGACACGTGGAGCTTTCTACTCAAACTTCACATCAACCGACGAACTCGTGGTGAATCTCATTGACTGTGCCGTTGAACACACCATCGCCGGAATCCGGGGAGTCATCGCAACCACCGAAGACACGTACTCAACAGACCAAGCCACACACACCTCGGACCCCAGCACACGCTTCATCAACCTACGCAAGTCCGCCAAGACCGCATTCACCACACAACGCCTAGGCTGGACCACCTCGGTCGCGTGGACCATCACGGAAGCCGAAATCGAGCTTTACTCAATTCGCAACCCCGACGTCCGCGAACGCTACCTGGAATTACAGAACGCACAGGTGCGGGCAGTGGGAGTGGAAGTCGAACAGCTCCTCGCACGGCACGGCGCACGCACCACGATTCCTATCCAAACCGCGATCCGACACCTCGCCGCGACCGACATTCGGACGGCACGCCAGTCCATCCCACCTCGGGCAGTTGAGCTTGCACCCACTCCGGACGCCAGCGAACTGGTCTCCCACATCATGGGCAAGCCCGGAGCAGCTTTCGACACATCCAAGCTTCCTGAACACTCACTGTTGCACCCGGTCGAACGCGACTTAGGGCCTGTACTGGACCTCCTGAGCATGATGGTGGAGTTTTAGGGGGCATAAGACCGTTAGGCTGAAAACATGAGTGATCACGCGAATGAATTTTCGACCTTCATGGCAAGCATGCCCCTGCGACTCACCTCGTTCATCGAGTCTGACCTACCTGAATCGGTGACGCTTGAGAACGACGAAACGCGCGAATTCCGCAAAGACCTCTCCCCTGCCTCGCTCCCGTGGATTGAAGCGTTCGCCAATTCTGTCCTGGCGTCTCCCGCGGTGGCCGTAGCGCCAGAAAACCAGAAGTTCACAGAAAACCTCATGCGGTATGTGGGCGAGGTTTTCCTGCGTGGGCTGGGCGGCGCGTGGGACTACGATGAATCCGGCGAGGTGGGCGAAGGTTTCCCGTTTATTCGCCCCGACTCACCGGACGGGGAGTGTGAAGGTGAACCGATCTCGATGATCGGCCTCGTGATGACCGCGTTGCAGGCACGCAACGGGCAAGTGTTCATCAGTCGCTATGCGCAAGAGCTGGAGAAGTTCGGAGAAGACGGGCCGCGTCGTTCCTGTTCAGCCGTGGATGACACTGCTGACGGTGGGGCTGGGGCGCCTATGGAAGAAGAGGAACGTAGCTTCTTGGCCACGTTCCTCCCCACGGTTGAGTCCGGGGTTGCCGCGTGGGTTCAGGATCAGGCTGCGCCACACGAATGGACATTTGGCACAGAAGGCCTGCTCAAACTGAGCAAGCAACTTGTTGCCCGGTACTCAACGGTGGATGAGATGCTCGCTGATAGATCAGACTTCTACATTCAGGGCGCCCTGCGGTTTGCCGGCGAAACTTTCCGCCGGGAAGGCAAAGGCGCGTGGCGCTACGGGACTCGGTTCGACACCGACGACCCGCGACAGAAGCAACCGTTCGTCCACTTCTCCCAGATCGAGGTGGACGTGGTCCCGTGGGCGATTCTCACCTCGGCGTTCAAAGACCCCCACGCGCCTTCCGAGGCCTTGGACGCACTGCGTTCGCAAGTGGCCGGCGCGGAGGCGGGCGCCTAGCTCTGTGGCCCTAGTTCTGCGAGACCGTGAAGCTCACGGTCATGTCCGACGCGAACTGGGGCGCGCCTGGGCTCAGGTCGATGCGGCGGTTGGCAGGGTCGATGCGCACGGTCACCAGTGTGGCGCCTTTGTTGGGTGCAGCTGGATCCGGGAGCACGCTGACCAGGCCGTCTTCCAGCGGTGAGCACAGAACCTGCAGCATGTCGTCCAGGCCGTGTGGTTCCCCCGCCGAGGTGGTCGCCGCCTCCAGGTAGTCCATGCGGTCGTGCGTGTTGGAGTCGGGGGTCAGCAGTTGCGCGCCGTCTGTTTGGCTTGGGCATGCGAAGTGGTTGGTGCGTAGTGCCCAACCGTCGCGTGAGTTGAGCGCCACTTGGTGTGGGTTGATTTCCATGTTGACGGCCCGGTTGCGGTCAAGGACGGTGATGATTGAGGACGCCGAGGTGGGCGCGTCCTTGGCGATGCTGATGGCTTCGTCAACTGAGCTGGCGGCGCTAAGGATCCGGGCGAGTACCGCGTGGATGGGCACACCTCCGGGGGCATCGTCGGCGTTTTTGAGGATGTTCAGGTGGACGCCTAGTCCGGCGGAGTTGAGGCCGATTTTCCCGGTCATACCGTGTTCGGCGAAACCTGCGTAGGACTGGCCGCCGGGCAGGGCCGCGACACGGTGGAAGTGCCAGTTGCGCACCAGTTCGGGTTTCCAGTCCCAGGTTTGGGCCGACATGGTTCGGCCGAGCTGTTGGAACGTCACGGTGCTGCATTCTTGTGGCTGTTCTTTTGCCAGTGTGAGGATTTCGGTTCGCCCCACGATGAGACCCAGGTCTGCCGCGGTGATACCGGATCCGGCGGCTACGCCCAGAAGTTCGAGGTGTTGGTCGGGGTCCCAGTTGCGGATCGCATCCATGGATGCGCGCGCGGCTGCAGTGGCATCTGTTTCGGAAATTCCTTGTGTGGAGTAGAGCTCGCTGTACGCGCGCACGGTTGCGCGGATGTGTGCTGCGATTTGCGAGGCTCTGGCCATTCCGCGCTGCCGAGGTTCTGTACCGTCTACGTAGATCGTCTCGGTTCGAACCAGATGCGGTTGGTTTTTCTTCATTGATCCTCCCGGTGCCACTTGGGTCTGCAGTGCGTGTGGCTTGCAGGGCTTATATTCCGTATGGCCTTTAGCCCGTAGAGCCTGTCGCTTTCTGGCCACCATACATGGGAACGGCCAAAGCGAAACGGCGCACCACCCGTGCAGAAGCCGTTTACCCAACACAGTTCGATCCCCTGTGTTGAGCAAACGCTCTTTTTGTTCGTTTTGTTTACGTTTTCGGCCCAAAATCGGCCAGTTACCCAACACAGCAAACGAAAGGCAGCTCACCTGTGGTGAGTAACTGGGTTGGAGCAAATAGGGGAACGATGACCCGACACATCACTACACAAAAAATCTCAGGACATCGAGTGAACAATGTTCCGAGACTTCACAACGCCGCGAGTGTGGCGTCTGGTTCAGGACATCGTTCACCTTTAAACCCGTGAACCCGCCAGCAGGTGTGTCACGACATCGTTCTGCTCATGTGTCGCGTCATCGTTCACACCCCGGACCTTTACCCTAGAGCTTCTCTCCCGAACTGATGACAGTAATGCACCGACCACCACGGCCAGCAGAGTGCCCCGAACAGGTGCGGCCACCTCGACCCCAAAGCGTAAGTGGCTCCAGTCGAATCTGCCTACTGTAGCCACCCAGAACCCGTTTACTCTACAACCCTCGAACAGGATTGTAGAGTAAACACCCTTTTTGTTCGTTTTGTTCACGTTTTTGGGCCAAAATCGGCCAGTTACTCTACAACCCTCGAGAAAAATGAACTTGGAGTGTAGAGAAAACCACCTGACACGCCCAACCCATACACACATTTTGAGCATTAACCCCATTATGATGCGTAGTTTCGCTCGCTTTGGGGTTATAGGCCAAAAAGTGTGTACGGTAGGGGCTTCTTGCCCAGTGTTCCGTAGGGCTTCAGGCGGTTATACATGC
>NZ_JASPDO010000039.1 GCF_030230605.1 Brevibacterium sp. UMB1308A
CGCTTTGCGCCGTTTCGTGTCTGGGCGGGGTGCCTACAGCTGGTAGTCCACCCACACTGGGGCGTGGTCAGAAGCCCCCTTGCCCTTACGCTCTTCACGGTCGATGAACGCGTCTGTGGCGCGCTCAGCAAGGCTAGGCGACGCCAACTGGAAATCAATACGCATCCCCTGCTTCTTAGGGAAACGTAACTGCTGATAATCCCAAAACGTGTACACGCCAGGACCCGGCGTGAACTGGCGGGTCACCTCGGTCAGACCAGCCGAAATCAAACCGTTAAACGCATCACGCTCCGGCTGAGACACGTGCGTGGCACCCTCAAACGCAGCCATGTCCCACACGTCCTCATCCAACGGCGCCACGTTGAAATCCCCACACATCACAAACGGCACGTCCTGCTCCAAGCGTGCCAACGCCTCATTGCGCAACTGTGCCAACCACTCCAACTTGTACGCATAATGCGGGTGGTCCAACTCGCGGCCATTCGGCACATACAACGAATACGTGCGCACACCACCGGTCACAGCCGAAATCGCACGCGCCTCCACCTGATCGTCGTCCCCAAAACCAGGAACGCCCTCAAAGCCGACCTCAACATCGTCCAGCCCCACCCGGCTGGCCACCGCAACCCCATTCCACTGATTGAGCCCATGGAACGCCACCTCATACCCACGATCCTCAAACACATGCGCCGGGAACTGCGCATCCTTACACTTCAGCTCCTGAATCGCCAACACATCCACGTCTGACCGATCCAAAAAAGCGCCAATACGCTCGGCCCGAGCCCTAACAGAATTCACATTCCACGTAACAATTCGCACCCACCCACCATATCGTTGAAGAACCACCCCTTCACGACCTCGGAGAACTCACCATGGACACCCAGCCCCGCACAAACCCGCAGCCCCGCGCCCTCATCACCGGCGCTACCAGCGGCATTGGCCGCGCGTTCGTTCACCAGCTTGCCGCCGAAGGCTACGACGTCATCGCCGTCGCCCGCACACACGAGGACCTCGCGCAACTCAACGCCACACCGCTTCCCGCTGACCTCTCCACCCAACACGGCATTGCCGCCGTCACACACGCGCTCGAAACCCAACCCATCGACGTCCTCATCAACTGTGCAGGATTCGGCGTGCGCACCTCCACACTGAACACCCCCGTGGACCAGCTCACTGCCCAATCGATGGTTATGAACGAATCCGTGCGCACGCTGAGCTGGTACGCCGTAAAGAAAATGGTCGCCCGAGGCCGTGGCGGCATTGTCAACGTCACCTCCCTGGCCGCGGTGACGACCCAGGGAACTTACGCGGCCGAAAAAGCAGCGGCCACCATATTCACGGAATCACTCGCCCACGACCTGCGCGGCACGCCCGTCACATGCACCGCCGTGCTCCCCGGATTCGTCGCGACCGACTTTCACCGCCGCATGGGCGTAGGCCGTGAATTCCCTGACTGTGTATGGATGGAACCAGACCGCGTCGCACAGATCGCACTCCGCGACGCCCGCGCCGGCAAAGTCATCAGTGTGCCCGGGCTTGGATACCAGCTTTTATATGCGTTATCGCAGGTCACACCACGCCCACTCATGCGTGCGCTCAGCGGCGGATTTCAGTGGAAGCGCGCCCGGTAAATCAAGGGGTCGGAGGGCCCAAGAGAACTAGGGCCAAGATCACTAAAAATGACTCGCAAAAATTTGTTGAGATCTGAATTATCTAATAGAATCTAGGTACGTAGTTCCGGTGGGGATCGGATCTACGCATCGGACGTATGGGGATGCGTCCGGGTACTCGAGGGGAGTATGACAAAACCCCGGGCTAGATGGTTAACGTCGCCCGGGGTTTTGCAGTTCACGAGCCACGCCCCCAAACACTCCCACAAGCATCAGCAACACCCATGTCAGTAGACTTAGGACTATGACGTCACGAACACCTGAACAGATCGCTCAGACCAAGTCACAACTCCTTGCCCTCATCGACGAACTCGCCGTCGTACGCGGAAGAGTCACACTGTCATCCGGCAAAGAAGCTGACTACTACCTGGACCTCCGCCGCATCACCTTGGACCACCGTTCGGCTCCACTGGTCGGCGACGTCATGTTGGACCTTTTCGAAGAACACGGGCTCCTCAACGACCTCGACGCTGCCGGCGGTCTCACCATGGGCGCCGACCCAGTTGGCACAGCCATCATGCACGCCTCCGTCCAACGCAATACCCCCGTTGACGCATTCGTAGTCCGTAAACAAGCCAAAGAACACGGCATGGGCCGCCGGGTCGAAGGCCCAGACGTCAAAGGCAAACGCGTCATCGCAGTCGAAGACACCTCCACCACCGGCGGATCAGTCCTCACCGCAGTCGAAGCACTGCGTGAAGCCGGCGCAAACGTCGTCGCCGTCGCTGTGGTTATGGACCGTGAAACCGGCGCAAAAGAACGCGTCGAAGCAGAAGGACTCCCATACCTCATCGCGCTGTCAACCGCAGACCTGGGCCTCGAGTAACGCCCAACGTCACGGGCCTCAACCAGCGCCCGGCCCCCACTCCACCTGCCTCCCTGAGAGATGACACATAACGCAATCACGCTCAGGGCGCTACAGTGGTTTCTCGGACGAAATGTGCACTGTGTCGCTAGAGACTCCCAGAGGCACTCTCCCAGAGTCTCCTAGCTACGCCTAGATACACAACGCAAAGGACTACCCAGTGCTGGAACTTTCAGACATAACAGTGAAAACGGAGCGCAAGACGTGGCTCCGTGACATCAGCCTCAGCATCGAACCAGGAGTGATTACTGGTGTCATTGGCGCCCGCGGTTCAGGGAAAACTGAGCTCGTCCGGGCAATCATGGGCCTGATCGAAACCGACTCTGGAACCATCACCCTCGAAGACAACGAACTGGGCTACGGCGACCGCCAGAACTTTGGCTACCTGCCTGCCGAACGTGGTGGCTACCCACACATGAAAGTCATGGAGCAGATCGTGTACTTTGCACGCCTGCACGGAATGACCTTGGGAGCCGCAGAACGCAACGCCGTCACACTGCTGGCTCGTCTTGACCTGTCCGACCGCGCTTACGCACCCCTCCACAACCTCTCCGGTTCAGAAGTCGCATGCGTGGAAATCGCCTCGGTCATTGCTGCCGACCCGGACGTCGTCGTCCTCGACGAACCCTTCACCGGCCTTGACATGAAATCAGCCGACCTGGTCATCTCTCTCCTTCGCGACCACGCAGAATCCGGCGTGCCCGTACTCTTCACCTCGGACGACTGGGACGAAACCCAACGCTACGCTGACCAGGTTGTAGTCCTGAGCCACGGGGAAATCGTGGAACATGACAGTGTTGAGCAGCTCCGCAAGAAGGGCAAGCCCGTCTACCGCGCTGAGTTTGTCAACGAAAAGGGTGCCAAAGACGCCGAGGTGGCCCTCGCCGGGATCGTCAGCGGCGACTTTACGCGCAAAGGCTCCATCGTCGAATTCCAGACGAGCGACATCAACCGTGCACTCAACGCCGTAAACGGACTGAGCGGACTGCGTAACTTCACCACGCAGCCAGCCAACCTCGAAGAACTTTTCAAGGAGCGTGTATGAGCCAGGACAAAAACAAACCCGGCACTAACAGCGCCAATACTAACAGCGCCGGCAGCACTCCGCTGGACCCGCACAACATGGCGCTTGGTCTTCCCACCGACGACGGTTCCATGACAGAGGCAACGTTTGTCACCTCGGACGACCTCCCAGAGGAACTCCGCGACACCCGCCCCACTGACGACGGCCCCAAAACCGGGCTGGTCTCAGAGTTCCGCGACCTGACCTTTGGGCAGAGCGCGTTTCTCGTGTCCAACCGCGAAACTTCAGCGGTGTCTCGTAGCCCTATCTTCTACTTGACTACGCTCATCATTGGCCTGGTGGTCATTGCGGGGCTGATCTTTGGTGTGCAACGCGCTAACCAGCAGTCGGGCGAAGTTGGTGGCGGCACAATCGCCACCGTGGGCATGGCCCAGCAGGCCCCGCAGATTGAACAGCAAACCGGTCTGAAGGTTCACGACACCAACTCACCAGAAGAAGCCGAAAAAGCCGTGCGGGACGGCAAGGCCGACGCGGCGTTCATCGTGGACCCCACCGGTATGGGTGCTCCAACAATCATCGCCTTGGACAAGAAACCAACCAAGGTTCTGGCCGCACTCGGTTCCGAGCCAGAGGTCACGTACCTGGAACAGCCAGCAGTGTCGTACGAGGTCGCACAACCCGTTGCGATTGGTCTCGCCGGACTGCTGATCGCCGGTGCTCTCACCCTGGCCTTCGCCATGTACGGCAACCTGCGCGTGGAAAAGCGACACCGGATCGGCGAGGTTCTGGCCGCCACCATTCCACCTAAGTCTTCGGCCGTGGGACGTATTCAAGGACTCACCACGCTCAGTGTTGTGTACGTGTTGGTCGCGGTAGCGCTCCTGTTCATGGGCTTGTCCGTTACCTCGTACACCTCGCAGGCAATCGCCATGCTCCCGGCAGTTGGCTGGTTCGCCGCACTGTACCTGGTGACCGTGGGCGCAACCCTGGCGCTCTTCCTGTGGGCTTCGAACATTGTGGGTCGCCGCGCCCGCCAGATCGCCATTGGTGTGATGTGCGCCGTGGTGATCGTTGGCGCGTTCCTCCCGCTGGTCTTCGCCACGAACCCCGCTGTTATGAAGGTCCTGGTCTACGTGCCGTTCACCGCACCGGTTGCCAACGCTTTGCACTTCCTGGGCGCTAACGCCGAATGGTGGAACGGCCTGCTTGCAGTCGGCATCAGCCTGGTGTTCGCCCTGATCGCAGTGGCTATTGGCGCGGCCTCCTACCAGGCCAACTTGCTGCGCGGAACCGGCCGCGAAACCCTGTCCGCCAGCCAGAAGAAGCGCCTTAAGGAACGCTCGCAGGACTCGTCCGCTGACAAAGACAGCAAGGGCGGCGAAGATAGCAAGGACAGCAAGGGCGAAAAGAAGGAAAAGAAGTCCGCCGAGGTGGATTCCGAGTCCGACACGGACAAAAAGAAGGTCGGCGCTAAGTCCAGTGCGAAAGCCGACGGTGAAACCGGTACGAAGTCCAGCGCGAAAGCTGGCAAGAAGCCTGCAACAGGCGACGACAAATGACGGAACATCAGATCGGGGTGGGGCCCTGGGAGGGGCCCCTTCCTGATCATCCCCGCTACGACCCGGAACTGCTGGAACAAGGTGACCGGCGGAACGTGGTCGACAAGTATCGGTACTGGACGCTTGAAGCGATCGTCGCCGACCTCGACCGCACGCGCCACGGGTTCCACGTCGCCGTGGAAAACTGGCAACATGACCTAAACATCGGCTCCGTAGTGCGTACTGCCAACGCTTTTAACGCCTCTGCAGTACACATTGTGGGGAAGAAACGGTGGAATCGCCGCGGTGCCATGGTCACTGACCGCTATCAGCACATTTACCACCACGAAACTGCTGAGGCTCTTGCCCTGTGGTGCCAGGAACGCGAACTCCCACTCATTGGCATTGACAACTTCCCCGACTCGGTAGCGCTGGAAACTTATGACCTGCCACGCGAATGCGTATTCCTCTTTGGCCAAGAAGGGCCAGGGCTCACCGACGAAGCGCACCACGCGTGTGAAGCAGTCCTGTCGATCGAACAGTACGGTTCGACTCGGTCCATGAACGCAGCCGCAGCAGCAGCGATCGCAATGCATGCGTGGATTCGGCGCTGGGAATTCGGGCAAGCTGTAACCTAGATGACGAATAGAATTGCCACGCGTTAACTTTGGAAAGCAGGCAACCTTGGGTGCAACACTGACAGCCACACACAGTCACCGTTCCGGGGTCACACGTACCAAAAAAGCAATCGCATGCCTCCTCGCCGTGGTGTGCGCATTCGCCTTAAGCGCGTGTGTCAAACTCAACAGTGACATGAAGATCTCCAAAGACCTGATGATCAGCGGGTCGATCCTGTTCCAGGTCGACTCAACTGCGTTTCAAGGTCAGCTCGGAGGATCCCCTGACATCCAAGACGAAATCCAAGAGCTACAGTCCAAGCTCCCACCCGAAGTCACCGTCAAAGAAGTATCCGATGACGTGTACAAGGGCTACGAGCTCACGTTCACCAAAATGAAGCCTGAAGACTTTACCGCGTTCTGCGAAGAGCACTTTTCTGGCGTCATGGGGCGTGATCTGGTGATCGAAAAGACAGACAACGGGACCATCAAGTTCTCCATGACTAACCCGCTGACGGCAGACTTGGGCGGGGCTTTTGGATCAGGTAACCCGTTTTCCAACCCGTATTTGGGAACCGGAGGTAGCGCCTCTGCCAAGGGAGCGGTCGACGAATCGATCATCAAGTTCACCTTTCCCGGAAAAGTCATTTCAGCAGACGGCGCCGATGTTCAAGGCAAAACAGCCGTCTGGAACCTTAAAACCTTCGACGGCGACACGCTGACCGCTGAAGCGAAAGCAAGCGGATTCCCATGGCTTGTTCTCATTATCGTCGCGGTTGTGCTGGTCATCCTGCTGATTATTGGCGGGGTGATTCTGCTGGTCGTCATGTCCAAAAAGAAAAAGGCTGCGCAATCGCAACAACCCGGGTTCCCAGGTGGATTCCCACCCGCAGGGGGACAACCTGGAGGATACCCGGCAGGTGGGCAACCCGGTGGCTATCCGGCAAGTGGCGGACAGTTTGGAAGCCAACCAGGCGGTTACCCGGCTGGTGACCAGTTTGGAAGCCAGCCGGGAAGTCAGCCAGGTGGCTACGGGTCCGCTCCTTACGGCGGGACGGGTTACGGTTCAGCCCCCGCCGGTGGGGCGGGTTACGGCTCTGCCCCGCAGCCGGGTTACCCGCAGCAAGGCAACCAGGGTTACCAGGGCAACTCCGGTAACTCTGACCAACGCTTCCAGCCACCCGCACCCGGAGCATACTGACAACGATTGACAGGAAAGGCCCCGGAGCACTTCGATCTGAAATGCTCCGGGGCTTTCTTGTGCGAACAGCCGTTAGTCAGCGAACTTCACAATGGTTTTACCGAAGTTCTTTCCTTCCAGCATGCCCACAAACGCATCGACCGTGTTCTCAAACCCGTTCGTGATGTCCTCCAGGTACTTCACCTGGCCAGATGCCACCCATTCGGTCATGTCCTTTAAGAACTGTGGTTCGAGGTCACGCACAAACTCGGACTGAATGAACCCGCGGATGGTCAACGACTTAGCCAGTGACAACATCATGAGCTTCTCCATGCCACCGGCAGGCGACGGGTCAGTTGTCCCGTTGTAATTGGCTACAAGACCACACACCGGCACACGCGCAAACGTGTTCAGTAGCGGCATGACTGCCTGCCACACCGTGCCACCAACGTTTTCAAAGTACACGTCGATACCTGACGGAGCAGATTCCTCGTCAGCACCTCGGCGGCTCACAACCGCGCCACCGCGCTCAACCCATGAGCCCTTACCAACCGCATCACGCAGGTTCTGCTTGAAGTCCGGGTCGCGGTGGTCGGCGCACACGTCGAACCCAAACTCACGCAACTGCTCAACTTTCTGCGGGCCGCCAGCAATACCCACCGCGCGGGCCCCCTTGATCTTCGCGATCTGACCCACGGCGGAGCCCACCGGGCCGGTAGCCGCAGCAACCGCAACCGTTTCACCCGGCTGTGGCTTCCCGATCTCCAACAGACCCGCATATGCGGTGAACCCAGGCATGCCCAAAACACCCAGGGCCGTGGTCACCGGAACAACATTCGGGTCCAACTTACGCACGTACTTGGCACGCTCCACCGAATACGTTTGCCAACCGCCGTATCCCAACACAATGTCGCCGTTACTGAATCCGTCAGCGTTAGAGTCAACGACCTCGGCGACGGTGGCCCCCACCATCACCTCACCCAACTCAACGGGCTTCGCATAAGACTTCGCCTCCGACAGGCGCCCGCGCATGTACGGGTCCAGCGACAAGTACAGCGTGCGCAGCAACAGCTCGCCCTCACCGGGCGCGCGCACCGGGATCTCCTTGACCGCAAACGTGTTGGCGTCAGGCGCGCCTGCGGGGCGTTCGTTAAGAACATACGCTTTCGAAACCGTCATTGTCTCTCCCTTGAGTGTTAACTTGCTCCGTTAAAACCTAAAAATGAAGGGCCCCAGCACCAACACGCGCTGAGGCCCTTTCACGCAGACTACTTGAGGTCCGCTGCTTCTGGCTTAATGAGGCCACCCAGAGCGGAAAGCTCGCGAGTGACTTCTTCCTTCGAATCAAACGTACGTGGAATCACCGTCAGGCGCTTGGCGTAGTGACCAATGGGGTATTCCATGGTCATACCGATTCCACCGTGCATCTGGATCGCTTCCTGCGAAATCAGGCGAGCCGTGTCGTCGATGACGTACTTGGCTGCCAAGACATCGCGGTGGCGGGTCTCCGAGGTGCCGTCTGGGTCCTGCGTGATTGCCAGCTTGGCGTACAGGGCCATCGACTTGGCGAACTCGAGTGCCGCGTACAGGTCAGACGCGCGGTGCTGTAGCACCTGGTTGACACCAATCGGCGCACCGAACTGCTCACGGGTCTTCAGGTATTCCGCCGTCATCATGAGCGACACTTCCATGGCGCCCACGGCCTCGGAAGCCAGGGCAGCGTTAGCGATGTCCAGCACGCGCTGCACGGCGTCCTGTGCGTCCTGTCCCACAAGCGTGCCCAGCTGGGTAGCTGGGGCGCTGTCAAAGGTGACGTACGCTGTGCTCAGGCCGTCGGCCTGCGTGCGCTGGTCCACGGTGACACCCTGCGCGTCGGCCTGCACCAGGTACAGGGCCAGACCCTGCTCCGACTGTGCCGTGACCACGAACGTGTGCGCCTGTGCGCCACCTACAACGTTGCTCTTTTCACCACTGATCTGCACCTGACCAGAGCCTACGGCCCTGGTCTGCGGCGCGGTGACGTCGTAGAACGAACCAGGTTCCTGAGCAGCGAACGCCATGCGCGTTTCACCAGCCGCGACACCAGGCAGGATTTCCGACTTCTGTTCGTCGGTTCCAGCGATGTCCACAAGCCCACCACCCAGGATCACGGTTGGCAGGTACGGTTCAAGCACAAGTGCGCGGCCAAACGCTTCCATGACCACGGCAACTTCAGAGAACGTCATGCCCGCGCCACCGTGCTCTTCAGCAAACGGCAGGCTCATGAGGCCCAGTTCAGCGAACTGGTTCCACATGTCTTCGCTCCACCCGGCGTCCGAGGTGCGGATCGCTTCGCGGGATTCGGCGTCGTACTTTCCTTTCAGCAGGCGGCCCAGGGTTGCACCCAGCTCCTGCTGTACATCTGTGAGTTCGAGATCCATTTTTGTCCTCTGTTCTAAACTCGTCGCTTCGTATTTCTACGCGGCTGTTCTAGCTGTTTGAGCTGGCTGGTTACAGGCCCAGGATGGCCTTGGAGATGATGGAGCGCTGAACTTCAGAGCTACCACCGTAGATGGAGACCTTGCGGTAGTTGAAGTAGTGCGGCATTGCGTCGCCGGCGCCGTGGGGGAGTGTCTTGCGAACTTCATCGGAGTCCACGAAGTCCAGTCCCTGTGGGCCAACCACGTCGAACAGCAGTTCGGTGATGTCCTGCTGGATCTGGGATCCGCGCAGCTTGAGCACCGAGGAGCGTGGGTCTGGGCGGTCCATGCCCTTTTCCTGCGTGGAAAGGACCCGCAGCTGGGTGAATTCGAGTGCCGTGAGTTCCGCTTCGATCTTGGTGATGCGTGCTGCGAACAGTGGGTCGTCAAGCAGGGTTCCCGCCGAGGTCTTTGTCGCCTGTGCGTAAGCCTTTGCCCGAGCGAGGGCCACCTTGGACTGACCGATGCGGGCAATTCCGGTGCGTTCGTTGCCCAAGAGGAATTTGGCGTAGGTCCAGCCCTTGTTCTCTTCACCCACCAGGTTTTCAACTGGTACTTCAACGTTGTCGAAGAACACTTCGTTGACTTCAACGCCTCCGTCGATGAGCTGGATCGGACGTACCGTCACGCCAGGGGTCTTCATGTCGATGAGCAGGAACGAAATACCGGCCTGTTTCTTCACGTTGGGGTCGGTGCGGACCAGGTTGAAGATCCAGTCACCGTACTGGCCCAGGGTGGTCCAGGTCTTCTGACCGTTCACAATGTAGGTGTCGCCCTTTTTGACCGCTGAGGTCTTGAGGCTTGCCAGGTCGGATCCGGCGTTGGGTTCCGAGAATCCCTGCGACCACCAGATGTCGAGGTTCGCGGTAGCTGGGAGGAAGCGTTCCTTGATTTCCTGTGAACCGAACGTGTCAATGACCGGTCCCACCATGGACGCATTGAACGGCAGTGGGGTGGGGACGCTGGCCAGCTGCATTTCTTCAAGCCAAATGTGGTGCTGGACGGGAGTCCAGTCCTGACCGCCGAATTCCTGTGACCAGTTAGGAACCGCGTATCCGTGCTTGTTGAGGATCCGCTGCGTGGTGACGATGTCGTCCTTGGTCATCTCTTGACCAATCGCGTTACGGAAACGAATGTCCTCAGGGATTTCCGTGCGGTAGAAGTGGCGCATCTTCTCGGCAAATTCGAGTTCTTCTGCGCTCAGAAGGTTGTCCATGCCTATCCTTTCGAACGGTGACATACGTGAGTCGTTCGGTAGCGTTGAACGTGACTAAACAGTCGTTCAGTTAATGCCTCATTCTATGGTGTGGGACACACTTTGGCGAAATCCGTGCGCAGTTTGCGCGCCTGCAGAATGGTAATCTTCTTTCATGAGTGCGATCATTACTAATCCGCTGGTACCGACTGCTGGTGATGTCGCCATGTATGGCGTATCAGCGCTTGCACTCATCCTCGCAGTCGTCGCACTATTCGATCTTCTTCGTGTCAGCCACATAAGTAGTGGGAACAAAATCCTGATTGCGTTGGCAATTATTCTTCTTCCCATTGCCGCGTCAGTTGTTTGGCTGTTTATGCGGTGGAAGAAAAGCGCGCGCTAAGCTGTTGGCAGTGCGCTGTCATGTCATGCGCTGGTGCGGATTGAGCGCGCAGCGGGCACCATGAGCATGAGCGCCAAGCCTAGCGCCAGAACAATCATGATCCCCAGGCCTCCGGCACGCTGGAAACCAAAGATGGTGACGCACAGCGCGAACAGTGCCGGGCCTAAGAAACTCACCGCGCGACCTGTTGTTGCGTAGAGTCCAAAGTTCTCACCCGCCCGCTCCGGTGCGGTGATACGCGACAGAAACGACCTCGAGCTCGCCTGCACGGGTCCCACAAACAAACACAGCCACATGGCCGTCACCCAAAACACGGTCTTGTTCTCACTGACCAAAATGGGCACGCACCCGGCGATCAAGCAGATCAGGCCGGTCACAATAACGGCTTTCGGTCCCAACCAGTCATCGAACTTTCCTGCAATCAGACACCCCACGCCCGCGACAACGTTGGCGGCGATGCCCAAATAAATCACCTCGGAACCGGAGAACTCATACGCCCCTGCCGCGATCACCCCGGCCATCGCAAAAATTGTGGCCAGTCCGTCGCGGAAAATCGCGGAGGCCACAAAGAACACGAACGTCGACCTCTCCACCTTGAACAGCTCCACCAGCCGTCGGATCACCCGCGCATAGTCAGCCTTCCACGCGGCGAACCCTCGTAGCTCGCGCGAGGTTGGGTGTGTATGGCTGGCATCAGGTCCAGCAACACCGGGGCCAGCGTCACCGGGGGCGGGGCGGGCCGACGTCCGTTTCGAAAACATGAGCGGCAGACTAAAAATGAGAAACCAGACAGCAGCCAACACGGCAACTAAGCGGAAACGCAAGCCACCTTCGTCGGTTGCGCCAAAGAGTCCCACCTCGGGCTGAATGAGCGTGAACAACGCAATGAACAACAGCGCCAGTCCGCCCAAATACCCCATGGCCCAGCCAACATTCGACACCGTGCCGGCGTTTGCTGGAGTAGAAATGTGGGGCAACATGCCGTTGTACGACACCTGCGCGATCTCGAAAACCACCTGCGCAATACACAGAATCACCAGGCCAGGCACAAAGTATGCCGGCGAATCCTTCACGAAGAACAGGGTGCCCATCAATGCCACCACAATCATGGTGAACGACGTGACGGCCCGGTGGTGATTCGCTTTCGAATCCGCTCGAACCCCGGCGGCCGGGGCAATCACGGCCACCAAAAGACCCGCAAGCGCGGTGACAAAACCCAGCGCGGCCGTCCCCGAATCGTGGTCGCCTGCCACCTTGGACGTCAGGTACGGGGTGAACACGAATGTGATGATGACCGCGTTGAATGCGGCCGAGCCCCAGTCCCACAGCGCCCACGCCACAATCGTGGACCGGGTAGCGGGGGCGGGTGCCTGTTCCGAGGCCGCTGCCAGGTTCATTGCCGGGGGAGTGCTACCGCCGTGCGGGGATGCCGAGGTGTCCGATGGTTCCATATTCAGAACTGTAAGCGATCGGGCAGTGACGGGGGACACGTTTCGTTGATTATGCACTACCGCGGGGGCTGGCTCATGTTTTCAGAACCTAAAGTTCGGACTGTGTTAAACAGGGCGTGACATACTGACAGCAAGCATCCAGTTGGTATCACGAAGGAGCGTACATGCCAATCGCAACTCCCGATGAGTATGCACACATGATCGACCGCGCGAAATCAGAAGGTTTCGCATACCCAGCCATCAACGTGACATCCTCGCAGACAGTGATCGCAGCTCTTCGCGGATTCGCTGAAGCGCAGAGTGACGGTATTTTGCAGATGTCCTTCGGCGGTGCCGAATACGCATCCGGTTCGACAGTGAAAGACAAGGTCACCGGGTCAATCGCGCTCGCAGAGTTTGCCCGCGTTGTTGCCAAGAACTACAACGTTACGGTGGCGCTCCACACTGACCACTGCCAAAAAGACAAGATCGACACCTGGGTCAAGCCCCTCATTGCCGTGAGCCAGGAACGCGTTGACCGTGGTGAAGACCCACTGTTCAACTCGCACATGTGGGACGGTTCGGCCATTGAAGTACCAGAGAACCTGGACTTGGCCGCTGAACTGCTTGAACTCACCCACAACGCCAAGCAGATTTTGGAAATCGAAGTTGGCGCTGTTGGTGGTGAAGAAGATGGTGTCACAGGTGAAATCAACGACAAGCTCTACACCACTGTGGAAGACGGTATGGCCACCGTTGAGAAGCTGGGCCTGGGTGAAAAGGGCCGCTACATCACCGCGCTGACCTTCGGAAACGTTCACGGTTCGTACAAGCCAGGACACGTGAAACTACGCCCAGAAATCCTCAAGGACATTCAGGAACAGGTGGGTGCCAAGTACGGCAAGGACAAGCCGTTCGACCTGGTGTTCCACGGCGGTTCGGGCTCCTCTGCGCAGGAAATCGCTGACGCTGTGAGCTACGGAGTCATCAAGATGAACATCGACACCGACACCCAGTACGCGTTCAGCCGCCCAGTGGTTGACCACATGCTGAAGAACTACGACGGCATGCTGAAGATCGACGGCGAAGTGGGTAACAAGAAGATGTACGACCCGCGTGCGTGGGGCAAGCTCGCCGAGGCGGGAATGGCCGCCCGCATTGTTGAAGCCGCCCAGCAGTTGGGTTCAGCTGGTAAGTCACAGGGCTAAGCTCTCCACGAAACGGCGCAAAGCGAGCGAGACTACGC
>NZ_JASPDO010000040.1 GCF_030230605.1 Brevibacterium sp. UMB1308A
ACCTGGCCGCCTATGCCGGAATCGCTCCAGTAACCCGAAGATCCGGGACATCAATCCGAGGCGAGTTCCCTGCCCGTACCGGGAACAAGAAGTTGAAGAACGCGTTATTTCGGTCCGCATGGGTCGCGTCTTGCCACGACCCGATATCAAAGGCGTACTACGAACGGAAAAGAGCCGAGGGGAAGCGCCATAACGCAGCGATCATGTGCCTAGCCCGGCGCCGACTAAACGTCATGTACGCGATGATAAAAACAGGCACCCTATACGAACCCCGCACCCCGGCCGCGACTTGACAAACACCATAGGGACACCCCCCGAACACTCGGGACGGGCAAGCAAAAACCCCGGCAGTTCAACGAACTACCGGGGCTATCCGCGGAGGATAGGGGATTTGAACCCCTGAGGGCGTTAACCCAACACGCGTTCCAGGCGTGCGCCATAGGCCGCTAGGCGAATCCTCCGCAGAGTAGCTTAACGGACTCACGCGACTTTTACTAATCGTGCGAGTCTCGGCTACACTATCTGTGGCCCTTCGTGCGGCGTTTATCCTGCGAATCCCCCCAGGACCGGAAGGTAGCAAGGGTAAGGAGGCTCTGGCGGGTGCACGAAGGGTCCTTTGTTTTCTCTTGTATGCTTAAATCTCAGGCCTTTCCAATGTCGAAGGTCCGTCGAATTTTCATCAGCTCTACTGAAGGTTCAAGCTCGTGTTCCGTCGTCTTCTCACTTCGTCGACAATCGCCCTAAGTCTCTTAGCCGTTGCGGCATGTTCAGCGGGCACCTCCGGTGACAACAACCCCGGACCCGGCTCTAAGGCAAAGGAACCCGACCCGGAACCCGTTGTCAGCGTCGTTGCAGAAGCTACGCCAGGTGAAAAACTGCAACTATCCGTCGAAAAAGGCGAATTCGTCTCCGTAGAGCTCACCGACGACGACCACAAAGAAATCCCAGCCGACGCTGGAACTTTTGAAACCACCTCGGCGACCGCTGATCCCTCAGCAACAGCAACAGATGGCACCGACTCAAGCGACGCTGACTCTGACACCGACGAAGCTGACGACAGCGCAGAAGCCGGTGGCAACCTCGGGTCCAACTCAGAGAACGACACTGAAGAAACAGAGCAGGCCGAGGACACCTCGGCAACAAACGACCCCAGCAACGATCCATCTGCCGACCCTGACTCCACCGAAGCCCCTGAGGACGGTGCACAGGGTGGCGCAGCCGACAACAACCCCAAAGGCACTTCCTGGGAGTCTAACTTCACACTCGCAGGGTCATCGTCTTACACGTGGAAAGCCACAACCGTTTCACCTGACGGCAACACCCACGAATCCACTGGAACCGTGGAAACTGCTAAACCTAAAGGTGACGGCGCACGCATGCGCACCCTGCTCGACGACGACATGAAAGTAGGCGTGGGCGCCCCCATCATTTTCAACTTCGCCCATAAGATCCCCAAGGAATACCGCCCGGGAATCGAAAGCCGCCTGACCGTGGAAGTCACCGACAAGGACGACAAGCCACGTAAAGTCGAAGGCGCATGGGGATGGCTCCCAGATGACGACGGCCACTCGCGCATCCACTACCGGCCAAAAGAATTCTGGCCCGAACACTCCAAGATTCACGTCAGCGCACCAGTGAAAGACGTTCCGTTCTCCAAGAACTCATTTGGTGCAAAAGACATGACACTGGACTTCGAGATCGACCGCGAACAGATCGCTGTGGCCGACGCTAAAAAGCACCGCCTTACCGTCACACGCTCAGGCAAAAAGGTGATGGACTTCCCAGCGTCCCTGGGTGCGGCACGTTCTCCGTCGTACAACGGGATGCACATTGTGATGTCGAAGTCCCGCAACTACACCATGAAGTCCGAACGTTGGGGCTACTCCACCCCCGTCACCCATGCGGTTCGCATCCACAACAACGGTGAGTTCATCCACGCGGCCCCATGGTCGGTTGGCTCCCAGGGACGCGCAAACGTTTCCCACGGATGCGTCAACCTGTCCACGCCTAACGCCACCGAATACTACGAATCCGCACTCTTTGGCGACCCGGTTGAAGTGGTCGGTTCCAGCGTTTCCCTGACCACTAACTCTGGTGACATCAAGGACTGGGTGTACACGTGGGAAGAGTGGCAGAAGCTGAGCTCGATCAAGAAGTAGCACGAAAAGGCAGCCCCACAACCCCATCTTCAAGACACTTTCTGTTTGCCTTGGCCTGATACCAACACAGACATGATGTCTTCTCTAAAGCGTTCGCTCACTTTGAGTGACGCGATCATGATAGGCCTGGGCTCTATGCTGGGCGCCGGCATTTTCGTGGCGGTCGCCCCAGCTACTGCTCATGCGGGGTCTGGCATCTACTTGGCCCTGGGGTTGGCCGCCCTGGTCGCCTTCTGCAACGCCACGTCTTCGGGTCAGCTGGCCGCGCAGTACCCAGTTGCGGGTGGAACGTACGCATACGGGCGCGAGCAACTGGGCCCGGCGTGGGGGCTCACTGCCGGGTGGGCGTTCCTGTTGGGTAAGACTGCTTCGGCTGCCGCGATGGCGATGACGTTCGCGCACTACGCTCTGCCCGGCGCTCCCCCGTTCGTCCTGTCCTTCACCGCGGCCCTCGCGCTGGTCATGCTCACAACCGTCAACATTTTGGGTGTGTCTAAAACGGCGACGGTCACCAAGGTCATTGTGGTGATCGTACTGGCTGGCCTTGCACTGTTCGTGGCTACGTCGTGGTTGAACACCCCCGCCGAGGTCGCCGCCCCTTCCGCTACCTACCTACCTTCCGCTCCGTTGGGTATTTTGCAGGGTGCGGGCATCATGTTTTTTGCGTTTGCTGGCTATGCCCGTGTAGCGACGTTGGGTGAAGAGGTGACGAACCCTTCCCGAACAATTCCTCGAGCCATCATGTGGGCACTGGGGCTGACGCTAATCGTGTACGTTGTCATCACGTTCACACTGACCCACATGTTGGATCAGGAAACCCTCGCCACCTCCACGGCCCCAATTTTTGACGCCGTTCAGGTGTCGTGGATGAAGCTGGTTATCCAGGTCGTTGCGGCGTTGGCGTGCTTGGGCGCCTTGTTGGGGCTCATGGCTGGTTTGGGGCGCACATGTTTGGCGATGGCCAGGGATTCGCGCAACTTCACGTTTTTTGCCCACGTGAGCGAGCGCCACTCGACCCCAGCCCGCGCTGAAATCCTGTTCTGCGTCCTGGCCATCATCCTGGTCTTTTCTGTGGATGTGACGAAAGCCGTTGGTTTCTCGTCCACAGGCGTGCTGCTCTACTACGCGATCGCCAACCTGGCCGCGTTCACCCAAGACCGTGAACACCGCATGTACCCCAAGGCTTTGCAGGTTCTGGGCGTGGTGTTGTGTGTTGCGATCGGGTTCACCGTTTCACCTACCGGCCTGCTCTTAGGCGCGACCGCGGCCGTAGTCATCGTCGCTGTGATGTTCGTGTCTAACCGCCGAGGTCGTTCATAGTTGGCTATGTTTCTACCGTCTGGTTGCGGGCGGGTGCGACTGGTGTGCGTTTGAGGATGAGCGCAATGATCAGTAGCAGAACCATTTGGCTTCCGATGATTGCGGTGACGCCTGTCCAGCCGGTGTGTGACCAGGCTAGGGGCGTGAGGTTGCCGGTGACGGACGATCCCAGGTAGAAGCACACCATGTAAATGGATGCGGCTTGTGCGGGGACGCCTACGGACCGGATTGCTCGGCCTGCTACCCAGGACGCTGCGGTGGAGTGTCCTACAAAGAATCCGATTGCAAGAATCGCCAGGCCCGCGACGATGCACACCACGTTGGGGATCACCATGAGCGCAACCCCCACCAGTCCGATCAGCGGACCAAACGCCATGACTGTTCGCAGTGATGTGCGGTCGGCAATTTTGCCGGCTATCGCAGATGCCCACCCGGCAAGCGGGTACACAAAGTAGACGAGGCCTACGAGCCCAATGGGCATGAAGAACGGTTCGCCTTCTAAGCGGAATCCCATCACGTTGAGCGCACCAATGAATGAGCCCACTCCTAAGTAGCCCACGACGAACAGGCCCAGCAGAACGGGGTCGGTGAACGCCCGCCCAAACTTCTTCACCAGAACGCTAAACGAGTCGCGGTGTTGCACGAACCCTTGGGCCGGCGGCAACAAGAAAAAGCACCCCAGGCCCGCCAACAGTCCAACAAGTGAGGCAGTGAACATTGCGGAGTGCGACTTATCTAGCCCCAGGATCCCCTCGATCCCTAACCAGTCGAACACTTCAATGGCAGTAGACGGAATGATTCGGGCACCCAATCCACCCAGGGTGTTTCCAAAAATGTGAACCCCAATCACGGATGACACGATCGACGGGTGGATCTCTTCACGCAGGTACACCGTGGCAGTAGCGGGCAAACCCGCCAGAATGAACCCCATCACGAATCTGGCGACCAAGAACAGGTTCCAGTCGGAGATAAAAACCACCCCAGTGGCCATCACGCCAGCGATAATGACAGACCAGCGGATTAAACGACCTCGGCCGATCCGTTCACTGATAGGGACTGCAACAAGCAGCCCTAACCCGACGCCCGCGGTTGCAATAGACACCGACATCGCGGCCCCAGACGGGGTGATTCCGTAGTCGCGTGTGAGGTCCGGCAAGATTGCTTGGGTATTGTAGAGCAGTGTAAAGGTAGCGAGACCGGCCAGCATGATTCCGATCTTGATTCGTCGAGTTCGCGGATCGCCTGCGCCAGTACCCAAATGTTCGCTCACCCTTTTCACAATAGACCTCGACAGTGCAGGAGAAAGTTTTGGGTTCCGAAGACCTCCATCCCGGCCACGTCCCAGAAGCAGAATCACCTAACTATCTGTGGGACTTTGTGAGCCAACCGGAGCCCCTGACACTACCGGCCTTTGACCGCATCACCCCTGAACTCATCATGGACGCGCTGGCCAGGGCCGTCGCGTTTCAAGAACAGTCGATTGCCGCGATCCTGGACAACCCTGAACCCACCGATTTCAACAACACCACGCTGGCGATTGATGCGGCCCGCAGCTTGGTGTTCCGCCTGCAACCGTTTATCCGCTTGTACGAATCCAGCTTGTGGTCTGACGCTGTGGAGGCGATGGCAACAGAGTCAGCCGCCATCCTCACCCGCGCGGAACTTGATGTGTTCCTCAACGCTGAGCTCTTCGCGCGTTTAGAAAGCGTCAGCACGGCGGCCCTGAACCCGGAAGACGCCCGCCACCACGACCTCATGGTCGCAGACTTCGCCCACGCGGGTGCGCGCCTCACTGAGGACAACCAAGAGCGCGTGGCAGCGTTCGCTGAAGAGATTTCTGCGCTGGAGACAGAGTTCGGCCAGTTCGTTCTGGCCGAAACCCAAGAGTCAGCCGTGCACATTCCGCACGACTCGGAACTGTCACTTGCAGGCTTGTCTGACGCACAACTGAGCACTGTCACCTCTCACGCAGCTCAGCGTGGCCTGACCAAGGACGGCCACACGGGCGCGCTCATCACCCTGGAGTCCACTACGCAACAGCCCATCACCTCGGACTTGGACGACCCTGAAACCCGCACAGCCGTGTTCCACGCCTCCACCAACCGAGGTGCGCGCGGAACCGAAACCGATACTCGCTGGATCGTCTCCGACCTCACTGCTCTGCGCGCTGGCCTGGCTGGCCTCATGGGGTACAAGTCGTACAAGGACTATGTGATTTCACAGCAGGACGCGGGCAACGGCGAAAACGCGACTGCGCTAGTGGTGGACTTGCTGGAACCCGCACTGGCACAGCTCGAATCTGAACTTGACACGATCCGCACAACGTACCAGCCAAAGCGTCTGGAAGCTGAGGACATCGCGTACTACCTCAAGCGCTACAAGCAAGACACGTACCAGTTGGGTTCGGTCGCTGAGTACTTCGATCTGTGGAACGTGTTCAACGACGGCGTGCTGTTTGCTGCAACCCAGTTGTACGGTGTGCGTTTTGAACGCACGGATGAGGTCGCGTGGCACCCCGAGGTGGTTGTGTACCGCGCGTTCGACGGCGACCGGCCGCTGGGCGTCATTTGCGTTGATCCGTTTGCGCGGGAGTCAAAGCGTGGCGGGGCGTGGATGGACCAGTTGGTGTCCCCCGGTCGGGTTTCCGGTTTGGGCCCAGTTATCAGCCTGACCATGAACATTCCCAAACCGGCAGACGGTGAACCTGCCCTGCTCAGCCTGGACAATGTGCGCACGCTGTTCCACGAATTCGGGCACGTGCTACATGGGCTGTTCGCTAACTCGACGTACGAAACTCGTTCAGGTACCTCGGTACCCAGGGACTATGTGGAGTTCCCGTCCCAGCTCAACGAAATGTGGGCGCTACACCCGCAGGTGCTCCCCCACTACGCCGTCCACGTGCACACGGGTGAACCGATCCCGGACGAACTCGTTGAACGTATCAAGAAGTCCCAGGCGTTTGGGCAGGGTTTCGCCACGGTGGAGTACCTCGCGGCCGCGCTTTTGGACCTCAGCTGGCACTCGTTGGAGCCTGGCGAACAGGTGGAGTCAGTGCTCGACTTCGAACGCGACGTGCTCTCCGGCACCGGTTTCAACCCGTTGGTGCCGCCTCGGTACCGCACGCCATATTTCCAGCACACGTTCGCGCTGGGGTACTCCGCTGGCTACTACTCGTATTTGTGGTCGGAAAAGCTCGCCGCGTATGTCACCGAATGGTTTAACTCCCAGGGCGGGCTCAACCCTGAAGCGGGTGACGCATTCCGCACCGCGGTTTTGGCTCCCGGGTATTCGGCTGACCCGGGCGAAACGATTATGGACTTTTTTGGCGAGCAGCCGGGTGTAGGGCCGTTGTTGCGGCGCCGGGGTTTGCCAGATACCCAGCCCGAGGTGGATGGCAGCACATCCCAGGTGGACGGTAGCTCAGTAGAGGGCTCGGACTGACGTGGGTGCTGGGAAGGCTGCGCTGAAGGCTGGGCTCAAAGCTGGGTTAAAGGCTGCCACGGCAGTGGGCGGTGTGACTCTGGGCTTAGGTGCTGGGTACGGAATTGCGGTTGTGCGCGTGCGTATCCAGTCAGCACTGTTCCCTAAGTTCTGGGCTGAGTCGGCGCGAACGCAACTTGAACTCGACGAATCCTTGCAGGAGCTTCCGCCCTTGACGGTCAACGTCTTAGGCGATTCGGCAGCCAGCGGGGTGGGCGCTTCCAAACCGGAGCGCGCATATGTGGGCCTTTTGAAACAGCGGCTGGAAGAAGAAACTGGACGCAAGGTTTCTGTCACCAACATTTCAGTGCCCGGGGCCAGCTCGTGGCTTCTCATGGAAAAGCAGCTACCCCTACTGGAAGATTTGCCGCCAGCAGACATCACCATGTGCGTCATCGGGGCCAATGACCTGATCGACCCTAAGTACACACTTGAGGGTTTCGAGTGGACAGCAACTCGTTTGTACAAGCGCCTTCCAGCCGGCACAGTCGTGTCCACGATCCCCAGCTTTGGCCTGCCGTGGCTTGAGCCGAAGGTGCGTGCCGCCAACGCGATCATCGAACGTGAGGCACGTGTAAACAACTTGGAACTGGCGGACCTGTTTGCCACCACGCACGAACTAGGCCTGTGGCGCTATCTGCTGTACACGGGTGGCGACATCTTCCACCCGTCCGAACGTGGGTACGTGGCTTGGGCATCCGCCCTGTGGCCGGCTGTCCGCCGAGCCGCCAAACGCGCGCTCGAAAAAGAAGCGCACGAAGCTGAACAGGCGTGAAGTCACTACTGACACCACGACCTAAACAGACTCACCAACTACTTCAAGTGCGACAGCATCTTCCCAGGGCTGAAGATCCCTTGCGGGTCCAGTGCCTGTTTGATCGCCACGTGCATCTTTTGCGCTGACGGCGACAGCTCGCGTGCCAACCACTCGGCTTTCAGAACCCCTACACCGTGTTCGCCGGTGATGGTTCCGCCCAAATCCAAACCAGCCTGCATGATCATGCCAAACGCTTCTTTTGCGTGTTGGGTAGAAACCGGGTCGCCCGCATCAAAAATGACGTTGGGGTGCATGTTTCCGTCACCGGCGTGACCACATGCGATCACCAGAATGTCTGGGAACTTCTGGGCGATCTGAGCTTGGCGCTCAAAGAACTCAGCAAGGCGGCCCCGTGGTACGCACACGTCGTCAACCAGCTCGCCACCACCTCGGGAGTGGGCCAACTTTTCATTCGCCGGGGCAACCGCCCGGCGCGCGGCAACCAAGGACTCCGAATCACGCGGATCATCCGAATACATCACGTCAGTTGCCCCGTTATCTTGGGCAACCTGCTGGAACAGTTCCAGGTCTTCCTGAGCGCGCGTCATCGAACCCGAACCGTCCGACTGCACAATCAGCATGGCACCCGCCCCACTGGGCAGCCCAAAACTCTGGTACGCGTTGACTGCTTCAATGGTGCCGCCGTCCATGTATTCCAACAGCGACGGGGTGGCACCCTTGCCCAGGTAGTCAGTGACCGTGCGAGCGGCGTGAACGGGGTCAGAAAACAGCGCCACAGAGGTGAGCGGATCGGCCAGCTTGGGCACGGTTCGCAAAGTGACCTCTACGATCACGCCCAGTGTGCCTTCCGAACCGATGAACAGCTGTGCCAGGTCGAAACCGGCGACGCCTTTTGCCGTGTTCCGCCCTACCGTGGTGACTTCACCGTCTGCGGTCACCACCTTGAGGCTACGCACAAAGTCCCTGGTCACACCGTATTTCACACAGCACATACCGCCGGCGTTGGTGGCCACGTTTCCGCCAATCGTGGAAATCGCCACAGAACCGGGGTCCGGCGGATACGACAGGTTGAAATCGGCCAAGTGCTTCTTGAGATCCAGGTTGATCACGCCCGGTTCCACCGTCACGGTGCCGTCCAGGGTGTTCACTTCCAGGATCCGGTTCATTTTGGCAACGCTTAACAGAATGCACCCGTCGAGCGCGTTGATGCCTCCCGAAAGCCCCGTGCGTGCCCCAGACGGAATGATGGGGATCGTGTGTTTGGCGGCAAACCGCACCGTGGCCTGCACATCTTCAACACACGTAGCACGCACCAAGGCGAGCGCATTCCCTACGGGTGAGAACAGCGCACGGTCGCTGGAGTGGGCTGCGATGACGTCAGTATCCGTGACCAGCGCGTTGGGGCTGAGCTGGGTTGCGAGTTCTGTCAGGTCTGGGAATCCGGTCGAGTCCGGGAGTTCTGGGGTGCTCATGTGTTCCGGGGTACTCATGATTCCTGGCCCGAGGTCGTTGCACCGCTTGCGTGCCCGCGGGCTACCAGCTCGCTGGCGACATGGGCGACACGGTCCATCGCTTCTTCTTCGCCGATGCTCACACGTACTCCCCCGGTGAGCTGACGAACGGCCACGCCCACGTCACGGCATGCGCGTTCAAACTCTTCCGCTTTGTCTTCCAGCGGGAGCCACAAGAAACCACCCTGGGAGTCCGCTACTGGGACACCGATTTCACGTAACCGTGCCTGCATATCGTCACGGATGCGGGCAATTTCTTTTGCCCGCACATCCACATCGGATGCCAACCGCAAGGACGCAGAAGCGGCGGCCTGCGCAACGCGTGACACACTAAACGGCATGATTGCGGTGCGCATAGCGCTGATGACATCGGGGTGAGCAACCGCCCATCCCACGCGCAAGCCCGCCATGCCGTGTGCCTTCGAGAATGTGCGCACTACTACCAGGTTCGGGTGCGACGGCAGAGCGTCAACGCCGTCGAATCCACCTTCGACCATGTATTCGAAGTACGCCTGGTCCAACACCACCAGCACGTCGTGAGGAACCTTCGCCATGAACTCTTCAAATTCTTCACGCCCCACCGGCCCACCGGTGGGGTTGTTGGGACTGCACAGGATCACCAGACGGGTGCGGTCATTGATGGCTTCGGCCATCGCATCAAGATCGTGCCCCAAGTCCTCACGCAAGGGCACCTTGACCGTGGTAGCCCCTTCGAGCAACGTGAGCGGCACATACATTTCGAACGACGGCCACGGGAAAACCACCTCGGTACCGGGTTCTGCAGTGATGTGCACCAACGCTGCCAAGATCTCAGAAGCACCGGCCCCAAAGACCAGCTGGTTCGTTTCCACACTCAGGTGTTGCGCCATCTCTTCAGTGAGGTCGAAAACACCCGGGTCGCCATAGAGGTTCATGGTTTCCAAGGACTTCGCGGCCGCTTCGACAACAGCGGGAAGCGGGTTCATGAAGTGTTCATTGGACGACAGTTTGTACGCCTTCTGTCCAGCCACGGGAGCAGCAGGCTTGCCGGGAACATACGCGGGGGTGTCAGCGACCGCTGACCGTACTCGAAACTCCATACGACCATAGTAAACACCGTGGCAAGTACGTTCCCAGACCTGTGCCGTACCAGTTTTTCACCTGGCACAATAGGGACATGAACCCCAAACCACCTACGCAATCGCAGTGGCTTCCAGACATTCTTGGCCCGGGGTTCGAATCCCTGCCTCTGGAACTGCCCTGCGGGGAACGGGCAACCCTGGTGAGGTACCTGCCCCGGGTTGATAACCACCCCTCCCGAGGTGTCCCCCACCGGGACGGCGTCCCGGAAGTGGAACTGGCCAACACTGCCGTCCTCTACATTCACGGGTGGTCCGACTACTTCTACCACCGTGACTTAGCCCGGTTTTGGGCTCACATGGGCGCCCATTTCTACGCCGTGGATCTGCGCAACTACGGCAGGAACCTGGACCTCTCCGATCCTGAACGGACCCCGGGACTCATTGACGACCTCGGCGCTTATGATGAAGAAATCTCCTCCTGCCTCGACGTGATCACTGGTCTTCACCCCCACTGCAACGTAGTGCTCAACGCCCACTCAACCGGAGGCCTCACCGCCGCACTGTGGGCCAACGACAACCCTGGGCGAGTGGCTGGTCTGGTGCTGAACTCGCCGTGGTTGGAGTTCCAATACACCGCGAGCGTCCGCAAACTGCTGGGACCACTCATGGCGGCCCGGAACCCAGTGAGTCCGCTTCGCATTTCCCTACCCAACTACTACGTGTTGGCTGTTGCGCAAGCCCACGGGGATACGCCGTTTGACCTTCGACTCAAACCCCCAGAGTCGTTCCCCGTGTATCCGCAGTTCTTACGGGCGGTGTTTGATGGGCACAAGCGGGTGGAACGCGGTCTCGACCTGGACGTGCCAGTGCTTGTGCAGATGTCGCGCACCTCGATGCAATCGGTGAACTACGCCCCACAGATGGCTCACGCGGACATTGTGCTCGACGTAGAGATCCTGGCCAGGAGGGCCCTCGACCTTGCCGACACTGTTGTTGTGGACCGCGTTCCAGGCGCCATGCACGACGTGTACCTGTCTGAAGAGAGCGTTCGAGACCAAGCTTTCACACGCATCATGCAGTTTGTCCACGGCTACCTGGGCTAGGCGAAAGCGCGGAAGCTCACGAGTTAGTGGCACCCCAAAATGTGGTTTAGGTTACCCTGCGCGCAGGCGGAAAAATTCCCAGCGCTATGGTGAAAACAACAGGGAAACCCTTAACCCAGGAGGCACGGGTGAAATCAGATCAGCTCGTTCAAGAATGGCTCGAAACCTACGACACACCAGACGCAAATGCTTCGTATCTACTGTGTGACCGCCACGACCCGCAGGCCACCGCGTTCACCTTCATCGCTCACGACGGAACGGTGTCCAAACTGACGTACGGTGAGCTGTCTGACAGGTCCAAGCGCCTTGCCACCGCGCTTAAGCAACAGGGCGTTGAGAAGGGTGACCGTGTGGGTGTTCTGCTCACCAAATGCCCCGACATGCCCGTCACGCTACTAGCACTCACACGACTGGGTGCCGTGTACGTCCCATTGTTCACAGCGTTTGCCACCGGCGCGATCAAGGTGCGCATGGAAGGCGCAAAGGCCAAGCTTGTCATCACCGAACCGTCGCAAGAAGACAAGGTAAAGCCACTGGACTGGCTCAACGTCATCACGATTGGTGAAGACTACGACCGCATGCAAACCGAACCTGAACCGCTTGAGGACTCGGTTGCGCTGGGAGGCGACGGCACGCTGGTGCAGTTGTTCACCTCGGGCACCACCGGCAACCCCAAAGGGGTTGCAGTCCCAGTGCGCGCGCTGGCCAGCTTTCACTGCTACATGCACTACTCCCTGGACGTCCGTCCCGAAGACGTGTTCTGGAACGCGGCCGACCCAGGCTGGGCGTACGGCCTGTACTACGGAGTGTTGGGACCGCTGGCCATCGGGCTACCCAACCTCATGCAACAAGACAAGTTCACAGCCGACTCGACTCTGCAGCTCATGCGCGAACAAGGCGTGACCAACTACGCCTCCGCACCCACCGTGTACCGCACGCTTTCCAAGTCTGGGCTGGAACCCGGGTTCACGTTGCGTCGCGCATCTTCAGCAGGAGAGCCACTCACGGTCGACGTGATCGACTGGGCTAAAGAAAAACTGGGCACGGAAGTCTATGACCAGTACGGCCAAACTGAACTGGGCATGGTGATCTGCAACCAGTGGAACGACGACGTGCGTGAAGAGCTCAAGCCCGGGTCAATGGGTAAGCCGATCGCCGGGTACGAGGCAGACATTCTGGACGGTCAGATCGTCATCAACGTGCCCAACAGCCCACTCTTGTGGTTCACGGGTTACCAGGACGACCCGCAGAAATCGGCTGAGCGTTTCAGCGAAGACGGTAAGTGGTATCTCACTGCTGACGCCGGGTACAAGGATGAAGACGGTAGCTTCTTCTTCGAAGGTCGCGATGACGACGTGATCCTCATGGCCGGTTACCGCATTGGGCCGTTCGACGTTGAGTCCGTGCTCATCACACACCCTGACGTGGTCGATGTTGGGGTTGTGGGTAAGCCAGACCGGGACGGCGTCCGAGGTGAACTCGCAGAAGCGTACGTGGTGCTACGGGAAGGCGTGGAGGCCACCCCTGAGTTAGCTGAAGAGCTCAAGCTACTGGTCAAGGAGGGGTATTCCGCTCACGCGTACCCACGCAAGGTCCACTTTGTGGATGCACTTCCAAAGACACCAAGTGGAAAACTGCGTCGCGGGGAATTGCGAAAGCGCGAAGACTGAGGTTGTTACGGCGCAAAGTGAGCGATACGGCGCATTATATTGCGTAGTTTCGTTCGCTTTGCGCCGTTTCGCCTACCTGAAACACGAAATCGCGCG
>NZ_JASPDO010000041.1 GCF_030230605.1 Brevibacterium sp. UMB1308A
CAGTTTTGCTCGCTTTGCGCCGTAACACTCCCCTACCGTTCGCCCACGGAGGAGATGAGCAGGCCTTCACCTGCAAACTCGTCCCCGCGGTCCACGGTGACGGTGTCGCCGTCGTGGATGTGTCCGGCCAGGATCTCCTTAGCCAGCTTGTCCCCGATCTCACGCTGCACCAAGCGACGCAGCGGCCGTGCACCGTACGCCGGGTCGTAGCCTTCGAGCGCCAACCATTCGCTGGCAGCCGGCGTGACCACAAGCGTCAAACGGCGTTCACTCAAACGGCTCTGCATCGACGCGATCTGCAGGTCCACGATGTGCGTGAGGTCCTCGGTGCTCAAAGCATCGAACATCACGATGTCGTCCAAACGGTTGAGGAACTCCGGCTTAAACGCCGCGTTCACCACGCCCATGACAGAGTCGCGCTTCTGCTTGTCATCCAGGTTCTGGTCCACCAGGAACTGCGAACCCAAGTTCGACGTCAAGATCAGGATCGTGTTGCGGAAGTCCACAGTCCGCCCCTGACCGTCGGTCAAACGCCCGTCGTCGAGCACCTGCAACAGAATGTCGAACACATCCGGGTGAGCCTTTTCCACCTCGTCAAGCAAGACCACCGAATACGGCCGGCGGCGCACCGCCTCGGTCAGCTGACCACCGGTTTCGTAACCCACGTACCCTGGAGGCGCACCCACCAAACGCGACACACTGTGCTTCTCGCCGTACTCACTCATGTCGATCCGCACCAGCGCACGCTCGTCATCAAACAGGAAGTCAGCCAGCGACTTAGCAAGCTCCGTCTTACCCACACCCGTGGGTCCCAAGAACAGGAACGAACCCGTGGGCCTGTCAGGGTCTGACACGCCTGCGCGCGAACGGCGGATCGCATCGGACACAGCCTCAACAGCCTTCTTCTGTCCAATGAGACGCTTACCAATCACGTCCTCGGCGTGCAGTAACTTCTCCCGCTCGCCCTGCAACAGACGTCCGGCAGGGATACCCGTCCAGGCGGAAACCACTTCGGCGATGTCATCCGAACCCACCTGCTCATTCACCATCCGCTTGCCGGCGCCAGCGGCGTCGTTACTGGCTGCTTGCTTCGCTTCCTGGGCCTCCGCCTCGGCGATCTCCTTTTCAACCAAAGGAATTTCGCCGTACAGCAGGCGCGAGGCGGTCTCCAGGTCGGTATCTCTGCGCGCGATCTCAGCCTGGCTACGCAAGTTGTCCAGCTTCTTTTTCAACTCACCCACGCGGTTGAGGCCAGCACGCTGTGCCTCCCACGTGGCGTTGAGCCCAGCAAGCTTCTCCTGCTTGTCCGCCAGGTCCTCACGCAGGGCTTCCAGACGTTCCTTCGACGCGTCATCGGACTCGTTGACCAGGGCCATCTCTTCCATCTTCAACCGGTCGACCGCGCGCTGGAGTTCATCGATCTCAATGGGAGCAGAGTCGATCTCCATGCGCAGACGGCTCGCGGCCTCATCCACCAGGTCAATCGCCTTGTCCGGTAGTTGACGCCCCGTGATGTAGCGGTTCGACAAAGCGGCCGCGGCCACCAGAGCACTGTCAGAAATGGTCACCTTATGGTGCGCTTCGTAACGCTCCTTGAGCCCACGCAGAATCGCCACCGTGTCCTCGACACTTGGCTCGCCCACGAACACCTGCTGGAACCTGCGCTCAAGAGCCGGGTCCTTTTCAATGTTTTCGCGGTACTCATCCAGTGTGGTCGCGCCTACCAGGCGCAACTCACCACGTGCCAACATGGGTTTGAGCATGTTGCCCGCATCCATCGCGGAATCGCCCGTAGCACCGGCACCTACAACCGTGTGGATCTCGTCAATGAACGTCACGATCTGACCATCGGAAGCCTTGATCTCTTCCAAGACAGCTTTGAGGCGTTCCTCGAACTCACCTCGGTACTTAGCGCCTGCAACCATCGCAGACAAGTCAAGGCTGATCAGCGTTTTGTTGCGCAGCGACTCAGGCACGTCACCAGCCACAATGCGCTGGGCCAGACCCTCAACCACCGCGGTCTTACCCACGCCGGGTTCACCAATGAGCACCGGGTTGTTCTTGGTCCGGCGCGAAAGCACCTGCACCACGCGCCGAATCTCAGAGTCACGCCCGATCACCGGGTCCAGCTTGCCTTCACGCGCCGCCGCGGTTAAGTCCACACCGAACTTCTCCAGCGACTGGAACGTGTCCTCAGGGTTTTCACTTGTCACTTTCTTGCCCCCACGCACGCTGGGAAGCGCGTCCAACAGCGCTTGGCGGGTGACACCGCGGCCGGTTAAGACACGACCCATTTCACCGGTGTCTTGGGTGGCCGCCAGCAGCAGGTGTTCCGTGGAGACGAACTGGTCGCCCAGGCCCTGCATTTCGCGCTCAGCGTTGTTGATGAGCTGCAGGCCCTGGCGGCTGAGCTGGGGCTGGCTCACGGTCGAGCCTGACAGCGACGGCAGTGCCGCTGATAAGGCTGCAGCTTCGCGGGCGATTTCGGCTGGGTCGGCACCAAGGGCGGTGACGAGCGCACCAGCGATACTGTCTTTCTGTTCGAGGAGGGCGCTCACCAGGTGCGACGGCTCAACCTGGTTGTTGCCACGGTTGACCGCATCCTTGATGGCAGCGGACAGAGCCTCCTGCGAACGCGAGGTAAATTTAGCGTCCATAAGATTCCTTTCACACTTCTAAGCTTCAGAGTTTGAGCTTCTGAAATCTTCAACGCTTCCAGGGTTGAGTCTATTCCGCTCAACTTTGAAAATGGCATGAAAAAGTGTGTGAAGTTGTGCGAGAAAATCGCTTTCGAAGGGCGCTTGGCTGTGTGTGCGTGCAGTGTCAGCAAATGAAGGCGATAACCTAAAGAGCGAGTACACGAGAAAGAGGTTTCATGTCCATTGTGGTCACCGGCGCTTCAGGTTTTGTGGGTGGCGCGGTTGCGCGTTCGCTGGCAAAAAGCGGGCACCAAGTTATCAGCCTGAGTCGCACGTGCCCGGACTTCGCTGAGCCTCTCACCGGGGACATTGGACTGCCTAACACTCGCAAGCGTCCCGGCGTATGGCACCTTGATTGGGATATTCGCAACCCCGCGCCCGAGGTGGTTAAAGAACGAGCGGACGCCGCCCAGGCTGTCGTCCACGCTGCCGGTTGTATGAACGACTGGATGACTGCGAGTTACGCTCACGCCGTGAATGTGACGGGCACCCGTAATGTGCTTGACGCGTTTCCCGATTCCAACTTCATCTACTTTTCCTGCGCTCTTGTTTATGACCCGCAGGTTGATCTGGACGGCGCGTACGAGGAGTCCGCGTTGGTGACGGCGGGGAGGTACACCTCGGAACTGGAGCGGTCCCTTGTGGAGGCCGAACGGGTGGTACACCGCGTTCGCCCCGACGCTGTCATTTTGCGCCCCGGCCCCATTTACGGCGCTGGCGACAGGAACACCATGCCGTACATCCTGAAGCGGGTCGAAAATGGGGTACTGCCTTTGCCTGCCGGGGGTAAGAAGCGGATTACGCTGTGCCACATCGACAACGCGGTCGCAGCCGTTGAAGCAGCAATCAAGAACCCGCACATCAACGGGCCCATCAACGTGGGCGACCCCGAACCGTATGTACTGCAGAAGGCCATCAACACGATCCTGGCCCGCTCTCAGTCGCACAACATTGTGAAGTTCGAGGAAATGCCTGCGGACTTAAGCAAACTCAAGGCCTGGTGGTGGGAACGCAAGGCCAAAATGGCTGGCGGCGCTAAGAAGATTGAGAAAGCGATGGCGCGTCAGAATCCCGAGGTGTTAAAGAAGGCGCGCGCGAAGGCTCGCCCGTTGCTGACCCGGTTTGCGGTGCGGCAGCTGGTGCATGACCGCACCTTGAACCTGTCACGCTTGAACACCCTGCTGGGTGTGCACCCGGTGCAGGGGTTGGCGCCTCGCACGGGTGAGCTGCCCGACGACCCCGAGTAGTGGAGCGGGTGTAGCGCAGGGCCTGACTCGTTTGCCCTACACGCGTACACTCATAGTCATCCCAAAGGAGTGGATCTAATGAGCATGAAAACGGACTACGACGTCGTCACCCACCGTGAAGGCGACCTATGGGTTTTTACGATTCCGTCTCTCAGCGCTTCAGGACAGGCGACAAGTCTCTCAGCTGTTACAGACGAAGCTCGAGGCATCATCGAAGCATGGACAGAGGACGGTCCCGCGTACGAAGACATTACTGTCAACGTTCACATTGACAGAGCTCAAGAAGCTCGCTGAGCCGAGGCGCCAAACGGCGGAAAGTGAGCGAAACTACGCAATATAATGCGCAGTTTCGCTCACTTTCCGCCGTTTCACCCCAGGATCGAACGCACCCACGCGGTCGAGTCATCAAAACTCGACGCCGTGCTCGTTGAGTCGACCTCAACCGGGATACCGTCAGCCGCAGGGTATGAACCCAAGAACTGCAGCTTACGCACCATCCGGTGAACCCCGGCCAAGGCCTCAGAAACTCGCGGCTCACGCACGTGACCGGAAATATCAATTGAGAACTTGTACAACCCAAGCCCGTCACCAGTTGGTCGCGACTCAATGCGCGAAAGGTTCACGCGCCGGGCCGAAAACTGCTCTAGCAACCCCAGCAACGAACCTGCCTTATCGGTCGCCAACGTGGCCACGATCGTGGTTTTGTCCGCCCCCGTGGGAGTAGGCAACTGCGGGTTCGGCTTCACCAGGATGAACCGGGTCACCGCGTTTTTCGCCGTCCCAATATCGTCCGCCACAACCTCCAAGCCATACGCTTGGGCAGCCAACTCAGGGCACACCGTAGCGTGGAACGGCGCTTCACCCGCCCCTAACTGCTTAGCCGCTGCAGCTGTCGATGACGCAGGCATGAACTGGGCATCCGGCAGATGCGCACCCATCCATTCGCGGGTCTGCGCCTCGGCGTGCGGGTGCGTACCAAACGCCTGCACATCGGCAAGCGCAGTCCCCGGACGCACCGCCAGCACAAACCGCACGGGCACCACGGTTTCTGCCACGATACGCGCGTGCCCCACACGCATCAGCGCATCAAGGGTCGCGGGCACACCACCTTCGAGCGAGTTCTCAATGGGCATGACCGCCGCGTCATACGCGCCGCTGGCGATCCCGTCGAGCGCTGCGTTGGCGCTGATAACGGGCACACGCTCAATGTCACCGACCCCAGCGGCCCCAGCCCCACCGGCCCACACATCACCCGATTCGATCAGCTGCAGCAGGGCCGCTTCGGTAAACGTTGCGGCCGGGCCCAGATAAGCAACCTTCATTAGCGGATGGTCAGCTGGCGTGACACCACACCGGACTTTGCGCGACGTTGTTCTGGTGTGAGCGACCCGGTTTCGTCCATCGCTGCGTGGAGTTTCTTAGCAAAGTCACCCAACACGGCGTCAACGTCGTCTGGGGTCTGGTTTTCGCTCAGTTCCCACACAGGGATCACGATCCCGTGAGCGCGGAAGCACCCCAGGTACTTGCCCAGGCCGCCCAGGTTGTTTTCACCGGCCGCGTGCAGGCGTGCCAGCCCGTCCATGACGGTGTCTTCTGGTTCGGTGAATGCCCAGCGCACGTAGCAGCGGCCGGCCATTTCGGTCCAGTAGCAGCCTTCCGCGGACACAAGTTTTTCGGTGGGGCTGATGCGCTGGTTGGCCTGCTCGAGTCCCTCACGCAACTGTTCTTCGCTAAACGCAGAGTCTTCCGGCAGGTCCACTTCTTCTGGTAGCCAGTAATCAAACGTTTCTTTCACCGTGACTTTGAACGGGACCGAGGTGTCAAGAATGTCTTGCAGGCGCGGCCCCTCACCTGGGTTGGAGTTGGGTTCGGCGTATGCGCCGGGACCCTGTTCCTTCACCTTGAGGATCGCTGCGGCGAGGTCGCGCGACGGGTCAGGAGAGCTGTGTGGGGTTTGCAGTCCGGCCATGAGTACGCCGTCTTGGCGGTTCATGGCTTGCCACGCGGCGGGCAGGAGGGTGGCGAAGGTGACGTCGTCACCGCCGTATTCTTCTGTCAGTTTGGCGGTTGCGGTTGCAGCTGGGACCAGTTCACGCAGGCTCACCAGGTCGGTTTCAAATGGCAGACCTTCGAAGGGGCGCGGAACGAACGCGGCTGCCTGTTGGCGCGCCAGGCGCTTGGCGATGACATCAGCTGTTGATTTCTTGGACTTTTTTCCCATGGGCCTAGTCTAAGCAAAGACCACCCACCCCACATACTGCGCCTACGCTACGCGCCCCACTGCACGCCAACGTGCGCGTTACTGGCCACGCGCTTCAACGGAACTCTGAGCGATTTCTTTCAGCCCGTATTCTGCTTTCCAGCCGAGGTCTTGCCTGGCTGCCGTGACATCTGCCACCAGGCGCGCGGGGTCACCTGGGCGACGGTCACCAACAACCGCGTCGATGGGACGTCCCAGCGCATCAGAAAGCGCAGCGATGACTTCACGCACGCTGGACCCGTTTCCGGTGCCTACGTTGTAAACCGACTGAGGGTTGGACCCTGCTTCCAGTGCATCGAGCGCGACCACGTGCGCTTCCGCTAAGTCTTTGACGTGGATGTAGTCGCGGATGCATGTTCCGTCGTCTGTGGGGTAGTCGTCTCCGAAGATCACGGATTGTTCCCCGTTTTCTACTTGGTTGAGAACAATGGGGATGAGGTTTTGCACGGCAGTGTCGGCGAGTTCCGGCCAGCCGGCCCCGGCCACGTTGAAGTAGCGGAGTTTGATTGCCCGCAGGTCTGATACGGCGGCAACGTCGTCGATCATCCATTCGCCAATGAGCTTGGTTTCACCGTATGGGTTGGATGGATGCTGTCCTACGTGTTCTTCTGCCAACAGGAGCCGGTCTTGCATGCCGTAGACCAGGGCAGATGAAGAGAAAACCAGCCTGTTGACCCCATGAGCCACAAGCGCATCAAGCAGATTCGCCAGTCCAGCCACATTGTTGCGGTAGTACTTGAGTGGGTTTTCTACCGATTCTCCCGCCATTTTCTTGGCAGCAAAGTGAACAACAGAGTCAACGTTGTAGCGCTTGATGACCTCACCCAGCTGTTCAGTTGCCGTGTGAGAAGATACGTCGATTTGCTCAAGCGGCAGCCCCTCAATGCGTGAGGCAATACCGTTGGACATGTCGTCCACAATCACCACGGAGTCACCGCGTTCGTGGAGTAGACGCACAACGTGGGATCCGATATATCCGGCGCCACCGGTGACCATTACTGTCATGGAGTTTTCCTCTGTATGTCGACGTGTTCGCTTTGCGACTAGATTCTACTCACGTAGCCACTGCTTGATGTCTTCAGAGTCCTTGCCTAGCCCCGGCGGGTCCATGTCATAGCTCACAGGAGTGGCAGACAGTGTGATGGGGTTGGCCACCGTGGGCGTATTTTCCGGAGTCGCAATGGGGTTGAGTCCCAGTTTTTGTGCCAACGCGACACCCTGCGCGATGTCGTTGATGGGTGCACACGGCACTCCAGCAGCGGTGAGCAGGTCGTACCATTCTTGCGCGGACTTTCGTGAAAGCGCGTCAATGAGGATGGGCGCTAAGTCAGTGCGGTTGCCGGTGCGTCCGGCGTTGGTTGCGAAGCGTTCGTCGGGAACGACCTCGGGAATTTCCAGAACCCTGCACAGGGAGGCAAACTGACGGTCATTGCCAACAGCCAGCAGGAGGTCTCCTTCGCCGGTGGGAAGCGGCAGATACGGGTACAGGCTGGGGTGCTCATTGCCCATCCGGGTGGGTACCACTCCCCCGGTGACAAACGCTGCGGACTGGTTCGCAAGGCCGGACAGTGCGGAACTGAGCAGGTTCGTTTCAACGTGCTGGCCTTCGCCGGTTTCTTGCCGGTGGTGCAGGGCAGACACGATGCCCAACGCCGTGTGCAGGCCGGTGATGATGTCGAAGACGGCGAAACCGGCCTTGGTGGGTTCTCCGCCGGCGGAATCGGGAGCGCCGGTGATGCTCATGAAGCCTGAAAGACCTTGGATGAGAAGGTCGTAGCCGGGTTGCGGGTTATTTCCGCCAAATCCGGTGATCGAGGCGTACACCACGGACGGATTGGTTTGAGCAACCGTGTCGTAGTCGAGGCCAAACTTCTTCAGACCGCCGGCTTTGAAGTTTTCGACAACGACGTCGGCGCGGGAGGCAAGTTTCTGGGCAAGGGCGCAGTCGTTTTCGTCTTTGAAGTCCAGGACCACGTCGTGTTTGTTGCGGTTGGTACCCAGAAAGTAGGTGGCTTCGCCTTCGTGGACCGGTGGGCGCCATCCGCGTGTTTCATCACCCGTGGGGCCCTCAACTTTGATGACGGTTGCGCCCAGGTCGGCCAGGAGCATGGTTGCGTAAGGGCCGGCGAGCACGCGAGAAAAGTCAGCGACAAGAACGCCTGCGAGGGGCCCAGTGGGGGTGCGGCCAAAAGTGGGGCGTGACGTAGACACAAAAACCTCTTCTTCGTAGGTGTAATGAGTTACATGCTCATCCCATATTCTCACTCTTGGGTCTTTTGCGCCTTCTGCGGTTGCACATACCGCGGTCACTTTGGTGTTATCCTCACCTAAGTGACTCACGGGTAACTTTTAGCGATGCCCCCTTGATTTAACAAGTCGTCTTGACATAAGATCGGGAGGCTGGACGGCAGTGCATATGCATGCACTAGAGTGCATAAGACATTAGCACTCTGGTTGCATCCATGCACTCGCAGTCCACCAGGGCGTCATTGAAGTCGCGCGCTCGCGCGCGAGCGCCAAGCCACCTCGCAGAAAGAAGAGTGTCATCGACCTGAACCAGACCCGAGCATTCCTCGCCGTTGCAGAGGAATTGCATTTCGGTCGCGCCGCGGAACGCCTCGGGATTGCACAGCCGCCACTGAGCCGTACAATCAAGCAACTCGAAGACCGCCTGGGGGTTCAGTTATTTAACCGCACCGCGCGGTTTGTGTCGCTTACCGCAGCGGGCTCAGCGTTAGTGGAACCGGCCAGGGAGATTCTGCGGAGTGTAGAGAAAGCAGAACGCACGGTTCGCCTAGCTGAAGAAGGCAACATTGGTTCCGTGAACCTTGGTTTTACGATGTCCTCTGGTCGCACTCACGTATCTCAGCTCATTAGGGCGATGCAGCAACAAGCGCCGGGAATCAAGGTTGAGCTCCATGGCAAGGTGTTCAGCGTGGAGGGGATATCCAGAGTTTTGTCTGGGAAGCTGGACCTGGCGCTGGTGTATACGGACTCGTTGCCACCGCGACTCGCAGGGCGCGTCATCAGCCTGGATCGCCACGCCGTGATCACGCCTAAAGATCACCCGCTTACCCAGCTGGACAGGGTGACGGTTGAGGACATCCAGGACTACGAGTTCGTCATGCTGGCGACTCAGGCCGGGGATTTCGCACGTGAGAACTTCATGCATTGGTGTCATGACGCTGGCTTCAAACCGCGCGTTGCACAAACCGTCCCAGACTCCATCACCATGGCGTATTGCGTCAACGAAGGTGTGGGCATCGCGGTCAACACCACTCCAGCGCTGGCAGACGTGCCGGATACCTCACTGGTGGCTACACCTTTAGAAACCGGGCACGCACCCACCCCGCTGGTCTTGGTGTATCACGAAGAAAACACGTCACCAGCACTCCGGGAAGTTTTGCGCATCGCAGAAGATGCACTCCCCCACGCACAGTTCGAGCTGCAGTAACAGCGGAAGCGGCGGGACACCTCGGCGGTCTCATGAGTTTGTGAGGTGTGCGGGGTACGCTGAGGGTGGAAGCTTCACCTAGCCCAAAGGAGTGTGTCGTGCCACAGTCAACAGATACACAGGCCCTGGCCGTTGTTGCGTCGAATGCGAATGTGAGCCGGTCGGAGTCGCCTCAGTCGCGTAGGAAGTTCTACCCGCAGCGTTTCAGTGGCAAGGTTGCTGTGGTAACGGGTGCGTCGCGTGGTATTGGCTTAGGTGTTGCGCAGCGGTTGGCGCGCGAAGGTGCCAAGGTGGTGATTACGGGTCGGAATGCGGACACGCTCGCTGAAGCGACGTCCACGATTGGTGGCCCGCTGCAGGTTGTTGGCGTGGCTGGGAAGGCTGATGACCCAGAGCACCGTGAGCAGGTGTTTGCGGTTGCGCGCGAGAAGTTCGGGCCGGTGGATGTTCTGGTGAACAACGTGGGGATCAACCCGGTGTACGGTCCCATGATTGAGATGGATTTGGATGCTGCGCGCAAAATTTTCGAAGTGAATGCGCTGGGCGCGTTGGCGTGGGCGCAGGCGGCGTATGAGTCGGGGATGAAGGACCGAGGTGGTTCTGTCCTCAACCTGTCGTCGGTTGCGGCGGCGCGTCAGCCGGTGGGGATTGGGTTTTACGGTTCGTCGAAGGCGATGGTGGAGCACATCACGCGCCAGTTGGCGATGGAGCTGGGGCCACAGGTGCGCGTGAACGCGGTGGCACCGGCTGTGGTGAAAACCAAGTTTGCGGAGAAGTTGTATGAGGGGCGTGAGGACCAGGTGTCCGCGGAGTACCCCATGAAGCGTCTGGGTGAGCCCGAGGACGTCGCCGCTGCCGCTGCTTTCCTCCTGTCCGATGAGGCGAGTTGGATCACCGGCCAGGTGCTCACGCTGGATGGTGGCCGCAGCCTGGGCGGCGAGTAGTTACTTAGTACGGGATTTGGCGCGCTTGAGAAGCGACCGCGCCGAGTCTTTCATTAAGCGAACCGAACCGGCAAGACTCTTGCCCTGTGGCACTCGGGCGTCTGGGCAGTCGCACGTGGCAATCGGCTGCATGTCCTCGGCAACAACGGTGGGAACCTGCTCCACTGCGGAAATGGTTGTCCATGACGCATTCTGCCAGGACTTTATTCCCCGCATATCGGCGTGAGCACGTAAGCCGACCCGAACCTCGGCCCCCACACGTAGATTACGCACGGTCACGCGGACTGGTAGAGACGTGGCGGCACCGTCGCACTCCAGGAGAGGCTCATCGTCGACGAGAACTTCCCAGCTGAACTTGCCTCGGTTCTTTGCGCATTCGTACGGCTGGTTAATGGTGAACTGAAGCGCCCCATTTGCTTCGATCTGTGTAAAAAGCACTGAGGCAAGAGCATTTCTCACAAAGTAATCGGCGGGAATGTATAGAGTTCGGTCATGCAAAACCTCGACTTCCTCGTTGTCTTCCGCCGACTCTGGGGCGTCGAAACGTGGCTCGAAAAGTGGTACTGGCGCGTTGCGTTCGGCCTTACTGTCACGGAACTGTTCGTACAGGTTGCGACGATCGTTGGTACCAATGAAGTTCAGAAGAGGCGCGTTGCGGTTAATCAGTTCGCGTAGCGCAAAGGCCTCGGCACGTTCAGCGGGCGAAAACGACAGGAGAATCTCGTATATCTCGCGGGTGGAAACTGGCAAAACGGTTTCGTAGACCACGTCTTGTTCATTCATGATTTCGGCGTGCCATTTACCCAGCCGAACCTCCCAGTAGAGAAGGTCAGTCATGAGGAAATCGAAGTGATCACACGAGTAACCGAGCTGTTCTGCGCGCTTGATCCGTTCTTGTGACTCTGGCAGGCCCAAAAGTTGTAAAGCTACAGTGGCGCTGACTGATGGCGCGCGCCAGAAACGTTTGACCACCTCGAGCCCGTTTCCACGCAGATGGACCCAACCCGGCTCAGCAAACACTTCTCGGTAGGCCGGCAAAAGTCCCTGCAGGTGGTTCTGCCATGTGTTGCTTCGAACGGTCTGATGGATCTTTGGACTAGTTTTGGGAAGGTTCGCGATGTCAAGAAACTGGTGAGACTTAAGCGGGGTCAGGTCTATCAGTTGGGTGACGAGGTCTTGGTCCAGAGCCATCATCTGATCACGAAAAGTCGCGGTGCGAGCTTTCTCTAGGCCGTAAGTGTAGCCCGCCATGTTGTGCCAGTACGGGCGAGACATAGCGAGAATGAACCGACTGTCGACACCACCAGTAACTGACACAGCAATTTTGTCACCGAATCGATCAGCCACGTTGCCAAGAACTCGGTTCATTAGGGTTTGTACGCGACTTAACTTATCCTCTAAGTCCCATTCGGTGTATCGATTCTTCTCCATAGGATAAAATCGCTTAACGGAGCCACTGTTGGCTTTCAGTGCAAAGTTGGGAAGCAGTTGCCACACGCCAGCGCATAAGGTGCTGTCAAGATCTTTTTCAGTTCGTGTGGAGCTTCCGCTCAGTTTCTTACCAGCCGTTCGAGCAAGCAACTTGAGATGAGAAGCTACGATGTCACCGTCTTCCGTGTAATACACGGTTCGCAAACCTGAAGGGTCGTTGAACACATGTACGTCATCATTTTCAATGACGAATACCACGTAACGGCCTGCGACTTTTCCTATGTGCTCGTAAAAATCGTTCCACTCGCGTGCAAAAGAACGTAAGAGTCCGCCTGCAACAGACTCGCCCACATGCTCCGAGGTATCAATCCATAGTCCCCTTATGATAACGAGCGCTTGCGCATCACTGGCCTGGTCCTGTTGCGTGGCGTTGTCCGCCCACAGCGTCCAACCGCCAACTAACTCTTGTGGCGTGAAATGAGCTACCGCGTGAAATGACCTACAGGTAAGCACAAACCCTTTCGAAAAGGGTACGTCGCGCCAGTCCTGCACCGAGTTCGCCATCTAATAAATCTTTGTCTTTTTCCACACGGTAGCGGCCACGCCGCCCTGCTAGATCGAGCGCCAAATCCCGCTCGGCCCGTTCCGGATATTGCGTCACGTATCCCTTGTGGAAGACTGTTTTGATTGTAGCCGTGGACGATGTCTGGCCGTCGATGACCGTATCCCGGCACCTTCCGTGAACTACAGTCGCAAGGGCATACCAGTGCTGTGATCCGGCTCCACCTGTTGTTCCCGTTACATTCATTTGTAGGTCCTCATCAGAGGATCTGGTCGCTGGTCCTGGTATGGCTTTTTTGCCCTGTCATCGATGATCCGGGGGG
>NZ_JASPDO010000042.1 GCF_030230605.1 Brevibacterium sp. UMB1308A
TCGCGACATGGTTGACACTTTACGCCGCAGGGTTAGAGCAGTGTTCTAGCTTTGTGGCGTTTGTGTTTGGGTGGGGCAGGTCATCGTTCTCCTTTTTGCATGCATCCCCCAGTTACCCACCACAAGTCAGATGATTTTCTTTAGCTGTGATGGGTAGTGTGCCGATTTTGGGCCGAAAACGTGAGCAAAACGAACAAAATGGGTAATTAGTCAACACAGCATTTCGGTTTGTGTTGGGTAACCCGTTTTTGTGCGTGTGGTATCGCTACATCTGCATCGTGAGTCACGTGAGCCTGGTAGAACAGTCCAAGTGAAGCAATCCGGGTGATATAGCAAAGTCCTGACGGCGCAAAGTGAGCAAGACGGCGCATTATATTGCGGAGTTTCGCTCGCTTTGCGCCGTCTCGCCTGGGGGTGTTTGTGCTGTTTGGCACCTGAAGCCATGTTTTAGCGGCGCTTCACCAACCAACAAAAGGACCCCCGAACAAGCCGGGGGTCCTGACAGGAAGAATGAGAAATGATAGTCGACATCATTTGTCATCCGAATCAAATTATATCAGCGGGTAAGCGACCGCGACGCTCGCGCTAACTTCCCTCACATCCGTGAAGAATGAAGCCAGGCACACACGCTTAGGACTCGTCGATCGCCTTCTCCAGGCGCTCCAACTTGCCGTCCAGCTCGCCAGTACGACCGTCACGAATATCGGCCTTGAGCACTAACGAAACACGCGGACCAAAGCGGGCCACCGCCTCGGTCGCTTCTTTCACAACCGCAAACACTTCATCCCACTCACCTTCAATCGTGGTGAACATGGCATCCGTGCGGTGCGGAAGCCCAGACGCCCGCACAACCTTCACGGCCTCGGCAACAGCGTCGTGCACTCCCCCCCACCTCAAGTCAGCCATACAAGCGCCGCACCCCAGCGATGCGTCTTGCCCGCATACTCGACGCGAGCGCGTAGAGAGGTCGAAGCCCACCCGACCCGATCATGCCCCCGCAGGTCGATTTTGTTAGACGCCACATACGTGAGCCAGACTCGAGCGTCCGCAGCGTAGCTGGCGAGAGTCGCTGGAGGGAGCGCGCGAAGCCGTCGTGAAGTGAGGACCTCGAGACCGACAGTTGTCTGTAGCCGAGGCAAAACCACGCCAGTGGAAGACATGCACGGAGGCTATCCGAAAAGATTAGCTACCTGCTAGATTCACTCTTCATCTCATTCACAGATGAACCCCCACTTATCATCTGGTATGATTGCATCGATACATCGAGACCACGGTACATCTCACGAGGTGACCAAGGTTTGGGAACGAGATCAAAGGAATGTCTTATGTCGGAAAACATCACTATCGAGCAGGCTGCACACCGAGCCACTGAGTCCCTGAGGTCCGCAAACGCGCTACACCTCCGGGGCGCTTATTCACTTCATGCCGAGGCGCTTCCGACTGTGACTCCCGCCTGCATCGCGGACCTTGTCACGATGCATCGCCTCACCGCGTCCACCATCCCCGCATTGGTGAACTCCGAGGAGGTGGAGAGGCTGTTCTCCCGTACTCGTGTCATCAACGGCGTCGGCCTGAGCGTGCTCCGCGTTTCAATCGGCCCCCTCCGCCCGAGCGGACCGTGTGATCAACTCCGCTCCAGTGGGCAGCACCGTCGTTGGGCTGGCTGGGATTTCTCCAACCTGGCGAATCTGACGGAGGATGAGCAGTGGGCAGGGATCTCGGGAGTCTGGCCCATGTCGGAGGAGAACGCCCAGCGCGCGAAGTCGGCGGGAGCGATCTTCGCCCCCTCGATCAAGGGGTTCGTGGATGGCTCTCTTGTCCGCCGCGTGACCGGCTACTCGCTCGACCTCAAGACTCGACGGCGCTGGTTTGAGACGGAAACCCTCGGCGCGACTGCTCGCACGCATGTCTTTGGCGAGGACCGCCTGGGTCGGGAGCTGGAGCACCTGTGGATTTCTGTGTCCAGGGGTGCAATCGCTGGGTTCGAGGAAGGCGATCCTGCTGAGGATGCCAAGCTCGACATGAGCATCTGACGCCAGTAGTTTCAGCTTCTGTCCCACAGACGAGACGCCCCAGAGCGTGAGATGAGCCCTATCGCTTGCCGGGCTCATCTTCTCATCCGTGCCCACGATCGACTACCAGGCGCGATAGCAACTACACCAATGCTTACGATGCGAAGCGACTTGGACGCCTACCATTAGCTTTCGGAGCCACCCGCGCAGTCGACCTACCCGGGGATCTGTACTCGAACTTCACCCTCGTCGCTTACGGTGGTTACCTGGCGCAGGCCTTTACCGAAGTCCATGATGCCGGTGTCGGACCGGATGACTGGCTCACCGCACTGCTGGTCATTCTCGAAGGGGTTCTCCTCGCCACCGCTGTCGCTGACCTCCCAGGTGAACTCCTCGCCGCAATCGCCCAGAGTCAGCGCACCTCCAGCGGGGTCGCTACCCTCATCGGGCTGTGTGGTCGTGAACTCGTTGCCGGTGCGAGACTCGGTGAACGTGGCAGTGATGGTTCCGCCCTTCTCCGTGCACTTCACGGTCACAGCATCGTACCGGAACGACTCCCCGGGGTACTCGTTCGTGCCTCCGCAGGCACTCAGGGTTAGAGCGGTGGCCACCACCGCAGCGGACGAAGATCCAATGAGGCTGAGGTTCCGGCCCATGAATTTGATGCCTTCTTCCGTGTCGATGCATCGAGAGTGTGATGGCGTGCACAACACTAGCCGCAGCTCCGCGACCGCGCCGGGCACCATCGCTGCCACAGCATTCGAGGTCACCCCATCTCTCTCCTTCTCGCGCTGCGGAGGCGCGTTCCTGGCTAGCTGATCGTCTTCTGTGTGAAGAACTGAAGGCGTGCAGGAGCGGGCAGGACACTGGCCCCAGCTCTTGACGGGAACAGCGTCACGACCGATACGGCCCCTCCGAGTTTTTCCGGATCACGCGATACCTGCAGGTGATGGCCTACGCCAGCACACTTGGGCAATAATGGTGAGCATGTCGTCCTCCACTAAGCTCACCGCGATGAAGCTGCTCGATAAGCTCTACTTCTCACCCGGGTCCCAAACGGAGAAGGGCACGAAGTTCGAGCGCTTCACGCAGTCATTCCTTCAGACGGACCCGCTGTGGTCGGAGCAGTTCGAGAAGGTCTGGATGTGGGACCAATGGCCCGACCGCTGGGGACCCGACACCGGCATCGACCTGGTCGCTCAGCGCCGCGATGGCGGGAAGACCGCGATCCAGTGCAAGTTCTACGACCCCCAGAGCAGAGTCTCCAAGGCGGACATCGACACGTTCCTCTCCGCCTCCGGCCGCGGCGGCTTCACCGAGCGCATCATCGTCTCGACCACCACCCAGTGGGGCCCCAACGCAGAGACAGCGATCCGTGACCAGTCGATCCCCGTCCGCCGCATCGGACTGAACGACTTCGAGCAGTCGCGCATCAACTGGGATCTCTTCGACCCGGCGACTCCCACAGTCCTCGAACTCTCGGGCTCCTCCGACCTCCGCCCCTATCAGCGCAACGCCATCGACCAGGTCACCCAGGGCTTCACCGACCACGATCGCGGCCGCCTCATCATGGCCTGCGGCACCGGCAAGACCTTCACCTCCCTGCGCCTGGCCGAGGAGTACGTCGGGTCCCGCGGCACAGTCCTCTTCCTCGTCCCCTCGATCGCGCTCCTGTCCCAGGCGCTGCGCGAGTGGACGAACAACACCGAGGTCGGCATCGCCCCGATGGCCGTGTGCTCGGACGCAAAAGCCACCCGTGGGCGGAGGACGAACGAAGACTCCCCGGAGATCTCCGTCGTGGACCTGGCACTGCCGGCCACAACAGACCCGGACCGTTTGGCCCAGCGCATGAGCGACACCCGCGTGAACGGCGAGGGCATGCGCGTCGTGTTCGCCACGTACCATTCGATCGACGTCGTCGCCCAGGCGCAGAAGCTCGCAGGCCTCGACCCGTTCGACCTCATCATCTGCGACGAGGCCCACCGCACCACCGGCGCCACACTGGCTGGCACCGACGAGTCCGCGTTTGTCCGCGTCCACGACGAGGACTACATCAGGGCCTCCAAACGCCTCTATATGACGGCGACCCCGCGGATCTACGACGACGCGTCGAAGGCAAAGGCGGGCCGCGCGCAGGCGGTGCTCGCCTCGATGGACGACGAGGAGATCTACGGTCCGGAGTTCTACCGCCTGGGCTTCGGTGATGCCGTGGGCATGGGCATGCTCACGGACTACAAGGTCCTCATCCTCACCGTGAACCAGGAGGCCGTGGGTGAGGCGATGCAGGAGGCCTTCGCCCGCGACGGTGAACTCACCCTGGACGACGCCACCCGGCTTATCGGCTGCTGGAACGGGCTGGCCAAGCGCGGCGACGTCGAGCACTCCTTCGACCTGGACCCGCAGCCCATGCGCCGCGCGGTCGCGTTCGCAAAGGACATCAAATCGTCAAAGAAGGTCGCCGCCCAGTTCACGGACGTCGTCTCCACCTACATCGACAACCAGGACGATGAGACTCCGGAGAACTTGCTGGCCGTCGAGGCCAGGCACGTCGACGGATCCATGAACGCGATGGAGCGCACGGAGCTGCTCGACTGGCTCAAGGAGGAGACGGAGACGAACTCCTGCCGGGTCCTGTCGAACGCGCGCTGCCTGTCCGAGGGCGTGGACGTGCCTTCACTCGACGCGGTCATGTTCCTCAACCCCCGCCGGTCCGTCGTCGACGTCGTCCAGTCCGTGGGCCGTGTCATGCGCCTGGCGAAGGGCAAGAAGTACGGATACATCATCCTGCCGGTCGTCGTGCCCGCCGGTGTCGCCCCGGAGAAGGCGCTGGACGACAACAAGAACTTCCAAGTTGTCTGGGACGTGCTCCAGGCGCTGCGCGCCCACGATGAGCGGTTCGACGCGATGGTCAACAAGGTCGAGCTCAACACGAACCGCGACGCGAAGATCGACATCGTGGGCGTGGGCTTCGGTGGCCCGGACGACGCCGAGGCGGGGGCCTGCTCCGATGCCGAGGGCACCTCTGGTACCGGCTCTGCCGTGCAGGGTGCGCTGGCGCTGAAGCTGTCGAAGATGGACGAGCTGCGCGATGCGATCTACGCGCGAATGGTTAAGAAGGTCGGCTCCCGCACCTACTGGGATCAGTGGGCCAAAGACATCGCGGTCATCGCGCAGAACCACATCGCGCGGATCACGACCCTCGTCAATGATCCGGACACGGATGCCGCGTCGCACTTCGAGGTGTTCCTCGACGCGCTGCGCCTCAATCTGAATGAATCGATCACACGCGGCGGGGCGATCGAGATGCTCGCCCAGCACATGATCACGAAGCCCGTCTTCGACGCGCTCTTCGCGGAGTACGCGTTCACGGACCACAACCCCGTCTCGCAGGTCATGGACCGGATGGTCGCGACCCTCACCGCGATGCACGTCGATGCGGAGGCGGAGTCCCTGGAGAAGTTCTACGACTCCGTCCGCCTGCGCGCGGCCGGGATCGACAACGCCGAGGGCAAGCAGAAGATCATCACCGAGCTCTACGAGAGCTTCTTCAAGAACGCCTTCCCACGCGCGGCAGACGCGATGGGGGTTGTCTACACACCTATCGAGATCGTCGACTTCATCCTCCGATCCGTGAACGACGTGCTCCAGCAGGAGTTCGGCCGGTCGATCAGCGACGAGGGTGTTCACGTCATCGATCCGTTCACGGGGACGGGCACGTTCATCGTCCGCCTCTTGCAATCCGGGCTCATCGACCCGGCAGATCTGGCACGGAAGTACGCGTCCGAGCTGCACGCGAACGAGATCCTGCTACTGGCGTACTACATCGCAGCGATCAACATCGAGACGACGTTCCACGACCTCCAAGCCCAGGCGCATGAGGTCGAGCTGGACGTCGAGGACTACGAGCCGTTCAGCGGGATCGTCCTGACGGACACGTTCCAGCTGACCGAAGACGGCGACCTGACCGACGAGGAAGTCTTCCCCGCGAACAATTCGCGCGCCGAGGCGCAGAAGACGCTCGACATCCAGGTCATTGTCGGCAACCCGCCATACTCGCGGGGTCAGACTTCCGAATCGGACGAGAACGCGAACATCAAGTATCCGAGCTTGGACGCGCGACTTCGCGATACGTTCGCAGCACGGACGGACGCAACAAACAAGAACATGCTGTATGACTCATACATGCGTGCGATCCGCTGGGCCAGCGACCGGATCGGCAACGAGGGCGTCATCGGGTTCGTCACGAACGGTGGCTGGCTCGAGGGAAACACCGCTGCCGGCGTGCGCAAGACCCTCGCCGAGGAGTTCTCCTCGATCTACGTGTTCAACCTGCGAGGCAACGCGCGCACTGCTGGCGTCCTGCGCCAGAAGGAAAAGGGGAACGTCTTCGGCTCCGGCGGACGCACGACGATCGCCGTCTTCCTCCTTGTCCGCACGCAGGGGCACAGCGGACCCGCGACGATCCACTACCGGGACATCGGCGACTACCTGAGCCGGGAAGAGAAGCTCGCGATCGTCGCGGACTCCACCCTGGACGCTGTGCCCTGGCAGCAGATCACGCCCAACCAGTACGGCGACTGGATCAACCAGCGCGACGAGGACTACCTCACCTACCCGATTCTCGGAGGCAATTCGCTAGACACGATCTCCGCTTTCTACGATTACAGTGTTGGTCTTCAAACAGGCCGAGATGCCTGGGCACTCAGCTCGTCGCGTTCAGCTCTAGACACAAACCTCACTCGATTTGTTGGCACATACAACGCAGAACGTGACAGATTCGCCCAACACGCAGCCACACATAATCTCGTAGCCCCCAAGGGCTCCGACACAGTGGGTGTGGTCAGCACCGACGACACTCAAATCAAGTGGAATCGGTCGCTGAGGGATCGCCTCGCCAAAGGGCGACCCCTCACTCGCCAGCCCGGCCGTACGACGGTGAGCCTCTACCGACCGTTCAATTCGCAATACATCGACCACTCCGACGGCCTCGTCTACCTTCCGGCCGTCGCTCGTCGCTACTTCCCCACCGCACGGCACGAAAACTACGGTTTCTGGCTAGTGGGTACGGGGTCGGCAGTTCCTTTCACCGCACTCGCCACACGTCTGATTCCCGATCTACACCTTGCAGGGGCAGGGTCAACTGGCCAGTTCTTCCCCCGCTACCGCTGGGAGCCCGCCGAGGACGAGGGAACGATCGCGCTCGACCTTGGGAGCGAGGTGGTCGACGGGTACCGCCACGTCGACAACATCACCGACGACTTCCACCAACTCCTGCAGGAGCGCTATGGCAACCACGTCACAAAGGACGACATTTTCTTCTTCCTCTACGGCCTGCTGCATTCGCCGGAGTACCGCGAGCGCTATGCCGGGGAGCTTAAGCAGATGCTCCCTCGCATCCCGCACGTGCCCGCGGAGTCCTTCCATGCGTTCGTCGAGGCGGGTCGTGAGCTGTTCCACCTGCACGCGGACTACGAGGAGGCCGATCCCTACCCGCTGGAGATCATCGGCGGTGAACAGGCCGACCTGCTGCAGCCCACCGGTTCGGATGCGGACTACTACCGCGTCCAGAAGATGCGCTTCCCCACAGGGAAGAAGGCCACCGATGCCCCAGACACCCTCATCCTGAACCCGAACCTCACTGTGAGCGGCATCCCGGAAGAGGCGTACCGGTACCATCTGGGCTCCCGCAGCGCGATCGAGTGGATCATCCGCCAATACCAGGTGACGACGGACAAGGCCTCCGGCATCGTCAATGACCCCAACCAGTGGGGCATCGAGCACGGTAACCCGCGTTACATCCTGGAGCTACTCCAGAAGGTCGTGTTTGTCTCCGTCCGCACGGTGGAGATCATCGAATCCCTACCTCCGCTCACCGCCGAGAGCGACTCGAAGTAGCTCCCAGAGCCGTAGCTCCCCTCGCCACGTCACGCAAGGACTCCGTACCTGAGAACCCGAACCTGGGAGGAAGCGGAAACGGGTTGGGTGGACATAGAGGAGGAGAGAACGGGGTGGGTGAGCTTTGTCCCGCCACAAGCGCGGCAGTGTGGGCCGCGAGCGCATGCAGGAAGGCGCCCACAGGAGGGAACACGGGAGGATAAACGGCCAGCGTCCTCCCGTCAGGCGAGGCTCTCCTGGGATCGCCCATTCCCCGGATGCGCCGCTCCATGCAGACGTGCGCAGTCCACTGACACACGTCGCGACGTGGACGCATTCATGTGGGGGAGCGCAGGACCCGCTGGAGCCATAGAGCTCTTAGTACTCACACGTAGACGCAACACTGCAGATGAGTGACGCTCCGGAATAGCTCCAGCGTGAACGGCCCAGCGAGAGTCTCCTACGACGCCGACCGCGAGCGCCCCTGCCTCACCCCCGCAAACACCTGATCGTGCAACACCCTGGTCGGTTTGGCACCTTTCTTGCTCGCGGTCCAGCTCCCGATGCGAGTGAGTCCTCGACGACCCAACAAGCAGCATCCATTTATGACTCCAATGCCTCCATTATCACTATTGGAACCACTACCCCTATCGGATCCATGACTTCCATCGGTCACACTGCACCCATCGACTGCATTAACTCCAATCGATTCAGCGGACCCTGCTCCACCCCTAGCGCGAAACTCCTTGACCCCACGACATACCTTGAGGCATTGCCCCATTGGCCACTAGGGCTCCGCTGTTCATCGCCTACAGGACCCCATCCGCCGACGCGCACTCCAGCGTCCGTACCGATCCGCACACCGCATACAGAGCGTTTCTTAACACCGTCCCGATGGGCCACATCCCCCTGAGCTCCGTTCCCCTACCAAGAGCCATCACTAGTTAGCTAGGTCCACAGGACGATGGCCCACTAGACGCAGTGTGATGTCTTGCGAGTCGGCTTCGATTCGATCACGTACTGATTCGTCACGGGAAGCAGCGGAGCAAGCGCCATATTGGGGCTGTCAGCTGTTAGTCGTCGCGTGGGGGTCTCCACGTTGTGAACGTCGGCGTGACCGGGGTGGCTCGGAGCCTGTCGCCTTGCCCGGCCCTCCAGGCCCAAGTGCAGGCCTATGTGCAGAGTTCACCATGAGGCACCTGCCATCCAGATCCGTGGAAGGGTGTCGAATCTCAAGACCTTTCAGATCAGGAAGGGTCTCGAGAATCTCACCCAGTCAGTCCATCTAATGGGGAGCACTCCATTAGTCGGTTGCAGCGTTGGGTAACCCGTTTTTGCGCGTGTTGTGTCGCTACCTCTGCATGGTGAGTCACGCGTGCCCAGTAGAACAGTCCACGTGAAGCACTGCGGGTGATTAAGCCATGTCCTGACGCAGGACACTGCTGGGGGCGCTTGCGCTTTTATATGCTGGAGGCATGTTTCAGCGTCGTTTCCGCATCCAACGCTCGGCTGTTCAACGCCTTCAGTCCGCTTATGACGAACTGGCTTCTGATCTCCCCCACGATTTCCCCGCTCAGGTTCTCGAAGAAACACGGTCGGCAATCCACGACCTCGCCGACCCTTTCGCCACCGGACGCGACGGCCTGGACTCTCCCAAGCAGGACTACACGCACATCCCGTTCGTCACGATTGACCCACCAGGGGCTCGCGACCTTGACCAAGCGATGTACCTGTCCCAGGCCTCCACAGAAGCCGACACGTTCACGGTCATGTACGCAATCGCTGATGTGGGTCGGTTCATCGAACCCGGCGGACCACTCGACCAGGAAACGCGCACACGCGGTCAAACCATCTACCTTCCAGACCGCAAAATCCCCCTGCATCCAAAGGAACTGAGCGAAGACGCGGCCTCACTACTTCCGGAACAGACCCGAAGCGCCTATGTCTTCACCGCTAAGGTCGCCACCGACGGGAAGCTCACCGACTACACCCTGGAACGTGCGGTGGTGCGTTCACGTGCACAACTCGACTACACCACTGTCCAGCACCAATGGGAACAGGGACAGGACCTCCACCCGTCCATCGCGCTCCTCCCCCAGGTTGGCGAAGCGCTTCTCGCCGACGCTCGCACCCGTGGCGCAATCGACCTGGCCATCCCAGATCAAGAGGTCACCGACACACTGACTCTGCAATATCGACCTCGGGGAGGCATTGAAGACTTCAACGCACAGATCAGCTTGCTCGCAGGGCGCATTGCTGCCCAACTCCAGATACAAGCCGAAACAGGTATCCTCCGCACGCTTAACTTCCCAGACGAAGAGACTGTTGAGAAGTTCCACGCAATCGTGCGCACCTTGGGCTTTGAGCCCCGCGACACCTACCAGGAGACCTTGAGGTCCATCGACCACCTCGGGAATGACCCACGCGCGCTCGCAGTTCACTACGCATCCCCCATGTTGTTCCGCGGCGCCGGCTACACACTGGTGGGTACGGATCCGGACCCGGTTCAGGCGGCAGTGGGCGCGCCGTATGCGCACGCCACCGCCCCGTTGCGCCGTCTGGTTGACCGTTTTGTTCTGCCTATCGCCGAGGCGGCCGCCCGCAACGCTCCTACCCCAAGTTCCGAGGGGCTAGAGGACATCATCTCGATCATGAAATCGAGCGGAAGCATTACTTCCCGGATCGACAAAGACGCGATTGACCGGACAGAAGCTCTTCTACTGGCTGACCGCATAGGCGAAGAGTTCACTGGCGTTGTCGTTGGTCGCAAAACGCGTGACGACTCACCAGTTAACACCGTTCATGTCCCTGACCCAGCAGTAGTGGTCGACGTGGCCGACGATGCGCAAGTAGGCCAAGAGGTGCGCATCCGTTTGGAATCGATTCACAACAACACACCTGTCTTCACCATTGCAGATCACGACCTATAAAGACATATAAAACAGCCACGCAACTCAGACACGTGAAAGGTCTGAGTTGCGTGGCCGGTTCTTAGACTCGAAATATTCTTAGGACTCGTCGATCGCCTTCTCCAGGCGCTCCAACTTGCCGTCCAGCTCGCC
>NZ_JASPDO010000043.1 GCF_030230605.1 Brevibacterium sp. UMB1308A
GCCGCAAAACCAACGTAAACGAAAAGAGGAGACCACGAAGCCGTGGCCTCCTCTTTTCCATATTCAACACAAAAAGGGTAGGGCCTGACCCACTTACAGGTCAGACCCACAAACACATCACCGAAACAACGCAAAACGAGTGAAACGGCGCAATATTATGCACCGTTTCACTCGTTTTGCGCTGTATCTTAGGCGCAGTTGCCGAGTTAGTTCACTTTGACGTCATCGGGCAGGCTTGGGAACTTGATTTGGTACTGGATCATGCCTTTGTTAATACCTTTCACAATCACAGTTCCAAAGTAAGGGCGGTCTGGTGTCTTAAGCTCACAGCTCTGCGAGCCACGACCCTGGAAAACCTTGACGTCACCTAGACACTCAACTGCCGTTAGCTTCATGTTGTACTTGTTCTTCATGAGGTCATAAATGTCGTCTTCAATCGCGGCTTTAGGAATGACGCCATTGCCCTTGCTGTCGATCTTGACTCGAGTGTCTGAAGCTTTGTTCGAAGTGTCCTGGCTGTCGCTCGTTCCAGAATTCGAAGAACTGCCGCCCGATGAGCTTCCGCCAGTAGAGCTACTTCCCGAAGAACCGTTGCCCTGGCTACTGGTGCCACCGTTGCTTGAGCCCGAGGTTCCCTGTTCAGTTCCGCCATTGCCCTGAGGAGCGCTTCCCTGATCCGGCGCCGAACCTTGGTCAGGAGCAGTACCTTGATCGGGCGCAGTGCCCTGGTCGGGTGCTGTACCTTCGCCTTGAGGTTGCTGTTCGGTGCCTTGTCCTTCCTGTGGCTGGATCTGTTCACCCAACAGGCCACAACCGGTGAGTGAAAGTGACGTTGCAACTGCAACGGCAACAATGGTTGAACGAATGTGTAGCTTGTTCATCATCTGTTCTGTCCTCTCATGTGATGACTTGTATTGATTACTACGCTAGTCACCACCACTACGCATATGGGCGTGGGACAGTAGTCACCCAGATACACATGTGTCGAGACGATCACACGTGGTCCCGGAGAGCTTATGAATTGGGGGAGTGTCTTTCTAGGAACTCATACACTTCGGTCGAATCCACGCCGGGAAACACTCCAGGCGGCACGGCTGCCAGAAGTGACGAGTGTGTACGCGCTGACGGCCATGACGCCTCGGCCCACTTCTCCTCTAACCACTCAGGTGGCTTGCGACAGCAACTGGGGTCGGGGCACCACGACTTTGAACGAACCTCGGTGTCACGCCCTTCAAACCACTTGACGTGCGCGAACGGAACCCCCACGCTAATCGCGAAATCACCTGCGCCCGGCATGACACGTGCCGTGCACCAATATGTGCCTTCTGGGGTGTCAGTGTACTGGAAGTAAGGGCTAAACCTGTCGGCGATCGTGAACACCGTACGTGAACTGAACCGCTTGCACGCGTACTGCCCTTCAACCGCCCCAAGCGGATCAGTAGGGAACGGCAAGCCGTCATTGGAATACGCCTTGTGGACGGTTCCGTTGATGTGCACTTTCATGAAATGGACCGGCAAATCCAAGTGCTCTGTGGCCAGATTTGTGAACCGGTGGGCAGCTGTTTCGTAGCTCACCCCAAAATAGTCGCGAAGCTCCTCAATAGAAATTCGGCGATTTTTCTTCGCTGTTTGAAGGAACGGAACAGCGGCTTTTTCCGGAATCAGAAGGGCCGCGGCAACATAGTTGGCCTCCACGCGCTGGGTGAGGAAGTCTTGGTAGTCAGAAGGCGGTTTCTGCTCCAAGATTGCGGATGCCAGTGCAGTCAGCAAATTCGACCGGGGGTCTGTGCCCACCGCATCGTCGTTCGACAGATACAACCGCTTGTTGAGCGTGTCGGACAACGACCGTACTGACCTGGGCAAATCCGATACATAGTGCAAGCTAAAACCCAACCGGTCAGCAATGTGTGCCGCGTCCCTGCGGCTCAAAGGTCCTCCGTGATAGTCGATGTGTGCCAACACTTTCCGCGCCTGCTCTTCCAACTCCCCAAAGTAGTTTCCACGCGAACGCATCTTTTCGCGCAATAACCGGTTGGTTCGCCGGGCTTCTTCCGGTGTGGCGGCCCGTTTCTTCGTCATGTCGTGCAGGCTCCGTTGCAGCCCCACAATCGCCTCAAGTGCGTCGTTGGGAAGTGATTTCACGCGCACCGTGGGCAGGTTGAGTGAGGAGTACAGGGGTGATCGTTGCGCACGTTCGGCCTCCAGCTCTAACGCTTGCCGTTGTGAGACGGGCGTGGGGTCAAGGAGTTCGGCCGCCGAGGTGTCAAGCGCCTTGGCAAGTGCCGTCAGCACTGCGATGGAGGGCTCCCGCTTGCCTGATTCAAATGCTGATATTTGTGACGCAGCACGGCCCACTCTCTCGCCAACTTGTTCCAGCGTTAGGCCGTGTTCTGTGCGAAAGTGGCGAATTTTTCGCCCGATGCTGAGTGCGTCGGCAGTCCCTTGTGCAGTGGACTCAAAGTTCGCGCTTTCGGCGCCTGTTGTGTGTGCGCCAGGCCGGTGAGCGTGCGGCATGTGTTCTCCCATGAATCCATCTTAGTGTGACTGGAGCCACAGAAGTGACACATTCACGAAAAACAGAAAAATCGCGATTTTTTACTTGAGAAAACTCTTCTCACCCCCTTGTGCAGGGCGAATACTGGATTCACAACAACGAAAAATCTTGCGGCAACACCAAGCAAGACAACTCAAGTGAAAGCGAGACGCGATGACTAACGAACTCCACAACGCAGATGCAATCCGTAGCGACTGGGCAACCAACCCGCGCTGGTCCGGTGTCGCCCGTGACTACACGGCAGATGATGTGGTTAAACTGCGCGGATCGCTGATTGAAGAACACACTCTTGCTCGCCACGGTGCTGAGCGCTTGTGGAACCTAGTCCACTCGGAAGACTTCGTCAACGCACTCGGTGCCCTCACTGGTAACCAGGCAGTTCAGCAGGTCAAGGCTGGCCTCAAGGCAATCTACCTGTCCGGTTGGCAGGTCGCAGCAGACGCTAACCTTGCGTCCCAAACCTACCCAGACCAGTCCATCTACCCAGCGAACTCAGTGCCTGCTGTCGTGCGCCGCATCAACAACGCACTGATGCGCGCTGACCAGATTGAAACCTCGGAAGGCAACAAGTCTGTCGAAGACTGGTTGGCACCTATCGTTGCTGACGCAGAAGCCGGATTCGGTGGCGCGCTGAACGTTTACGAACTCATGCGCGGAATGATCAACGCTGGTGCCGCAGGTGTCCACTTCGAAGACCAGCTGGGATCCGAAAAGAAGTGCGGTCACCTGGGTGGAAAGGTGCTGGTGCCAACGGCACAGCACATCCGCACCCTCAACGTGGCCCGCCTGGCTGCCGACGTTGAAAACGTCCCCACCCTTATCATCGCGCGCACTGACGCGGAAGCGGCAACCCTGATCACCTCGGACGTGGACGAACGCGACCAGAAGTACCTCACAGGCGAACGCACAGCAGAGGGCTACTTCAAGGTCAACAACGGACTGCAGCCATGCATTGACCGCGGTTTGGCGTTCGCCCCGTACAGCGACCTGTTGTGGATGGAAACCTCCACACCAGACCTGGACGTGGCCCGCCAATTCGCAGAAGCGATCAAGGCTGAGTACCCAGATCAGATGTTGGCCTACAACTGCTCGCCGTCGTTTAACTGGAAGAAGCACCTTGACGACGACACGATTGCCAAGTTCCAGCGCGAACTCGGAGCCATGGGATACAAGTTCCAGTTCATCACCCTGGCCGGATTCCACGCACTCAACTACTCAATGTTCGACCTGGCACACGGCTACGCCCGCGAACAGATGAAGGCGTACGTCGAACTGCAGGAACGTGAGTTCGGCAGTGAAGAGCGTGGCTACACCGCCACCAAGCACCAGCGCGAAGTTGGAACCGGTTACTTCGACCTGGTCAGCACTGCGATCAACCCGCAATCCTCGACCACTGCGCTAAAGGACTCAACCGAAGCAGCTCAGTTCTAAACTGCTCAAACACCAGCGCAGTTAGTGACCATTCCAGCAACTGCGCACCCACTCTTCGAGGCGCCCGGTAGCCTGAGCCACTACCGGGCGCCTCGAACCACAAGGAGGCACAATGTTCACCGTCAACGGGCCACACATCTCCGGCGTCGACAACATCTTCACCCCCGCCGCGTGCGAATTTCTCGACGAACTCCACCGCGTGTTCTACGCGCGGCGACGCGAACTGCTTGCCGCCCGCAACGCCAGCCGAGGTGGTTTCGAAAACGGTGACCTCCCCACCTTCGACCCTGCCACCAGCGACATCCGCAGTGGGGACTGGAAGGTGGTTGGCACCTCGGGAGCGCCGGGACTCAAACGCCGCGTTGTGGAGCTGGCGACCCCGGTGGAGCCCCGGGAGGCCGCCAAATCCTGCAACTCCGACGCTGACGTGTGGATGGCTGACTTAGAAGACGGCATGGCCCCCACCTGGTCGAACATGGTGACGGCCCACGAGTGCCTCATGCGTGCCGCCCGCGGTGATTTCGCGTTCCAGTCGCGGTCGGGAAAAACCTTCAAAGCACGCAACCCGCACCCGCCCACGATGGTGTTGCGACCTCGGGGATGGAACCTCACAGAGGACCACCTGACCTGGACGGACGCGACCGGACGCGCGCACCCAGCTAGTGCGACCCTGGTGGACTTTGGGTTGTTTGTCTTCCACAACAGCCGGCCACTGCTCAAGCGCAACCACGGGCCGTACTTCTACCTCCCCAAGGTCGAAAACAGGCATGAGGCGCGCCTATGGAACAGTCTGTTTGAGCACGCGCAGGAGACTCTGGGGTTTGCCCGGGGGACGATTCGGGCGACGGTGTTGATTGAGTCGGTGACGGCGGCGTTCCAGATGGACGAAATCCTGTATGAACTGCGTGATCACGCGGTTGGCCTGGCGGCTGGGCGCTGGGATTACGTGGGGTCGCTGGTGACGCACTTTGGCCTGCGTGACGGGTTCACGGTTCCGCAGCGTGACGAGATTCGGTCGGATTCGCCGTTTATCCGCGCGTTTACGGACCTGCTGGTGAGCACGTGTCACCGGCGTGGGGCCCAGGCGTTGGGCGGGTTGAGTACGGCTGTGGTTGAGTCGGCACACTTGCCGGTTGCGGAGCCTCATGAGCGTGAGCGCGTGTATGAGGACAAGCTGGCCGAGGTGTCCGCTGGTTTCGATGGCACGTGGATCGCGCACCGGTCGCTGATCGACGTGGTGCGTGCGGCTTACGGTAAGGCGCGGGCTGACCGTGCTGCGGTTCCTGCGGCCGAGGTCGTTGCCACTGACCGTGTTGACCTGACTGAGCAGTTGCTCACGGTTCCTACCGGGGTGATCAGTGAAGAAGGTGTGCGGTGGAACTTGCGGGTGTGCCTGCACTACATCAATGCGTGGCTGCGGGGCGTGGGCAGTGTCGGTTACGACGGGTACGTTGAGGATGCGTCGACGGCTGAGCTTGCGCGATTGCAGCTGTGGCAGTGGACGCGCCAGGGCGTGACCTTGGAAGATGGGCGGATGTTGACGCGTGAGTTGGTGACGCGGTTCCTGGTGGAAGAGTTGGCGGTGCTTCCGCGCACCAATGCCGATCACTTTGACGAGGCTGAAGACTTCATTCACAGCGCGCTGCGCAGTGAAGGTGCGCCGGAGCCGTTCTATCCGGTCGCCTACCGTGATCACATGGTGTTTCGTGGGGCGTCGGTGCTAAACCCTTCGCGTACCAGCGCGCCCGGTGTTTCGCACGCTGCATAACGCGCGGGTGTGACACGATGTGTGCATGAACAGTAGCCAACCTTTACCCAGCACCCTGACACGCATTTCAGACCGGGCAAAGGTGGTGCGCCCGTTCTCTGTCATGAACATTCTGCAGCGAGTAGCAGAACTCGAAGCGCAGGGACGCGACATCATTTCCCTGTGCGTGGGTGAACCGCTGCAGGGTGCACCTAAAGCAGTTCGCACCCGCGCCGCTGACATCATGACCGACGGAACATCCCTGGGCTACTCACCAGCTGCCGGTATTCTGCCTCTACGCGAAGCCCTGTCCGGCCACTACAAGCGCTGGTACGGGCTGGACATTCCGGCCGAGCGGTTCTTCGTCACCACGGGATCCTCTGGCGCTTTCCTCCTGTCCTTCCTCGCGTGCTTTGACGCAGGGGACCGTGTGGCGTTGGCTCGCCCCGGCTACGCGGCGTACAAGAATATTCTGGCCGGCCTGGGTATCGAGGTCGTTGAGCTGGACTGCGGCCCCGACGAACGCTTCCAACCCACAGTCGAACTGCTGGACCAGGCGCACAGTGAAGGTGCGCTCGCGGGTGTCATGCTGGCCTCACCGGCGAACCCCACCGGCACCATGATCCCTGGTGAGCAGTTTGAACAGCTATCCAAGTGGTGCCACAGTCACGACGTTCGTATCATCAGCGACGAGATCTACCACGGCATCACTTTCACTGATTCGATTGGCGACTGTGCTCTGCAGTTCAACGACGACGCGATCGTCATCAGCTCATTCTCTAAGTACTGGGGCATGACCGGTTGGCGTTTGGGGTGGGCTGTTCTGCCAGAAAACCTTGTGGAGACAATCGCTGGTCTTGCCGGAAACTACGCGCTGTGTGCCCCGGTTCCGGCTCAGCACGCCGCCGTCGAAGCCTTTTCTGAATCCGCCTATGCCGAAGGTGAGGAGGCCCTGGCGGGGTTTGCTCGGGCACGTCAGAGAGTTCTGGACGCCGCTCCTTCGCTGGGTTGGCGTGACTTGGCACCTGCCGACGGCGCGTTCTACATGTACGGCCTGGTGGAAGACGTGCTGGGACCGTATGAAACGGCTACCCAGTGGTGTTCGGCGCTCCTTGAAACAGAGGGTGTCGCGGTGTCGCCTGGCCTTGATTTTGACAACGTTAACGGTGATAAGTGGGTGCGTATTTCCTTGGCAGCCGGGCCCGAGGCGGTTGCTGAGGCCCTGCGCCGCATCGCTAAGTTCCAAGCGGCTTATCTGACCGACTAAGACGCAAAGTGAGCGAAACTGCGCAATATAATGCGCAGTTTCGCTCGCTTTGCGCCGTTTCGTTTGGGTCGGGCGCCCAGTCTAGTTCGAGTGATTGAGCTCGTTGACGTGGGCCATTGCATCAAGAATGATGTGCGCGACGTGTTCGTCCATGAGTGAGTAGATCGCTTCGCGCCCATCGCGCTGCACAGAAACCAAGTGAATGCCACGGAGCACTTTGAGGTGCTGTGAGACTAGTGGCTGTGACAGCTCGGTGGCAATCACAATGTTGCTCACACTGGCTGGCCCGTGGGACAAAGTGAGCAGAATCTTCAAGCGCGACGGTGTAGCAAGAGCCTTGAACAGTTCAGCGGTAAGACTGATGTTCTGTTGCGACGAGAATTCTGATGGAATGTCGCAGTCACCTTCAGGGTGAATCTTGCTGACATCGACGGCTGTTTTTTCTGACATAGTGAGTAGTCTACTCGCGTGAAACATACGTGGAACAAACGCAGTGTCTCCCTGGCTCCCTTCCCCTAATAGGCGCCTGGGAGACACGTGCTTTATTCCACGAAGCGCGGGCTATTCCACCGGTCCTGCGTGATAGATCTTGGGTGCGTCGTAGTTTGCTTTGAGGGTTCGCCACGCCAAGTTCTCCCACTGGGCGTAACGGTCCGGGTACCCCGAGCGTTGCACGGCTTGGGCGGCATCATTCAGGCTCATCTTTTCCCAGCCTGGAATATCCAGTAGTCCCGCGTTCTTCACCTTGGGGTTCACCCCGTAAAAAGACTGAGCGGCAAACGTGCGCGTTTGGACTTCGTCTTCCGTTCCCCAGCCGTACTTGGGACGCTGCTGGAACAGCCCCTTCGAGTCCTTGTCGCCGTGATCCAGATTGTACATGTCGGATTCCTGGAACGCGGTCATCAACGCAATCTGAATTCCCCGGTCAGATACGTTGAACGCGCGTCCCACACCAATGATGATGCGGGCGTTTTCAATCTGGTCTTTATCCAGGTACGACGGCTGCGGAGGAAGCTGTCGCTTAGGTTCAGGTTTGGACTCAGGCTTTGCCTCGGGTTCCGGCGTCGCCTGCTTCTGAGGTGTGTTTTGAGGCTCAGGCTTCGTTTCGGGCTGCGAAACGTTGCTGTCCGTCGAGCTGGTGTTGTGGTCGTGTGCATTACCTGTCAGTGACGGTAGCGCCGACGCGGGAGCTGAAAAGAGGCCTACTGATACAACGCCTACAGCGATTGCAAGTGGCAATTTTGTCTTAAGCATATGTTCCTAAAAGTGGGAAGTGGGAGCATTTACTTGTTCGCCAAAAAGGATCGTAGTAGACATTTGCGTCAAATGATACACGCGAGCGTAATCAAACCGTTATAAATAATGCTTACATTGATGTGATTCCGCAGGTCACATAGCTATTGCCGTGTGTAGAAAAAAGTTAAAAAAAGTTTCAAAATGAACGCATATCGCGTGTCAGGCTTGCAAAAGAGCAATTCGCTACTTGGTGGACTCTGTGGGATCACCCGGAAACCACCTCGGCGGCGGTCTACTTTCCGTAGTGCTGAGCCAGGATCTTCAAACCCTGCTCGATACTCACAGCAGGCGTCCAGTTCAGCGCCTCGCGGGTGCGGCGCTGGTCAAACCAGTGCGCGGTCGACAATTGTTCGGCAAGGAAGTGGGTGAGGGGAGGTTCGTCGTCGTGCTCGGTGAGGTTCCACACGGTCTCAATCGCAGAACCTGCTGCCTTCGCGGCGCCCGCGGGGACGTGCAGGCGGATAGGGTCGGCGCCACCGGCCACCGCAATCCTGTTGAGAAGTTCGCCCACCGGCCGAGGTTGTCCATTAGTCACCACGAGCGCCTCCCCGTGCGTGTGGGGCACCACCTCAAGGGCCGCGAGGATCGCGTCTACCGCGTTGGTCGAATACAGCGTGTCAATCAGCGGAGTACCCGACCCCAAGATGGGGATACGGCCTTGCTTAGCGCGTTCAATGATGCGTTCGGTCAGCTGCGTATCACCTGGACCCCACATGAGGTGGGGGCGCAGCACAATCACGGGGAACGAATCAGAATCAGCTTCCAGTGCAATGATTTCGCCTTGGGCTTTTGTGCGCGCGTAGTCGCCGCGGGCTGTCTGTGGGTTAGCTGGTTGGGCTCCCTCCCCAATAATCGAGGAACCCGTATGCGCCACCGAAGGCGAAGAAATGTGGACAAAACGCTTCACGCCCGTAGCCTGGGCGGCTTCAACTACTGTGCGTGTTCCGTCGATGTTTACGCGGTCAAACTGGGCCGAATCACCCGCCATGGAGACTTTCGCTGCCAGGTGGATGACCGCCTCGGCGCCGGTGAGCGCACCTTCCACACACGCAGGGTCAGTGACAGATCCCAGTACGTCCTGCGCCCCGTCAACCCCGGACGGCCTGCGTTGCAAAGTGGTCACGTGGTGGCCCTGCTCAACGAGTGCGCGAGCAACGCCAGATCCCAACAGTCCAGAAGCGCCGGTGACACAAATTCGCATACCTCAAGCGTAACGGGTTGCGTGGTGGGGCCTGGATCGGGGGCTTGTGGGGAGTTCGTGCGTGGTAGAATCATTTGCATCATGATCAGCCCGTTGTCGTAGGACGCGGGCTGATTTTCATTTATGCAGGAGATGCGCATGGAGTACACAAAGAAGTGGCTACCCCTTGATGAGCAGGTGGAACGGCTAGTGAAGCGTGGCCTAGAGGTCGAGGACCCGGGGTTAATGCTCAAAATGTGTGTATGGGCCTGGCGTGTCAGGGGTGTCTTCCTGCCCATCCTTGTCGGAGTTTGAT
>NZ_JASPDO010000044.1 GCF_030230605.1 Brevibacterium sp. UMB1308A
GGCTAGGCACCCTGATTGCAGTGCCCCCTGGTGTGCCACACCTGCCAGAGTATGCGAAAAAGACCACATCGAACCGTTCAACCACGAAGACCCTGAAAACGGGGGATTGACGGTGATGGAGAATCTGCACCCGTTGTGTAAGCGACATCATCAGGAAAAAACCCAAAAACGACTCCGCGTAGACAAGATGGACGACGGTTCCCTAGCGTGGGTGTTCCCACGGATTGGAGCCATGCTGGTCTACCCACCAGAATCACGGATCAACCAACTCCAGTACGAACGCTTACTCGAGTACTTCGACACCGGTAACCAAGACATCAGCCACACCATCAACCAATACCTAACAACCGAAAACGAAACCACGTGCCGCTCTGAACCCGGGACTGGTTATGGTGCAGGGGAGGTATTCACTGGTGACACCCGCCCCTGGGAACCAAGCGAAGAACCACCACCATTCTGACCAGGACCACTCTGATTAGAGCCTTGCAAGCAGAACTCACCGACCGGGACCGTCGAAACCCGATCGCCCAAATCAATACAGCGCAATACGAGGCCGTTCTAGCTTGGGCCATTCTGGCTCTCGTGCCCCGGTTGGTTCAGCTCGGCGTACTGAACAACAACGGAACGAGCAATCGTTGGAATAACAAGGACATCAAAGTGCCCTGGCTTCATATACTGCTTCATATACTGGAAGCCACTGGGCTAAACAGAATGAACCAGACCAGCGATGAAAGACTCGCAAGCAGCGCCAAAGCGCACGCAATATTCGACGCTTCAAACGAGGAACTCGAAAGGAAAAGTAATGACGCTCCCCACTTTCGACCAAGTCATGGAACTTCCCGCACACGCAGACCTACGCGTGCCAGAAGAGTGGATCGACCACAACGAACACATGAACATCCGTCACTACATCGACGTGGCATCACTGGCTTCGCTGGCCGTAATGGAAGAAGCCGGGTTCGACAGTACCTACCGCGAAGAAAACCGCCTCTCCCTCTTCACTGTCGAACACCATCTGCGGTACTTAGCGGAAATGAGGCTCGGCGAGCGCCTCACCGGCCACGTGTACCCCGTCAAACTCGGAACAAAAGGCGTGCACCTCGTAGTGTTCGTTCTCGACCGCGAACGCGACAAACTTGCAATGGTATTTGAAACCGTGCTCCTCCACGTTGACATGGACAAACGTAAAGCCGTCGAAATTCCCGCCCACATACAAGAAAAAGCCCTCCCACTGTTTGAGCAGGCCCAAAAACTCACCTGGTCGGCACCCCTGTGTGGCGTGATGGACGTTAAGTAGCAGTCGCCACAACACAGCAGTCACCAAACACTCAGGAACGCCCATTTAAGATATTCGTTGTGAATACCACTCCTATCGCACTGTGCCTCGCCGTCGTATCGGCCGTGGCGTTGGCATTCGGGGCGGTATTCCAACACCGAGGTGTCAACGAGTCCCATGCCACCGGCACCAAGTTCGGTGTCAAGTCATTCCTGGGAATGTTTAAAAACCGCACGTGGGTACTGGGAATGTCAATCACAGTAGTCGGGGTCATCTGCGGCACGGTGTCCCTGGCTCTTGCGGCGGTGATGGTCGTGCAACCGGTAGGCGCGATCTCACTCGTGATTTCAGTGCTCATTGCTCAACGAACGAGACACCTCAAACTCACGAAACGCATCATCGCCTCTGTCGCATGGTGCACCGTGGGCGTGGGACTTTTCGTGTTTATGTCGGCAATGGTGGCGAAACCTCACGTGCAGCAGGGTGCCGAGACACTGCCTCTTGCGTGGGCAACCGGCGTATCTATCGCCGTCTTCACGTTAGTGAAGCTGGTCCTAAAAGCCCCACCCCAGTTGGTCTACGTCATTGCAGGCGGAATCCTGTTCGCGTGCGTTGCCACAAACACCCATGTCGTCTCAGTGCAGTTTCTGACCTTTGGAATTGGCGGCATTACGTGGCTCAACGTCGCCGCCATTGTGTTAGCTGGACTCGCTGGATCCATTTTTGTCCAGTCTGCCTATGCATCGGGCCCTCCCGAACTCGTAATCGCGGGCCTCACCGTTATCGACCCCATCGTTGCAGTGTTCTTAGGGGCCGTGATTCTTGGAGAAGCAGCAGGTGCACCTGCGTGGGTCGTGGTCGTCATGAGCGTTATCGGGCTAAGCGCATGTGGAGCGGTTTTTGTACTATCCAAGTACCACCCTGACGTGTTGCGACGCTCTGAACTGAAGGAACACCTCACAACGTAAAGTCATGTGGTACCGCATCTGTGGGCACTCACCTATATAAGTGATGTAGATTGAGACCCGACCATGACGACCGAACTGGGAGCGAAACTGAAAGAGCACCAAACAGCTTCTGAGCCCTTAACGATTTGTCTGGCCGCAGAGACCTATGCGCCTGAAGTGAACGGCGCAGCGGTTTTTGCGGAACGACTCGCCCATGGTTTAGCGAGCAGAGGTCACTCAGTTCATGTGATTTGTCCGTCACCTTCGGGGTATGAACGAAGTGAACGCACAGGAGACGTGTGGGTGCACTACATCAGGTCCTGGCACTGGCCGTTGCACCCCACCTGGATGATCTGCATGCCGTGGTGGGTCAAACCAGCAGTGAAAAACCTCATCGACACAATCAAACCGGACGTCATCCACACACAAGCTCACTTTGTGATCGGCCGGTATGCGATCGCTGAAGCAACTGCCCGGAACATCCCACTGGTCGCCACTAACCACTTCATGCCCAACAACGTAGAGCCCTATGTTGCGGCACCGGACCCAGTCCTCGCTGCGGGCACCCGCCTGGCGTGGTGGGATCTGAAGAACCAGTTCGAACAAGCGGACTACCTCACCGTTCCCACCCAGTTAGCCGCCGATCTCCTCGCTGAAAACGGTTTCACCCGGCACGTCCGCCCAGTGTCCTGTGGGATCGACCTCTCAATGTTTTCACCCAAAGACAACCCCACAGAGGACCACCCTCCTTCAGTCTTGTTCGTTGGCCGCCTCTCAAGCGAAAAGCACATCGAGGACCTCCTAGCAGCAGTCGCCCGCACCTCACCGGAATTGAACCTCCACGCCACGATCATTGGGGCTGGCGAGCAGGAACACGCACTCAAACAACAGGCCCGCGACCTCGGTATCGCCGACCGTGTAAACGTGCCAGGCAAAGTCAGCCACGAACAGCTGGTACAGGCCTACCAGGACGCCACTTTCTTCTGCATGCCTTCCACAGCGGAACTGCAGTCGATCGCGACCCTCGAAGCGTTGGCATCCGGCAAACCAGTTGTCCTCGCAGACGCGGTGGCCCTGCCCCACCTCGTGCGCCACGGCGAGAACGGCTACCTTTTCGAACCCCGAAACGTCGCCGAACTCGCAACCGCGTTTACCCGACTTGCCACGGCTGGCAAGGACGACCTCGGCCGTATGAGCGAAGTCTCACAAGCGATTGCCCGCCAACACGACATCAGCCACACCGTGAGCACATTTGAAGACATCTACCGGGACGTCATCGGACAAAAGTCATGAGCTCAGGTGAGATGACTCTTGAGCAACGCAGACTCCTGGGGGTCGCATTAGTTCCGTTGCTCGCGGCGTTGCTCAGCGTTTCGATCGTCAACGTGGTGTTGCCGTCTGTGCAGTCCACAATCGGCGCTTCCAACGCAGCCCTTCAGTGGGTGCTGGCAGGCTACACGCTGGCGTTCGGTGTTTTTCTGGTACCGGCCGGCCGCGCAGGGGACGTCTACGGTCGAGGTCGTTTATTTATTGCCGGGTTAGTTCTGTTTGGTGCCGGGTCGCTGGTAGCGGGGCTGGCCCCAAACACATTGGTTTTGAACCTCGCGCGCGTTGGCATGGGACTGGGATCTGGGCTTATCAACCCGCAAACTGTCGGACTGATTCAACAGTTCTTCACTGGTAAACAGCGCGGTGTTGCGTTCGGACTGTTCGGAGCGACAGTGGGAGTTTCGGTCGCAATTGGTCCCGTCTTGGGTGGTGTGCTGATCGCCTTGCTGGGCCCAGAGTGGGGTTGGCGAGCGTCATTCCTCATCAATGTGCCCATCGTGGTGTTTGCGATCATCTTGGCGTTCATGTGGTTCCCTAAAGGTGCGTGGCGCGCGCTCAGTACCGGTGTACCGGATGTTGATCCTGTTGGAACAGTGATTTTCACTCTGGCAATTCTGTTCGTCATGTTGCCGTTCCTGCAGCACGAAAGCGCTCTCACGTATCTGCTGCTACCTGTAGGTCTCATGCTGTTCGCCGTGTGGGCAATATGGGAACGTCACTATTCCACAAAGGGCCGCGAACCCATGGTGGATTTGGAACTGTTCCGCACCCCAAGTTTCGCGAACGGGACTCTATTGATCACGTTGCAATTCACTGGTGTGACGAGCGTGTGGGTGATCGTTGCAGTGTTCCTTCAGCAAGGGCACGACTTTTCAGCTTTCGAAGCCGGGATTCTCGGACTTCCAGCGGCTGTCGTGTCGATTTTCACGTCCCGGTGGGCAGGCTCACGAGTCTTTACGTACGGTCGAAAGATGGTGGTCATGGGCATTGGGGTTGCGCTGGTTGGGCTCATCGGTACGGCGAGTATTGCGCTACTCAGTAACGCTTATGACCTGAGCGTGTGGTGGATGATGGTTCCGCTCACACTTGTTGGCGGTGCTCAGGGCGTGGTGATCACTCCCAACCAAACACTTTCCTTGAATGATGTTCCCGTGGCATACGCAGGTTCTGCAGGCGGTGTCATTCAGGCCGGACAACGTTTGGGTACTGCGGTTGGAATCGCCAGTATCACCGGTGTCTTCTTTGGATTTGAACAAGCTTTGGGGTGGGACGGAACTTTTGCTCTTTCATTTGCCGTCATTTCCCTGATTGTTGCACTGGCCGGATGTGTCGGAATATATGACACGGTGAAACAGCAAAAAGCACGTTAAGTCATAACCTGTGGGACAATATATACGGTTCCCGCGGACAACGACCTCAGGAACCCCGCGTCAAAGGCCCGCGCAAGTCCTACGCACTTAAGCGACACCGTGAGGAGAAGCACGTTGGATTCCGACGATCTCGAACATTTGATCCGACACGGGCTGATTGGAACTAAGTTCGAACCCGTTCATGACAACGCCACCGGATCGCCCGGTGGGTACGTGGTCGCCCCGTTTCGTCGTGACACTGATAACGACGACAGCGACCTCTTGCGTGAAGCGATCCAGCTGTCTGACCACACAGGTGACGTCGACTCATCAGTGCGGGGGATTGGACTTCGTGACGCTGAGAACATAGGCATCACGCAGAACACACGTCTTTTCTTCTCTGCTGAACCCGAATCCCTCGTCACGTTAGAAGAGCGTCCTGACTCTCACGCACGCTCGATGATCCTCATGCTTGATCACCGAAGCGTACGCGAAAACCCAGCCGCCGTGTTGCGTTCAATCCGGTCGGCTCGGCAAATGGGGTGGGGCGTTGGTATCCGCAACGTCGGGTTAGACCTGGAATCGCTATCGTTTATTCCGCTGATCAACCCGTCGGTTGTGTCTCTTCACCCGGACGTTCTGACGATTGATGACCGCTCATACCTTTCCAAACTCACGTGGCTCCTTCAATCCCACATCGAACGCACCTCGGGAGTCGTCTTTGCGCGCGGCGTGCAGAACGAACGCGACGTGGATCTGGCCGAGCAAATGGGAGTGCGACTCATCAGTGGCCCGTTCTTTGGACCCGGAACTGAAAAGCCCGAATCACTTGAAATGGCTGCTGAAGACTATTTGGCGGGGCACTACACGCGCAATAAGCAAGTGCAAGGGACCCCGCACTCCATCAGTAAAGGTTTAGGACGCGACCCACTCATCACGTCGCAGGACCTCTTGTTAGAAGAGATCCGCGCACTCCTTGAACGTGCCAAACACGCCGGCCCGTCAGCGGTTGTTGTCACCGTGCACTCCTCTGAAGGGTGCTTGGACCCGTCGATCGGCGATTTAATCCGAAGTGTGTCTCCCGAGGTGGGAGTCATGGCTTCTGTGTCAGGCGAGTCGGTTGCGACCACCCTTTCGAACATTATGAATGGACCCCTAGACTCCTCGGACCCGCTTCGCGACGAGTACGCGGCTGTCGTCGTGAGCGCCGACTGGTCCGCGATGATCACAGCGCGCCCGTTGGCGCGTCCTGGAGCTGAGGGACGCACCGACTTTGAAACGTACTTCACCACCGACAGGTTCGCGTGTGTCGACGCTGCTCGCGCAGTTCTGAGCCGACTCGCCTCGCGCAGAAAAAAGTAGGCACAAAAAGTGCCCCCGGTCGGACTTGAACCGACGACCAAAGGATTATGAGTCCTCTGCTCTAACCAGCTGAGCTACAGGGGCGCAATGACAAGATTAGCAAAGCTTAGAGCCGCGTCCGTTTTTGTTCGCGCGAGTCGTGCTTTAAACTATGAGCAAACCTCCATTGTGGATCGTAGGGGAAGACGTATTCACAAAGGAGGAAACAATGAATACTCAGGGCGTACTATTCGTCCACTCCGCACCGCGTGCACTGTGCCCTCACATCGAATGGGCCGCAGGCGGTGCTCTTGGTGCTCAAGCTAAGTTCGACTGGTCTGACCAGCCGGCAGCACCAGGACTGTTGCGTGCCGAAATCTGCTGGCGAGGTCCAGCTGGTTCAGGTGCCAAAATCGCTTCGGCGCTTCGCGGATGGGACAACGTCCGCTACGAAGTGACAGAAGAACCGTCCGAAGGTCACGACGGTGGAAGGTGGAGCCACACACCTGAACTTGGCATCTACCACGCCATCACCGACGCCTTCGGCAACATTGTCGTCCCCGAAGACCGCATCCGGTCCGTGATGGAAACTACTGCCGGTCGGCCAGATCTGTTCGCAGAGCGGATGGACGCCCTCCTTGGACAGGAATGGGACAACGCGCTCGAACCGTTCCGCCACGCAGGCGAAGGCGCACCGGTTCGCTGGCTTTCCAAGGTGGGCTAGTCCAACACAGCGCGCTACGATCGCGTGTGCCGTTGATGGATACGGGCCACCTGTTCTTGTGCTCCCTGAGCAATGAGTAGAGCATCGGCGCTGGTGACGACGAAGCTGGCACCCGCATCCAAAACGCGGTCAGCGTCATCGGGTGAAAACGCATTCACGCCTACCGGCATGCCCGCCTCAACAGCGACACTCACCACATGGTCGACAGCGGCGACGACCTCGGCGTGGGAAGAGTTGTCCGGGTAGCCCATTTGAGCAGCCAAGTCTGCCGGTCCAACAAACAGAGCATCGACTCCATCTGTCGCAATGATTTCCTCCACATTGCGCACACCTTGGGGCGTCTCAATCTGGACGGTCAGACTCACTGTTGAGTCAGCAATCTCAACGTAGTCGGCAACTGCACCCCACCGTGCCGAGCGCGCCAACATTGCACCCACGCCACGCCTGCCAGGGCGGTGAGGGGCGGGATAACGGACAGCTTCCACTGCACGCTGAGCCTCAGCCGCGGACGACAACATGGGAACCACGAGGTTCTGCGCTCCGAGATCGAGGACCTGCTTGATCCTCACTTCGTCATTCCACGGCACGCGCACAACAGGGGTTGCTGGATGTGGTTCGCACGCCTGCAAAAGTGCCAGTATCTCCCGTAACTCAATGGGGCCGTGTTCACCGTCAATCACGATGAAGTCAGCGCCCGACATGGCGAG
>NZ_JASPDO010000045.1 GCF_030230605.1 Brevibacterium sp. UMB1308A
GATGTCCTGACTGATGTGTCAACTGTCTTGGACAAAACCGCAGGGTGGAAGTGTCAACTAAGTCCTGACCCAGGACACCACGGGGCCCACTTTTTTAATGCCATAAAACCCTGGTTGTATCGGCCCACCATTCCGCAGAGCCCACGTGTGACTGCGAAAAGGCAACCCCGGTTAATCCTGAGTTGTAACGGTGACGTGTAGTTCCGGCATCTTTTCCGGCTGATCTTTTTCTGGAAAAGACAACACGATCTGATCAATGAGAGGTTGCAAGAACAGCTTCCCTAGCTGTCTCACCATCACATTGACAACCTGTTCTACTCGATTACGGTCCTGGGAAGCCTTCCCGTGGTCGCGCAAGGAGTCGATGCTCTCACCGGACAAGTGTGCAAGCCGGGTGATCAGCGCGTGGGCACCGCCTTCTTCAAGCAGGTCACGTCGTAAATACGCAACGATGAGCGGATTTTCTTGTGTCATGGCCGCAACCGACTCATCGCGGCTCGCCGCGCTTGCTACAGACCCACCCGCCTGAGAGTCCGCACGGGCAATCGCGTTCGCAAACTGCTCTACAATCCAACTCTCCACTGCCTCTTTGAGCCCCTCTTTGGACCCGAAGTGGTGAGAAATCAGACCAATGGTGACTCCCGCCTCGGCGGCAATGGCACGCATGGGCGTGCCCGCAAAGCCCGAGGTGGCGAACTGGTGAAGTCCAGCGTTGCGGATCCGTGCCCGGCTAGTGAGATCACTGTTCTGGCCGTGTGATTCTGGCTCTGTTTCCATTTCGCTGTCCTCCTATGCAATTCAGTCACTATACCTATTGAATACTTGTTCAGTCAGTTATACATTAGTTCAAAGTTCTCTACGTTGTTGAGGAGTCCGGATGAACCAGCAGCCACTTTCCGGCGTCACCGTCATCACCTTGGCCGTGAACCTACCTGGCCCACTCGCAGCGGCGAGACTGACGAATCTGGGCGCTCGCGTCATCAAAGTTGAACCGCCCACTGGCGACCCCTTGAACGTCTATTTCACCGACTACTACAAGGAACTAACTGCGGGTCAAGAGGTCGTGACCATCAACTTGAAATCGCCAGAAGGTGTTCAGCAGTTTGATCAGCTCGCCGGGGAGGCTGACATTCTGCTCACCGCGATGCGTCCACGAGCAGCTAAGGCACTGGGTATCCCAGACACGGTCGACAAGTACGGCCTGGTCCATGTCGAAATCGTGGGATTCGCTGGCGAGCGGGCTGACGTGCCAGGCCACGACCTGACGTACCAGGCAGCCCACAAAACCTTGGTCCCAGGCACCATGCCCACCGTACCGGTCGCCGATGTTTTGGGTGGCGAACACGCAGCCCTCCAGGCCCTTGCCGGACTTCGTGAAAAGGAAAACCGGGGTGCTGAGACGACGGGTGGAATTGTCAAACGCGTGGTTCTGGATGAAGCCGCTCAATGGGCAGGTGGACCGGCACGCCACGGCCTCACCGGGCCTGGAACACGGCTAGGCGGAGCCGTACCGGAATACCGCACGTACGCCACTCAAGACGGACACATCGCGGTCGCATGTTTGGAACCCCACTTCGCAAAAGCACTGGCAGAACGGCTGGGATCCACACACGAAGAACTTGAAGCGGCGTTTGCCTCCCAGTCAACCGCTCACTGGGTCGAATTCGCGCACGCCCACGACCTGCCCATCGAAGAAATCGCCGTTTAAAACACCAATCCGAAAAGGACCCAACCCGACAAAGGAGTCGAAATGGCAACAATTCCACTGGTACTTCGCCGGACAGCAAACACGCACCCGGACCAGCCAGCCCTCACATTTGAATCCACCACGCTGACCTACCGGGAACTGGACGACCGTGTGGATCAGTTCGCAGCTGACCTCATCGAGCGAGGTGTGAAAAAGGACGACCGGCTGGTCATTGTGGCAGGCAACTCAGACGTTTTCGCGTACGCGGTTCTGGGTGGTTTGCGGGCGGGCGCTATTGTCGCCCCGGTCAACCCCAAGTCTGCGGGCGCAGAAATTGAGCACTTCGTCACCGACGCAGATGTGCATTCCATTATCTTCGACGCACTGTGCGCGCCAGCGGTCAAAGCCTGGGCAGATGCTTTTCCGGAGACAGCTGCCAAGGTGAACGCGCTGTCGCTGGGGGCGGCCGAGTTCGGTGACAACCTCCTCGAGTCAGCTCTGCAGCGCCCCGCCACGCCGGTGGAGATCGGGCTGGAAGAGGACGATGACTGCCTCATTATTTACACCTCGGGAACCACCGGAAAGCCAAAGGGAGCACTTTTCGACCACCACCGGGTGCTGTGGGTAGGTGTGAATACCATTGGTGGGGTGGGGTTGCGCATTCGCGACCGCTACTTGATGGTGGCTCCGCTGTACCACTCTGCAGCGCTGAACCTGTTGTTCTTCCCAGCGCTGATGATGGGCGCGCACCAGGTCATTCACTCAGCATTCGACCCTGAAGCAGTGCTTCACGAGATCGACAAAATGAAGATCAACGTGTTCTTCGGTGTGCCCACCATGTTCGCGTTCATGTTGCGGTCGCCCAATCTCACGAAGCTCGATTTGTCGAGCTTGCGGGTGGCGTTCTACGGCGCAGCACCAATGCCCGGAAGTGTGGCCGAACGTCTGTTTGAGGTGATGCCGCAGACCGAGATCATCCAACTGTGTGGCCAGACCGAAGGTGGGCCCGGTGGCATCATCTTGCTGCACGAAGATGTCAAGGCCAAGCCTTCAGCATCTGGCCGGTATGCGACCTTGAACACGGAGGTCCGTGTGGTTGATGCGGAAGGTAAAGACGTTCGCCCGGGTGAAGTGGGTGAAATGATCATGCGTGGCGAAACCATGATGAAGGAATACTGGCGCAGGCCAGAAGCAACTGAGCAAACGGTCATCGACGGTTGGGTGCACACCGGCGACCTGGCTCATGTTGATGAGGAAGGGTACATCACCCTGGTAGACCGTCTGAAAGACATGATTATTACCGGTGGGCACAACGTGTATTCCGCCGAGGTCGAAAATGCGTTGGCAGCGTACCCGGAGATTACCGACATTGCGGTTGTGTCCCGTCCGCACCCGGACTTTGGTGAAACGGTTGTGGCGGTTGTGACGCCTGCTGAAGGTGGGAACCCGACGCTGGAAGGTTTGCGTGAGTTTGCCGAACCACTGCTGACGCACTACAAGATTCCGCGGGAACTCATCATTGAGGACATTCCGCGTAACCCCTCGGGGAAGATCCAGAAGCACAAGCTGCGGGAGAAGATTGCCCGTGAGTAATAGCATGAGCGGGATCCGAGAAGCGGTCATCGTGGGCGTTGGTCGCCAGTGTGGCGAGCAGGCTCCCCAGTTTGCAGTACAAGCAAGGCTGAACCACCACGAACCCTGAACCACCACGAACTCTGACCGACAAGGAGAAACATATGTCCGAACAGCGGGAACCACTGGTACGCACGGAAGATCGTGGGCCGGTACGCATCATCACGCTGGACCGGCCTAAAGCGCTCAACGCGCTTTCCGGTGAACTGATCGACGACCTGGCCGTCGCCCTGAGCGACGCGGAGTCCACCGAATCAGTGCGCGCAGTTGTGCTGACTGGTAGTGACAAGGCGTTTTGCGCCGGCGCCGACATTGGTGAGATCGCTCGCATGCAGGACAGCAAGCCTCTGGACCCGCTGATGATCGACCGGCTGTTCGGGGCTCTTGACGCTGTTCTCAAGCCCACGATTGCGGCTGTTCGGGGGCTCGCTTTCGGTGGCGGGTGCGAACTGACGCTTGCGTGTGACATCGCAATCGCGGGTGAGTCAGCACAGTTTGGTGTCCCCGAGGTCAAGCTGGGTGTTCTGCCTGGTGGCGGGGGAACTCAGCGCCTTGTCAGCGCGTTGGGTAAGGCGAAGGCCATGCGCATGTTGCTTACGGGTGAGCCGGTGAACGCCGCGTGGGCGGAGTCGGCCGGACTTGTCGCCGAGGTCGTTCCAGACGATCAGGTTGTAGAGGCAGCCGTGAAGATTGGAAACGCAATCGCAGCTAACGCGCCCCTGGCTGTTCGCCTGACAAAAGACTCAGCGCTCGCATCGCTTGAGACCCCGCTGAGCGCGGGGCTTGAGCACGAACGTCGCAACTTCCTCCTGCTTTTGGGAACGGAAGATGCGCGAGAAGGAACTTCGGCATTTATTGAACGCCGTCGCCCAGAATTCAAAGGAGTATAGAAATGATTCTTGACGGATACCGCGGTGCGTGGGAAAACAAAGAAACCGATGACCTGCGTAGTTTGACTCGTAACTTCTTGGAGAAGGAAGCGAAGCCCAATTTGGCGCGTTGGGCTGAAGAGCACAAGATTGACCGCGAGTTCTGGAACAAGGCCGGTGAGCTGGGGCTGCTGTGCGTGTCCATTCCGGAAGAGTACGGCGGCGGTGGCGGAACGTTTGCCCACGAGGCTGTTGTGCTCCAGGAGCAGGGATACATTGGTGACGCGGCGTGGGGGTACGCTGTGCACTCCACGATTGTGGCTCACTACATCAACGCGATCGGAACTGAAGAGCAGAAGAAGCGCTGGCTACCGGGCTTGGCCTCTGGTGAGCTGGTTGGGGCTATCGCGATGACTGAGCCGGGCACGGGCTCCGACCTTCAGGCGGTAAAGACCAAGGCTGTTTTGGACGGCGACGAGTACGTCATCAACGGTGCGAAGACCTTCATTTCGAATGGTACTCACGCGGATATCGTGATTATTGTTGCGCGCACCAATGACCAGCCGGGTGGCAAGGGGCTGTCGCTCATTGTCGCCGAGGTGAATGACCTTCCAGGGTTCTCGCGTGGCCGGGTGCTCGACAAGGTGGGGCAGCGTGGTCAGGATACGCGCGAGCTGTTCTTTGAGGACATGCGTGTTCCGGTTGAGAACCTGTTGGGCGGTGTTGAAGGCAAGGGGTTCATCCACCTGATGCAGCAGTTGCCACAGGAGCGGTTGGCATTGGCTGTCACGGGTGTGACCACGGCTGAGTACGCGGTACGTTTGACTATTGACTATGCGAAGGAACGTGAAGCGTTTGGGCGCCCGATTCTGGGATTCCAGAACACCAAGTTTGTTCTGGCCGAATGCGCTACCGACACGTTCGCTGCACGCACGTTTGTGGATCACCTAGTGTCCCAGCACATCGAAGGAAAACTGACGACCGAGCAGGCGTCCGCAGGTAAGTACTGGGCGACAGATATTCAGAACACCGTGATCGACCGGTGTGTTCAGGTTTTCGGTGGCTACGGGTACATGCTCGAATACCCCATTGCGCGGATGTACGCCGATGCGCGCGTTCAGAAGATCTACGGTGGCACCAACGAAATCATGAAGGACCTCATTTCGCGTGGGCTGTGAGGCGTAGCGAATACGTCAACAGGTCAGAAGATTTAAGCAGCGAACAGATTTCAGCAGCCAACAAGTTTACGAAAGGAAACCACTATGCAGTTTGCTAACAAGACTTTCATTGTGACAGGAGGCGGGTCTGGTCTGGGCGCTGCCACGACTCAGGCCTTGATTGAGCGGGGCGCCCGAGTGTTCATTGCCGACCTGAAGGGTGAGGCGCCGACTGGTGCTGAGTTCGTCGAAACTGATGTGACGAGCCCTGACAGTGTTTCAGCGCTGGTGGACAAGGCTAACGCTGACGGCACGCTGTCCGGATTGGTTAACTGTGCAGGGATCGGGACGGCGCAGAAGACTGTGAGCTCGAAGGGGCCGCACGACCTCGAGTCCTTTGCCAAGGTCGTGAACGTCAACCTGGTCGGTACGTTTAACGCGATTCGTTTGGCGTCCTGGGCCATGTCACAGAATGAGCCAGGTGAAGACGGTGAGCGTGGCGTGATTGTGAACACCGCTTCTGTTGCTGCGTTCGAGGGTCAGATTGGTCAGGCTGCTTACTCTGCGTCCAAGGGTGGGGTAGCAGGAATCACGTTGCCTATCGCGCGTGATTTGGCGAGTGTGGGTATCCGCGTGGTGACGATTGCGCCGGGCTTGTTCCTCACCCCAATGTTGGCGGGATTGCCGGAAGCTGCGCAGGCGTCGCTGGGCAAGCAGGTGCCGTTCCCGCAGCGTCTGGGGCAGCCACGTGAGTACGCCAACCTGGTGACGCACATTGTGGAAAACCGCATGCTCAACGGTGAAGTGATTCGCCTGGACGGCGCTATCCGTATGGCACCGCGCTAAGTTCCGTGGTGTAGCGCTGGGGTCCTGGTGCGACGCTGAGTTTCTCGGTGCAACGCTGAGTTTGTCTCACAGCGTTAAGTGGCACAGAGTTAAGGGGGCAGGTGGCCATGTGGTCGCCTGCCCCTTTTTTCTGCCCCTTCCCAAAGTCCGCTGTGCTCACTGTGGCGCCCTGCCCTAGGTGGTTGGGATGTGGTTGGCTGTGGCGGTTAGCGGCTAGCTACCTGAGAAAGATGATGACCAGCTACCCGAGGTGGCATCGGCCTGGCAAGGTGGAAGCCTCCTACAGGTTGGGGTAATGGCGGTCTGTTTCCCTGGGTGGTGGCGGTGTCTATGAGTGCGTTCCCGCTTCATATCTCAGTCCAGACAGCGCAAAGCGAGCGGTACGGCGCGTTATATTGCGCAGTTTCGCTCGCTTTGCGCCGTTTCGTCTCTGGGTGGGGGGGTGTCCCTATGGTGTTTGTCAAGCCGCCGCCGGGGTGCGGGGCTCGTATAGGGTGCCTGTTTTCATCATCGCGTACATGACGTTTAGTCGGCGCCGGGCTAGGCACATGATCGCTGCGTTATGGCGCTTCCCTTCGGCCCTTTTCCGTTCGTAGTACGCCTTTGATATCGGGTCGTGACAGGACGCGACCCATGCGGACCGAAATAACGCGTTCTTCAACTTCTTGTTCCCGGCACGGGCAGGGAACTCGCCTCGGATTGATGTCCCGGATCTTCGGGTTACTGGAGCGATTCCGGCATAGGCGGCCAGGTGTCCTGGAGTGGGGAACGCGGACAGGTCGCCAGCGGCCAGGAGGATTTGTGCTGCGGTCTTGACTCCGACTCCTGGTATCGATGTCAAGACCGTGGAAAGAGGGAAGTCATCGACCAGCTTTTCTACCTCTTCAGCGACGATGTTCCGTTGATGCTTAAGCTCTTTGATCTGAGCTGCGACCCTCGGGATGATGAGTTCAACAGCGTCAGCACCGGGCACTGTGACGGTCTGCTCTGACAGTGCTGTGAAGACCTGGTCGATGAGCGGTCCGGGGTCTTTGCGGCTGTGGTGACGTGCCCACCGTTTCACTCCGGCTTTGCCTGCAGCTTTGAGTCCGGCGGGACCGTGGTAGCGGATCAAGAGATCCAACACGATCGCCCGAGTGAGAACGACACCGGGGAATACACGTTCCAGTGATGGGTAGATCTGGACCAAGAGAGACCGTAGCCGATTGATCGCGCGCGTTGATTCACGAGCGAGGTCTTCGTCAAACCCTGAGAGCACCTTCAGTGCCGACAAGACCTCGGAATTACGGTCCACGGCTCGTAGCGTGTGTGGCATTGTCCGGGCGGTATCAGCGATGATGAACGCGTC
>NZ_JASPDO010000046.1 GCF_030230605.1 Brevibacterium sp. UMB1308A
CAAAACCCGGTCAAAGCTGACCACACCCTGCTTGGCTAGTGACCAGAGTTTCGGCATGAGCACGACCGCTGTCATGATCTTCCGCGCCCGAGTCACCAATTGGGATCGTGTGCAATCTAAAAGCTTCGCCAACACACCCTCAGTCGGGGTAGGCAACTCATCAGCCACACGTTCGACACTGGCAACCGTGGCCACCTCACCAGTAGGCAACACCACACACGCCACCACATCATCCACACCCACAGACCCACCAGCAGTCGCGTCTGCGTTTGAACTCGAAGTTGTGCCGCCCGTGACGAGTGGGCCTGTGCCGGGGTTGGAGGTAAACACCGCGTGTAGACCATGAGTGAAGTCATCCAACGGCGTCACGTGGGCACTAATGACGGTTGCCACGGCTTCAGCTTGCTTTACGCACGCTTCGTCCATGAGGCGCGTGGCGTCCTTAACCGTTTCGAATAGTTCTGCGGCCGGCCCGTCATATAAGTCGTTGCGCGTGCGTGTTGTGGTCATGTGGGGTCACCTCCTTGTGTACTACTATTCTATTTGCGTTCGAATGCGTGAGTCAAGGGTTTTATTCACTTTGTTTCTATTTGTGTTCGAACGAGCGTTCAGTCGCACACACAAAGACAAGCTTTCCTGAATGGCGGACACTGGCACTGAAAAGGAGGAGGCGGAGGGCGCCTACAAGCGCACGTCAAAGAACAACCTCCGCAGCGAAAGCAACGGCACTTAGCAACACGATACGGGCACTCAAGCTGACGAAACGGCACATGAACCGTGTACGTGACCCCACCTCGGCCACTCGCACCGCTCCCCCACCCGAAAAAGACCGACCACACTCCCCACCCAAAAAAATCTCATCCTCAAGGATGAGCCACACCCCCACAGCTATATCCCGCAGGCTGATGTTTCTTACGCCGCACCCAGCGAAAGTAGAAGCATGAACACATCTTTAACAACCGCACAACCCGCGATCTGTGCCCGCGGACTCAGCAAAACCTACGGCTCCGGCGAGGCTCACCTCACGGTCCTCAACAACTTCGACATCGACATCCGGTCCGGCCAATTCACCGCGATCATGGGCCCATCCGGTTCAGGTAAGTCGACGCTCATGCACATCCTGGCCGGGCTGGACACCCCCGACTCCGGCACGGTCACACTCGCTGGCCGCGCCATCACCGGCATCAGCGACACCAAGCTCACCCGCATCAGGCGCGCCCACATGGGATTCATTTTCCAGGCGTTCAACCTGGTACCGGCCATGACGGCGGATGAAAACATCATGCTCCCGTCCAAACTCGCCCGCAAAAGCATCGACCTGGACTTCAAGAACGCAATCGTGGAGAACCTGGGCTTAAGCGAACGTCTCACCCACCGCCCACACGAACTCTCCGGCGGCCAGCAGCAACGCGTGGCCGTGGCCCGCGCCCTGGTGAACCAGCCGGATGTCATTTTCGCTGACGAACCCACCGGCGCGCTGGACAAACGTTCCGGGACCGAGGTGTTAGAGACCTTGCGCGCGTGTGTCTCCGAGATGGGTCAGACAGTTGTCATGGTCACGCACGACCCGGCCGCGGCCGCGTACGCCGACCGTGTCGTCCTGTTGGCTGACGGACGTATCGCCGGTGAAGTCACAAACCCGACTGCCGAAGAGGTTTCGCAGGCTCTTCTGGAGGTCACCAAATGATCGTCAAAGCGAATCTTCGTTCCGGTGGTTCGCGCCTGATAGCAGCTGGGATCACCGTCATGGTGTCTGTGGCGTTCGTTGTTGCGGTCACCAGCCTGCTGACCGCATTTAACAACACGATGCGCGCCCAGTTCAGTACGCAATTCTCCGGCGCGGACTTGCTGGTTACCCCGGGGGACAAAGAACTCACGGACAAAGTTCACAAGACCGTTGCGTCGGTGGACGGTGTGAAAGACACACAGCTCATCGAGCAGGGCTTCGTTTTCACGACGACTGATGAATTCGCTTTCGTGTCTGTGTGGCCAAAGAACAGCCACATCGAAATCGAGGAAGGCAAGGCCCCGTCCAAAAAGGGCGAGATCCTCTACGACGCGAAAATGGCGGAGAAGCAGAACAAGAAAGTCGGGGACACCGTAGAGTTCGTCGTGCCTTCTGAGGACGGAGAAAGCGAAGATAAGGTTCCTTTCACCATCTCGGGCCTGGCGCAGGTTCCTTCCAGCGTCCCTATGTTTTTTGCCACCGATGTTTCGCAACTCTACCCCGAGGTTGATCACATACGCGTCTTCGTGGACAACCCGGCCGACACGGCCAAGGTCCAAGAAGCCGTTGCCAAAGCACTTGCTGGTTCAAAGGACGTCAAAACAGAGGACACTGGCGCCAAAGTGGCCGGCGGCTTCGACATCTACACAGTCGACCAGATCGTGCAACAACGCATGAAGGAAATGACCGGCGAAGCAACAGCCCTAGTCGCTTTTATCGCCGCTTTCATCATTGTCGCTCTGTTCGTTGCCGGGCTGGTCATCTCCAACACATTCCAAGTGCTCATCGCATCACGCACCCGCACCCTGGCACTCCTGCGCGCAGTTGGCGCCACCCGCTCGCAACTGCGCAACGCAACCCTTGCCGAAGGAGCAGTTCTGGGTCTCATCAGCTCGGTTCTTGGCGTCTTCGTAGGTTGGGGCTTCGCGGTCCTGCTGACACTGGCTGCACGCGCCTTTTTCCAGCCCACCTTCGCTCTTGCGCCACTCACCCTCCTCGCCGCCGCCCTTGGGCTGGCTGTGGGTGTCACCGTGACCGTTATCGCTTCGTTCTGGCCTGCGCTCAAAGCTACCCGCGTGTCCCCCATCGACGCGCTAGCACCAGTGGACATCCCAGCCCCAGCTTCCCGCTTCCCGTGGATCCGGCTGGTGGTAGGGACACTCCTCACTGCGGTTGGAGTCGCCGCGCTCCTGCTGGGCGCTGTGGTCGGCGAACTTCTCTTGGCACTGCCCGGCGGCATCCTCGCCTTCAGCGGTGTTCTGGTGCTCAGCCGCGTGTTCGTGCCACCAATGGTCGCCGTGATCGGCCGCGCGGGCGAAAAAATCTTCCGCTCCCCCACTTTGGGCCTCGTCGCACGCAACGTCAAACTGTCGCCGCGACGCACAGCCTCAACGACCTCGGCCCTTTTGGTGGGCGTCACCTTGGTGGCGACCATCCTGGTGGGCGCGCAGACCACCCGAGTCACTGCCAACGACGAACTCAACCGGGACGACCCCATTGACGTGGTGGCGACTTCGGCCTCGGGCAAGGCGGTCGACACCATCAAGAAGTCAGACGCCGTGGACAGCTTCGTCACCCTGCCTGGCGTGCAGGCCAAAGCATCGGTGCAGCTGGGGCACGACCTGGATGAAAATGACGACTCCCTGACCCAGGTTGTGGGCGTCGACAAGCACAGCGCCAAGGACGTGCCACGCGACACCAGTTTCCTGCCGAAACCAGGGACGGTGAACGTGCGCGCCACACCTGAAACCGAAAAACACGACGGCAAAACAGTCGACCTCAAAGTGGGCAACAAGAAGGTGAGCCTCACGTTGAAAGCCGTGGACGGCGTGCCCCAGAGTACTGTCGTTGCCAACAAGGCCGACGTCGCTGATCTGGGCCTCGAAGAGTCGAGCGGCCAGACCTGGGCGCGTGTCACGAACTCCGCTTCAGCGCAAGACATTTCCAAACTCCAGGCACAACTGGAAAACACCGGCGTGTTCGCGTACGCGGATGGTGCGGAACTGCGAGCGCAGTTCTCGCAAATCCTCAACATCATGACCGGCATTGTGCTGGGACTGTTGGCCACCTCGGTCGTCATTTCGATTGTGGGCGTGGGTAACACGCTGTCCCTGGCGACCATGGAGCGCAAGCGGGAGACGGCTTTGCTCCGGGCCATGGGGATGTCGCGGTGGTCGGCGGCGTTCATGGTTGCCGCCGAGGCGGTCCTCATGGCGCTCACGTCGCTGGTCGTTGGTCTGGGGTTGGGGATCCTGTTCGGCTGGACCGGCGTGCGGTCTCTCCTGACGGCCGACGGCCTCACGGTTCCGCTGGGGATTCCGTGGCTCATGTTTGGTGCGGTCGCGGTGGTGGCGCTCGTGGCGGCTCTGGCTGCTTCGGTGGTGCCCGCGATCACCGCCTCGCGCACCCAGCCGGCCCAAGGCGTTGCGATGCAGTAACGCGGGTTCCTACCGGGAAACGAAAAAGGAAGCGTGGATGCCACGCTTCCTTTTTCGTGTAGTTAGCCGGTGAGCTGATCGGGCCTGTAATTCAGAAGTCCGGGCCTTGACTTTAGAAGTCGTTCGGGGTGTACGGTGCGCGTTCCAGGGCGAACAGCGAACGAGCCTCCAGCGCCGCATCTGGGCGGACTTCCGTGATGCGTCCGGCGCGTGCGAGCACCACTGGGTCGGCGCCGCCCAGGTACAGGGACCCCAGCTCAGACACGTTCATTTCCAGGTCAGCGGGTTCGCCGTTGTCCAGCTTGGTCACGGTGGCTTCTTGACCGTCGGAGACCAGTCGGTACGTGCCGTCGGCGAATCCCATGTCGTCGTTGATGCGCAGCGTCAGTTCGCCACCAACCAGCCATGCGCGTGCTTCGAGCGACTTTTTCACGTCAAGGATGCGTAGCCAGATTCCGTCGTTTTCGTTGACGATCTTGGCACGGCGTGGGTCGGTGAGGAGCCATGGCAGAGGTGACTGGTGCGCTGCGTTGTTGAACTTCACCTTCACGCTCAAGTCGATGGCACCCAGGAAGGCCCACAGGGCCGAGTACGCGTCGTTGCTTACTGCGATGAAGTCAAGCAGTTCCAGGGTTCCGTGTGACCAGTCGTCGCCTGCGTTGTGTTTAAAAGAAACGAAGCCGTCTGGCTTTCCGTTTTCGTCATAGTGCAGGGCACCGCGCACGGCGTCGTCGGCTTCCCCGGTCTCAATGTCGTGTCCGGCAGCGAAGTCGTAGAGCGCCTGCTGTCGGCCAATAGCACCCGGTGATTTCTTCTGGAACTCTGCGTAGATCTGTGGTGCGAGTTCTTGCAGGGCCTGCGCATCACATATTTCGACACGGCGGTCGGGTTCGGAAATGAGCTGGAAACCTGGGGACGTGTCCACTTCCAGATCCGTGAGCCAGGAAGCTGCACCGAAGCCAAAGCGACGGTAAATGCCACCTTCGGTGACCGTGAGCGCTGCGAACGGGTAACCTGCGTCGGCCGCGTTGGTGAGGTTTTCGGTCATGAGGCGACGTAGCAGTCCGCGCCTGCGGTGAGTGGGGCGCACCGTCACCCATGTGATGAGGTGAGCAGGAATGAGCTTTCCGCCACCCACGTTCACGTTCTTTTCAAAGTGAGCGAACGTTGCAACTGGAATATCGGAATCCAACGCGTGGTCGTATGCCTCTTGGCTGTATGCGGCAGTGAACACGCGATCATCAGCGATCGCACGTTTCACACGCTGCAGAAGCTTTTCTCCCGACACGCGTTTGTCGTGGAACCCCGCACGCACCGCGTGAATGTAGTTGGTGGTTTTTTCGTCCGGGGTGTTGTCGGTGATGGTGGGCTTGAAGGTCTCAAAAATGTATTCGGTCACAAACTTCAGACTAACGCACCTGGCGGAATAAATGGGATCCGAAGGGAGATTGGGTGAGGTGCGTGACTGACACATTGCGTCGCGAAAAGTCGCGTGGATATCGTTAAAGCATGACTACTTCCCATGGCGTAACCCCACCGAACATTCCTCATCCCCACAACGGGCCGTTTGAAACGCCCGTGCCAGAGCAACGGAAGGAACCGTTCGAGAACCACTACCGCACCGCGCACGACCGCTGGTGGATGGGGCTCGTGGGGATTATTGCGACCATAGTCGTTTTCTTTGCTGTGTCGATTGTGGGCGGCATCATTGCAGTGGCGATCGACATCGCGACTGGTGCGATTTCGCAAGAAGACGCCATGGCCGGCAAGATCACCAACACGCCGCTATTGTTGCTCACGGTGAACCTGTCGCTCATTTTGGGTGGTCTTGTTGCTTTGCTTGCTCACCGGGTTTTGCACAAGCAGCCGTGGTCGCGCATGTTTTCGGTGTTGCCGCGTATGCGTTGGAAGTGGTGGGGGTTGAGCCTGGCGTGTACGGTGCCGTTGTTTGCGCTGTACATGGGAGTAGGGTTTCTCTTAGACAACAGCGCAATTCAGGGGTCGGGTGACTCGTCGTTCACGTTTGACGGTACAGCGGTGGCGTATTTGCTCATCATTGTGTTGACCACGCCGTTTCAGGCAGCGGCTGAAGAGGTCATGTTCCGTAGCTACGTTCCGCGCGTCTTTGGTTCGTGGATTCCGCGCGTGGGTGGGGTAGTTGGTGTCATTGTTGCCACGATCCTGTTCACGCTTGCGCACGGTGCGTCCGACCCGTGGTTGTGGGCCTACTACGCAGTGTTTGGGCTGGTCATGGCTGCACTCACACACTTCTCTGGTGGTATTGAGGCTCCCGTCGTTGTCCACGCGGTGAACAACGTGACCATGTTCATCGTTGCGTTGTTCTCAGGCGAAATGTCTAATGCGTTTGACCGAGGCGAAGGCACCGGTGGCGTGTTCATGCTATTCCCCATGGTGGCGCTTATCGTCATTGCTGGTGTTTTGACGTTTGTTGCCCGCTGGAAGAAGGTGGAGACGGTGGCCCCCGTTCACGTTCGCCCTGTTAAGCAGGCCCAGGTTCCTTATGGAATGCAGGGGCAGGTTACTCCAGCTCAGCCCCAGGGCCACCCGCACCCGTAGCGCGCGTTTACCCAACACAGCTCAAGTGGACTGCTCCCCATTAGTTGGACTGATGTGAATCAGTTGTCTACTAGTGAGGAGTATTTCTATGCGTGCAGATAGTACGTTGACTGCGAGTCAGCGGGAAGAGTTAGTGGCCTTGTTTGAGCAGGGTTTTAGCTACGGTGCTGCTGCTAATCGTGTCGGGGTTCGTCATGGTCCTGCTCAGAA
>NZ_JASPDO010000047.1 GCF_030230605.1 Brevibacterium sp. UMB1308A
CATCAAACTCCGACAAGGATGGGCAGGAAGACACCCCTGACACGCCAGGCCCATACACACATTTTGAGCATTAACCCTGAGTTGTTGGCACGGGGGCGAACACCCCCAAAACGCAAAAGTGCCCCGAACCATAAACCGGTTCGGGGCACTTGTGAAAAAGCGTCTTATGCGCGCAGGTCGGAAGTGTCGATCGGAACACCAGGACCGTTTGTGGTGGTCACAGTTGCCTTGGTGATGTAACGACCCTTCGAAGACGAAGGCTTCAGACGAAGAACTTCATCCATTGCAGCCTTGAAGTTCTGCTGCAACTGCTCTTCGGTGAAGGACACCTTTCCAATGATGAAGTGCAAGTTCGAGTGCTTGTCCACGCGGAACTCGATCTTACCGCCCTTAATGTCGGACACTGCCTTAGCAACGTCCATGGTCACGGTACCGGTCTTAGGGTTAGGCATGAGGCCACGTGGACCCAGAACCTTACCCAGACGACCGACCTTACCCATCATGTCGGGGGTTGCAACAGCAGCGTCGAAGTCAGTCCAACCACCGGCTACCTTTTCAAGCAGGTCATCGGAGCCAACGTAGTCAGCACCTGCTTCTCGGGCAGCTTCCGCACGGTCACCAGCAGCGAATACCAGGACCTTAGCAGTCTTACCAGTTCCGTTCGGGAGGTTGACGGTGCCTCGCACCATCTGGTCGGCCTTACGTGGGTCAACACCCAGGCGCAGGGCAACTTCGACGGTTGCGTCGAACTTTGCAACCGAAGTTTCCTTCGCCAGCGCAACTGCCTGCGCTGGCTCATAGTATGTTTCAGCCTGAATCTTTTCGGCTGCGGCCAAGTAGGCCTTTGAGCGCTTTGCCATCTGCTATCTCCTTGCAGTTGTGGTCTGGGCCGCGCTGGCCCTACCACCAAATAAACTTCTTAGACTTCTACGTCCGTGGTGATACCCATGGAACGTGCAGTACCAGCAACGATCTTCGACGCTGCTTCAATGTCGTTCGCGTTGAGGTCAGGCATCTTGGTTTCAGCGATTTCACGCACCTGGTCCTTAGTGAGGTGACCCACCTTAACCGTGTGAGGAGTTGCCGAACCGGACTTCAGACCAGCAGCCTTCTTAATGAGCTGAGCTGCAGGAGGAGTCTTGGTGATGAACGTGAACGAACGGTCTTCGTAAACAGTAATTTCAACCGGAACGATGTTTCCACGCATGTTTTCTGTCGCAGCGTTGTACGCCTTGCAGAACTCCATGATGTTGACACCGTGCTGACCCAAAGCTGGACCAACTGGAGGAGCTGGGTTAGCAGCACCTGCCTGGATCTGCAGCTTGATCAGACCGGTTACCTTCTTCTTGGGAGGCATTGTGGTCCTTAATCTTGACTGTCTTCACGGCTTGTGCCGTGAAGGTGAGATTGCGAGAATCCGATAGTCCTCACAATCAAACTCCAACATTATTCCACGTATCTCGTGGGAATGGAAACTGAAGTCGTGCAACTCACAGTTGCACGACCTCGGCGCTTAAAAAGCGCAAACTCTGGTTAGATCTTCGAAACCTGACCGAAGCCCAACTCAACTGGGACATCGCGCTCGAAAATCGAAAGCAAAACAGTGAGCTTCTGCTGTTCGGGGCGGATTTCCTGGATGGTAGCTGGGTGGCCTTCGAAGGACCCTTCCTTAACCATGACCGTTTCGCCGACCTCAAACTCGACAACAATCTCCGAACCACTCGCAGCTTCAGCGGCCTTGCGAGCTTCGCCCTCTTCAGCTGCCCGCGCAGCTTCATGTTCTTCGATAACAGGCGCCAGCATAGAGACAACTTCATCCATGGTCAGCGGGATCGGGTCATACGCGTTGCCCACGAACCCAGTCACACCTGGCGTGTGGCGAACGACACCCCACGATTCGTCCGTCAGTTCCATGCGCACTAGCACATAGCCTGGGATGCGCACGCGACGCACGGTCTTGCGCTGAGCGTTCTTGACCTCAACGACGTCTTCCATAGGAACCTGGACTTCGAAGATGTAGTCTTCCATGTCCAAGCTGACAGTACGGTTTTCCAGGTTTGCTTTTACGCGGTTTTCATAGCCCGCGTAGGAGTGGATGACGTACCAGTCGCCTTCTTTCATGCGAAGTTCGCGCAGGAATTCTTCGCGGGCGTCAGAGGCGTCCTCAGCGATGCTGTCGTCAGCGCTTTCCGCGCCCGAGGTGTTTTCAACGTTGGTTTCGTCAGCGCTGGTTTCCGTGGCGCTGTCCGCAGGCGCGTTAACTTCTTCCGCCTGTGCGGTCTCGGCAACTTCCGTCGCTTCCGCGGACTGTGCGGTCTCGTCAGCTTCCGAGATATTCTCCGACAACGTTTCTCCTTTTATGAGTTACTTAGGGTGATGTAGCAGTCGCGGTCGCTTACCACAGTGGCCATATAGGCGTACGTGCGAACGCGAAGCCAATGAGCTTGCCGAAGACGAAGTCAACTGTCAAGACGATCACGATCATCACGACGACAAAGCCCAGAACTACACCAAACATGTTGATCAGTTCTTTACGGGTTGGAGTGACAACCTTCTTCAGCTCCGACATGACTTCCGCAAAAAAACGAGCGATCGTACCGAAGAAACCACGACGCTTGTGGTCTACGGCTTCGGTGCCTTTGCCTGATTCTGCCACGCGTCCTCACTGAAGTAGTCGTTTTACTTTCCTGAGCAGGGGTGACAGGACTCGAACCTGCAACCTACGGTTTTGGAGACCGTTGCGCTACCAATTGCGCCACACCCCTAAGCCTTATTTGGGCCAGAAGCTCACCCGATGCGTACCGAGTGAATCTACCGAACTGAAAGCTTACATGGTTCACCGCCGTTTCGTCGAACCGACCCGTTCGAATCACGCCTCACGTCACACTCAACCGCCTACACTAAGGCCATGGTGAATGATCTGGCACCCGTAACTACCGAACAGCTGAACCAGCTACCCAAGGCGCATCTGCATTTGCACTTCACAGGTTCACTCACGGTAGACAAACTCCAGGAACTAGCCCAGGCCCGCAATGTGCGACTCCCCCGGGTGTTTATGCGCCATGACCCCATGAGGCTCTCACCTGACCGGCGCGGGTGGTTTCGTTTCCAGCGACTCTACGACTCGGCTCGCACGGTTGTGCAAGGCGAAGATGCTTTGCGCGCGGTCGTCGCTAATGCAGCCAAACTGGACAAGGCGGAAGGTGTGCGCTGGCTCGAGCTCCAGGTGGACCCCACAGGCTACGCAGGCAAAATAGGTGGGATCACGCCTGCCCTCGAGGTGGTCCTAGATGAGGCCCGCAACCAGTCTGACGAAACCTTTGGGGTTGCGATCATCGTTGCGGCTTCACGCATGAAACACCCGCTGGACGCCCGCACACTGGCCAGGCTGGCTGCTCAACATGCCGGAAATGGCCCGAGCACTGTGGTTGGTTTTGGGCTGTCCAATGACGAACGCTCCGGCGACACGACTACCTTCGCACCCGCCTTTCGCATCGCCAGCAACGCTGGGCTCGCCTCGTTTCCGCACGGTGGTGAACTCTTAGGCCCGGACCACATTCGCACCACTCTAGACGCCTTGAACCCCACCCGGCTGGGGCACGGGGTGCGCGCGGCAGAAGACCCGCAGTTGCTAGAAGCCCTTGTTTCCCGAGGCGTGGGCCTGGAAGTCTGCCCGTCCTCGAATGCGTCTTTGGGGGTGTACCCCACCGCCGAGGACGTCCCACTTCGCACGTTGGTGCGTGCCGGCGCGAAGGTGGCATTAGGGGCGGACGACCCACTGATCTTTGGTCCGCGCATCACCGAACAGTATGCGATCGCTCAGCGGATGGGCTTTACCGCCTCGGAGTTGGCGCAACTGGCTCGCGACTCCTTCACCATTTCCACGGCACCCCGCCACGTTGTCACCCGCGCACACGCCGATATCGACGCATGGGAAGCCCGCGTGACCGGCCATTCCCACTAATCGGAAACCTTAAATCTGGCACCCCACGAAGTTAGGCTCCGGGTGCATGGTGATGCCATAAGCCTGGGCCACTCCGTCGCGAATGTGCCGTGCGAGCTCTACGATGTCCTCCGCCCGCGCCTGGCCACGGTTGGTCAGTGCGAGCGTGTGCTTGGTGGACAAGGAGGCGCGCTCGTTGAGCGCGAATCCTTTTTCGAATCCCGCATGGTCAATGAGCCACGCCGCCGAGGTCTTGACCACCTTTTCGTCCACCTCACCTGTGGTGGGGTTACGGACAGGATAGGTGGGTGCACCTTCAGGCACGCGCGGATCGCCAGGCCCAGGGTTGGCAGGCAGGATGGGGTTGGTGAAGAAGGAACCGGCAGACCACGTGTCGTGATCCTCAGGGTTGAGCACCATTCCCTTTGAAGCCCGGAGCCGTACAACAGCTTCACGCACCTCGGCGAGCGGGGCACTCTCACCGATCTCCACGCCCAAGGCCGCAGCCAACTGCCCATATCGAACAGGAGCCGACTTCCCTGCCCGCTCAAGCTCAAACTCCACATCCAAAACGATGTACCGTGGCTGCCCCAGCTGGGCCGCCGAGGTTTTCAGCAAACTGGTGCGGTACCCGAACTCCAGTTCGTCGGGCGCGCACTCTCGCACGTCGCCTTCGACCCTGTCGAAAAGGGTGACGGAACAGATCAGTTCTGCGACCTCGGCGCCGTATGCCCCCACATTCTGCACGGGTGTGGCACCCACAGACCCGGGAATCCCGGACAGGGCCTCTAGCCCGCTGAACCCGGAATCAACCGTGTGCTTCACGAATTCGTCCCACGTGACACCCGCCTGCGCACGCACGCGCACACGCCCATTCTCACCAGGGGTTTCAGTAATGCCCTGGGTGCGAATCAGACACACGGGACCGGCGAATCCGTCGTCGCTGATCAGTAGGTTCGACCCGCCAGCAATGAACAAAACGGGCTCAGAACCAGGCGACAGGGGATGCTCAGCGCAGAACTGAATGAGCTGGTCGCGGGTGGTGACCGTTGTCAGTTGTGACGCCGGACCTCCCACCCGTAACGTGGTCAGTTCAGACAGGTTCACTTGATGTGAGCCTTTACCTGCGTGCGACCCAGTACAGCGGTGTCATCCTCTTTGACGTCGATGTCGAAGCGCGCCGTGCCCGCTTTGGCGTCGATTGCGCCCACGCGAATGACCGAGGTGAGAGTCACCGTTGGCTGTTCGGGGATGCCGGATTCTGCGTCAGGGACCACCACTGGGTTGGTGAAGCGGGTGCGGTAGTCCAGGATGGCGCCCGGGTCGCCCAGCCAGTCGGTCAAGGGTGTGATGGCGGTGGCCATGGTGAGCATGCCATGGGCGATCACGTTGTCCAGGCCCACTTCTTTTGCGAAGCGTTCGTTCCAGTGGATCGTGTTGAAGTCACCAGACGCGCCAGCGTATTTCACCAGGTCAGCGCGGGAAAGTTCAACGGTCGCAGTGAGCACTTCCTGGCCCACTTCCAGCGTGCTTGCCGAAGCATCCTCAACCTGAACGTTTGGGGTGATGTTAGGCATCCTCGCCTCCTCGTACAACGATCGTGGACGTCACGGTCACAACTGGTTCCTCCGTGCGTGCGTCGGTGAGTTCCGTGCGGGTGGTGATCATTGCGTGACCACCGGCTTCCCGGATTCCGTCCACAAAACACTCAGCGTTCAACAGGTCACCTGCAACAACGGGGCGGGTGTAGGTGAACTGTTCTTGACCGTGAACAACACGCGAAAAGTCAATGCCCGCTTCTTCCGAAGCGATGTACAGGGCTTCCGCACGCTGCGCGATCATCACGGGGAAGGTGGGTGGTGCTACTTGCGCACCGTAGCCGAGGTCTTTCGCGGCTTGCGCGTCAAAGTGTGAGGGGTGGGTGGCGCCGACTGCGCGCGCGAATTCTGCGATCTTTTCTTGGCCCACTTCTACCGGCTTGTCCAACCGGTAGCTGGACCCTTGGAGGTCTGTATTCACTGACATAACTCAAGCCTATCGTTTCGCCTCTTTGAGGTCAGGTTGATTGGTCTTCGAGGGGTGGCGCGTTCGACTACCTGCGGTCAAGGATGTCAAACACGAACTCAGCGAGCATGCGACGACGGTTTTCACGCCGTTCGCGTCGACGCCTGGCCGCCGACTTGCCGGGGAGAACCAAGAAGATGAACAGCACGCCCGCGATGAACGCTAGCCCTAGAAGGACTACTATCCCGATGAATATGATGAGGGGGATGTCGACGGCAAGAAGAGTAGCGATCATGCTCAGACCTTTATGGTTGGGGATGCTTCAACACTAGCGTATGCGGGAATTCGACGCGTTTGGACGAAAACAAAGCTGCCACATCCGGAGGGGATCCGAACGTGGCAGCTTTCAAAGCATGAAGGGATTCTTACCGCCTCCGTGGAGTGAACGAAGTCGAGCATACCCAACGGCTCTTACCTTTCGTGGCCACAACTTTCACGTTCACCTTGCGATTAGGGGTCGCACGATACACGTTGTACTTCACCGCTACCTGTCCACGGGAATTTGCAGTTGTGCGTTTGGTGTTCGTGGTGGTCTTGTACTTGACTGAGACAGAAACTTTAGCCTTCTTACCAACCTTCGACACGTTCACCGATGTAGTGGAGTACTGTTTGGGGTTCTTGTTGGACACGGATACCGCACACTTTTTGGCGCGGGGAGCAGCTTCTGCTGGAGCAGATGTGGCCACCGACCCGGTGACCAGCAGGGCGAAAGCAAGAGTGGCGGCAGACACAAAACGAACAGGGGCAAACGACATACGAGGGCTCCTCAAAACGAAACGCAAGAAGATAGATCAACAGCTTTGCTCGGCGTTACGACACAAAAGTGGGTTATAGGCCAAAAAGTGTGTACGGTAGGGGCTTCTTGCCCAGTGTTCCGTAGGGCTTCAGGCGGTTATACATGC
>NZ_JASPDO010000048.1 GCF_030230605.1 Brevibacterium sp. UMB1308A
CACAGCCCCGGAGATCTCAGACGTGGCGCTGATGGGTCCGGATGAGTATGTGGGTCTCTTCATGCCGCCGCCCGGGCAGGGCCTCCAGATGCCCGACTACGCAGGTCTCAACCCACGATCGACTCTCTCGCGCATTCCGGAGGCCTCCCGCCCCGATCTGCGGTGGTACACAGTGCGCGAACATCGCGCGGCGCTCGCTGAGATCGACATCGACATCGTCAGCCGCGGACACGACGGTCCCGGCGCCCGCTGGATCACACGGGTGAAACCTGGCGATCCGGTCGGCCTGCGCTTTCAGACCGCGCCTTACGGCAGTGCTCCCGATGTCGGGCACCACGTGCTGATCGCCGATGAGACCGGTCTTCCCGGTGTGCTCGAAATCCTCTCCGCTCACAAATCGGACCCCGAGCTGCGCTTCAGTGCGATCGTCGAGGTGCCGAGCGAGGACCATGTCCTGCCGGGTACGCGCGAAGCCGGCATCGCCGTCGTGTGCCGCGGTGGAGACGACCCCGGTTCTGCGCTCGCCGCTGAACTCGGCCAGCAGCAGTTGGGCAGGATCGACTACGGATGGGTGTGTGCCGAGGCCAAGACTGCCGCGCTCGGACGGCGCTTCCTGGTCAAGGAATGCGATGTCCCCCGCCGTCAGGTGATGAGCTCGGGCTTCTGGAAGGTTGGTCGTGCGCGCCTCTGACACACGAATCCGCAACGGATCCTCGAAAACCCGGCTCAGCGAACGGCGCTTCCTGCTGCTTCTTGCGCTGTATGCCTCCCAGTACTTCGGCATCGGGTTCCTCATGACCGGCGCTACGGCTATCCTCCGCGAGAAAGGGGTCGCACTCGAATCGATGGCAGCCGTGAGTGCCCTGGGGATGCTCTGGGCGGTGAAGTTCCTGTGGGCACCAGTGGTCGACCGATTCGGCCGCAACCGGGCCGGGGGCCACTACCGCAGCTGGCTGCTCGTTCTTCAGCCGCTTCTCGCCTGCGTCCTTGCGGTCATCGCCTGCCTGCCGGATGTGCGCGCACAGTTCGGGGTCTTCCTGCTGCTGGCCGCCGTCTACATCCTCCTCTCGGCGACGCAGGACGTAGCGGCCGATGCCTTGGCGATCTCTTCGATCCGCAGTGATGAACGCGGATTCGCCAACGGCGTCCAGGTTGCCGGGAGCTACATCGGCCTCATCGTCGGAGGCGGACTCACGACCGTGATCTACGGGTGGGCCGGCTGGTTCGCCGCCCTCGCGACTCTTGCTGTGCTCACCCTCCTGCCGACGCTGCTGATCGCCGTGAGCCCTGAACCCCCAGCCAGCGCCGAGGCGCGGGCCGCGCGGATCTCGGTGAACACCATCTGGACGGTGGTGCGCCAGCGGGGCGCGGGGATCTGGATGCTGCTTGTGGTGCCGATAACGTGGATGGGCCTCACTGCAGGCTACAGTCTCATCACCCCGAGCCTCATCGACCAAGGTTGGAGCGCCGAAGAGACAGCCACCCTGACTACGCTGCTCGCTGGTGTCTGCGGGACAGCTGCCGCCCTCGGCACAGGGGTGCTGATCCAGCGCTTCGGCAGGGAGCGCGTCCTGCTGGTCGGCTGTGCACTGGCGGTTATCGGAATGGTCGCGTTCCTCCCCGTCATCTCGGGTGTAGCATCCACGGTCTACATCGTCGCGGTGACGATCGTGTTCTTCCTCGGCTACACCGCCGGCTCCATCATCGTGTACTCGATCAACATGGACTACTCGCGTCCGGGCAGCGCTGGGTCGGACTACACCACGCTCGCCTCGTTCGCCATGCTCGTGTCCTTCGGCGCTGGCGCGGTCTCCCTGTCTGTGGCCGGCCAGCTGGGCTACGTGTCGGTGTTCGTCGGTTCGAGCATCCTCTACGCCATCGGCGCGGCACTGACCGTGTGGCACCAGCGGCGATACCGGACGCAGACGCTCAACCACGGCGCCGGTCGCGCCGTGCTGCCGGTCGAGTCGGCCGCTGCGGGGCCCGAATCGGTCGTCAGCACCGCTCTCAGCGCGACTGCACCTGACCGGGAGGAACGTGAACGCTGAACCCGGCGCTTGCGCGTGTTCCGTCGGCGGGGTGCAGTGCCAAGTCGTGCCGGCCGAGGCTTCAGTCGTCTGAGAGGTAACCGGTCTCCGGGTCGATCTCGGCGAGGAAGTCGCGGATCGCCTCGATGTGGTCCTCATCCGTCAGCGTGGAAGACGGATAGGTCCCGCCGGCAAAGCCGTAGCCCGGATTGGGTCCGGTGAGCCAGTCCTAGTGATACTCCTGCAGATCACTGAGAAGGTCGATCCAATCACTGGTGTTCGCTCGCGTAGTAGGCAGATCATCTTCCCGCGCTTCCACCAGTGGGAGGCCGTCACTAGTTTGCTCGAGACCACGAGCGCTGAGGGGGGCGGGTAGTAAGTACCTGATCTAGCACTCTGCAGGATCAGGAAAAACGAACTCGATCGCGTGGCTGGCTCACGGGCTGGCGAACCTCCACAACGCCGATATTTCGAAGACTTTTGATTCGGTGATTGTCGTGACAGATCGTACCGTGTTCGATGACCAGCTTCAGAAGGCAATCAAGGCAATTGAGGGCACGAGGGGTTTGGTCGAAACGATTAACGCTGACGAGGTTTGTAAAGCGTCAGCTACCTCAAAATCGGACCTGTTAGCCAAGGAACTGAGTAGCGGCAAGCTCATCATCATCGTCACGTTCCAGACTTTCCCGTTAGTGCTTGAGGCGCTTGCGCAGCAGGGTGGGCTCGCGGATCGCAAGTTTGCGGTAATCGCGCACTAGGCGCACTCATCTCAGACCGGTACAAGTGCTCAGAAGCTGCGACAGGTTCTTTCACAAGCAGAGGTCGAAGCCCTCGAGGGCGGTGGCGAGGTAAGCGTCGAGGACGTGCTTGCCGGTGAGATGGCAGCGCGGGCGACAGCTCAGAACATCTCGCTCCATGCATTTACTGCTACGCCGAAGGGCAAGTCGTTGGAGATGTTTGGCGCCCTGGTGCGGATGGGTTGCCACAGCCTTTCCACGTGTACACGATGCAGCAGGCCATCGAGGAGGGTTTTATCCTTGATGTGCTGCGTAACTACACGACTTATGAGACGGCTTTCCAGCTCGCTCAGAGAGCTGGTGGTGCTGTTGGTGGTGAAGATCTCGTCGATGAGGGCACCGCGAAAGAGAGCCTCATGCGGTGGGTGAGTCTGCATCCGGCAAACATTGTTCAGAAGGTTCAGATCATCGTCGAGCATTTCCGCGAGAATGTTGCTGAGCTCCTCGATGGACACGCTAAGGCGATGGTGGTGACCTCGAGCCGAGCCGCTGCGCTGAAGTACAAGATGGCAATCGATGCTTATGTTGAGAAACACAATTACCCATTGGGAACCTTGGTGGCGCTCTCCGGAAGCTTAACCGCTGAGCAGATTGATGATTTCGTGCCCGGAGTGCAGGAGCCATATACAGAAACGAACATGAACCCTGACCTGCGCGGGCGCGGGATTCCACAGGCGTTCGCGGGCGATCAGTTCCAGGTTCTGATTGTTGCCAACAAGTACCAGACGGGCTTTGATCAGCCGTTGCTGTTCGCGATGTACGTGGACAAACGCTTTGACGGGATCGAAGCGGTCCAGACGCTTTCCCGTCTGAACCGTACCCTGCCGTCGAAGGGTAAAGACACCATGTACATTCTTGACTTCGTCAACGACACGGACACGATCCTCGACGCACTCCTGCCGTACTACCGCACTGCCGAAATCATTGAAACTACCGACCCAGACCTCGTGCATGACCTTGCGCGGAAGCTTGAAATTGGGGATCTATACGAAGGATGACGTGGATGCCTTCGCGCAGGCATTCATCATCGAGAAGAAGCACGGTAAGCACACTGCACCGCTGAAGCAAGCCGCTGATCGGTTCAATGACCACTACGTCGCAGCCTTGGCCGACAACACAAAGGCCGAGATTGACGAGCTTGACCTCTTCCGCAAGGACGTTGGCTCATTCGTGCGCCTCTACGATTTCCTGTCTCAGGTTGTCGACTATCAGGACACCGACCTCGAGAACCTCGCCCTGTTCCTCCGGCTACTACGACCGCGACTTACTGGTCGCAAGACTCCAGAAGAGCTGGACTTTAACAACATCGAGCTCACCCTCATCAAGCAGACGCGCCAGAGCGAAGGAGCTATTTCACTCGGCGGCGACGGCGAGAAGCTCAACCCGATGGGAGTTGGCGGTGGACGTTCGCGCGACCCGCACCTGGTGGCCTGGGAAGAAACCCTGAACAACATCAATTCCCTGTTTGAGGACGAAGAGTTTGACCCTGGTTCAGTGGAGTCTTGGGGACAGGGCGTCGTCACGATTCTGGTTCAGAATGAAGAGATTAAGGATCAGGTCAACGCAAACACCAAGGAGCAGTTTCGTGAGTCGCAGACGATCGAAACTGCCGTCACGAATGCGGTGCTCGATCACCAGGACTCCCAGCAAAACATCATGGAGAAGTTCTTCGAAAGCGCTCATCGTAAGGGCCAGATCATTAAAGAGATCTCCGACCTTGTTTACTGGGAGCTTCGCCACCAGGCTGAGAAGGATACACAGCCTCAAGACGATGAAGAGGATGACGTCGACCAGGAGTAGCAATTGCTGCGCGCGAAATCCCGACTGGTTCACCCCTCTACGGAAGACAGCCGGGGTAGCGGCGTGCCGGACACTCAACGGTTAAGCAGCCTAATCTCCAAACGACGGCGACGGTACGAATTCCCAGTTCATAGCCGGTCTCGGCGCTATCGGATAGCACCACTCCGCACTGGAGTCTTGTATCCATCGTGACCAGTTGTGCGAAACTTTCACACCATGATGGATACAAACGCGCGCGAACTGCGATTTAGCCGCTTGATTGGTTCACTTCCAGTAGGCAAAGGTCGCTTACCAAACTGTCACCTCTGCTTGAGCGGCAGATCAAGGCCATCAGCAAGAAACTGGAAGTACCCGTTGCTCTTTAGGGCGTCTTTGCCGAATATTCCTAGCGTGGCGTGGCAGTGGAGTCCCGCATAGTGGTGTGTAGCCACTCGGTGGTCGGTCCCGTCGTGAAGGTCGGCGCGGTCACCGTGTGATCCTTCGAGGAATCTCCTACAACCCTCTCGAACGGAGTCATCACAATGACCGCTCCTCATATTTTCGACCCTGCTGGCCTGCTGGGCGAAGTCCTGGCTGAGGCGTCCCCGGACCTGATGCGTGACCTGCTGCAGACGGTGATCAACGCGCTTTTGTCGGCGGACGCTGATGCCGTGTGCGGCACCGAGTGGGGCAGGCCCAGCCCCGAGCGCACCGCGCAGCGTAACGGCTACCGTCACCGCCCTTTGGACACTCGCGTCGGCACCATCGATGTCGCCGTCCCCAAGCTGCGCAAGGGCACCTACTTCCCCGAGTGGCTCATAGAACGACTCAAGAGCTCCGAGGCGGCGCTGATCACCGTGGTCGCCGACTGCTACCTCGCCGGGGTCTCCACCCGCCGCATGGATAAGCTCGTCAAGACCTTGGGGATCAACTCCCTGTCCAAGTCGCAGGTCTCGCGGATGGTCACCAGTGACGCTCACGCCGGTCTGGTCGAGGCCATCAGCGCCAACATCCCCGGCGCCTCGTGCCAGCGCTGTCGCACCCACTAAGCCGCCAACCTCATGGCCGTGACCCCCAAGAGCCTGTGGCCCGCCGTCAAGGCGATGCTGCACTTGGTGTACGACCAGCCCGGCGCCGCCGCGGTCAACGCCCAGTTCGACCGACTGCTGGACTACGTGTGCGACAAGCTCCACGCCGTCGCCGAGCACCCGGACGCGGCACGAGACGACCTGCTGGCCTTTACCGCCTTCCCCAAGGACGTGTGGGTCCAGATCTGGCCCAACAATCCCAACGAGCGCCTCAACAAGGAGATCCGCCGCCGCACCGACTCCGTGGGAATCTTCTCCGCCGAGACGCCATCACCCGCCTCCTAGGAGGGGTCCTGGCCGAGCAGACCGACGAGTGGGCCGAAGGATGCCGCTACCTCAGCCTCGACGTCCTGGCCCGCTGCCGCCTCCACATCGTCCCCACCAACGAAACCGAGACCATCACCGACCAGCACCTCCCAGCTCTGACCGCCTCCCGTTACATTCATTTGTAGGTCCTCATCAGAGGATCTGGTCGCTGGTCCTGGTATGGC
>NZ_JASPDO010000049.1 GCF_030230605.1 Brevibacterium sp. UMB1308A
TTGTTGCGGCGGTTTGTTACTCTCCCACACCCTATCGAGTGCAGTACCATCACCGTGCTAGGTCTTAGCTTCCAGGTTCGAAATGGAGACTGGGCGTTTCCCCTAGGCCATGACCACCGCAAAATCTTTAATTATCCTCGTATTCACCGACACGAGGCCCGTGTTGGTTTGGGGACCGGCTAGCAGACGCGAAATCGTTTTGTACGCAGATTTAATGTTCCTTGTTGCAAGGAAGAGTATTCAATGTTTAACCAAAACCATAAAAAATTATGGTGTGTTATTGTCTTCGACACTTAGTACCAGTCAGCTCCACGTGTTACCACGCTTCCACACCTGGCCTATCAACCCGATCATCTCTCGGGAGTCTCACACACCCTCAAAAGAGTGTCAGGAATTCTCATCTTGGAGAGAGCTTCCCGCTTAGATGCTTTCAGCGGTTATCCCTTCCGAACGTAGCTAACCAGCCATGCCACTGGCGTGACAACTGGCATACCAGAGGTTCGTCCACCCAGGTCCTCTCGTACTATGGGCAGGACTCCTCAAAATTCCAACGAGCGCAGAGGATAGAGACCAAACTGTCTCACGACGTTCTGAACCCAGCTCGCGTGCCGCTTTAATCGGCGAACAGCCGAACCCTTGGGACCTGCTCCAGCCCCAGGATGCGACGAGCCGACATCGAGGTGCCAAACCATCCCGTCGATATGGACTCTTGGGAATGATCAGCCTGTTATCCCCGGGGTACCTTTTATCCGTTGAGCGATGCCGCGTCCGTACGCCGGCACCGGATCACTATTTCCGACTTTCGTCCCTGCTCGACCCGTCAGTCTCACAGTCAAGCTCCCTTGTGCAATTACACTCAACACCCGATTACCAACCGGGCTGAGGGAACCTTTGAGCGCCTCCGTTACTCTTTAGGAGGCAACCGCCCCAGTTAAACTACCCGCCAGGCACTGTCCCTGAACAGGATAACTGTTCGAGGTTAGACATCCAATATAAACAGAACGGTATTTCACTTGACGACTCCACCAAAGCTAGCGCCCTGGCCTCACAGTCTCCCGCCTATGCTACACAATCCACACCGAATGCCAATACCAAGGTATAGTAAAGGTCCCGGGGTCTTTTCGTCCTTCTGCGCTTAACGAGCATCTTTACTCGTACTGCAATTTCACCGAGCTCCTGGTCGAGACAGTGGGGAAGTCGTTACGCCATTCGTGCAGGTCGGAACTTACCCGACAAGGAATTTCGCTACCTTAGGATGGTTATAGTTACCACCGCCGTTTACCGGGGCTTAAATTCACCACTTCACCCCAAAAGGGTTAATGGATCCTCTTAACCTTCCGGCACCGGGCAGGCGTCAGTGCATATACAGCGACTTACGTCTTCGCATGCACCTGTGTTTTTGGTAAACAGTCGCTACCCCCTGGTCTGTGCCACCCCCAAAAGCTCCACCCGTAAAGAGTTTCACCATCAAGGGTCTCCCTTATACCGAAGGCACGGGAGTAATTTGCCGAGTTCCTTGACCAGGATTCGCTCGATCGCTTTGGTATACTCTACCTGACCACCTGTGTCGGTTTAGGGTACGGGCAGATATATCCTCTCACACCGAAGATTTTCTTGACACCAAGAATCACCAAAACACCAGTATAAAACCAGCGCGCATCACACCTCACCCTCACGTGGAACGGATTTACCTATCCCACAGGCTGCGTGCTTACCATGCCAAAACCACCTGACATGTCAGCTATCCCAATGCGTCACTCCTGTGCTGTCCTACTACAAACCAAGATCCCAAACACCAACACGCTCAACACCCCGAAAGATGAAAAACACGAAAGTGTGAGGTTAGTACAGTAAGCCTCGGAATGGTCGAGAATACACTGGTAGGAGAATATCAACTCCTTCATCCAATCGACTACGCCTGTCGGCCTCGCCTTAGGACCCGACTCACCCAGGGACGATGAACGTGGCCCTGGAACCCTTAGTCATCCAGCGGACGGGATTTTCACCCGTCTTTCGTTACTCATGTCTGCATTCTCACTTGTCTACAGTCCACAAACGTTTCCACGCCTGCTTCACCCCAGTAGACAACGCTCTCCTACCCAACCAGCCCTAAAGACTGATTGCCGCGTCTTCGGTGGTGTGCTTGAGCCCCGCTACATTGTCGGCGCGGAACCACTAGACCAGTGAGCTGTTACGCACTCTTTCAAGGATGGCTGCTTCTAAGCCAACCTCCTGGCTGTCTATGCGACTCCACATCCTTTCCCACTTAGCACACGCTTAGGGACCTTAGACGACGATCTGGGCTGTTTCCCTTTCGACAACGAAGCTTATCCCCCGCTGACTCACTGCCGGCCACCACTTCACAGGTATTCGGAGTTTGGCTGCTATTGGTACCCCATACGGGCCCGCAAGCATCCAGTAGCTCTACCCCCTGGAAACTAAAACCGACGCTGCACCTAAATGCATTTCGGAGAGAACCAGCTATCACGGAATTTGATTGGCCTTTCACCCCTATCCACAAGTCATCGCCCCAGTTTTCAACCTAGGTGCGTTCGGTCCTCCACAAAGTCTTACCCCTGCTTCAACCTGCTCAAGGATAGATCATCCCGCTTCGGGTCTAGAGTATGCAACTCAAACGCCTTTTAAAACTCGCTTTCGCTACGGATCCCCCACACGGGTTAACCTCGCTACATACCACTAACTCGCAGACTCATTTTTCGATAGGCACGCCGTCACCCCTCAAGGCTCCGACGGATTGTAAGCTCACGGTTTCAGAAACTATTTCACTGTCCTCCCGGACTACTTTTCACCTTTCCCTCACGGTACTCGTCCACTATCGGTCACATGGATATATTTAGACTTACCCAACGGTCTGGGCAGATTCACACGAAATTCCTCGAGTATCGTGCTACTTGGGACCATCATCAACAAGACAAAGCATTTACACCTACGGGGCCATCACCCTCTACAGCCAGGCATTCAATCCTGTTCAGCTCACACCCTGTTTTATCACTTGCCACCAGCCTGTCAGAACCAGTACGACAACATCCCACAACACCGATCATGCAACCCCTGACAAGTATCACACACAACCGGTTTGGTCTCCTCCGCTTTCGCTCGCCACTACTCACGGAATATCTTTTCCTGTAGGTACTGAGATGTTTCACTTCCCTACGTACGCCCCCAAAATTCTTGGGTACTGGGCATTCCTACCCAGTGAGTTTCCTCATTCAGACACCCTCGGATCACAGCTCGGTTGACAGCTCCCCGAGGCTTATCGCAGCCTCCCACGTCTTTCATCGCTCCCATGTGCCAAGGCATCCACCCTAAGCCCTTAACAACAAAAACACTGCTAAACACCTATCGAATACAATTCCTAGACAACAAATCATCACACTAAAATGATCACAAAACGATCGAACAACAAACCACTAAAAAAATTTAGAAGTTCAGTTCAATTACAACAACAATCAATAAAGATCATTGCTCGCGTCCACTATCCAGTTCTCAAACCACCACACCACACCACACAACCACAACACCAAACAGCATCGCACTCGTGACAGCGGGCTTGCTTCCAAAAAGCTGTCGCAATTTGGAAACCCAAAAGCATGCCCATACCACAACGTTTCAATAACTTCCACACCACACACAACCCCACACTCACAAAACAAGCATGGTCTCAAGTTGTGCCTAAAAACAAACCACACACAGTGGTCTCTCAAATCTCCGTAGAAAGGAGGTGATCCAGCCGCACCTTCCGGTACGGCTACCTTGTTACGACTTAGTCCCAATCGCGAACCTCACCTTAGACGGCTCCCCCAGCAAAAACTGTTAGGCCACCGGCTTCGGGTGCTGCCCACTTTCATGACTTGACGGGCGGTGTGTACAAGGCCCGGGAACGCATTCACCGCAGCGTTGCTGATCTGCGATTACTAGCGACTCCACCTTCACGGAGCCGAGTTGCAGGCTCCGATCCGAACTGAGACCGGTTTTCAGAGATCCGCTCCAGGTCACCCTATCGCACCTCGCTGTACCGGCCATTGTAGCATGCGTGAAGCCCAAGACGTAAGGGGCATGATGATCTGACGTCATCCCCACCTTCCTCCGAGTTAACCCCGGCGGTCTCTTGTGAGTTCCCACCATAACGTGCTGGCAACACAAGACAAGGGTTGCGCTCGTTGCGGGACTTAACCCAACATCTCACGACACGAGCTGACGACGACCATGCACCACCTGTGAAAACGCTCCGAAGAGACACCCCATCTCTGAGGCCATCGTTAACATGTCAAGTCTTGGTAAGGTTCTTCGCGTTGCATCGAATTAATCCGCATGCTCCGCCGCTTGTGCGGGCCCCCGTCAATTTCTTTGAGTTTTAGCCTTGCGGCCGTACTCCCCAGGCGGGATGCTTAACGCGTTAGCTCCGACACAGAACCCGTGGAAAGGGCCCCACATCCAGCATCCACCGTTTACGGCGTGGACTACCAGGGTATCTAATCCTGTTCGCTCCCCACGCTTTCGCTCCTCAGCGTCAGTAATAGCCCAGAGACCTGCCTTCGCCATTGGTGTTCTTCCCGATATCTACACATTCCACCGTTACACCGAGAATTCCAGTCTCCCCTACTACACTCTAGCCTGCCCGTACCCAGCGCCAATCCACCGTTAAGCGATGGACTTTCACACCAGACGCGACAAACCGCCTACGAGCTCTTTACGCCCAATAATTCCGGACAACGCTTGCACCCTACGTATTACCGCGGCTGCTGGCACGTAGTTAGCCGGTGCTTATTCAAAAGGTACACTCACTTGCGCTTGCTCCCAATTAAAAGCGGTTTACAACCCGAAGGCCGTCATCCCGCACGCGGCGTCGCTGCATCAGGGTTCCCCCCATTGTGCAATATTCCCCACTGCTGCCTCCCGTAGGAGTCTGGGCCGTATCTCAGTCCCAATGTGGCCGGTCGCCCTCTCAGGCCGGCTACCCGTCGAAGCCTTGGTAGGCCACTACCCCACCAACAAGCTGATAGGACGCGATCCCATCGCATAGCACTAAAACGTTTTCCCACACACCCATGCGAGCATGTGGAACATTCGGCATTACCACCCGTTTCCAGGAGCTATTCCAAACTACACGGCAGGTTAATCACGCGTTACTCACCCGTTCGCCACTCTCACCCCCCTAGCAAGCTAGAAAGGATCCCGTTCGACTTGCATGTGTTAAGCACGCCGCCAGCGTTCGTCCTGAGCCAGAATCAAACCCTCCACAAAAAAATCATGAAGAATCACAATACATGACTCACAAAAAATAAGAAAAATAACGAAAAACACTCTACAAAATAAAGCATTCAACGCACAAAAAACAACCAAACAACAAAATCATTCAGCTGTTACTGGCATTATCAAAACATAAAAAGTAGTACAAAACACGCTCTTGAGTTCTCAAACCACCACAACACAAACCAACCAAAACCCCAAACCAAAGAGAATCAGCCGCATCAGGCAGCGAATAAAAACAATACACCACCAC
>NZ_JASPDO010000050.1 GCF_030230605.1 Brevibacterium sp. UMB1308A
GTTCTTGAGCCAGAACAGTGCCCGCTTCTGTGTTCCCGGGTGGCTATGTTGCCCCGTTGCGTCCGTTCACCCCGCTCCCCGCTCCCCCGCCGAGGTCGTCGCAAGTTCCGCTCACATGATCCGTCCCGCCGTCCGCAGTACGGTGCCGTGACGAGCTCACTTGGAACCACCTCGGGCAACTAACACGTAGCCGTGCGGTTCCATTCGTCAAGGAACGCGCGTTCAGCACCGTCAGGTTTAGATGGCGCGCCACTTAGCGCGTTCCGCGCCTTCTTCGCTTTGCCACACACGGTAGATACAAAGTCCAGGTGGTTACCCTCGTTCACGCTGATGTAGGCCACCCCGTCGTACCCGCTTGCGCGTAGGGCTTGAATACCGGCGCGCGCGTGACTCGGCCTCAAAGCCGGCCCCTCCACTGGAGTCTCGAAATCCACACTGAACTTCGCATTCCGCACGAACATCGTCGACAACGTGAAATCGTAGAACCCGGCATCCCACATGTTCGCAACAACGGATGCGTACTGACCCCATTCATCGCGGTTCAGATACGTGTTACTGTCCGCCCTCTGATCCTTGTGCCGCACGGACACGGAGCCCACGCCCGCTGGAAGTCCGTTCACTTCCGAAAGTGTTGTTCTTATCTGTTGCGACGTCTCTAGAGCAACCTCAAACCGCGCCTCTGACAGGTCAACTATCTCCACATTGATGTTTTTTGCTGTCAACTGGCGATACACGCCCAGCGCCTGTTCAGAGTCGATCTGTTTACGGTGGCGAGGCAAAGAACCTTCAGCACTCTGGATGACCCGGAGGCCCGAGGTGATAAAACGGGTTGACACGTCCTTGTGGTCCTTCGCGAACACCCCGCTCACTTTGTCCACAGCTTTCGCATCTGGGAAGCTCGCGTTCACGGATACATGATCGGAGCTGGTCTGGGGTTCAAACCCCACTTCGAGCTCCCGCAATTCCCCGCCATTTTTCTTGACCTCTGCGTGGATCGCGTCTGCGAGGCGTTGCTGAGCCACATCATGCGGATTCATGGTGACATCGGTGCGTTTTGCGTCTTCCTTCTCCCCGTTCGTCGCGGTGAAAACACCGTCGACGTCTTTTGCTTCAGTGCGCATCCAGTCAAACGGGTCCTTATCCACAGTGGCAGACACTCTTTTTCCTCGGATTGTGCCGCTCGTGATGTGTTTGTGCCCCGCAAGCTGATGTACCAGGTCGAATGAGGGAAAAGCATAGCGCGGAATAGACGGGGAGCTCGTTGGGTCAACGTACGTCACCTCAGCCTCAAACACGCCCCTGGCAATCACCAGGTCCACATCGACATCAAACCTCACATTGCGATACTTTTCCTCAAGCGCGTCCATGGTCAACGAAAGCTCCGCCGGCGAAGTCTTCTCATCGACCTCAATGCGAATGTGGTCACCCTTGACCTCCGCATCTTTGATGCCCTTCTGCGACTGAGCAAAGTCGCGGAACTCTTCACGGGTCATGTTCTGAGGCGCGCTCGTGGGCACTGGCACTGGCCCAGGGTTAGGTCCAGGACCGGGCCACAACACGTCACATGCCGTCCCTGCCGTAGCCACAAGAAACACACTCATGGCAATCATGACGGTTCGACTTCGTGCCCACAGTTTTGCTCTCATGTGTTCAGGTTACGGCGGCCCCGCCCACGAGCGGTGCTGCCTCCTGTTCCCAAACGGGCACGTACGTCATCAGTCGGGTACACCTCGGGCGCACCCACCAACCACTGTCCGACCAACACAAAAGGCCCGCCCCGCACTACCAACCAAGTGCGGGGCGGACCCTCAAGCGTTACGCCAGCGCTACTTACTTCTTGCGACGCGCCAGGAGCACTGCGGCCCCACCAACTCCTACAAGGAGGGCGGCGAGTCCCAGGCTCACAGCCACGTTCACACCCGTACGTGGAAGTGGCTTGCCGTCGTTGTTATCTCCCTGTCCCGAGGTGGAATCATCGTCCGAACCGTCACCCGGCTGGGCAGGGGCTTCCGAAGGGTCGTCCGTTGGTGCAGGCTTGCCCGGTGCTTCACCCGGGGTTTCAGATGGGCGGTCAGTCGCGTCGTCGCCAGGTTCCTCAGATGGGCCCTCGCCCGGTTTCTCACCTGGAGCTTCCGAAGGTGCGTCGGAAGGTTCGTCGGTAGGCTCTTCTGCGGGAGGCTCCTCGGCGTCAAAAATCTTGCCCAGGCGCAAGAACACGGTTTCCCCGGTCGCGTCGTCCAGTCCGTCGTTGTCAGTCACAGCGTAGGCCTGGCCGTCAGCTGCGATTGTGAACCCTTCGAGCTTTTCCTGGGTCCAACCGTTTGTGGCCCTGAGGTATGGGAGTACGTCAACAGCATCAGCCTTGGTGACCGGCTGGGCTGGTGGGACTCCGCCGGCGTCTGCGTCTGGGACGTCTGGCAGCGTCACCTTGACGACGCGCTTGACCTTGGCGTCTGGTCCGTTGAGCTTGTCGCGCTCAATAACAGCCACGGTCTTGTCGTCGATCACGGTGATCTCGGACAGGCCCATCCAGTCGCCCTTGGTGTCGGTGCCTTGGAGTTCGTAGCTGAACCAGTCGAACTCCTTGGTCTTGACGTTGTACTTACCAATCCGCGTTGTGTTTTCGCCTTCAAGAGCCTTGCGGTCCTTAACCTCTGGGTCTTCCCACAGCGGACGCTGCACCACGAAGAACACTTCCTCTTCACCGGCCGCGTTGACGTGGCTGTCCACTCCTTCCAGACCCCACTTGCCGATGTGCTTCGAAATTTCTTCCGGCAACGACACACGCTCTTCGATGTTGAGCTTGTCATCGGTGCGGATCAGAGCGTTTTCAGCACCGGTCTTGCCTTCTGAAGCCAGCCAGAATCCGCCGTCCTTGCGGGTTGCCAGACCTTCGATGTCCAGACCCTCTGCCGGCTTGCCCTGGTCCATCACGGTGCGCGCTTCGGTGATGCGCGCGGGGGTCTGGGAAGCGTCAACGGTGTAGACCTGCCCGTGTGACAGCGCGGAGTCCGAGGCGGCAAAGAGTTTCGTTGCGTCCTTCTGGTCTGCGGTCAGGGCTCCCAGGGCAGTCCAGCCGATGTACTGGTCGCCTTCCTTTTCCGACACGATGGATGGCTGTGGGACTTCTGGCTGCTTGCCGCCCAGCTCGTAGAGGCCAACCGAGGAGCGCACAGCGTTGTCTGCTTCGTCTACTTCTGAGGAGATAGCGAGCAGGTTGCGTTCTGGGATAGGCAGGATGCCTTCTGGCCCGTTGGTGGTGAAAAGCACCTGCTTGAACTTAGGTTCGGCAGGGTTTTCGACGTCATACACGGCCACGAAGTTGGAGCGTTCTGAACCAACAAATGCGTAACGCGTGCCGTTCATTTCGGCTACTGCGATACCTTCTGGTTCTGGCCCCTTCTTGTCAGCGCGCTTTTCGATGTGCAGACCGTGCTGGATTGCGATTTCTGCGAACGAGTTGCCGGCGTCCCACGCGACATTGCCCGTGGTGTCAAAGACGGTCCAACCGCGGGTGCCGCCCTTCCAGTCACCTTCGTTGGCCGTGGCCACGTGCTCGTCGTCGATCCAGTCGATTGCGTCGGGTTCACGAGGCGCGGTGATGGAGTCTGTAGCCTTGATCAGGCCGTCTTTGGTGGCGTCAACGCCTTTGATCGTGGGAGCGCCGGCGTTAAAGACTGATTCGATCTCCCCGGTGGCAACGTCAACAATTGCGACTCCGTTGTTTTCCTGGAACGTCATCGCAACCTTGTGGCCGGAGTTAAAGGACACGTATTCGGGTTCCAGGTCTTCTGGGGTGTCCAGGCCAGCGTCTTTGACGATTGGGAGCGGGTTGCCGTCCTCATCGTTGAACATGATCGGTTTGGCGCCCCAGTTTGAGGGGTCACCGTCGAGGTTGATGGTCTGCAGGAAGCCGGTTGGCATCTGTGGGAGGCCACCGTCGCCTTTGTCTTCGTCACGCTGGTTTTCGATTGCGATCGCGGCGTGCTTGCCGTCTTCACTGATGGCGATCGAGTCAGGCTGGCCCTTGAGGTCGATCGATGCCACACGGGAGTGGTCGGACAATTTAACGACGTCAACCCGGCCCTTAGGGTTTTCAAAGTCGCCACCGGTTTCGTCGATAACGACCAGTACGTAGTCGCCGGCTACCGCGACCGAGGTGGGCTGGTCATCCGCGTTACCCAAAGTTGCGAGGTTGAGGCTTCCGTCACCCTTTGGGTTAGCCGGGTCGGAGATGTCCAGGAAACCGATGCGCTTTCCCGCAGCATCGGTGTAAATCATGGTGTTGCCGTCGGGGGTTACGGTCGAAATCTCTGCAACCGTTTCGTCGTTGGGGTCAACGTCCTTGGGCACGTTCTGGTACACGGGGTATGTTGCGGTGCGCACGAATGGCCCCGCCATTGAGTTGTTTGCACCGTTCTGGTCTGCGATTTCAGCAAGTGCTGGAGCACCGAAAGCAACTCCGGATGCTACAAGTCCGCAGGCCAGTCCACTGGCCATGATTTTGGTGCTGATTTTGCGCGGCATCTATGTGCTCCTCTTACAGGCGTGTTTTCCCGAGGGGAATGGGACTGGTCCAGTCTGGGTGTGTGGCGCGCTTAGCTGGGCACACCGGCAGACACTTCATCACACGTTTTTACACATCTGCGGTGAACACGTTCTTGCATGAATGTTGCCCCAGGGTGAACAGAGCTGGAGGTTGGGGAACCATGGCTCGACCAGTAACTGTCTACCCACCAACACAGCCCGGAGATGGAACACCTTGTCCTTAAAAGGTCCTAAAAATGGAGCAGACTGCGCAAAAACCGTTTACCCAACACAGCTCAATCTAATGTGATGACTACACACCCTTTTTGTTCGTTTTGTTCACGTTTTAGGCCAAAAATCGGCGAGTTACTCACCACAGCAAACGAAAAACATCTCACTTGTGGTGGGTAACCCGCGATAACCGCACTAACACGCAGGACATCCCCCGCCTCGGCCCCTAGAACGCGTTTGGCTACAGTCCAATTTGTGGACTGTAGCCAAATAACCCCAAAACACCCCTAAATAGTGACGCGCGCCACAGTTTTGGGCTCTTTTGGATACAACCGAGCCCCAAAATCGAACTCGACTGTAGCTAAACGACGCATTCCGGCGACTCCGCGACCCCAGGCAGCGCCGGACCCAACGCCATCGCAATCAACAAAACAACCGGAGAAATCATCGCCGAATACACCATCGACCCCACCAAAAACTACCAACCAAAAACAAGAACCCCACACACAAAAAAGGGGAACGATGACCCGACACATCAACACCCCAAAACGCAAAAAGTCTCGGGACATCGAGTGAACGATGTCCCGAGACTTCA
>NZ_JASPDO010000051.1 GCF_030230605.1 Brevibacterium sp. UMB1308A
GCCCGTGCTGCGCGCGCGGGCGCACCGCGCGCCGTCCGCGCACTCCGCGCACTGACCACCAGACACCACTAGTGAAAGAGCTTTATTGAACTATGACTGATCCGTTGAACACCGACCGCCCGCTGCAAGAGATCTCGGTCACCCCGCCGTCGTACCGCCACGACCCGGCAGCGCGGCTGCGCCCCATTAACTGGAACCGCGTCACCGACGACAAAGACCTCGAGGTGTGGAACCGTCTGACCGCGAACTTCTGGCTGCCAGAGAAGGTGCCGCTGTCAAACGACATCCCCGCGTGGCAGAAAATGACCCAGGAAGAGCGCACCCTCACGATGCGCGTCTTCACCGGTCTGACCATGCTCGACACCGTGCAGGCAACTGTCGGTGAGATCGTGCAGATCCAAGACTCCCGCACCGAACACGAAGAGGCCGTCTACACCAACATTGCGTTCATGCAGTCGGTGCACGCCCGCTCGTACTCCTCGGTGTTCTCAACGCTGACGAGCACCCCGGAAATCGACGACGCCTACCGCTGGGCAGTTGCCAACGATCTGCTGCAGGAACGCTGCAAGAAGGTGCTGCACCACTACTACGGCGATGATCCGCTCAAGCGTAAAGTGTCTTCGACGCTGCTGTCGTCGCTGCTGCTGTACGCAGGGTTCTACCTGCCGCTGCACTTCTCGGTGCACGCGACGCTGACGAACACCGCAGACATGATCCGCCTGATTCTGCGTGACAAGGCAGTGCATGGTTACTACTCGGGTTACAAGTACCAGCGCGGACTCGAGACGCAGAGCAAAGAGCGTCAGGAAGAGATGCGCAAGTTCACCTTCGACCTGCTGGAAGAGCTCTACGAGCTTGAGCTGCAGTACTCGGGTGAGCTGTACGAGCCGCTCGGCCTGATGGACGACGTTGCCGTGTTCGTGCGTTACAACGCGAACAAGGCGCTGATGAACCTCGGTTACCCGTCGCGGTTTACCGCTGAAGAGACCGAAGTGAACCCTGAGATTCTCGCGGCGCTGTCACCTGGCAGCAACGAAAACCACGACTTCTTCAGTGGATCAGGATCGAGCTACATCATCGGTAAGGGCGAAGACACCACCGACGACGACTGGGACTTCTAGGCTCAAGGGCTTAACGGCTCGAGGGCTCAGCGGCTCGATTCGGGCCGCACCGTCCGAATAGCGCACCGCGGGTTGGACGCTGGCACACGCCGGCAACCTTCCCGCGGTGCGCTGTTTTGTGCCCGAGCCAGCGCGATTCTTGTCGACTATGATCGACAAAACCTCCGCAAAGTAGCAGCTTGTCGACTATACTCGACAAAACAGGGAGGTTTGTGGTGGACAGAATCATTGAACGCCCGAGATACTTTTCGCGGATCCAGCCCTTTATCGACAAACCCCTCGTGAAGGTGCTCACCGGTGTGCGTCGCTGCGGCAAATCTACGATTCTGCAGCAGCTGCAAGAAGTGATTCGCGCGGGCAGCGCTGATCCACAAGTGTTTGCGATGAATTTTGAGTCCGCTGACGGGCTTCACATCACAGACGCAGCGGCGCTGCTACGGCGCATCGAAGCCGAAAACCTCAACAAAAACACCCGCGCGTATTTCTTCTTTGACGAAATTCAGCAGGTCGCCGACTGGGAGAAAGCCATCAACGCGATCCGCGTCGACTATGACGCAGATATCTATGTCACCGGGTCGAATTCGCGCATGCTTTCCGGTGATCTCGCCACACATCTTGCCGGTCGCTACGTTGAGTTCTTGATCCAACCGTTTTCGTTTGCGGAATTTGTCGAGCTGCACCGCCAAAGCGACCGCACACTGAGCGAACACTTCCAGCACTTTGTGCAGTTCGGCGGTTTCCCGGCGTTGAAATACTTCAACCTCGACCGGGAACCCTCGCTCGACTACCTTGACTCGGTGTACAACTCGGTTGTGCTCAAAGACGTGATTGAGTATCACCAGATCCGCGACGTCGACATTTTTCACCGCATCGTCGGTTACTGCTTCGCAAATATTGGAAAAACCTTCTCGGCGCAGTCACTGGTGCGTTTTTTCAAAAGCGAGGGGCGCACCGTTTCGGTTGATACCGTGTTGAACTACCTTGAGTTTTGCGTGAACGCTTTCTTGATTTATCGGGTTCCGCGCTTTGACATTGCGGGGAAGGCGAGGCTTCGGGCAACTGAGAAGTACTATGCGGTGGATCACGGTTTTCGTGAAACGCTCGGCCTTTCGAACCAGGCCGACATTGAGCTGACCCTCGAAAACATCGTGTGCGTGGAGCTGCTTGCGCGCGGGTACGAGGTAAGTGTCGGAAGAGCCGGCGCGCGCGAGATTGACTTCATCGCCCGCAAAGGTTCCGACACTGAGTACTTCCAGGTGAGTTACCTGCTCGGCAGCCAAAACACCGTCGACCGCGAGTTCGGTGCCTTTCGCGGGGTTACCGACAACTTCCCGAAAACCGTGCTGAGCATGGACCAGTTCGACATGAGCCGCGACGGGATCCAACACAAAAACATTATCGAGTGGCTTGTCGAGCCCTCACCGTTGCACAGCTAGGTGTCATCGCCTAGCCTGAATACCAACATGACCGGTACCGCTACCCATTTTGGTGGGAGCCCAGGGCCGGTCTTTGTTTTTCTCGATCTAGCCGTCATGCTCCTGTAGCCAAATGAGGCCACCCAACGCGCTGGGGCCGTGGCATTATTTAGGTAATCGTTCAGCCCGCTTCGACCATCAGGTTGGAGACGGGCTGGATTTCTTTCGAGGCATGAAAACCCGATGAAGAAGATCAAAAATCCCACCACGGTTGAAGTGCAGATTGCCCTCATGCGCTCACGAGGGATGGAGCTCAACGAATCCCTAGCAAGGCAGTGGCTGTCTAGCGTCTCTTACTACAGGCTGTCCGGGTATTGGTACGCCTACCGGATTCTCCCAGAGCCTGAAGACCCCAAACAGCCGCAACGCGCCGACAGCTTTGTGCGAGGCACGAAGTTCGAAGAAATAGTCGCTCTCTACGAATTCGACCGTAAAATGCGCACACTTATTTACGATGGGATTGAGCGGATTGAGGTTGCGCTACGTGCACGGATCGGCGAACTACTCGTCGCGAAAGGAGCCTTATCTTACAAAGATCCAGGTATCTTTCGTGAGGATTTCCGGCATCAAGACTGGCTAGAGACTGCTGAGAAGCGTGTGGATCGCGAGCGAAAACGTAACCGCGCTGTGGCTCACTACAGTGTCAACTACGGGGATTACCCATTCTGGGTTCTTGCTGATGTCCTTGATTTTTCCGATATTTCCATCCTCTTTGATGGCCTCACTCTTGATGATCAGCGGAGTATTGCACACAGTTTCGGTTTCTTTGGCGACGTCGATCGATTGAACTCTAAGCAGAAGAAGAGCTACTACAACCAAGATCCCCTCGCTCGATGGTGCGAACAACTCACCGTTCTGCGAAACACAGGTGCACATCACGGCCGCGTATGGAACCGCCACTTCACCCCGGCAGCGACGAATGCTTTCCGAACGATACAAGAACTGTCTTGTCTCCCGAAGGGGCAAAGTGAACGGCTCTTCGGCGCTCTCACTGCCATAGCATTCATGCCTCGGAGCGTCTCTCCGGGATCCACCTGGGTAAAAAAAATTCATAGACTGATTGCGGAGGAATATGAGCCCCTGGAACTACGGAAAATCGACGAGATGGGTTTCCCTGATGACTGGAATGGAGTCTCCAGTAGCTAGAACGTGGCTTCCTCGCCATCCCTAAGGGTTGAGGTTGAACACCTCAACAAATGGATCAAGCGGCCCACGAATCCTGGCGTAGTCTTGGCGCTTATTCTGCCCATAAAGAGTTAGTCGCACATGGTGAGGCTTGATGACAAGCCACATCGACGAGCGACAAAACAGCTACAGAAGCAATTGCTATACCAAGGCCTACCGCATTTCAGAGTAGACCGCGGGGCGGCGTGGATCTGTACGAATGTCAGTGCTGCGGGCTACTGTGATTTCTATGGTTCCCGGTTCGGAACCATAAGGCGCGGAACAACCTCCGCAGCCAAGCACTGTGACAAGGAGTTTCACGGATGAACAAAGAGCAGCAGCGTGCCGCGCTCCACAAAACCATCTGGCAGGTCGCGAACGATCTACGCGGATCAGTTGACGGCTGGGACTTCAAATCCTATGTGCTCGGCGCACTGTTTTATCGTTTCATCTCGGAAAACCTCACCGCGTTCATCAACAAGGGTGAGCGCGAAGCCGGCGATCCGAACTTTGATTACGCAAAGCTCTCTGACGAAGACGCAGAGTTCGCCCGTCCGAGCATCGTCAACGACAAGGGCTTTTTCATCTTGCCGTCCGAACTGTTCGAAAACGTCAGGAAGCGAGCAGAAAACGACCCGAACCTCAACGAAACTCTCGAGGCGGTGTTCCGAGACATCGAAGCTTCTGCGGTGGGGGCCCGAAGCGAACACGACATCAAAGGTCTGTTTGACGACTTCGAGGTCAACCACTCACGCCTTGGCAACACCGTTGCGCAGCGAAACGCAAAACTCGTGAAGCTGTTAAACGCGATTGGGGATCTCCCTCTCGGCGGTGAGTACGCAGACAACTCCATTGACCTGTTCGGCGACGCTTATGAGTTCCTCATGCAGATGTACGCCTCCAACGCCGGTAAATCCGGGGGCGAGTATTACACCCCGCAAGAGGTTTCAGAACTGCTCGCCCACATCGCCATTGACGGTAAGAAGCGTGTGAACCGAGTGTATGAAACTTTCATGCAACGCTGGATACAAACGCGCGCGAACTACTGACGAACCCGGACTTCGCGCTCATAGCGCAGTCC
>NZ_JASPDO010000052.1 GCF_030230605.1 Brevibacterium sp. UMB1308A
GCTGCTCCTTGGTATACGACATAACGGAATCCTCCAAGAATCCGTCCGCATCCCCAAGCGAGCAAAACTACGCAATATAATGCGCCGTACTGCTCGCTTTGCGCCGTTTGAGCGGTTACTTCACGCCTTTACGGCTGCTGAGCACCTGGTCGACCAGACCGTAGTTCTTCGCTTCTTCGGCGGTGAGGAATAGGTCGCGCTCAATGTCGTTGGAGACCTCATCAGCGCTCTTGTTGGAGTGCTTAGCCAAAGTCTCTTCAAGCCAACGACGCATACGTAGCACTTCGGCCGCCTGGATCTCAAGGTCAGACGCCTGCCCCTGACCTTGCCCCTGCATAGCGGGCTGGTGGATGAGCACGCGCGCGTTTGGAAGCGCGAGACGCTTTCCAGGCGCACCCGCTGCCAGCAGAACCGCCGCAGCAGAGGCAGCCTGCCCCAAACACACGGTCTGGATCTCTGGCTTGATGTACTGCATGGTGTCGTAAATTGCGGTAAGTGCTGTGAACGATCCACCCGGCGAGTTGATGTACAACGTGATGTCGCGGTCTGGGTCCTGACTCTCCAAGACAAGCAGCTGGGCCATCACGTCGTCGGCCGAGGTGTCGTCCACCTGCACGCCTAAGAAGATCACTCGGTCTTCAAAGAGTTTGGTGTATGGGTCTTGACGCTTGAAACCGTATGGTGTGCGCTCTTCGAACTGTGGCATCACATAGCGCGACGTTGGCATGTTTCCAGCGGTTGCCCATGGGTCAATGTGTGTCATGAAAGTCTCCGATCAGTTGGATGCAGCTGCTGGAACGTCGGCTGCGTGGGTTACCACTTTGTCAATGAATCCGTAATCCAAGGCTTCATCTGCGGTGAACCAGTGGTCGCGGTCGTTGTCCTTGAGGATCTGTTCAACCGTCTTGCCTGTCTGCTCCGCGGTGATTTCGGCCATCTGGCGCTTCATGTGAAGAATGAGTTCAGCCTGGATCTTAATGTCGGTAGCGGTACCACCGATTCCGCCCAAAGGCTGGTGCATAAGAATACGAGCGTGCGGGGTTGCGAACCGCTTACCCTTCGCACCGGACGACAGGAGGAACTGCCCCATTGACGCAGCCATTCCCATTGCAACGGTTCCCACATCGGGCTTGATGTACTGCATGGTGTCGTAGATTGCCATGCCGGCGGTCACGGACCCGCCTGGGGAGTTGATGTACAACCAGATATCCTTTTCCGGGTCCTCAGCGGCCAGGAGCATCATCTGTGCGCAGATAGCGTTTGCGTTGGAGTCACGCACTTCGGAACCCAGCCAGATGATCCGCTCTTTGAGCAGGCGGTTGTAGATGTGGTCGTCCAGGCCCATGCCGGAGCCTGGGACATCCATTGTCCATTCGTGGTTCGTCACGTTTCACTCCTGTAATAGAGGTAATTTCTACGAACTTTAACCCGCTTGGGGTCAGTTTTAGTCCCAGTACGCCTGTTGTTCGCCATCAGCGTGAAAGAGTACGGCCGAGGTGGAATACAGAAAACCCGCCGCGCACGGCTGGCGTACGTGGCGGGCTCTGTGGCGGAAGCGACTTACTTGTCGTCGCCTTCCGCTGCGTCTTCTGCGTTTTCAGCAGTTTCGGCTTCTTCAACGGCTTCTTCAGCTTCGGCTTCAGCCTCAGCAACTTCTTCTTCGTCAGCTTCTGGGGTGGTGAAGGCTGTCATGTCGACCTCATTGCCTTCCGTGTCCACGACCTTCGCTTCGGACAAAACGCTTGCGAGTCCCTTGCGACGTGCAACATCTGCCTGAAGAGCCATAACCTGCCCCTGTGATCCGAGGGCCTGCATGAAGTCCTGAGGGCTCATGCCGTACTGCTGTGAAGCAGTCATGATGTACTCGATGAGTTCCTGCTGGGAAACCTCGATCGACTCGGCCTTCACAATGGCGTCAAGGATGAACTGGGTACGCATGGTGCGCTCAGTTTCTTCCGTGACTTCCTTGCGGTGTTCGTCGTCTTCTGTGCGGTTTTCGTTTTCCAGGTGGCGGTTGACTTCAGCTTCGACAAGCTTGGCTGGAACAGGCACGTCGACCTTTTCAAGGAGCGCCTCCAGGACCTTGTCGCGTGCTTCAACGCCCTGTTCGAGTTCCTTGTTGCGCTTTGCCGTTTCCTTAAGGTCTTCGCGAAGTTCTTCAATTGTGTCGAACTCAGAAGCCATCTGGGCAAAGTCGTCGTCAGCCTCAGCGAGTTCACGTTCTTTGACGGTCTTGAGGGTGAGCTTGACCAGTGCGTCTTTACCAGCGTGTTCTCCACCGGCGAGCTGGGTTTCGAAGCTGGTTTCTTCACCTTCAGACAGCCCGTCCAGAGCTTCGTCCATACCCTTGAGCATGGTGCCGGAGCCAACCTGGTAGGAAACGTCGGTTGCGGAGTCCACTTCTTCTTCCTCGACCAGGGCGACCAGGTCAAGGGTCACGAAGTCGTCGTTCTCAGCAGGACGGTCTACTTCAATGAGGGTGCCAAAACGGCTACGCAGGGCATCGAGTTCTGCTTCGACGTCTTCTTCTGTAACTTCGATGGGCTCAACTTCAACGCTGATGTCGGAGTATTCAGGAAGTTCGACTTCTGGGACGCAGTCAACCTCAACGGTGAACTTCAGTTCACCTTCGTCTTTTCCGTCCAAACCTGGGACTTCTGATACCTCTACTTCAGGCTGACCCAGGGGTTCTACGTTGTTTTCTTCAACTGCGCGACGGAAGAAGTCGTCGAGGCTGTTGTTCACAGCTTCCTGCATGACAACAGGGCGACCAACACGGTGGTCGATCAGTTTTGCTGGCACCTTGCCACGACGGAATCCAGGCACGTTGATCTGACGAGCGATCTGCTTGTAGGCCTCGTCGATGCTCGGCTTGAGTTCGGCAAACGGTACTTCAACGCTGAGCTTGACCCGGGTTGGGTCGAGTTTCTCGACGGAGCTCTTCACTTTTTACCTCTCGTTAAAACTTACGCGGGCAATTCTCCCGCAGAACACAACTGACTAGTCTAATGGTTTACCCCAGGTTTACGCACATCGGAAACGCCTGGAGCATTAACCCGCATTAACCCAGCATTGCGGGTTCAACCAGATTCTGCGCAAAGTAAAAGTCCCGGTGGCGCACAACCACCGGGACTTTTAATCCGAGGGGATGACGGGAATCGAACCCGCACTATCAGTTTGGAAGACTGAGGCTCTACCATTGAGCTACATCCCCGAGCGCTCAACCAACTGTAGTACACCGCTCGCCAAAAACCAAATCCGAGGCTACATTCGTGTATTTCCCAAGGTCAGCCCGATATTCACGACGTCAGAACACCGATATTCACACCTCGACACACATTTTTCACCCCAACTTTGCAAAAACTTTTTTGTGGGTTATGCTTTTCGAGTTGTCAAAACACGGGGTGTGGCGCAGCTTGGTAGCGCATTCGCTTTGGGAGCGAAGGGTCGCAGGTTCAAATCCTGTCACCCCGACAACACACAGAAAGTCTCGGAACATGCGTTCCGGGACTTTCTCGTTTCAGCAACCTTGGTGGCTACCGGGTCAATAAGGGTTATAGGCCAAAAAGAGTGTATGGGCCTGGCG
>NZ_JASPDO010000001.1 GCF_030230605.1 Brevibacterium sp. UMB1308A
TTCACCTACGAAGACGGCATCAAACTCCGACAAGGATGGGCAGGAAGACACCCCTGACACGCCAGGCCCATACACACTTTTTGGCCTATAACCCACAAAAGTTACAACCGGCTGATTCACTCAAAGACTAAAAACATTTCGAGAAACCGAGCATCCAGAGTCTACCAACACTGAGCACTCTCATGCCCGGCCGCCTGGCGGTCGAGACTCTCTGTTTCACACCTCGGCCAGAAACCACACAAGGCCAGCTCGCTTTGGAGCTGACCTTGTTTGTGTGGTAGCGGAGGCGGGACTCGATCCCGCGACCTCACGATTATGAGTCGTGCGCTCTAACCAGCTGAGCTACCCCGCCATAGGCACGAACCGTAATTCGCACGAGAGCCCCAAAAGGGAATCGAACCCTTGACCTTTTCCTTACCATGGAAACGCTCTGCCGACTGAGCTATTGGGGCAACGAAAGAAAACTATACACACCCGCGCGGGGTGATGCAAAATTTGGGCACGTCTTCATTCAGCCTCGCATCCACATCACCCCGCGCTTCCAAACCATCAGGTGCTAAACAGCCACGCCGCCTTGGAAAACACGCTTCTCAACACTGCGCAACTGTCCAACACCGCTCTCTTCCAGACTTCCTTCAAACAGCACAAAGTCACCGTGGTTACCCACGCGCACTCTGCCCACTGAGTCATCACCCATCAAGTCCGCGGCGTTTGCGGTGGAGGCGCGCAACACCTCGGCGGTACTCATCCCCACACCAGCCATGAGTTCCAATTCCTCCAAATTCTGCCCGTGAACGCCTACCCCGGCGTCGGTTCCCATGGCGATCCGCACGCCCGCTTGGTGAGCCATGGCAACAGACTCGCGGTGACGCTCGGCCACTCGGCGCGCTTTCTCGACCATGGCTTCAGGAATCGGCACACCCGCCTCAGCAGCGCGAATCACTGCCAGCGGAGCCTGCAACGTGGGCACCAGGACACAGTCTCGCTCAAGCATCAGGTCAACAGTTTCGTCGTCCAAGTAGATGCCGTGTTCGATCGAGGCGACCCCGGCCAGCACCGCATTCTTGATACCTGCGGTCCCCTGCGCGTGTGACATGACGCGGCGTCCCTGCGCGGTGGCTTCTGCAACAATCGTGGAAATTTCGTCCACCGTGAACTGTGAGTGGCGCGGGTCGTCAGCCGCGGACAACACTCCCCCGGTTGAACAAATCTTGATGTGGTCGGCACCAGCGCGGATCAGCTCACGCGTTTTCACCTGCACACCCTGGGCGCCGTCGGCCACTCCAGATGGGCGCCCAGGGTGGGGCATCAGCATGGGCGAACATGCACCTGAGGGCAACATCCCGTCGCCGTGTCCAGCGGTCTGGCTCATGATGGTGACGGCCACTTTGAGTCGCGGCCCGCGCACCAGCCCGCGTTCCAGAGCTTCGCGCACACCCGCGTCCGCTCCGCCGGCGTCCCTCGCCGAGGTGACCCCAGCTTCCAGCGTCAAACGAAGGTTTTCGACGCCTCGGTAGAACTGGAGAGAGAACGGTTCGGTGAACCCTTCGAGCGAACCCGCGTTGTTGACCAGCGCGTGGATGTGGCAGTCGATGATTCCTGGGGTCAGGGTGTGCCCCGTACCATCCACAACGGTTTCTGACTCGCGCTTCTCAAGTGTTCCTGCAGGTTCGACAGCGCTGAAGCGCCCTTCCTCGACACGCACGTCGTAGGTTCCGTCTTTAAACGCTTCCCCGTCGAACAGTGCAACGTTTGTCACCAGCACGTCTGCTTTTTGTGCCACGTTTTCTCCTTCGAAACAACTTATGCGTTGGCACTCATATTAGACAGGCGTGAAGGTGCCTGCGGTGGGGTATCCCCATGTGAAATGGGAGGGCGCGTCCCCTTATGACGTGCGAGGGCGCGTCCCAATAATCGCCCCTTACGAATGCGCGATGTCGTACTTCGCAGCCAAGAACCCTTGGAGTCGCCCAGGCTGGTTCGTGATGATACCCGTGACCCCTGCCCCTACGAGCTTCTCCCAGTCACGCGGCGAGTCCGTGGTGTAGACAAAAACGGCCAGGTCACGGCCCAGAACTTCTTCAACAAAATCCCTACGCGCGTGGAAGCCCCGAATCGACGGGTTCACCGCAACAACCTCAAGCCGCTGCGCAAGTCCCATGTCCTCTTCACGAGGCACCAAACGCAACAACCCACGTGGCACGTGCGGGGCAATATCCCGGCATACCTCTACTGAACGCGCGTTGAAACTCTGGAGGATGACACGGTCGGCCATTCCCACCTCGGCGATTTCTTGCCCAACCCGGGCCACCGCGCCCGGACTCCATTCACCCTTGAGCTCCAACAGCATCCGACCGCCCATTTCCGCAACGTTCTTCAGCATGGCGTCCAAACGGGGAATGCGCTGACCGGCAAAACCCAGGCCGTGGCCGTAGCCGGCGTCGGCCAGCGAAATACGGTCGTAGCTCATGTGCGCGATCGTGCCCTGAATGTCAGTGGTGCGCTGCAGCGTGGGGTCGTGCACCACAACGGGCACACCATCTGCGGTGACGTGAAGATCGACCTCAATGAAGTCACACCCGATCAGCCGGGCCGCATCCACGGCCGCCATCGTGTTCTCAGGCACAGCCCCCGAATACCCTCGGTGGGCGATCACCCAGGGTTTGACACCTCGGCCGGGAACTTCGTCGATTTCACGTTCACGCAGATAGTCAGAAAACATCACACAACTCCGAAAGCAAGCATGGCATCTGCTACTTTACGGAATCCTGCGATGTTTGCACCCATGACGTAGTCGCCGGGGTGTCCATATTCTTCAGCGGTCTCGAGACAGCGGCGGTGGATGCTCTGCATGATTTGGGTGAGGCGTTCTTCGGTGTAGTCGAAGGACCAGGAGTCACGCTGCGCGTTCTGCTGCATTTCCAACGCCGAGGTGGCAACCCCACCTGCGTTCGCAGCCTTACCGGGCCCGTAGAGGACTTCCGAGTTCTGGAACGCTTCGACGGCCTCTTCGTTGCAGGGCATGTTCGCGCCTTCTGCGACTGCTTGGACGCCGTTCTTGATGAGTTTCTTGGCGTCAGAGCCCAGGAGTTCGTTTTGGGTAGCGCACGGCAGAGCCACGTCCACTGGCACGTCCCACGGGCAGTTGTTGGGGACAAACCGGGCCGAGGTGCGGGTCTCCACATACTCGCCGATGCGTCCGCGCCGGTTGAGTTTGATGTCCTTGAGTAGTTCTAGGTCGATGCCCTGCTTGTCGTACACGTACCCGGAGGAGTCTGATGCTGTCACAACCTTTCCACCCAGCTGGTGGACTTTTTCGATCGCGTAGATGGCGACGTTTCCGGCTCCGGAGACGGCTACAGTGGTGCCGTCCAGGCTGGTGTTTTTGGACTTGAGCATTTCGTTAGCGAAGATCGCGGCACCGTATCCGGTGGCTTCGGTGCGTACCAGTGAACCGCCCCAGGTGAGGCCTTTTCCGGTGAGCACGCCTGATTCGTACCGGTTGGTGATGCGTTTGTACTGGCCAAAGAGGTACCCAATTTCGCGTGACCCCACACCGATGTCACCTGCTGGAACGTCGGTGTATTCGCCGATGTACCGGTAGAGCTCAGTCATGAACGACTGGCAGAAGCGCATGACTTCGTCATCGGATTTGCCGCGCGGGTCGAAGTCCGACCCACCCTTACCACCACCGATGGGCAGGCCGGTGAGGGAGTTCTTGAAGATCTGTTCGAAACCCAGGAACTTGATGATTCCCAAGTTGACCGACGGGTGGAAACGCAGACCACCCTTGTATGGCCCTAAGGCTGAGTTAAATTCGACACGGAATCCGCGGTTGATTTGGATGACGCCGTTGTCGTCGATCCAGGGCACACGGAAGATGATTTGGCGTTCCGGTTCGCACATTTGGCTGACGATGCGAGCGTCAGCGTATTCAGGGTGACGGTCGCCCATTGCACGAAGGCTGGCGAGGACTTCCTTTACCGCCTGGTGGAATTCCGGTTCAGCCGGGTTGCGTTTGAGAACTTTGCTATAAAGTTTGTCGATTGCTTCGTCTAACACAGCTACCTCTTTTCCGTATGACCTGCCCTCTCAATCTATGGGAAAACCGGGTCACCTCACTTTTCGGTCTCAAATTTTGTGCACGGGGTCACGTATGTAAGGCGAGAATGACGGCGCGTCTTACTGCGCTGTTAGTGCCTACTGGGTGCGTGACCGCATGCTGGGCATGCGTGCATGTATGCGGGCTTGGGAGCGTGGCACTGTGGGCAGGTGGACGTGCCCGAGGTGTTCCCCGGGTGAGTCGGACCACTGCCCGTAGGGGTGAAAGCGGGCCCCGAGCCGTACGTTGCGGAGCTGTGCGAACTGGGCGCTGCGGAGTTGCGCGGTGTGGAAAAGCTAGGCGTGGAAAAGCTCGTTGGGGCGGAGCCTTGGTGTGTGCCTTGATTGAGCGACGGCCTGCCGGGGTGAGCATTAGCACCTGGGGTCGGTTGCCCACCGGAGGGCCTGCTGGCTGGCGCGTTGCGCACTGGCCTGTTGTTGCGGGGAGCAGAGTTCTGTTGTGCCGGTGCTGGTTTTTGGACACTTGCCCAGTACGATTCTTCTTTCAGAAGGTTTTTAAACATTCGAACCGCCGCCTGGTCATGCGTATCGTTCATATTAACGGGCGGTTCTTCGCGCAAGAGTTCCAAGACGTCACTTAAGTTGCATACAGGAATGTTTCCCGTCCACGTAGTTCCTGGAAAAATGGACCCGCTCCCATTATTTGTGGGCATCAACACGACACGCGAGGTGACGTTGTGGGGCAAACGGGCATCGGACGAACGTCGTTTCACAATTGAGTCCGCCATTTCCATGTTGCGCGACATGGAACGTGGCTGGCCAATATAAACGTCTTTTTGGTTATCGACTGCGACGAGCTTGTTATCCTCATCGACTTTCCACGTGATGTCTCCCTGCATGTAGTACTTGAGGTCGATCACCCAGATGCTACGGCCTGTGACTATCACACAGTCGATGTCGGATGAGTACTTTGTGCTCCACCCCACCTCTTCGTCGGGAATGTGGATTGACCAGAACGTCGCAAAACGGTCGAGCATACCTTCTGCGGCTAGCGTTTTCGCGAAATTCAGCTCACCCAGTTGGCCTTTAGCGACCTTAGATTCATTGAAACCCGAGGATTCCAAGCCAGCGCCTGGGCTACCGAACATCAAGTCATGTCCTGTTGGCCGTGGCCAATCTTTCACCTGGTCGGCGTCATACTGCGATCGTGTCCCGGCCTGGGTGGGAGAGGTTAACCGATTGCGCTGAGCGTTGAGCTCCCACTCTAATGCGACTTCAGCTTCGCGCCGCTGAATGGCGAGCGAGTCGCGTTCGTCCTGTTCTGTGCCAGTAATCACGCGTTTTGCCGCTATCGCGCGGACAATGAGGAGAACCCAAGAGGTAATCCACCATAAGAATTGAGCGGTACCTGCGATCCAAAAGCGTCGGTTGACGTCTTTGTCTGGGATGTCTAGTTCGTACAGTCTTTCGGCGATGAGCGAGCCGTCGAGAACAAAGCCGATGCCTGTCACCACAGTCAGAATTCCCATAGCGATAACGGCTTCTGCGACGCTGCCGATTTCGCGGTACTCACGGACCGAAGTTGCTTTCAGGGTGCGGAAAGATCCAATCACCATGTGAAGCCCGAATTTAAGCAAAACAAGCGCACAAATACACGCGACGATTTGCCCAAAAATTGAGCGTCCCACAAAGGGGTTGCAATACCAGAAGATAGTGATGGCTAGAAACCAAATCGTGTATATCCACCCGGTGACGATGACTACACGGCGGGGACGCCGTGCCCTATCTGTCCTAAGCTCTTCAGCCAATGCCATCCCCGATCTTCATTCGCGCAGTCAGCTACCGTTTTCAAGATAAATGTGTGAGTGCAGAGCAATGCCCATCACTGCACATTGCCTACTACTTATACATCGCTCACCAAGCTTTTCAAACCCGTCGGACGGTGAGTGGGGTGCTATCTAGCGCTATTAGTGTTCGCCGGGTGCGTGACCGCATGCTGGGCATAAGTGCATGTATGCGGGTTGAAGCGAATTACACCGGGGGCAGGCTGACAGTCCCGAGGTGTTACTTGAGTGCGCTGGGCCACTGCCAGTTTGCGCGGCGGCGGGACCTGACCCGTATTCAGCGGACTGCTGGGAGCCGGTGGGGTTGTGTTTCGACTGGACGCGGAAGCTGGGAACGCCGGGGTGCTCATGTGAGTATGTGGGTGAGTGAGGTTTCGGCTTTTCGGGTTGTTTCGGTTCGGGTTGTTTGGGTTCCGGAGGTGACGGGTGGGGCTCGTTTAAGTATGGGTCGAAGTCCCGTGGTTTCGCATCGCCTGAGCGAGTGGGTGGCAGGGCGGTAGGTTCTGGGTCAGGGTCAGTAGAAACGTGAGGCGAGGTGTCACCGAAGTTGAATGGTTGGTCGTTTCGGTTGGAAATTGGTTTGGGTATGGTGCCGTAGTCCGGGAGTACAACCGCATCGATTTTATCGCTAGTTTCGTACTCTGAAATGCGACGAGAAATAACAGCGCGAATAATCAGGCAGACAAGTGATACCAGCCACCACAGGAACTGTAGTTTGCCCACGACTGGCATGGCAGTGGGGTGAAGAGGCCAGGTGAATTCTTTTTCGCCCTTCCAGCCAAGGTAGATGAGGCCTGTGATGATGGCGAACCGCACGCAGGTGCCCAATACAGTCGGAACATAGCTTGCGGCCTTTGGCACCGGGTTGAATGTGGTCTTGAAAGGCTTCGCAACATTGCTAATGAGGAGCAATATGATGACCCCGCCCACGTAGCACACCGCTTGCCACAGTGGCACACGAATCACTGAAGGTTTGAAATACCAGAAGAAGGCAAGTGCAAGCGCGCCGCCCATGACAAACCATCCGGTGAACCTGATGAAGATTCCCGCTTTACGAACTCGGTTTTTTCTTAGCTGCCCAGCCATGTTTTCCTCCAGGAACCACTTCTATGATCATGCCAGTCGCTCAACTGTTTTGCCAGCAGTGAGCTGAGGTGGGACGAAGACAAGGCGCGAGAAATCGTTGCCGAGTACATCAAGCCACGCAGATAAATGACCGAGCCATCAAAAAGAAGATCACCATGAATACTGAAAACTTCCCCCAGCCCTCTTCAGACCAAGTGATGAAAGACGTTGAGATTGTCCGTCAGCTTCTAGTCGCGAACGAAACGAAAAGACCCGACCAGTCTTGAGTCTGGTCGGGCCCCTTGTTTCCTGTGGCAGGTATAGGATTCGAACCTATGAAGGCAATGCCGGCTGATTTACAGTCAGCTCCCTTTGGCCGCTCGGGCAACCTGCCAGGGGTGCGTGAAGCACCTGAGCAATACTAGCGGAAGTTTCGCCAAACTAAAAATCCGCACCCAGGTGCCCCGCTACCCCACCTACGCCGAGGTCGTTTCCGGGTGCTCCTCGAACGTCCCCTTCTTGCGAACCCGGCTGTAAATTGCTGCACCGACGACCAGCGCCAAAGTCACGTACAACACAATCGTGATGCTAGAACCGAACAGAACAGACACATCACCGTTCGAACTCAGCAGCGCGTCACGCAGGTTCGTTTCCGCCAACGGCCCCAACACCATGCCGATCATCAGTGGCGCAATCGGCATGCCAAAACGCCGCATCATCCAGCCGACAAGCCCAATGGCCAACAGCATGGCCAAGTCGAACACCGAATTCGACGTCGCCCAAATACCCAACACACAGAACATGGTGATGCCCGCGTACAAGTACGGCTTAGGGATCAGCAGCAACTTCGCCCACAGCGGCGCAAACGGCAAGTTGAGAATCAACAACACCACCATGGCAATGAAGAAGCTTGCCAGCAGACCCCACACCAGTTCAGGTGACCGGTCAAACAACAGCGGCCCGGGCTGCAGGCCATACTGCTTAAACGCAGCCAACAGAATCGCAGCAGTCCCAGTCACCGGCAACCCTAAAGCCAACAGCGAGGCCATCGCCATACCCGTGGTCGCGTTACCTGCCGCCTCGGGAGCAGCCAGACCTTGGATCGCACCCTTACCAAACTGGTTGCGCCCAGATTTCTTATCAATCCTGCGCTCCAGCCCGTACGCCATAAACGTGGGCACTTCAGAGCCACCCACCGGCACTACCCCGAACGGCAACCCGATCGCAGTACCACGCATCCATGCAGGCAGAGCTTGACGCACCTCGGCGCGGGACAAAAACGGCCTACCCGCCGCCAGCACCTTGAATTGGTCACGCTCACGGCTAGCACGGCTCGCTACCCGAAGGATCTCGCCCAAGGCCAGAACAGCCACGGTCACGGTCACAATTGAGATGCCGTCAAACAGTTCAGGCACCCCAGAGGTGAATCGTTCCACACCGGAAACGGAGTCGATACCCACGACCGCGATCGCCAAGCCCAACGCCAGCGAGCCCAGCCCCTTGACCACCGAATCCGAGACCACCGACGACGTTGCGACAAACGCAAACAGGGCGAGCGCGAAGTACTCGGCCGGACCAAAGAACGCAGACAGGTTCGCCAAGGTCGGCGCCAAAAACACCACCAAGATACTGGCAGTCATTCCACCAATGAACGCACCGATCGCGGCGGTCGCTAACGCCTGCGGCGCCCGTCCCGAGGTGGCCATCTTGTGACCTTCGAACGTTGAGGCGATCGCGGAGGACTGCCCGGGCGTGTTCATGAGAATCGCCATGGTCGAGTCACCAAACAACCCGCCAAAATACACGCCGGCGAACATGATGAAAGCCCCAGTGGGTTCAAGCGCAAAGGTCATGGGCAACAGCAACGCCACTGCCATTGACGACCCCAGGCCGGGCAGCACTCCCACTGCGGTACCCAGCAGACATCCCACCAGGACCCAGAGCAGGTTGATTGGGATGAGCGCGGAACCGAACCCTTCAATGAGTGAACTTAGGGCATCCATCAGCGGCCTCCAGCAAAAATCAGTCCTGATGGCAGATCAACGCTTAAGAGCACTGCGAAAATCAGGTAAATAACACTCGACAAGAACAACCCAACCAGCACGTCCATGAGCCAGCGCTGCGAACCGATCGCGTGGGCCACCATGACGAACATCAAGGCTGCTGAGATGATCCAGCCAATAGGCACGATCAGTGCGATGAACAGCACCAGACCACCCACGGCCCACGCCACGGCGCGCCAGTCCGTGTACCAGGCACGTTCTTCGAGGTCTTCTGGTTCGGTTGCTGGCGCCAACTCAGGGAGTTGTGGCTTGCGGATGATGTCAACCGCGAGCACCGCTGCGAGCAGGTAGAGCGCCACAATGATGATCCACGGGAAGAACTGTGGCCCAGGGAGGTCCACGCTTTCCGGCACCTTCATCGCAAACTGGCCAATCAGCATATATGTGGCAACCGCCGCCATGAGCGCGGGCATAGCCAGCCCTGCGCGGCCGGTCCACCAACCTCGGTCCTTGAGGTTTTCATGCCCCAGGATTTCAATCTGATCATTCTCACCCGGTTTGACCGGGTCAACTGCGCGTGATCCGCTCACAGGCCCAGCTCCTTCAGTAGTTCAGCGGTCTTCTTTTGGTCTTCTTCGAGGAACTTCGCTAAATCGTCCCCGGTTTCCCACGCATCGGTCCACGCGTTGCGTTTCAGAGCGTCCTGCCATTCGGGGGTATCACGCATTTCCTTGAGCAATTCCAGCTGCTGCTGGGCTGCTTCTTCACTTACGCCTGGAGCGGCCAACATGCCACGCCAGTTCGCTAGGACCACGTCGTGTCCCTGTTCTTTGATGGTGGGAATGTCAACGCCTTCGATCCGTTCAGGACCGGTCACACCTAGCGCTTTCACACGGCCTGCTTCGACCTGGTCAGCTACTTCGTTGTACCCGGTTGCCGCGTAGTCCGCCGTGCCGTTGAGTAGCGCGGCAATGGCTTCACCACCACCGGACTTAGGGATGAACGTGGTTTCTTTACCGTCCAGCCCCGCTTCTTGAGCGAGATTGGCAACCACGAGGTGGTCCATAGACCCTGCCGACCCGCCGGTCCACGGGTGACCCTTGGGGTCTTCTTTCCATTCGTTGAGCAGGTCGTCAATGGTTTCAAGCGGGGAATCCGCAGGAACGATCACCACGTCGTAGTCTTCTGCGATTTTCGCCAGAGGAACAACATCCTCGTACCCAACCGGGGAGTTGTTGATGAGGATTCCGCCGGTCATCGCTGATCCCGTAGCCAGAAGGGTGTCAGACCGTTCGTGCATGGTGGAGAAACGCCCCAAGCCAATGGTTCCTCCCGCTCCCGGGATGTTGACGACTTGCACGTTTCCAACCAGACCTGCCTGGCGCATAGCCTGTTGCTGTTCACGCACAAACCCGTCCCATCCACCGCCGGCACCTGCCGGTGCGATGAGGGTGAGGTTCGCGCGCACGTTGTCTGATGCACTGGCGCGCTGGATGGACATCGTCATGGCGACCACCAGCACAACCGCGGTGATCACCGCGAACACCAGCAGCCCAACTGGGCGTTTGCGTGGCTGTGAATTCATAAAGCTTCCGTTCTGTTCAAAAGTTCAAGTAGCGTAGATCACCATGAAAACTTCGTCAAAAGTGACAGCGCCTATTCACTATGGTGAGACAGGTTACACTGTGGGTTGATCACGCTGAAGAGGAGACAACATGGCGAGCGACTCAAGTTTTGACATTGTGAGCAAGGTTGACCGTCAAGAAGCGGACAACGCGCTGAACCAAGCGGCAAAAGAAATTCACTCACGCTACGACTTCAAAGGTACCGACGCCTCGATCGAATGGTCTGGCGAAAAGATCATGATGAAGGCAGTCAGCGAAGACCGCGTCAAGGCAGTCCTTGACGTTTTCCAGTCCAAGCTGGTGCGCCGTGGCATCTCGTTGAAGTCACTGGACGCAGGTGAACCATATGCGTCCGGTAAGGAATACCGCCTAGAAGCTGCGATCAAAGAAGGCATCGACCAAGAAAACGCCAAGAAGATCTCTAAGCTCATCCGCGAAGAAGGACCTAAAGGCGTTAAGGCACAGATCCAGGGTGATGAACTGCGCGTGAGCTCTAAGAAGCGCGACGACCTACAAGCCGTCATCGCCATGCTCAAGTCCCAGGACTTGGATGTGGACCTGCAGTTCACGAATTACCGCTGAACATGGACGCGCACGGCCGCACCCGCGCAACTGAACTCAACGCGGTCACCACGTTCCTGGACATGGCCGCGGACCAACAAGGCAGCCCACAAGCCAGCCCGTACCCCAGCTCCCAAGCAACACAGCCTGGCCCGCTGACCGGGCTCACGTTCGCGGTAAAAGACGTCATCGACGTCGCTGGCGTGCCCACCTCCATGGGATCGAACGTCACGGTTCCCGGCACCCAGCCGGCGACCACCTCGGCGGCCCTTGTCACCCAACTCACCAGCCTGGGAGCGGTCGCAGTTGCCAAAACCAACTGCCAAGAGTTCTCCCACGGCATCCTTGGTGACGTGAGCGCATTCGGCCGGGTCGTCAACCCTGTTGACCCCGCCCTGTGCACGGGTGGGTCCAGCTCAGGTTCGGCTGCATTGGTGGGCGCGGGGGTCGTGGACTTCGCGCTTGGCACGGACACAGCCGGGTCCGTGCGCGTACCGGCGGCGTGCTGTCACGTCACCGGCTTCAAACCTACGTTTGGCGTGCTCCCGGTTGACGGGATTTTTCCGCTCTCCCCCACTTTCGACACCGCGGGCCTGTTTGCCCGTGAGCCGGAGTTGGTGGCTCGCGTGTTTTCCGCGCTCACCGGGCAGGCTGTGGCCCCGGCACCGGACCAGCCGCGGATCGGATTCGTTGACGCCCGCGGGACCATCCGCTCCGTCACCGGGTACCTGCCGGACGCACACAATCTCACCACCTCGGGCGAGGAACTTTTTGCGCACGCCGCGGGCGTGTATGACGTGGTGCGGAAATTCGAGTCCACGCGCATCCACCGGGAGTTCATGGAGTCCCAGGCAGCCGCGTATCAGCCTGCGATTCTGGCGAAGTTCCGGGATGCGCAAGGGGTCAGCGAAGAGGACTACCGGCGTGGCCTGGCCCAGGTGACACAGTTGCAAGAGAAGGCCGCCGAGGTGTTCGCCAGCGTCGATTTCATTGTCACCCCCGCGGTTGATGGGCCGCTCGCCACGTGGGAGCAAGTGGATTCGGACCCTGGCGTGCGCGGGGCATACATGCATTACAGCCAGCCGTTTAACGTGTTGGGGTGGCCGGCCGTTGTGGTGCCGTTGAGCACGCGTGATGAAGCCGGGCACCCACAGTCGGTGCAGATTGTGGCGCACCCGGCTAAGGACAGTGAACTGCTCGCGTTCGCTACGGCGTTTGCGGGATCAGTGAAGTCACGGACTGAGTGAGCCCGCCCGCCAGCTCAGTTAGCACGCACGTCGGCTCACTCAGTTAAACAGCGGGTTCGCCTTAGGCTTTTCTGCGTCCCGCACCGGTGCCGGCGGCGTGCCGTCACCAAACGGTTCACCGCCCAAACGCTCACGCTCATGCGGGGTAAGCCACACGTTCACGTCCGGACCCACCGGCACAATTCCCGTGGGGTTAATGTCCGTGTGAGTCCCGTAGTAGTGCTGTTTGATCTGGTTGAAGTCCACCGTGTCACCAAAGCCCGGGGTTTGGAATAGGTCACGTGCGTATCCCCACAGGTTTTCAAACTCTGTGAGCCTGTTGCGGTTGGTCTTGAAGTGCCCGTGGTACACCGGGTCGAACCGCACCAGCGTGGTAAACAGGCGCACGTCGGCCTCAGTGATCGTGTCACCCATGAGGAAGCGTCTCGTTGCTAAGCGCTCTTCCAACCAGTCCATAGCCACGAACAAGCGTTCAAAGGCCTCTTCGTACGCCTCTTGACTTCCTGCGAAACCACACCGGTAAACCCCGTTGTTCACCTCGGTGAAGATGCGGGTGATGATGTCGAACATTTCGTCCCTACCATCTTCTGGCAACAGATCAGGCGCGTCAGGACGGTGAAATTCGCGCCACTGGGTCGAAAAGTCCAGGGTGATTTGCGGGTAGTCATTGGTGACAACGGCCTTGGTGGGAATGTCTACGATCGCCGGAACGGTGATTCCGCGGTCGTAGTCAGCAAAGCGGTTGAGGAAGTTGTCACGCAGGTGATGGTTACCAAGCACCGGGTCCACCCCGTCTGGGTCCAGGTCAAAAGTCCACGACTTCCAGTCGTGAATGGGCCCGGGTAGTCCAATACTGATAACGTCTTCTAGCCCCAAAAGCCTGCGCACGATCAGTGTGCGGTTAGCCCACGGGCAGGCCCGCGCAGCCACCAGGTGATAACGACCGGGCTCTACCGGCCAGGCTTGAGCACCTTTGGACAGGCCATACCCAACACTGCCCACCTTGGATGCTGGCGGTTCAGGGAGCGCCCCAACGTCCTCGGACACAATCCGGTCCTCAATGTACGTGGTGTCTCGCTCAAAGCTCTCACCAGGTTTTACATATGACCCGTGGGCGCCTTCTTCGCGTGCCGTAGTTGCCATGGTGTGAGTGTCCTTCCTAGCGTTATGCCGTGCTTGAGTGTCGCAGCGCTACCCCGCGTTGTAGCTGTTGCCTGTGGCCAGTCGCATGAGGTCGCTGTCGAGGTCGATCGACAGCTCCGTATCACTGGCCGAACCGTACGAGTGCTGGTAGTGGTCCCACGTAGTATTCCGTGCAGTTCCGCGCACATCAGCGCGGATGAGCGCCAGCAGCTCGCCTGCCGCTCGAGCACTGCGGGTGCGCAATTTGGGGTCGTTGAAGTCATCTGGGGCCGCAAACACCGAAGTGGGTGTCGTGTATGTGCGCAAGTACGCGAACAGGCCGCGTATCTGATCATCGACTACCAGCGCGTGACGTTGGCTTCCCGCTGTACCTGCCAGCAAAACCGGGGTCCCAATAAGCAGGTCGTTATCCAGCGCTTGGAAGAACGCCATAAAGACAGCACTTGCGCCGGCTTTGAACACCGGCGTTCCCACGATGAGCGCGTCCGCGTTGAGCAACGTGGCCTCAATCTCTTGGAGCGCAGCCGACTTGTGCCCGCTCACCAGTGCGGTCATCGCATCCTGGGCCACGTCGCGCACGTTGATTGAGGTGCACGTGATGTTGTCACCCGCTTCTTGGACGCTCTTAGCGATCTGCGAAAGCAACATCGCGGTCGATGACGTTTCGCTGGTTCCTGCGTTGATCACCACTACTGTGGCGTTCGGCATCGTGACTATCCTTCCTGGTCTGTGTCGAGGTAGGGCGAGCCTCCAGTGACGTTGTCACCGCGGTTAGCCCGAGGTCGTGGCTCCCGAGGTGGTGTGTCACCGTAGCGAGCCCGTACCAGGCTTTCGTGAGTTGGCGCGTCGGGGACTTCCGGGTCGCGACGGGATTCGAGTTCTTTCCGCAAAACGGGCAGGACTTCTGATCCCAGTAGTTCGATCTGTTCCATGACCATGCTGTGGGGCATACCCGCGTGGTCCACGAGGAACATTTGGCGTTGGTAGTCTCCAAACGTTTCTTGGAACGTCAAAGTCTTCTCGATTATTTCTTGTGGGCTACCCACACTCAGGGGTGTTTGATTGACGAACTCTTCGAGCGATGGACCGTGCCCGTACACCGGCGCCTCGTTGAAGTATGGGCGGAATCGGTCCCACGCGTCTTGTGACTTGCGGGCCACAAACGCTTGCCCGCCCAGTCCCACGATGGCTTGTTTGGCAGAACCGTGCCCGTAGTGCTCATAGCGCTGGCGGTAGAAGTTGACGAGGCGTAGTGAGTGTTCGGACCGCCAGAAAATGTGGTTGGCGAAGAACCCATTGCCGTAGTACGCGGCTTGTTCTGCGATTTCAGGGGTGCGAATGGACCCGTGCCACACAAAGGGCGGAACGCCGTGCAGGGGCCGAGGTGTTGAGGTGAATCCGTTAAGAGGCGTGCGGAATGACCCTTCAAAGTCCACCACGTCTTCGCGCCACAGGCGGTGGAGCAGGTTGTAGTTCTCTAGAGCCAGCGGCAACCCTTGGCGAATGTCTTGGCCGAACCACGGGTACACCGGTGCAGTGTTTCCGCGTCCCAGCATGAGGTCCATGCGCCCGTCACTCAGGTGCTGGAGCATGGCGTAATCTTCAGCGATTTTCACCGGGTCATTCGTGGTAATGAGGGTTGTCGACGTAGAGACTTTCAGGCGCGTTGTCTGCGCAGCAATTGTGGCCAACAAGGTGGTAGGGCTTGACGACACGAACGGCGGATTGTGGTGTTCACCGATCGCGTAGACGTCGAAACCAGCCTCTTCAGAAAACACCGCCTGCTGAACCAGGTTACAAATCCGCTCACCTTCGCTTGGGGTTTCTCCCGAAACGGGGTCACGGGTCACATCACTGACCGAAAACAGCCCGAACTCCATGGCACCTCCATCACGCACATAGTTGATACTTCAATCAACGCTGTCTGCCGTGATTTGTTCCCTTTCGCGTCGCGCGCAATGTGATTGACGGAATCGATATCGACCATTCAACTTCCGCTCGAGGGATCACTTCCCATTCTCAATGAGTTAGGTTAGCCTAAGCTAAGTTAAGCATTGGTTGTTCTCCATGAACGACAGGAAAACAGGAAGGGCCTTGGCCATAAATGGTCGCAACTGATTTCGATATCGCCGTAGTAGGGCTTGGCGCGATGGGATCCATGGCGCTGTGGCAGATTACCCGCTTAGCACCTCTCGATTCCATCGTTGGAATCGAGAGGTTCAAACCGGGCCATGACAGGGGATCTTCTCACGGAGGATCACGAATTTTCCGACGCACTGTATTCGAAGGGTCCCACTATGTTCCTCTCGCAAGTCGCGCACTCGAGTTGTGGGACGAGCTCGATAAATCATCCACCTCACAGTTGCGCGTTCAGGCTGGAGGCTTAACCATCGGTGCTACCGATAGCGACTTTCTGAATGACGCTCAACGGGCTGCCCAAGCGGGCGGAGCAGAAGTGGAGTTACTCAGTCGCGAAGAATTACGCGCGAGATTCCCCCAACATGCGCTCTTTTCAGACGACTGCGGCCTGTTTGAACCGAACGCCTGCGTGCTTCATCCCGAGCACAGCATTCGGGCCGCCGTTGAATCTGCTACGCATGCAGGCGCCACATTGTTAACCAACGCACACGTCACTTCTCTCGCTGCACGGAAATCTCACTGCGTTATCAGCACGTCAACCCACACCATTACTGCTCGCCGCGTCATCGTAGCCGCGGGCGCATGGAGCACACAGCTCCTCCCAGACGAACACATACCGATCCGGGTACAACGAACTGTCCCAGTTCACTTCCGCACACCGGCCGACCATACACATGATTACGGCCCACAACGCTTTCCGCTCTTTATCCGCGACAGCCGTCAGATCAACCTCTGGGGAATTCCTGACGTTGACGGACGGGGAGTCAAGATCGGCGTAAAAAACGCCCAAAAACCGTGGCTCGCCGAGGTCGAACACAACTGGACACCTGCTCGCCCCTCCGATATCGCCCCTGTGATCGAGGCATGTGCCCAAGCTATTCCAGAACTCGCAGATGCACAGACTTCGGGGCATCCATGCATGAATGCACGAACACCCGACGGCCAATTCATCATCGGCCCCGCACAGAACTACCCGAACATCACGGTTCTGGCAGGGTTCGGCGGACAAGGGTTCAAGTATGCACCCGCTATCGGCGAACTTGGCGCTCTCCTTGCTTTGGATAGCTCAACTGAGACCGACATCTCGGCATTCTCACCCACACGTCTGCGCCACCTTCGCTGGGGCACGCCCGCAACACCCTTATTCCAACCAACCGAGGCATGATCACCATGACACAATCAAAACACTCGTCCATTAGGACCATCATCGCCACCATTGTGGCCCTCGTTCTTACCCTCACGGCCTGCTCACCACAGAAATCGGCCGATTCCGCTACCGACACCCAAACACTGACCGACGCGATTGGTCGAACCGTCAAGATACCTAAGAATCCGGACCGAATCCTGCTTGGCGGGCAACGTGAGCTATACACCACTGCCATCCTTAATCCGGATAATCCTCTCGACAAGATCGTCGCTTGGCCCAATGATCTGCTTGAGAATGACCCCGACACCTACCACGCCTACGCCGAAAAATTCCCCAAGCTCAAAGAGATACAAACGACAGGTGAAATCTGGGACAACTCATTTTCACTTGAGCAGGCCCTGCAAACCCGACCGCAAGTTTTCGTTATCAGCGCCTCAAGTTTTAAAGCCGCGGAAGAAGCAGGCATCATCAGCGGTTTCGAAAAGGCTGGAATCCCAACCGTTGTCATTGACTACTTTGTTGAACCAATCAAGAACACCGTGCCAAGTATCCGGATCATGGGTCAACTGTTTGGACAGCAACAGCGCGCTGAAGAATTCGTCAAGTTCTACGAAAGCAAAATCAAGAATGTCACCGACACGTTGGAACGCACAAAGCCTCAGGAACAACGCGTTTTTCTATGGCGCGCCCCAGGCTACTTTGACTGTTGCCAAACTTTTAAAGAGTCTAACCTCGCAAAAATTGTCACGGCAGCAGGAGGCACGAATCTAGGTGACAACCTGCTCAGTAGCCAGCAGGGCACCCTTTCGCCAGAAGCAGTAGCAAAAGCGGCACCCGATGTCGTCATTGCAACAGGAGCAAACTGGTCAAGCGAGTCAAGCCCCGCAAAGCCGGGCACGTATGTTCCTCTCGGATATTCAGCAGACTCGAAGAGCGTAGCCCAAGAGTGGAAAAAGGTACTTGAAAAGCAGACTGTCATCAACCAACTTCAAGCGGTGAAAAGCAAGCGCGCGTATGTTGCGTGGCATCACTTCTACGACTCCCCATACAACTTCCTTGCCGTCGAATGGTTTGCACAAGCAATTCATCCTCGCGAGTTCGCGGGCCTAGAGCCCGAACGAGACTTCCAAGAGCTACACACACGTTTTCTCCCCGTTGACGCAAACGGAACGTTCTGGACAGGCCTACCGTGATTCTTCATAGCAGAACATCAGCTGAACAGGGCGCTTCGGTACATGCTCATATTCGCTCTACACAACGACGCTTGGGCGTCCTCGGTCTGCTTGCCACACTTCTTATTGTTGCGGGATTTGCAGATGCTTGGATTGGGGGTGCCCCAATGCCCGCCGAGGCATTTTTCCATGCGCTTATAAGTCCAGCGACCAGCGAAAAAATCGATACCCAAATCGTTTGGGATGTGCGCTTGCCCATGACCGCAACAGCAATAACCTGCGGCGCCGCCTTGGCGATGTCCGGAGCACAGATGCAAACAACCTTAGGAAACCCCCTGGCAGAGCCGTACACACTCGGCATCGCCTCGGCGGCAAGTTTTGGCGCATCATTGGCGGTAGTCACGGGATTCGGTTCTACCGCACTTGGGTCGGTCCTGGGCGTCGCAGGATCCGCTTGGGTATTCGCCATGATCGGTTACGGCATCATCCTAGGAATCGCAAAACTACGCGGCCCGAGCGCCGAAAGCATGATTCTTGTGGGAATCGCCATCGTGTTCTTTTTTGACGCACTCCTGGCCCTCATGCAGTACATGGCATCCGTTGTGGAACTTGAGCAGGTAGTCTTTTGGACGCTTGGCAGCTTGACCCGTGCGACATGGCCACAAATCGCACTCATGGGAGTCATGCTGACGATTGGGGGATTCTTTTTTGTCTCAAAGGCGTGGACACTGACCGCCTTCCGAATGGGAGACGATCGCGCCCGCTCGATGGGCATACCTGTAGAACGCACACGCTCGCAGGCCCTACTAGTAGCTTCGTTATTAGCTGCGACCGCAGTATCTATGGCCGGAACAATTGGTTTTATCGGGTTGATTGGCCCTCATATAGCCCGGACTTTGGTAGGCGAAGATCAGCGATTCTTCTTGCCTGCTTCAACCATGACTGGCGCATTGCTTCTTACCTCTGCATCGATGGTGGCAAAAATCATTCAGCCCGGAGTAATTCTACCCGTGGGAATCATTACAGCCGTTGTAGGTGTACCCGTCTTTCTCACCTTGATTTTGAGCCGAAGAAGAAAGGTTTGGTCATGAACGAACTTACGATCCAAAACGTTTCGTGCAGACGCGGAAAGACTCAGATTCTTCACAACGTCAGCATCAAACCATGTCAGCTCGGATCTGTCACGGCTGTTGTTGGGCCCAACGGCGCAGGAAAGTCGACGTTCTTACGATGTGTGGCAGGTTTGGAAAAGAACTACCGTCCCGCACATCCGGAAGAGATCTTGTACCTTCCACAAGATCCGCCCCCTCCATCGTCGCTGTCAGTTTTTGAATCCGTTTTAGTTGCGCACCAACAAGGAAAATCCGGTATTGGGCATCTTCGCGTTACTCGTTCTGCGCGTTGTCGCGTTCAGGAGGTCATTGAACGTTTAGGCCTAGTTGAATTTGCCAACCGTGCAATGGACCAACTTTCTGGTGGCCAGCGACAACTAGTTAGCCTTGCCCAAGCTGTCGTGAGAAAACCTTCCGTTCTCTTGCTTGACGAGCCAAGCAGTGCGCTCGACTTGCGAAATCAACTCGTCTTGCTCGACCACGTACTGACCTTCGCACGAGAGCAACCTGCCGTCGTGATCGTCGCAATCCACGATTTAAGCCATGCTGCCCGCTTCGCCGACAACGTGGTAGTGCTTCATCAAGGATCGGTTCACTCAGAAGGACCGGGCCGCGATGTCATCACACCCCCGATGCTCAGAGATGTCTACCAAGTGCACTCTCGTGTGGATATTTGCCCTGACGGTGGCCTAAGCATCGACGTTTCTAAAGCCCTCTAAGCCGGCTAACCTCGCAAACTACTCCTCGTTCGACACTGCTTCGCGGGCGGCCGCGATCATGCCTTCACGAGTAGCTACCTTGATACGTTCACGACCGTGCGGGGCGCCAAATGCGCGCTCCGCCGCTTCTAGCCGGTGGACACCTTCCCAGTCGATGAAGTCCACGCCCCTGCCCTTGAGCAACTCAACAATCGCGTCCTCAGATGCGTTGTCAGGCTCCGGCAGTTTCCCTTCGACAAAGTCGGTGATCACGTGCCCAATCGTCTCCAGCGCATCACCCTTGGTGTGACCAATAAGCCCCACCGGGCCACGCTTGATCCACCCAGTGACATACACGCCAGGGATAACCGGGGCTTCATTCGCCGTCATCTGACTTTCGCCGTCCACCACACGACCTTCAACGTTGGTGATCACACCCTTACGGGCATCAAACGGAAGCTGTGGCAGAGGCGTTCCAAAGTACCCAACCGCCCGGTAGATAGCGGTCACGTCCCAGTCGTGGAACTCACCGGTCCCGGTAACGTTGCCGGTACCATCCAACTCCTGACGCTCGGTCCGCAAGCCAGTGACTCCAGTTTCTTCGTCACCCAGAATCGACACGGGCGAGTGTAAGAAGTGCAAGTGCAGACGACGCTTAGCTCCCGTTGGCTCGCGGAGCGTAAAGTCAGTGAGCGTCTTGGTCACCTGCTTGACCTGGTTCGATTCTTGGATCGACTTCATTGACCCTTCGTCGAACTCAAAGTCCTCCGGGTACACAACAATGTCGACATCCTTGACCTGACCCAGTTCACGGATCTCCAGTGGCGTGAACTTAGCTTGGGCAGGCCCACGGCGTCCAAACACGTGAACATCGGTCACCTGGGACTTCTTCAACCCTTGGTACACGTGGTCCGGAATCTCCGTGGTCAACAAGTCGTCTGCCTGCTTAGCAAGCATGCGTGCGACGTCCAATGCCACGTTTCCATTACCAATAACAGCCACGCTCTTCTGATCCAGCGGCCACTCTTGGGACACATCTGGGTGGGAGTCATACCAATTGACAAACTCCGCTGCCCCATAGGACCGCGGCAGTTCAACACCTGGAATCCGCAGGTTCGCGTCAATGAAACAACCTGTTGAGAAGATCACCACGTCGTAGAGCTTCTGCAGGTCGTCCAAGTGAATGTCGGATCCAAAATCAACATTGCAGAACAAGCGAATGTCACCACGGTCAAGAATCTTCACCAGCGCGTTGGTAATGCCCTTGATTCGCGGGTGGTCGGGAGCAACTCCGTAACGCACCAAACCAAACGGCGCGGGGAGGCGTTCGAACAAATCAATACTGACCTCAAAATCGCGCTCTGCTTTGGTAAACAGATCAGCGGCGTAGATTCCTGCCGGTCCTGCACCCACGATTGCTACGCGAAGTGGTCGATTCATGTCACACCTTTCTTCAGTCGCACCCAAGTCTAAGTACTTTGCCTAATAGCCTGCTAATTTTTCCCGCTCACAGCCAGCATTCGTGCGCGGACTCACACTCCCCGGTTACACGCCACCCACCCCCAAACTCACACCGCAACCGCCACAGTGAGACCGCACACAGCTCAACGAAACTTATGTATAGACTTCCCGTGTGAACGCGCACCCAAACAACAACTCAAACACCCCGGAACCCAACCAGGGCATCCCTGATGATGAACAAGCCCGCCGTAAGGCCGGGCTCATTTTTGGGCTCAGCGCGTATCTCCTGTGGGGCGTCCTACCCCTGTTCTTCATGGCCATCCAACCGGCCGGCCCACTTGAAATTCTGGCCCACCGAATCATTTGGTCGCTGTTTTTCTGCCTGATCCTCTTGCTGTTCGCCCGCGGCTATCCCCGGCTATGGCGCCTGCTGCGCACGCCCCGCGTTCTAGGGATCCTCGCATTGGCGGCCATCACTGTTGCCATCAACTGGTTCGTGTTCGTCCTGGGTGTGGACATGGGCCGTGTAGTCGAAGTATCACTGGGTTACTACATCAACCCACTAATCTCCGTACTCCTTGGCGTTCTGTTCCTGAAAGAAAAACTCCGCCCGCTCCAGTGGCTAGCCATGGGAATCGGCGCCGTAGCCGTCATCGTCATTGCAGTGGGCAACGGGCGAGTTCCATATCTTGGCCTAGCTGTTGCAATATCGTTTGGCCTCTATGGGCTCATCAAAAAACAGGTCGGCGGCCGAGCAGGCGCACTCGAAGCGATGACCATCGAAACGATCGTGCTGTTTATCCCGTCCGTGGCCTATGTCCTCTACTTGATGTCACAGGGCCAGTCGAACTTCGAAACCCAAGGCTCACTTCACGTGATCCTCATGCTCTGTCTAGGACCAGTCACTGCGATCCCACTGATCCTGTTTGGTAGCGCAACCTCACGTATCCCCTTGTCATGGGTAGGCATGCTGCAATACGTCACCCCCACCATGCAGTTCCTCACCGGAGTTTTCATCATGGGCGAGGATATGCCCCTGTCCCGCTGGGCAGGGTTCGCCATTATTTGGATTACCGTGGTGCTGGTGTGTGTGGACGGCGTGATGGCCGCCCGCCGCAGGCGCCGGCTCCGCTAACGTAGAGCCCCGCTACCCCCGCCGAGGTGGTTACCGCGCCCGCTCGACCGTCCCGTATGCGAAGGTGGCAAGTGCATCTTTGATTTCACCCGCAGGCAACGGGGCCAGTGCATCTACCGCACGGTCTGCCCATGCGCGTGCTTCTGCCCGCGTCTGTTCAAGCACTTCGTGCCCAGCTAGAGCTTGACGGGCTTCTTCCAAAGCCGCATCTTCGGTGAGGTCGGCGTCCACCTTGGCGAGCACCTCGGCGGCGGACTTATCCCCCGCCTGCGCTGCCTTGCGCGCCAACAGAACGGGCAGGGTTGCTACCCCTTCACGCAGGTCAGTACCCGGCGTTTTACCTGAGTCCTTACCGTCGACCGTGAGGTCGATGACGTCGTCGGCCAGTTGGAACGCCACCCCCACGGCCTCGCCATACTCCTTGACAACAGGGCGCAACTCGGCTGGCCCGTCTGAGGCGATCACTCCGAACTGGCATGAAGCAGAAATCAGGGACCCGGTTTTGTCGGCCAACACTGACAAGTAGTGCTCAATCGGATCGTCCGATTCGGTAGCCCCCACAAACTCGTGCAACTGGCCCAGAACCAAGCGTTCGAACGTTTCGGCCTGCACCCGCATGGCTTCAGCGCCCACTTCCAGGCTCAGTTGCGAAGCGCGGGCAAACAGCAAGTCGCCGGTCAGAATCGCGACGTTGTTACCCCACTTTTCGTGGGCTGATAGCGCACCCCTACGTTTAGGCGCTTCGTCCATGACGTCGTCGTGGTACAGACTCGCCAAGTGAACCAGCTCAACAGCCGCCGCCGCGGTGTGCACGCGGGGCGAAACGCCACCGCCTAATTGCGAACACAGCAGAACCAACATGGGTCGGACACGTTTTCCTCCCGCCCGCATCAGATGGTGGGAAGTTTCGTCAGCAAACGCCGAGGTCTGACTCGCAGCCGCGTCAAGCACCGTTTCGACGTGCTGGAGTTCGCCAACAAGCATGTTCGCCATCTCTTCTGACAGAGATCCGCCCACCGCATCGAGCGCGAGTCGCCCGTGATTCTTTGGCGCCGAGGTGCTTGTCATGTCCCCATTCCTGTTTCGTTGCTTGTTGCGGGCACCACCCGTTCGAGACCTGCAATGACGTGATCGAGAATGTCCTTGCCTGAACGTTCTTCGTACACGTTTGCAAACAGTTTCACCACGAACTTCATCAGCGTGGAACTGCTCATACCGTACTTTAGTCCCAGTTTCATGATCTGGGGGTGTCCAATGAGGTTTGCGAAGACTCGGCCCATCGTCACATACGATCCGTACGCGTCCCGCACGATCGACGGATATGAGCTCATCGCCGACTTCCACGCCCTGGTTGGATAACCATGGTGGGTCACCACAATATCGGCTGCTAGGCGGGCTGACTCCATTGCGTAGTCTATGCCTTCACCGTTGAACGTGTTCACCATGCCCGCAGCGTCACCCACCAGCATGACTCCGTCTTTGAAGTGCGGTGTGCGGTTAAACGCCATGGGTAAGGCAGCGCTCTTCGCGTCTGCCAGCACCGCGTCAGGGTCGATGCCCCAGCGTTGCCCCACGGACCCTACCCACTGGTGCAGTGTCTTTTTGTAGTCCACACTGCGGAAGTCAGGTGACGTGTTCAACATGCCCAGCCCCACATTGACCGTGCCGTCACCTAAAGGAAACAGCCACCCGTAACCAGGCAGAGGCTCCCCGCTACCCCCACTGCCTGAGTCTGCGCGTAGCTCAAGCCACGACTCAATGAAATCGTCGTCGTGACGTGGCGACTCAAAGTACGTGCGCACCGCTACCCCCATGGGCCGGTCGTCACGCTTGCGGATCCCCATTTTCACCGCGGTTCTGGACGATACCCCGTCAGCCGCGATCACTAACGGCGCCCGGAACGTCACCCGCTCCCCCGTTCGACGACCTCGGTCATCAGTCGCCTGCGCATGCACACCGGCGACCCAACCGCCTTCAAAGAAGGCCTCTGTCGCCTGTGTATTCTCAAACAGGTGAGCGCCACTGGCCTGTGCGTGACGGGCCAGCGCTTCATCGAGCACAGTACGTGGCGCTGTCAGCCCGTAGTTGGGCATGCCGGACACGAGCGGCCATTCGAGTTCCACCCGGTGACCGCCACCAAACAGGCGCAAACCTCGGTTCGCGTGCCACCCCGGGTTCTCAAAACCCAAATATCCCAGCTCGCGCACCGCCCGCGGGGTCAGTGCGTCACCACAGATCTTGTCGCGCGGGAAACTAGCCTTTTCGACCAGCGCCACACGTAACCCACCTCGGGCCATGTGCGTGGCGGCCGCTGAGCCACCCGGGCCGGCACCTACAACAATGACGTCAAAGTCAGCCACTTACGACTGGCCTCCCGGCTTAACAGCTCCCGGTTTAACAGCGTGGTGGATCGCCACGATTCCACCCGTAAGGTTGCGGTATTTAACCTGGTCAAAGCCAGCGTCGCGAATCATGTACGACAGGTCCAACTGCGCGGGCCACTCGCGGATCGACTCAGCCAGGTACACGTACGCTTCCGGATTAGAGGACACGACCTTGGCCACCGCAGGAAGCGCCCGCATGATGTACTGCTTGTAAAACTTGGAGAACGGCGCAAACGTGGGCGTTGAAAACTCCGTGATGACGAGTCGTCCGCCCGGTTTGAGCACCCGCAACATCTGGGCCAACGCACGCGCCGGATCCTGCACGTTGCGGAACCCGTACGTAATGGTCACGGCGTCGAATTCGTTGTCATCAAACGGCAAGTCCAGTGCATCCGCGTACACAAACTCAATGTCGGGGTGGCGTTTGCGACCCACTTCCAACATGCCTTCAGAAATATCGCCGGCGATCACGCGCGCGCCCGCTTGAGCATACGGAACAGAGCTGGACCCCGTACCGGCCGCCAAGTCCAAGATCTTTTCACCTGGCTGGGGGTCAACCGAACGCGTGTTTTCCACTCGCCACCACCGCGACAAACCAAATGTCATGGCGTCATTTGTGAGGTCGTAACGGTCTGCAACAGCGTCGAACATCGACGCGACATCCGATTTCTGCTTATCTAAGTGGGCGCGGCTCATTCCTTTATCTTCGCAGGTCTGACGTGGCTTAGCGAAATCCCTTCCCGCTACCATGAAGGACGTGAACGGTGAGACAAACGCAGAAACCCTGGCAGATACTCTGACAGTGCGACCCGGCGACACAGTGCCCACACTGTCTGTCCGGTCGTGGTTTGTCGACGGTGTCACCCCAGAAGCACCCGCCCCTTTCGTAGGTGGCCTCCCCGCCACCAGCATGGAGTTCCTCACCCAGTTGCCCACGGACACTCTGGCCTGCTGGGTGCGCGGCAACAGTGGGTTGGTGGGCTTTGGTCGCGCTGTGCGGATCCGCGCCCGAGGTGCCAACCGGTTTTCGGATCTGTCCACTGTGTGGCGCTCAGTGTCTGGCAACGCCACGGTTGATAACCCCGTTCGTTTGCCGGGTTCCGGGCTCGTGGGTTTCACCACGATCGCGTTCGCTGAGGACTCGCAAGCCGAATCCGTCATCGACATCCCCCAGTTCATTATGGGTAGGCGCGACGGGCGTGTGTGGCTCACCGCCGTCAACGTCACCGGCACTCCTCACACGGAACTCAAGCTTCGCGACGTGGCGTTGCAGACACCTCGGGACCCGCAGGTACACGACGGGCACGTCTCCGGCGGGCGCTACACGCGCGCTGTCACCGAGGCCATTGAGATTATGCAGTCCGGGCGCGCCAGCAAGATCGTGGTGGCCCGGGACGCTGTGGTCGAAACCAGCAACGACATTGACGTGCGTGCCCTGGTGGGCGCGTTGAACCGGTCGTATCCGTCCACGTGGACGTTCTGCGTGGCCGGCATGGTGGGGGCCACCCCAGAACTCCTCATCTCACGCTCAGGCGACCGGGTAGAGTCCCGGGTTTTGGCGGGCACGTACCGGGTGGCACATGACCCGAGGTCGGAGCTGGCGGCCGCCCGCGCCCAGTTGGGTGGGGCCAAGGACACGGCAGAACACCGTTACGCGATCGACTCGCTGGCGCATACTCTTGAGCCTTTGTGCTCTGAGCTCGAGGTGGACCCTGAGCCGCACTTGCTGGCCCTGTCGAATGTCATTCACTTGGCGTCCGATGCTCACGGGATCGTGAAGCCTGGCCACACACTGTTGGACGTTGCGCAGGCCGTTCACCCCACTGCCGCGGTGGGCGGGGTGCCGCGGGAGGCGGCCTGGGAGCACATCGCGCATGTAGAAAAAGCGGACCGAGGTCGTTACGCGGGCCCCGTGGGATGGATCGATGGCAACGGGGATGGCCAGTTGGGCATCGCGTTGCGGTGCGGTCAGCTAGAAAGCCGCAACAAGATTCGCCTGTGGGCCGGTTGCGGGATCATGCCGGATTCCGACCCGGCTTCCGAACTTGCGGAAACTCGCGCCAAGCTCACACCTATGATGACTGCACTGGGTGTGGCCCACCTTATTGATCAGGTGTAAGTACCACTTCGTACACTCCCGGCTGTTTGCCGTCGACCGCGGCCTGCAGGTCGCTCATGGTGTTGATGTACCTGTACGGCCAGCCGTAGGCGGTGGCCAGGTGGTCGAAGTTTCGGCCGTGGCGGGTCGCGAAGAACCTGTCAAAGTATGGCGCTAAGTGGTCTTGGCCGTGTTCGAGGCCAGCGAAGATGGACCCACCATCGTCATTGAGAATGTAAATCTGCACCGGTGGCAGGTTTTCGCCCACTTCCAGCAAAAGCCCGCCGATGTCGTGCAGGGCGGTCACGTCGCCAATCACAATTGCCAAGGGGTCAAAAAACTGGGGGTGCTGACTCTGCCCGGCTTTTGCGATCCCAATCCCGGTCGAGATGAGCCCGTCAATCCCGGCCAATCCCCGCGACGCGTGCATGAGGCAGCCGGTTAGAGGCACATTCGCTAAGTACCGCACAGCATTCGAGCTTCCCACCAACATGTGGGAACTCCCAGCCGCAATTGTTGACACGATGCTTTCTGCCACGCTGAGTTCTGTTGGCTGGTTCCCCCAGAACTTCAGACGCAGTTCATGCCCGGCCTCCGTGCTGCCGTCTGCGCCATCTGCGCCTGTGCCCGACCGTTCCGCGCTCAACGCCCGCGCCCGCTCACGCGCTTCGTCCGGCCACCATTCGACGTTGATCGGGATCGTGAAAACTTGCCGCTGGGCCAACAGCTTGGCGGTGGGTCTAAACAGTGTGACCTTTCCGTACTGAACCACCGTGGTCACGTCGTCCCAGCCACGCGTTTCCAACACTCGGTGTGGCACGGGAACGGACAAGTCAATAAGCGCCGAGGTGGGTTCAGCAAACACCGGAACCCCCGCCAGCATGCCCCGCACCACTCCGTGCGAGTCGTCAAAACCTGAACAGTCACCCACTACTGCAACAGTTCCAGGCTTCTTCAGTGCGTCCAACGCATCTGCGAGCGCCTGAATGTCCTGCTCTCGTGGCTGAGCGTGCAAGATCGTGGGGCGCTCCCGGGGCACGTCCCACGGGAAGTCCGATGCTTCTGGCACCAGAGGAACATCGAACTGCACGTTCAGTTGCACCGGCCCGGGCAGACCCGTTTCACCCATTGCCACCGCCAACGCTTCTGCGACCGGGGCAGGTTCACCTGCCGGAACATCGTAGGCGGCTAACACCTCGGGCAAAACACGGGACTGGTCATCCAGCGTCTGGTTAGCTCCCGTCGCCCGCAGACGCGCTGGCCGGTCCGCCGTCAAGGCGACGATGGGCACGTGACTGTAGGCCGCCTCGGCGATGGCGGGACCCAGGTTCAGAACCGCCGTTCCCGAGGTAGTCACCACCCCAACCGGCCCCGGAACCAGTTGCGCGCGCAGTCCCTTGGCGAGCCCTAGAGCGAGGAACCCAGCGGAACGTTCGTCAATGCGGACATGCGCAGTGATGATGCCTTGCCGGTCAAGCTCAGCAAAAGCGTAGGTGAGTGGCGCGGACCTGGAACCGGGGCACACAACAACGTGTTTCATTCCGAAACGCACGCACTCTCGTGCAATTTCACGGGCGGTAGCAGTGGAGATGTTCACGTCTCGATTCAATCACGCTTAGTTAGACTGAAAACATGAACTACCCTCCCTCCCCGTACGCGTCCTCTGTTGCACCGCTTGCACCGGCGGTACACAGAAACGACAAGCGACGCGGCTGGCAGCTCTGTTTGGGAACCGTGCTGTTCTTTGTTTCTCAGGCTTTTATGGTCATCCCGGTCGCCGTGTATGCGATCGCCACGGGGAAGCCTGACGACATCGCTGACATGATTGGGTTCAGCGGACGGACCCCCGAACTTCTCCCCACTGTTCTTCTCTGTGTGGGAGTGGCGTGTGGCATCGCGGTTTCGATGCTTGGCTACATGCTTATCGTGAGCAAAGTGGGTGGCACTCCCGGAAACGGGTTGAAGGGTAAACGCAAGTTCTTGGAGTTCATTTTGGGGGTAGCCTCAGGGGTCGTTCTGATCGCGCTGGCGGTGGTAGTGATCTGGGTGCTGGGCGGTTATTCGGTGACCGGTATCCACACGGGTCCCACACTGTTGCCTGCTCTTCTTACAGCTGCCGCGATCGGACTTGGGCCGGGCTTTATGGAAGAGGTCCTGTTCCGAGGTTTCGGGCTACGCATTTTGGACGCCTGGTGGGGTTGGCTACCGGCCCTGCTGGTGACCTCTCTGGTCTTTGGGCTCGTCCACATCACCAACCCTGAGGCCTCGCTCTTTGGGGCCGTCGCAATCGCACTGGAAGCAGGCGTTCTGTTAGGCGCTGCGTATTTCCTCACGCGTCGCTTGTGGTTAGCGATTGGTATTCACACGGGCTGGAATTTCGCTCAGGCTGGTATCTTCAGCTCCGATGTTTCCGGAACCGGCGACACCGCGGGCCTGCTCGTGGCCACATGGCACGGACCGGCATGGCTCACCGGAGGGGACATGGGGGTTGAAGCGTCAGTCATCACTATCGTCATTGCGCTTTCCGCTGGGGTGCTCATGTTGGTTCTGGCTTACACCCACGGGATGCTCAAACCTTCAGTCAAACGCGAACAGCGCATGTTGCAACCCTGAAACATCCCACCAAATTCGCATGATCGTGATGTTGTAGTTTTTGGTCCGTTGTTATCGTTTTTCATGGAGGTACAACATGAAAACCATTCGAACCGCTTTTGCAACCGTCGCGATCGGCGCATCCCTCACTTTGGCCGCCTGCTCAACAGGTGAGCCCGGCGCCCCCACTGAAGGAACCAACGAAGGCCAACAGCAAGGCCAGGATCAGGGCCAGGGCTCGGGTGACGATCAGGCACAGAACACCGCGTACACCAAGGAACAGGTCGAACAGGCTTTCAAGGACGCGGGATATGAGCTCCAGGCTAACGCGCAGCCACCAACCATGGATATGGAGAAGGCAGAGATTGAACCTGCAGAATGTAAAGACATTCTCTTGAGCCAAGTTCAGCGCATCGACCAAACAACTTCCGACAAAACGATTGTGGGAACTAAAGGTCAGGATGCAGCTGCCTCAGGAGTTGTTTATGGCTCTGAAGATGAGGCCAAAAAAGAACTGGCAAACTCCAAAACAGGCATGAGCAAGTGCTCCACCATCACGATGAGCGTAGGGGGCCAAAAGCTCACTGTTACAACGGAGACAAAGGACAGCTCAGTAGACGGCGCCGACGAGGCTCTGGTCACGAGCATGGAAGTCAAAGACTTGGGCACTGGCCCTGTCTCAACGGTCACCACCCGCAAGGGTAACGTGCTCGTCAGTGGTACTACGATCGGGGCAGAAGCCACAGGCGGTGACTCTGACGACGCTGAACTGTCGAAAGAAGTTCAAACCATTCTAGAAAAACTCGGTTAGTCCTCACGACTCTCTAGCAGCCGCGCCCAGCACGCGCGCAACCGCCGAACCCACCATTCGGCACGCGCGGGCTGGGCACGATACTTTTCCAACAAAAACTGCGACGGTTCCACCCGCCCAACTGGCAGCACGCCTTCGCGAGCTTGCAACGGATTCGTCACCACATCGGCGGACAACAGCGCAGCTGTGCCCAAACCTGCGGCCGATTCGTCGTCGAGGCTCGCTGCCAGCGCTACCCCAACGCTGAGCCCCACCGAGGACTCAAGAGCAGACGACACCGTGACCGGCAATCCACACTCCTTCACCACGCGGATAGCGGCTCGCACACCACCCAACGGCTGAACCTTGACGACAATATGATCGGCGGCCCCCAGCTGCGCAACCCGAAGCGGGTCCTGGGCCTTGCGAATCGACTCATCGGCAGCGATCCGCACGCCCTCCACCTGTTCACGCACAGCCGCTAAGTCCTCGACGCGCGCGCACGGCTGCTCAACGTACTCCACCCGTTCAAGAAACGCGGACAAGTCAGCAAACCTTCGTACAGCATTCACGGCTTCTGAAACGGAATACGCCCCGTTGGCATCCAACCTGATCCGCGCGGAACTTAGCCTCAACACGGCACTCACCCGCTCTACATCCTCGTCCACACTGGCAAATCCGCGGGCGGCGATCTTCACTTTTACCACCTCGGCGCCGGGATACCTTCCCAGAATCCCACCAACCTCGTGAGCGGGGCACGCCGGTACGGTCGCGTTGATGCGCACCGTGTCACGCAAAGGCGTAGGGAACTCGGTCGTGGCCGCTTCGACCGTGGCACGCAACCACCGTGACGCCTCCTCCACCTGGTACTCCACGAACGGCGAAAACTCGGCCCACCCGGCTGGCCCCTTGACCACCATGAGTTCCCGCTCAGTGATGTCGCGAAAGCGCGTCACCATGGGAAGGGTCACCACGTGTATTTCGCTGAACAGTTCGCCGGGGTCATGTGGAAGATCGCGTGCGTCCATGCACAAAACTGTAACCACTATGCTGGCTTCATGACTGTTTCAGACATTTTCGACCCCACCAAATGGCGTGAGGTTCAAGGATTCGACTTCACCGACATCACCTACCACCGGGCCATCAACCCCGACGGTTCGGACTTTGGGTGCGTGCGCATCGCATTTGACCGGCCACACGTGCGCAACGCTTTCCGCCCGCACACGGTCGACGAACTGTACCGGGCACTTGACCACGCACGCCAAACACCCGACGTGGGGTGCGTTCTGCTCACCGGCAACGGACCCAGCCCCAAAGACGGTGGGTGGGCGTTCTGTTCCGGTGGGGACCAACGAATCCGAGGTCGTTCCGGCTACCAATACGCAGGCGGCGAAACCGCTGAAACCGTGGACCCAGCCCGGGCGGGCAGGCTCCACATCCTCGAGGTCCAGCGCCTGATTCGCACCATGCCCAAAGTGGTGATCGCCGTGGTTCCTGGCTGGGCGGCCGGTGGCGGGCACAGTCTGCACGTGGTGTGCGACATGACGATCGCCAGTGAGGAACACGCAAAGTTCAAGCAGACCGACGCCGATGTGGGTTCCTACGACGCCGGTTACGGATCCGCGTACCTGGCCAAGATGGTGGGACAGAAGCGCGCCCGCGAAATCTTCTTCCTGGGCCGCACCTACTCTGCTCAAGACATGTACGACATGGGCGCGGTCAACGAAGTGGTGCCCCACGCTGAGCTTGAAGACGCCGCCCTACGCATGGCGCGCGAAATCATGGGCAAGTCCCCCAACGCGCAACGCATGCTCAAGTTCGCGTTCAACCTGGTTGACGACGGGCTGATTGGTCAGCAGGTGTTCGCCGGTGAAGCCACACGTTTGGGCTACATGACTGATGAGGCTGTTGAAGGCCGCGACGCTTTCTTGGAAAAACGTGACCCCGACTGGTCCCCATTCCCGTGGTACTACTGAGGTGCCACTGAACCAGTGAGTTCCTCCGACTTCTCCTCTGTCTTCAACCTGTTTGCAGGGGCCCTGGACGGCACGCACACACTCGTGCTGCCCGGCGGCCCCATCACCGAACTCACCGCGGTCACTGACCCGGCGACCACCCCCGCTGCCACCCCGGGCGCAACTCCCGAGACAGCGCTGGTGGTTTACACCTCGGGATCGACGGGTGTGCCCAAGGCAGTTGCGCTTTCAGCGTTGGCGTTGACGGCCTCGGCGCGTTCCACTGAACGGTTCCTCCACGGACCCGGACAGTGGCTCTTAGCGCTCCCCCACACGCACATTGCCGGGGCACAGGTGATTCTGCGCTCCCTGCAGGCAGGAACCGAGCCGGTGGTCCACACGGGTGCGTTCTCAGCGGACTCGTTCGCCCAAGCCGCCCAGAAGCTCACCGGCGACCTCCCCCTGTACGTATCGCTAGTGCCTACCCAGCTGGTGCGCATCTTGCAATCGCCCCGGGCCACCGAAGTCGCCCGCAGGTTCGCCACGATCCTGCTGGGAGGAGCAGCGATATCGCCGGCCCTGCTTGAGCGTGCGCACGATGCGGGACTGAACATCGTGCGCACCTACGGCATGAGCGAAACCGGTGGCGGGTGCGTGTATGACGGGGTGCCGTTCGACGCGGTGACGCTTAAGCTGGATGACCAGTCGCGCGTGATGATTTCTGGGCCCGTTTTAGCTAATGGGTACGTGCGGATTGAGCCGCGCGATCCGAGTGGGCACGGGGCGGTCGGCAGCACTGGCAGTGGCGGCCCCCTCACAATCGCACCCATCGATCACCCAGCCGGCGCGGTTCCCCCGGGCGCGCCCAGCGGGTTTTACGGAGACACTTTCCTCACCTCGGACCTGGGTTCCATGACGGACGGGGTTTTAAGCATCCTGGGCCGGGCTGATGACGTGTTTATTTCCGGTGGCGTCAATGTGTCACCCCTGCGGGTAGAAAATGCGGCGTTGCGGGAACTGGAACCATTGGGGGTCGCCGAGGTGGTCCTCACCTCCCTGCCCGACCCTGAGTTTGGTGAGCGGGCCGTCCTGCTGATGGCCGGTTCGTCCAGTGTGTTCGCGCAACTGTCACACACCGAGTTGAGTACGCGTGTGAAGTCGCTGTTGGCAGGCACAGGGCTGGGGCCAGCTGAGCTTCCTCACCGCACGTGGTTGGTTGACCAGATTCCGCTGAAAGGGATTGGTAAACCGGACCGCAGAGCGGCCCGCGACCTGGCTCAAGCGCTGGCTACCGGACGGGTAGACTAGAGAAGTTTTGAGGAGGTAGGTCATGGCCACGTTTGGTCAGTGGGTTGAAGGTGCCCGGCTTCGCACTCTGCCGCTTGCGTTTGCGCCGGTGTTCGCGGGGGCAGGAGCCGCTATTGGCGCGGCGGGAGGCGTGTCTGAACTGATTATCGGTTCACCCTTGCCTACCGATTCTCCCCAGCCCCGCTACCTTCACGTGATTGTGTGCTCTGTTTTAGCGCTTATCGTGGCGCTTGCCCTGCAGATTGGTTCGAACTTTGCCAATGACTACTCCGACGGAGTGCGAGGAACCGACGATGTGCGCGTAGGTCCCACTCGTTTAACGGCTAGTGGCCTTGTTGCCCCACACAAAGTGAAAAGGGCTGCCATGCTTTCCTTTGCCACGGCAGGGGTCGCTGGCCTTGCGCTCACGGTGGTAGCGCAGGCATGGTGGTTTATCCCCGTGGGTGTGCTTGCGGTTCTCGCGGCGTGGTTCTACACGGGGGGCTCTCACCCGTACGGCTATTACGCGATGGGTGAAGTGTTCGTCTTCATTTTCTTTGGCCTGGTGGCAACCGTTGGAACCGGTTACGCAATAGCCGGAACAATGACCCTGTCCATGTGGGCGGCAGCCGTAGGGGTTGGCATGTTCGCCTGTGCTGTTCTTATGGTGAACAATCTGCGTGATATCCCAACCGACACTCAAGCGGGTAAGACCACGCTGGCGGTAGTGTTGGGAGATCGTAGGGCCCGCGTGGGCTACGCCGTCATGGTGAGCATCCCCTACGCTCTTCTAATCATCCCCGCTCTTGCCGGTCATATGGCGGCCCTCATTACCGTCATTTCTTTTGCCCTCGTGATTTCTCCTCTGCGCACCGTGCTGGGCGGGCGCACCGGAACTGATCTCATTCCGTGCATCAAGTCAACCGGTCTTGCCGCCCTTACCTATGGCGCGCTTTTAGGCTTGGGCCTCGCACTGTAAGCGGGCACCCTGGAAATGAGCTCGCGCTATAAGCGAACCTTCGCCTACTCCTGAGACCCGTCTACCTGCGCGTCCTCAATAGCTTCGTCGGAGTCCTTTTTGACCTTCTTGGCCTTGGGCGCGCGGGCCTTCCGGTTCTTGTTACGTTCAATGAGCCCGTCGGTGGCGCGCATCCGCAAACCAGCCAGCATCAGGTAACTCAGGAATGCTGAAATCAGGATCGCAGCGATCATGGCGATCAGGTTGAAACCAAAAATCCAAATCGTCAGTGACACGACAATAACCAAAACGGCGAGTCGGGCCAGCAAGTACAACACATAGTCACGCATGATGTAACGAGTTTACTTCAGTCCACGTAACCGTCGAAGACAGGCCATCACCTAAACTGGGTGGCATGTCTCGAATCTTGCTCAGTGTCATCGTCATTTACGTCGCGGTTGCACTGTATTCCGTTTTTGATGCCGCTGTCCGTGACAAAGACCAGATTCGGATCATGCCTAAGGCCGCATGGATTGCCGTCATTGTTCTGGTTCCTTTGGTGGGACTGCTTTTGTGGTTCCTCTTTGGCCGTGGAACCACCAATAGCGCCCCCACCCGTGGAGTGGCACCAGATGACGACCCTGAATACCTCCGCAAAATCTCAGAAGACCTGGACTGGGAGCGCCGCAAAAAGCAAGGACGTAGCGACTCTGAAGAACCCGGCGACCCTGGCAAGCCCCACAGCGAGGAGTAACCGTGGAACACTCCCCTCAAGTTCGATACGAAGTTCGGGTTAGAGAATCTCTTTCGCACAACCTGAAAGTCTCCAGGTTTTTCAACCTCATGTTGCTGTGGACCGGCGCAGTCGTTTTTGGCCTGCTGGGCATCTTCGTCGTGTGGATCACGTTCGCCACGGAGCCTGAATCACGTGAGTGGATGGAATCAAGTGTCGCGTGCTTGGTGTTGTTTTCGTTTTCTGCGCTCTCCATATTTGCAGCACGTATGAAGCGGCGAATTTTCGCTGGACCGCTGGAATCCGGCGTGCATTTCACGATTACCGACACCACGGTCGAGTACCCTAAAATCGGCCGCATCAAAGCCGCCGAATCATGGCCCCTGAAGCAGACCCACATTAGCCTCAAGCGTGGCCGCTTCGGAACTCTGACCCTCGAATGCCCGGGCCACCGTCGTCGCACGTACGGGCAAGCGGTGCTACGTGACCCCGTGGAAGAGGTCTATGCAGCCATCACCGCTCAAATCGAGCGCGCCCAGACTATTTAGCGTCTGCCTCGAACTTCGCCTCGACACCCACCTCGGGAAGCTGGTTTCCGCGGATCGTAGCCCCTGCCGTCTCCTTCATGCACAGGGTTGCAATCAGACCAATCACGCACGCACCCATCATGTAGAACGCCGGCACCAGCGGTGAACCGGTCTTCCCAATCAGCCACTCATTCACGGAAGGTGCGGTACCACCGAAAGCGGCGGTGGCAACGTTGTACGTAATCGCGAAACCTGCGTAACGCACCTGGGTGGGGAACATGGCGGGGAACGTTGCAGAAATCGACGACAGCTGCGGGATGTACAAGACTCCCAGGACGAAAATACCCAGCAGAGCGAACCCAAAACCGTTGGGCATGATCATGTACATGGGCACGGAGGCCACAATCAGCCCAATCATGGAAAACGCCCACATAGGCTTACGCCCAAACTTATCGCTCAAAAGTCCGCCAACAGGCATCAGCAGCATCATACCGAACTGCGCGAGGAACATAATGGTTAGCGTTGTCTGCGAGGACAGCTCAACAGTCTTCTCAAAGTACGTGGGCATGTATGACAAGAGCGTGTAGTTCACGACGTTCACGGCTGTGACCAGTCCGGTCATGATCAGCATCTGCTGCCAGTGGTCCTTGAACAGTGAGCCGAAAACCTTTCCTGTCGATCCTTCGTCGGCACTCTTCTCATCCATTTCCTCAAACACAGGCGACTCGCCCAACTTGCTGCGCAAGTACAGACCCACAATTCCCAGCGGACCGGCGATCAGGAACGGTACACGCCAGCCCCACTCCATCATCGCTTCGTTACCTATAGTCAGCTCACGAAGAGCACAATGAGCGAACCAAGGGCAAAACCAGCCAAGGTTCCGAACTCCAGGAAACTTCCCCAGAACCCACGGCGGTTACGGGGTGCGTATTCGGCCATCATGGTGGCCGCACCACCGTATTCACCACCGGAAGAGAACCCTTGCACAGCGCGCAAGATCACCAGCAGGATGGGAGCCAAGATCCCAATGGTTTCGTGGGTAGGAAGCACACCAATGAGGAACGTGGCACCGGCCATCATCAGGATGGTGAGGGCAAGGACGTGTTTGCGCCCGAGGCGGTCGCCCATTGGCCCCCAGAAGATACCTCCCAGCGGGCGTACTAGGAATGAAAACGCAAAGGTCGCCAGGGCCAGGAGGGTTCCGTACTGACCCGGGAAAAAGTGTTGCGTGATGTAGGTGACGGAAACGGCGTAGATACCGTAGTCGAACCATTCAGTCGCGTTACCGATTGCAGAAGCCGCGACGGCCTTTCGAACAGTGGATGTGTCCGGCTCCTTCAACTGCGGTTGAGTCACAACAACAACTCCTCGTGTGCGGTATAGCTTTCCAAGTCTCCACGGTTTCAATTGCTCATTGGTTTCTCAACGGAAAGCCACGTTTGCACATGTTTTGTTAAGGAACGAGAATCTGCTCACCCCTCCATCACTCCACGTGAACTACGGTTTGCGAAATAAAACAACCCTGAGAGTGCTTAACACTCTCAGGGTTTACACAAAGTGTGTTCGTTTTTGCTATTCGAGTCCAGAGTAGCTGTGCAGACCGTTGAAGTAGATGTTGACCACCGCGAAATTAAACAGGACGGTGGAAAAACCAACCAGGTTGAGCACGGCGATTGAGCGTTGTGACCAACCACGGGTTGCACGTGCGTGGAGGTACGCGGCATAGATGACCCACACCACGAACGTCCAGATCTCCTTGGTGTCCCACCCCCACGGGCGTCCCCACGCGACTTCAGCCCAAATTGCACCGGCGATCAGGGTGAAGGTCCACGTGATGAATCCAACCGCGGCCAAGCGGTACGAAACGATTTCAATGCGTTCAGCCGAAGGAACACGTGCCAAGAACCGCAGTGCTTTAGGGATAGGGCGGTCTTCCTTTGTCCGCTTTTCATAGTTGAGGGTGAGCAACTGGAAGATCGCAATAATCGCAGACACCGTCAGCAGTGCGGTAGACAGGATCGCAATAGGTACGTGAATGTAAATCCAGTACGACTGCAAAGCAGGAATGAGCTGAGCGGCTGGGGTGTAGAACACCGTAATGCACAGGCCCAGAGTAATCAGCGCAAAACCTGCGACGAACGTTCCCATGTAACGCAGGTCTTTAAACTTCAGAACTGCCAGATACGTGATGACAGCCAGTGCAGAAGCAACCAGCGCGTACTCCATCATGTTGCCCCACGGGACGCGCATGACTGCAATTGTGCGAGTGACAACAGCACCCACGTGCATGAGAACAGCAAGAACTGTCAGCGCAGTTCCCACACGAGCCCAGCGCCTGAAGTTATCCGAACCACTGACCGGAACCGGCGAATCTTCGTCGCGTTCAGCAACTGCTACGCCACCGCCACGGTTCCGTGAGGTGCGCGCGACCGCGCCGGCTTTTGCAGCTGTTTTTGCTTGGCTCTTTGCCTGATTCTTGGTGGAAGCAGAATCACCAAACAGGTCCAGAGAGTAAATGATGAAGGCGATCGCGTAGACCGCCATGGCCGAATAAATCAGCAGATTGGACCAACTAGCCCAAACAACAGAGACGTCCATTAATCTTCCTCTTCACGCGCAGATTCATTCAAGTGTACGGCAAGCGCTTTTACTGCGTGCTGGACCCTGGGGTCTTCCCCACGCGCAAGAGCCGCGACTTCTGCCCGGCCGTCAGTAACACGCACCCACATACGGCGGCGCGGAATGAACAACGACAACCCCAGACCAACCATAAGCAGAACGGCCCCTACCAAAAGCACACCCTGTGTGGGGTTGGAGTGAATGTCGACGGCGACAAAGCGTTTCACACCGTCAAACGTGACTGTGCCCAAACCTTCTGGAAGCTCCACAGTTTCACCCGGTGCCATCTGTAGCGTGACGGGCTTGCCTTCGGCGTCGGTGATCTCCCGCATCTTAGAGGTATCGAGTTCGTACACGTTCTGAGCGACACCTTCATCCAGACCCAAGTCCCCCGCATACACGCTCATTACCAAATATGGCTGATCTGCTGCCGGGAAGGTCGAAATCAGTTCGCCTTGCTCATTGAGACCGGCGGTGGGAAGGAACACTCCCCCAAAGCCCAACTGTTCCCCACCGGTATCCGGAACCTTGACGACACCTCGGGACGCGTACGTGCCGTCAACCGGTAGGAATACAACGGGACCGGAGAAGGTGACATCACCGTTCGCGTTCTTCACCGTGACTTCAGGAGCATAACCGTTACCCGTGAGGTACACGCTGGTGCGACCAAACCGCACAGGGTCGTTGACCTGCAGGACCTTGTTCTCTTCAACCCCCTGGTAGTTGGTGGTGACATTCGCTGCGAAGTGCCGGGGCTGAGCGAACTGCGACCCCACCGATTCGCTGTCGAACGTGGCGTCGAAACGATTGAGGGTCATGCGGAAATCGTCCAGATTATCCGGGTTGTAGTAGGTGCCCGGGGTGAAGTCGTCATACGACACCAGCGAGTTGGAGAAGGTGTCGCCCTCCACCAGAATCCGCTGCCCGGAATACGACACGAGCGCGCCCAGAGCGAACACCACAACAACCCACAGGATCGAAAAGTGGAACACCAGGTTCCCGGTTTCGCGCAAGTATCCGCGTTCAGCCGCGACGTGGTCGTCGTTGCGCACTGTGCGGTAGCCGGCCTTTTTCAGTGCCCATTGTGCCCGGTCCAGGAGCTCTTCGCCGTCAGTGTCTTCAAGCTCCCACTCCTGGTGAGCTGGCATCCGCGAAAGCCTGCGCGGCGCTTTTGGCGGGGCCTTCCGCATAGCTTTGAAGTGCTGACCGCAGCGAGGCACGATACAGCCCACCAGCGACACCATGAGCAAGATGTACACAGCAGAAAACCAGATCGACGAGTACACGTCGAACATCTGCAGTTTGTCGAGCACCTCACCCAAGGTGCCGTTTTCTTCAATGAACGTGCGCACCTTACCGGGGTCTTGAATGCGTTGTGGCAAGAGCGACCCAGGGACCGCCGCCATGGCCAGAACCAAGAGCAGGATGAGAGCGAAACGCATGGTGGTGAGTTGGCGCCATGCCCAGCGCAACATTCCCACCGTGCCAATATTTGCGGGAGCTTGCGTTTTTGTACTCACTACACCACCAACTCGAATCCGTTTGCCCACAGTTGCATATAGCTCATCATGAGATTCCACAGCCCGGTGACCATGGCCAGCCCCAGCACGATCAGCATGATTCCGCCCGCTCGCACGATTGCCCGCTGGTGACGACGCACCCATTCGAGTTTGCCCATCCCCTTGTGGATGAGAAACGCGACAATCAGGAACGGAATCCCGATGCCTAAGCAGTACACGAACGTCAGTACCGCTCCTCGCACCACGTTTCCGGTTCCACCAAAGCTGGTGGACATGGCCAGAACTGCTGCCAAAGTGGGGCCAATGCACGGCGTCCAGCCAAGGGCGAATGTCGCGCCCAAAAGGGGCGCTCCTAGAAGCCCAGCCCGAGGTCGTTTGGAGATCCGCACATCGTTCTGCAGACGCTGGAAACCGCCCAGAAAAGCGATTCCCAGGATCACGACGATGACCCCAAAGATCCTGGTGACAATATCAATCCACTGGGAGACTAAAACGCCTAATCCAGAAAACAAGATCCCAATGGCCACAAAAACGGTGGCGAACCCCAGGATGAACAGCCCCACGCCTGCTAACACCGTCCAGGTTTTCTTGTCCTTGACGTGGGTTCCAGAAAGCCCTGTCACGTACCCCACATAGCCGGGGACCAGGGGAAGAATGCAGGGTGAAAGAAACGACACGAGTCCAGCAAGGAGCGCGACCGCCATCGCTAAGAGAATAGGGCCGTTGAGAACGGTGTCGGCAAAGGACTGGCCAGCAGAGGCAAGCATACGTACAGGCATCAATTGCCCAGAGTTTCTTCGACCAAGCCTCGCAACGTCGATTCTTCTACTGCGCCCACAACACGCGCTGCTGGCCGTCCTTCCTTATCGAGGATGACCGTGGACGGAGTCGCTTGCGGGGGTAGAACTTCAGACAGAGCAGCAACAATTGAACCGTCAGTGTCCAGAGCGTTCGCATACTTCACGTCGAAAGTCTTGGTGAAACCTTCTGCGGCAGCTTTTCCGTCCCGAACGTTCACCCCTAAGAATTCGACGTCGTCAGCGAATTTGGTGGCGACCTCGTTCAGGGCTGGAGCTTCTTTTCGGCACGGTGGGCACGCCGCGTACCACAAGTTCACCACAACAAGTTTGGGCTGGTAGTCCTTCACCGAGCCCTGCTTTCCATCCAAAAGTGTGAAGTCGAAGTTCACGGGTTCGCCCCGCTCAGCTTCTGGGATCTGTGTCACAACACCGGAACCGGACACGTAGCCCTGCCCTGACCCTGCCTGCTGAGCAAGCGAATCAGATTTCGTTGAACAGGCGCTCGTAGCGACAAGCGCTGCCGTTGCCAACACTGCTGTGAGAGCTTTGCGACGGTTGACGGTCATGCTCCCGCAACTCCCTTCGCCGGTTGCAGATCTTCTGCAATGTCGATGTAGCCGACGTCGACAAGTGAACCATTTTCAAATGTGAGAGTCGTCGAGGACGCCAGTGCACATTCGCGGTGACGTGGGTCGTGCACCAGTGGACGATCTTCCGCGTCTAAACGCGTCACCCAAATAGGAAGCTGGTGCGACACGATCACACCGTCAACCTCTTCGAGCTTCTCACTGCGCGCGATGTCCTCCAAACGGCGGTGCACACTCGCTACTGCCGCGCGCATCCGACGCACTTGGTTCACATATGGTTCGCCCCATGACGGTTTTAACGGGTTGTACAAGCGTTGCAAGTTCTGTGGTTGCATGAGCGAATGACGGTCAACTTTTGTTCCTTCGAACTGGTTTTCCGCTTCGATGACTCGTTCATCAACAACAGGCTCAATATCCAGGGCCTGTGCAAGTGGGGCGATAGTCTCCTTGGTTCGCAAAAGTGGAGAACGCACCAAATCGCGAACCACAAAATCAGATCCCGTGTAGTGTTCGGCTACTCTCTGAGCCATCTGATGACCAACCTCAGACAACCCAAAGCCCGGAAGGCGACCGTACAAAATGCCTTCAGGGTTGTGAACTTCGCCGTGCCGGTTCAAGTGAACACGGATAATCATTTTTAGCCTTTCGCTTGAGCGGCGGCGCGTGCGGCGGCAGGCAACGCAGACACAATCCTGTCAACGACCTCGGGAGTGTGCGCCAAAGACAAGAACCACACTTCATACGCGCTTGGTGGCAAGTGCACACCCTGGTCAAGCATCGCGTGGAAAAACGCCGCATACGCGTCACTATTCTGCGACTGTGCATCAGCGTAGTTGACCACAGGACGGTCAGTAAAGAACACCGAGAACATGGAGTTCGCGCTCTGCACCGTGTGAGGCACACCAGCCTGAGTCAGTTCCTGGGTCACCGCAGCACGCAACTGGTCGGCAACGGATTCGATGTGGCTGTACACATCGAGTTCTTTGGTCAGCTTCAACGTGGTCAAACCAGCGGCAGTTGCCACAGGGTTTCCTGACAAGGTACCCGCCTGGTACACCGGGCCCGCCGGAGCGAGATGCGCCATGACATCGGCACGCCCGCCAAATGCCGCAGTTGGGAAACCGCCACCCATGACCTTGCCGAACGTGAAGAGATCTGCAGGCCCGTCCGGGTAGCCCTCACCAACAGCAGACTCATAGCCGTACCAACCGGCCTCTGACACGCGGAAACCAGTCATGACTTCATCAGAGATCATCAGGGCACCGTGTTCACGTGTGAGCTTTCGAATGAGCTGAGTGAAACCGTCCCGAGGTGGCACAATCCCCATGTTTCCAGGGCACGCTTCCGTGATCACACACGCGATCGAATCACCGTACTTTTCAAACACCTCGGTAAGGGCCTGGGCGTCGTTATACGGAACAACCAAAGTCTCCGACGCTTCCCCGGCAACCACGCCAGGGGTGTCTGGAAGGCCAAACGTAGCAACTCCCGAACCGGCTGCGACCAACAGCGCATCCACGTGCCCGTGGTAGCACCCGGCGAACTTCACCACGCGAGACCGACCCGTGAAACCGCGAGCCAACCGAATCGCGCTCATGGTCGCTTCAGTTCCAGAAGACACCAAGCGCACCTGCTCAACCGGGTCCATGCGGGCGACAATTTCTTCTGCCAACGCAACTTCGTTTTCTGACGGGGTCCCAAAAGAGAAGCCCTGGTCGGCTGCTGCGTGAACAGCTTCGAGAACCTGCGGGTGGGAGTGTCCCAAGATCATGGGTCCCCACGAACCAATGAGGTCCACATACTCATTGCCGTCTGCGTCGTACAACAGCGCGCCTTTAGCGCTACGGATGAAACGTGGAGTACCACCTACCGCTTTAAACGCGCGAACAGGCGAGTTCACTCCCCCAGGAATCACGGCCTGGGCTCGGGCAAACAAACGTTCCGACTCAGAAGTTACGTGGGACATACAAACTCCTCCTCGTCTCTAGGCTAACTCGCGAAGGTGAGAGTGAACCTTCTCGTAAATTTCGCCCAGTGCTTTAATCTCGACCGGATGTAACACGTCAACAAAATTCTCTCGCACACCTGTCACGTGCGTGGGTGCGGCCTCGTGCAACAACGCCCAGCCGGCTTCCGTCATGTAGCAGCTGACACCTCGGCCGTCACCCGCTGCGGACACCCGCTCTACCAAGCCCCGCTTCTCCATCCTGGCCACAATGTGCGTCAGGCGAGAACGAGACATACCGATCTCAAAGGCCAGCTCCGACATGCGGCACGACCAGTCCTCGGACTCCGACAAACGGACCAGCACCTCGTACTCCGGGATCCCAATCCCAAAGTCAACACGTAAGTCCTTATCCAAAACAGCCATCAGCAGCCGCCACGACTCAACCATGTGACGCCACGCGCGCTGCTCAGATTCGTCAAGCCACCGAACCGAGTTTTCATCGGTTCGCTCTACGCTGTGCTCAGCCGTCATGATCGGCCGTTCAACCGGGAAGCAACCTCGGTCGCCCAGTACGTCAAGATCGCGTCAGCACCCGCGCGTTTAAACGCGGTCAGACTTTCCATGATTGCAGCGTCGCGGTCGATAGCCCCAGCAGCGGCGGCGAACTCGATCATCGCGTATTCGCCGGACACCTGATACGCCCACACCGGTACGGTCACTGATTCGCTTACCTGAGCAAGCACGTCCAAGTACGGCATGCCGGGCTTCACCATGACAATGTCAGCGCCCTCGTCAACGTCCAGAGCGACCTCTGTGAGAGCTTCACGACCATTAGCTGGGTTCTGCTGATATGTACGGCGGTCGCCCTTCAGCTGCGAGTCGACAGCTTCGCGGAACGGGCCATAGAACGCTGAAGCGTACTTAGCGGCGTAGGCCAGAATAATTGTGTTGGTGAAACCAGCTTCGTCAAGCGCTTCACGCACACGTGCCACCTGTCCGTCCATCATCCCGGACAGGCCAATCACGTGAACACCCGCGCGCGCTTGCGCCACTGCCATCTGGGCGTACAGCTCAACCGTGGCGTCGTTGTCCACTTCGCCTGTGTCCGTGAGAACACCACAGTGACCGTGGGAGGTGAACTCGTCAAGGCACAGGTCCGCCATGACGACCGTCTGATCACCAACAGCCTCAACGACCGCACGAATCGCACGGTTCAGAATCCCGTCTTCAGCTGTCGCCTGACTACCCGTCTCATCACGGTGGCTGGGAATCCCAAACAGCATGATCCCACCCACGCCCGCGTCAACGGCCTTGCGGGACGCGTCAACCAGGGAGTCGAGCGTGTGTTGCACAACCCCCGGCATCGACGTCAACGGCGCCGGCTCGGTCAACGACTCCTTGACGAAGAGCGTTTCAATCAAGTCGGCGGCATGAAGCCTGTTCTCTTGCACAAGCCTGCGAACAGCTGGCGTGCTACGAAGACGACGTGGACGGTACATTATGACTTCCTCCTGGTACGGCGACGCTCCGAGGGCCGAAGAGCGGGTTCGCCTTGAGCTTCCGCGCGATCCCGCAGATCGCGCGCATAATCAGCGAGGTCCTCAATTAACGATTTGACGTTAGCTTCCTGAGAAACAATGTCGACGACCAGCCCGTGAGACTCCGCAGTTTGCGCAGTGGCCGGTCCAATACATGCAACCACAGTGGTCGCCGGCGGTTTACCCGCGATACCCACGAGATTGCGCACAGTTGAGGACGACGTAAACAAAACGGCATCGAAATCGCCGCGCTTAATCGCCTCACGGGTCGGAGCCGGTGGCGGGGCAGCCCGGACAGTCCGGTAGGCCGTCACATCGTCAACCTTCCAACCCTTTTCCTGCAGGCCGTTGACCAACACCTCGGTCGCAATATCCGCCCGCGGCAGCAACACCCGGTTAAAACCTTCAACGTCGTCGAACACCGGCCAGTCAGCGGCAAGCCCGCGCGCAGACTCTTCAGACGTAGCAACCAACTCAGGCTCGATCCCCCACTCGCGCAGGGCAGCCGCAGTCTGCGCACCCACAGCAGCCACGCGCACACCAGCCAAGGAACGCACGTCCAACCCCAGGTCACCCAGCAGGACCCGCACGGCACGCACCGCATTAATCGACGTGAAGCCAACCCACTGGTAGTCCCCGTCAACAAGTCCGCGCATCGCGCGCTCCATCTGCCCCGGCGTCCGAGGTGGTTGGATAGCGATCGTGGGAACGACCTCGGACTCCGCGCCGTACTCATGGAGCACCTGAGCGGTGATCTCGCCCTGCTCACGCGTGCGCGGGATAAGCACATTCCACCCGAACAGCGGCTTGGTCTCAAACCACGAAAGCGGGCCACGGTCCTCAATTCCCGCACCCAGAATCGTGACAATCGTTTCGTGAGGAACAGGCTGGCTTTCCAAACGCTGTTCCAACGCACCCAAAGTGGTGTCCACAGAAACCTGGCGCACGCGAGACACACGCACAACCGAAAGAACGCGCGTAGCCGGATCCCAACCGTCGTTGAGAAGAGAGCGGATCGCTGCGACCGTGTTTTCGCTGTCACCGGTCAAAACGTGGGCAGTGTTGCGGTGCTTCGACACGTCCGTGTGGGTCATTTCACCAGCTTCGACAAACCTCAGAGACCGCACACGGTTGGTGGTGATCGGAGTTCCCGTAAACGAAGCAACGGCTGCTGACAGGCCTACCCCGGGAACCACCTCGATCCCGGTGCCCGTGCGACGCACGGCAACGCCTTCAGAGTTCAAGGCCGAAAACAGGACACCGTCACCGGCGTACAACCGCACGACCAGGCCATGTTCTTTGGCAAGTTCACCCATCTTGCGACCACGCGTGGACGGTGTTTGCCCCAGGGATGACTCTTCAACCCGGGTGGTCTGCGACGGGGCGTACGTATCGACAATATCGGTGTGAAAATCCGGGTCATACACAACAACCTGCGCGCTGGCCAGAATGTCGGCCGAACGCACAGGCAACAGCCCGGGATCACCCGGACCAGTCCCCATAAAAACAACCAGCGGTTTTTGTGGGATCAGTGGAAACACCGTTGAAGCGCTCATGGTTTTACCTCAAGTTGGGCCTTCGGAGCATTCGCACCGGTCAACGTATCTGGAACAACGCCTAGCGTGTCGAGAAGCTCATCGGCGATCTGTGTCCCCACATCGATTGCCGCGTTGACACCAGTGTTGGCCACGGACCGCGTCATTCGCGCCAGTTTACCGGCATCGTCAGCCATGACTGCAGACAGTTCAATAGACCGTTCGGTCACATTCGCAAGTGCACCAATTGGGGCTGAGCACCCTGCCTGTGCACGCGACAAAATAGCGCGTTCTGCAACCACTGCCCGGTACGTGGTTTCGTCGTGGATCGCCAACAGACCCGACCGCAACTTCGCGTCGAACGGCTCACGGTCCGCGTTCTCCGCACGGCATTCGATCGCCAACGCACCCTGCCCTGGGGCAGGCAACATGAGTTCGGTCGTCAACGTCTGGGACACCTCGGCAAGGCGCCCCAACCGACGCATACCGGCGGCGGCCAAAACAACCGCGTCGAGCCGCCCATCGGTGACGTACTTGATGCGGGTGTCCACGTTACCGCGCACACCGCGAATGTCCAGATCAGGGCGGGCAGCCCGCATTTGCGCGGCCCGGCGTGGCGAACCAGTGCCCACGACTGCGCCCTGAGGGAGCGTGTCAAAAGTGAGTCCGTCGCGGGCAACCAGGACGTCCGATGGATCTACCCGAGGTGGTACCGCCGCCAAGGTGATACCCGGGGCTTGCGCTGTGGGCAGGTCTTTGAGCGAGTGGACGGCGATGTCGATTTTGCCTGACAGCAGAGCCTGACGCACCGCCGACACGAAAACACCTGTGCCACCCATGTTGGCCAAGGGCGTCATGTTGACGTCACCTTCTGTAACAACCTCGACGATCTCCACACGCCAACCGGTGTGTGCGGCGATGTCTTGAGCAACTCCCACTGACTGCGAGCGCGCAAGGTTGGACCTACGGGTGCCCAGTCGCACAGTGCGCGTCCATCCTTCTGGCTCCACCACGTCAAGCGTGTGATCGCCCACTGGCGTGGTTCCGTCGGTGGTAGTGGATTTGGCTGGCGCGGGGGTTGCGGTTTTGGCGGTTTTGGCTGGGCTGCTTTTCGCCGTGCGGTTTTTGGCACCCACGATCGGTAGCTCTGAGGTTTCAGGAGCCGCGGTGAGATCAAAGAGCGTGGACAGTGCGGCGGCGTAGTCTGTACTGGTTTCGGTGAGCGCCAGTTCTTTAACGCGGACGGTGGGGTTGTGCAGAATCTTGTCTACCGTGCGGTTTAAGGATTTACGGATTTCTGCCTGCACGTCGTCGCTGACGTCATCGCCCAGTTTGTTCACCAGCCGGCTGTACTCAGATTCAATAATCTGGCTGGCGCGTTTGCGCAACGCGACCACGGTGGGGTTGATCTTGGACGCCGCTTTTTCGGCCGCGACTTGGTGCATGGCCTGGCGGATCAGAGCACGCACTTGGGCCAGCGCGTCAACTGCGCGGGAGTCAGCGGCGAGGTTACTCTGGGCGAACTCCGAGGACAGCTGCTCAAGACCCATGAGGCTCACGTGCGGTATGTCTGCCACGCCGTGCTCAATGTCAAAAGGCATTGCGAGGTCAATGAACGCCCGCTTGTGTGGTTCGGGGGTAGAACTCATGGCTTTCACCACGGTGTCGGTCCCGATCACTGTTCCGCGGGCACCTGTCACACTGACGATCAAGTTAGAGTGACGGATTTCGTCTACCAGAGTGTCTTCTGACAGTTCAGTAAACGAGGTAGTGAGATCAGTGCCAAGCTCTTGAGCGAGCTCTTCTGCGTGCTCGATAAGGCGAAGGGCGCGCTCTGATGTTCGGTTAATCACTGTGAGTGATGAAACTCCTGAGCGCACCAGGGTGGCGACGGCCAGACCGGACATGGCGCCGGCACCTACGACGAGTGCGCGGGCTCCAGTAATTTCGCCTAAGTGTTCACGGGCGGAAAAGAGCGCGGTGTCGAGGAGCGAATTCGATACGGTGTCGAGCGCGGTTTCCGAGTGGGCGCGTTTTCCAACTTCGAGCGCCCGGCTCACAGCGCGTTCCAAGTCGCCAGTTAAGGTTCCAGCGGTGCGCGCTTCGTTGAGAGCGGTCCGCACTTGGCCCAGAATTTGAGCTTCCCCAATGGCCATGGAGTCCAGGCCGGTGGTGAGTTCAAACAGGTGTTCGTACGCTTCTTTTCCGTAGCGTACGAACATGTGTCCGGCCAGCTCTTTCCAGTCGAACGAAGTCATGTCGACCAGAGCAGATCCCAGATCAGCGAGTCCGCCGTGGAACCCAGAGACCTCTGCGATGATTTCGACTCGGTTGCACGTCGCCAGAACAACGACACCCATCACGTATTCGCCTGAGCAGACTCGTGAGCGCAACTGTTCGACTGCTGTCGTGTCAAAGGCGAATGCATCGAGCACGCTCATGGGAGCGGTGCGGTGTGAAACACCTAGGACGAGCAACGACACTGAGAACCCCTCATACGCAGCGTAGTGATGTGAATAGTTTTGTGGCCTAAATCAGTCTGATCAGACTGGTCTGGCTGGACCTGGTTAGTGTGTGTTCGTGCGGGTTGCGCGGATGAGCGAGGCTTTTAACCTGCGCTCGTCCACTCGGTGGAAGCTGTGTTGCCGTCCGTTGATCAGAACGACCGGCACTTCCCAGTCGTAGAGTTCCAGCAGTTCACTGTCACTGTCGACGTCGACCACGTTGAGCGTCCACGTGTGTCCCGTTTCCTGGGCCACACTGTCGATTACGTGAGTGACGGTCTCTTTTGCTTCATCGCACAGGTGGCAACCTACGCGATCCACAAAAGTCACAGTGTTTACCGTGTTTCCAGTGTTTCCCGACATGGCTTCGCTTACGCACGAAACCCCGTCGACGCTTCATCGACGGGGGTTTGTGATTTGTAGACTACTTCTTGTTGCGACGCTGGTGGCGCGTCTTGCGCAGAAGCTTGCGGTGCTTCTTCTTCGACATCCGCTTACGACGCTTCTTAATGACTGAACCCATAAGGTACCTCAATACTCGGCAATTTCTCGTGAACTTTTAGTGCCCACGAGCTGAACATAACCACGTAAGTGTATCGGTTCGTGGCTATTCATCTCAAACGAGTGTGCTGAAGCTAACGGTGTCAGTCGTAATACGGGTCCAGGCCGTAGAACGGGAAGATCGCTTTGCGCGTTGCCATGACAGCGCGGTCAATGTCGGCTTCCGGGTCATAGCCGTATGTCCACGGCTGAAAGTCATTGGTGCCACCGTCTGTCATGCGAAGCGGTGCTTCCCTCCCTGTGAGCGTCATGACGTAGTCACGCCAGCGTTGCGGGATTTCTGTTCCAGGGTCAATGTCAACGCCGGCCGAAATCGCAACGATCTGCGACCATGCTCGTGGCACCACGTCGATGATGGCGTATCCGCCGCCTCCGGTTGCGACCCATTTACCGTCGCACAGTTCATCGGCCAAATCCCGAACCCATTCGGCTCCACTGCGCATCGCGTCAACGGAGAGGCGCAAGTGCGTCAAGGGGTCCAGGCGGTGACCGTCGCACCCATGTTGGGACACGATCACTTGTGGTTTAAATTCGCGTAGGACGTGCGGGACGGTGGCATCGACTGCGCGCAGCCAGTCAGCGTCAGACGTCCGAGGTGGTAGCGCGATGTTCATGGCGCTCGCGGCTGCCTGGAGGCCCCCAATGTCGGCGGCGAACCCAGTACCGGGGAACAGGAATCGTCCGTTTTCGTGAAGAGAAATTGTCAGTACCCGCGGGTCGTCCCAGAAGAAGTGTTCGACACCGTCGCCGTGGTGGGCATCTAGGTCAATGTACACAACCCGTTCGTATCCGTTGTCTAAGAACTCTTGAACTGCCGCAGCGACGTCGTTGTACACGCAGAATCCGGCAGCCTTGCCGGGCATCGCGTGGTGCATTCCGCCACAGAAGTTCACCGCTCGCACGTATGAGCCGTTGATGACGGCTTGGGCTGCAGCAATCGAGCCCATGTAGAGCCGACCGGAGGCTTCGTGGATGCCGTCGAATCGTGGAACGTCTTCGGTTCCTACCCCGTAGGCTTCGATGGTTTCTTTTGACAGCTCACTGGTGCGTCCGGCGTCTTTCACCGCTTCAATAAAATCAGCGGAGTGCAGTTTTTTCAGTGCGTCGTCGTCGACCTGAGGAATTGCCCCGAGGTGGACGCGAGGGTGATCGAATATGCCGAGGTCGGTCGCCAGTTTGGCGGTCAAATCTAAGCGCAGCGGATGCATAGGGTGGGAAGGACCAAAGTTGTATTCGGTCACTGATTCGTCCCAGACAACAAAAACATCGTGGCTCATGTCACCACTGTAGCCCGTCTCAGCGTTGATCCCACTATGCTGTCATTCGTGAGTTCTCCCAAGCGAACCTTTTCCGAGGTTGTGTTTTCTCCGGGACGACGCGCGCGCGACTTCATTGACAGAGTTGCCGAGGCGTCACCGGCGCGTTTGGCGATCGTTTCATTCGTTGCAGTCGTAGCGCTTTTCACTGTTCTGCTATTACTGCCCATTTCGCATCAGAACCCCAACGACATTTCTTTTGCGCGGTCACTCCTCGTCAGTGTGTCAGCGGTGTGTGTGACGGGTTTGTCTCCGGTGGACTTTCAGGATTACTGGACTGGGTTCGGTCTTGTCACGATCACTTTGGCGGTTCAATTGGGTGGCTTGGGGATTCTCACCCTGGCGTCAGTTCTGGGAATGGTTGTTTCGAAAGGCCTTGGAGTTCGCCAACGCTTGATTGCTATGCAAGCGACGAACGCCGGCTCCCTTGGCCAAGTTGGTTCGCTTCTTCGCGCGGTGGTGATTACGGCGTTGGCTGTTGAAAGCGTTATTTTTACGATGCTTTTTCCACGCTTCCTCATGCGAGGTGAGGAAGTGGGCACGGCTCTCTGGTACTCAATCTTCTATTCAGTTTCGTCGTTTAATAACGCGGGTTTTTCTATCCACCCGGGAGGTATCGCCTACTACGCCGATGACCCGTGGATCCTGTTCACGCTCATGCTTTCGGTGTTTGTGGGTTCGTTAGGTTTCCCGGTCATTCTGGTGGTCACTATTTTGTGGAATAAGCCACGGTCGTGGGACTTGCACACCAAACTCACTCTCACCACCTCGGCGATCTTGGTGGTCGTGGGCTTTTTCCTCTTCTTTGGGCTCGAATACAACAACCCGGACACGCTTGGGAACAAAGGTTTCGGCGCCACCTTCTGGGAAACGCTGTTCATGTCGGTGATGACCCGGTCAGGCGGGTTCAACACAATCGACATGGCTCTTCTGAGCCCTGCTAGCCACTTGGTCACTGACGTGCTGATGTTCATTGGTGGCGGTTCGTCCTCAACCGCTGGTGGTGTCAAGGTAACGACGCTCGCGGTGCTGGTTTTGGCGGCCTGGGCTGAAGCGCGCGGTTATGACGATGTCACTGCTTTTGGCCGGCGGATCGGGCACAACGTGGTGCGCGTCGCGATTTCGGTGGTCTTCGCTGGTCTAGGTCTTGTGCTGGTTGGCACGATTGCGCTTCTTCATGTCACACACAACTCACTGGACATGGTGTTGTTTGAAGTCATTTCTGCTTTTGGCACGGTGGGCTTGTCAGTGGGTGTCACCAGCACGGCCCCAGACTCTGGCCTGTACATTCTCAGTGCCCTCATGCTGTTAGGTCGCTTAGGTACGATTACTCTCGCAGCCGCAGTGTCCAGCCGATCCACGAAGCGCTTGTTCAGGTACCCAGAAGAGAGGCCGATCATTGGCTAAACAAGACTCCCGCGACAACAGTTCTGTCCTGGTTATTGGTCTGGGGCGTTTTGGCGCTTCCACTGCGTCCAATCTGATGAAGCTGGGCCGGCAAGTCATGGCGGTAGAACGCAACCCCGAGGTCGTTAGTGAGTGGATGGGTAAGCTCACCCACGTTGTTGAGGCAGACTCGACGAACATTGAAGCGCTCCGTCAGGTGGGTGCCCAGGATTTCAACACCGCCGTTGTGGGGATCGGAACGTCCATTGAGGCCAGTGTTCTCACTACCGCTAATTTGGTGGACTTGGGCGTTGAGCAGATATGGGCGAAAGCGATTTCTTTGGCTCACGGCAAGATCCTCAAGCGCATTGGCGCTGAGCACGTTTTGTACCCGGAGTCAGAGGCTGGCGCACGTGTTGCGCACCTGGTGTCCTCACGCATGCTGGACTTCATTGAGTTCGACGACGGCCAGTTTGCTGTTGTGAAGATGCGGCCGCCTAAAGAAGTGCAGGACTTCACGCTGGCAGAGTCCGATATTCGCCAGAAGTACGGCGTCACCGTTGTGGGTGTGAAGGGGCCGGGCAGGGACTTCACGTATGCGGAACCGTCGAGTCGTATTGGCCCGCACGATGTGCTCATCGTGGCAGGTCACGTGGAGCTTTTGGCTCGTTTCGCTGACAGGCCGTAGGTCTAAGCGTTTTCAACCCCACCCGGGCTCTTGAGCCTCACTCTTGGCGCGCGGCTACCTTGTACGTGCCGTCGTCAAAGACCACTGTCCACACGCCACCGTATTTGCTTTGCGCCCACGACTCTGGCGAGTAGTCGGTTTTCGTGGTGTTGAATAGCACTGCGTCGGGTTGAACGTCGCCGACGGTTCCGTACCAGTACGTGTTGGTGTGGGGAACCGTGTAGGCAAGTAAGTAGATGTCGGTTGCTACCGTGTCGTATTCCGAAGCGGCTTCGATTGCGCTTTGCGCGCTGGGTGATGCGTACTGGTCATACTTCCACAGCAGGTTGATCTGTGATTGGGCGAGCATTGCACACGCGGCCACAAAGGCTACTGCAGGGGCCAGTTTGAAGAACCTGCGTGGAGCTACGTCGATCATCGACGCTGCCGCAATGGGGATGAGAACCGCAGAGTAGTGGAAGTCGAATCCCCAGTAGTACTCGACGTTTCCGACAAAGCGCCAGGCCAGAGTGGGAAGCATCAGAAGCATAAAAGGGCTCTTGAGCCCAATCACACCGGCGGCTAGGACCAAAACGCACACGACTGCGAACTTGGTGTCCACCGACTGTGTGAGCGTTTCCGCAACAGAAACGTTGTCGGTGTAGTCGTACTGCCCCTGAGGGTTCAGTGCAGGAAGAATCACCCGCACAGTGAGAACGAACCACAGAATGCCCCATGTTGCGAACCCGGTTGCCCACTGCCAGTCTTTGCGGTCTTTGAGCAATACAGCCAGCCCGAACATCAGAACCATGAGGCCCAGGTCTTCTTTCACGAACACCAACAGGCCAATCGCCACGGCAGCGTGGATGCGTTTGTCACGCATCCACCACACCAGCCCAAAAGCGATGAGTGGGACTGCGAAGGCGATTTCGTGGAACTGCGACCACACGGCGTTAATGAAACCCCACGACAGGATGTAGGACGCACCCAAAAGCGAGCCGCCTGTCAGTCCAAAACGTTCCAGGGCCAAGCGTGTAAGTGGCCATGCCGAAACCGCAAACAGAGCTGACTGGATAATCAGCAGTGTGAGCCCTGAAGGGAAGATCCGAAAAATAGGGCCTAACAGGATCAGGATGGGGTGGAAGTGGTCACCTAAAAGGTTGTACCCGTCGCCTTTGATGTTGACCACGGGGGCGCGGAAGTGCGCGTACTGATCGGCAAGTTGAGTGAAGATACCCAGGTCCCACGACGGGCTGATGAAACCACGCCACATCATGATTGAGAGGGTGGAGTAAAGAGCGAAACCTAGCACACAGACAGCGCCGGCGACTCCAAGATGCTGTGCCTTGGTTCCTTTGCTCATTCAGCGTTCTCGCTTTCCATTTCTTTGCCACGTTCAACAGCAGCTGAGCCGGCCTTGAACACGATGTCGTCAAAATTGTGTGCGCGGAAAGTTTCGATCGCCGCGTGAGTTGTTCCGCCCTTGCTGGTGACGGCTTTGCGCAGCTCAGCAGGCTCAGGCGTGCGGTCCAACAACAGCCCGGCGCCCAGTGCGGTTTGGGCAACCATGCGGTTCGCGGTTTCTTCATCCAGGCCCAGTTCCACACCGGTTTTGGCCAGTGCCTCAGCCAGCAGGAAGAAGTAGGCAACACCGGAGCCAGAGATCGCGGTCATCGCCCCGATCTGTTCTTCCTCAAGTGGGAACACCAGCCCGGCCCCAGAAAGTAGTTCGGTGAGCGCCTGAACGTGCTCGTCACTCACTTTCTGACCCGCGGACAGCGCTATGACACCTCGGCCCACCTGAGAAGGCGTGTTGGGCATGATGCGCACAACCGGGTTGTTGGGCACGTGCTTGGCCATCTGTTCCAGTGAGAACCCAGCGGCCATGGAAACCACCACGGTCTGTGGTTCCAGGTGTGGCGCGATTTCTTTGAGCGTCTGCGCCAGCATCCACGGTTTCACTCCCACAAATACGTACTGGGCCCCGTGGATAGCTTGGAGGTTGGCGTCCGAGGTCGTTTCAACTGCCAGCGTGTCGATTCCGAGCCGTTCGTGAAGGCGGGTTGCTGAGGCGACGGATGCGCACGTTGCGACGATCTGCGCATCGGTGGAGGCTTGTACGCCTTCCAGGAGAGCTGATCCCATGGAACCGGTTCCGACAAAGGCAATACGCACGCGTTAGCTCCTTACGTTGCTTCGTTGAGCCCTAAGTGTTTTCGGGCGAAGTCGAGGGACTCCTTGAGCATAGCGGTGCGCGTGGATTTTTTGGCGACGAGCCGTGTGTTCACTTCGACAACAACGTCTCCGGACCAGTTGTGTTTGGCTAAGTATTGCAGGGTTTCTGCCACGGGCATTTTGCCACGCCCGGGCACTAGGTGTTCGTCACGCAGCGAGCCAGACCCGTCGGTGAGGTGGACGATTGCGAGTTTGTCCTGGATTTCCGCAACGGTTTCTAACGCGTTCATACCCGCGGTTGACGCGTGGGAAAAGTCGAAGGTCATGTGGTCATAATCTTCGTCTAATGGGTTCCAGTCCGGGTAGTACACCAGGACTTCACGCAGGCCTGCCCGCCACGGGTACATGTTTTCGACTGCGATTTTCAGGCCAGTTTCTTTCACCAGTTCACGCACGCCGTCCACGAATCCGGTCGCGTAGTCACCTTGCCACCTAAACGGCGGGTGAAGAACAACGGACTCTGCCCCGCATTCGAGTGCGAGGTCGCAGGTCTTGCGTAGCTTTCGCCAGTGGTCCTTATCCAGCACTCCGGGTAAGAACAGCAGTGTGGGTGCGTGAAATGACACAACCGGTAGGCCGGAGCGGCGAATTTCGTTTTGGATCAACTGCGCATTCTGGGTGGTGCGGTTGTGGGTGATCATGATTTCTACCCCGTCGTATCCCAGTTCATGCGCCATGTTGAAGCACGTGGGGACGTCCATGGGGTACACCGAGGACGTGGATAAGGCTATCCTGATCCGTTCAGTTGATACGTGTTGGACCCCATGTTCGTACACGGGGTTTTTCGCAAAGTGTTCGCGGTGGCGAACAGAACTCTTCTTAGCTGAGTTCTTGCGTGTAAACGCCTTGCGGTGGGGCATGGTTGATCGTGCTTATCGTGGGAGTGCTACAGCGGGGCGCGAAAGAGTTTCTGACGAGTCGAGCAGGTCGAGTTTCCGCATGATGATGCCTTCACGCAGAGCCCATGGGGAAATGAGCATCGTGTCGATGTTGAAGATCGTGAACGCGGTTTCTGCCAAAACAGCACCTGCGAGCACTTGCCCTGAACGCGACTCTGAAACGCCTGGGAGTTCAGCTCGTTGAGCGGCGTTGCGACTGGCCAGTTGGTCAATGATCCCGGGAAGGTCTTTGCGACGGAGCTGACGGGGAACGTAGATACCGCTACCGCTGGGAGCTGCTCCTCCTAGGCGAGCGAGAGACCGGAACGTTTTGGATGATCCCACGACGTTGTCGGGTTGACCGACGCGGTTGATGAGGCCTGCGTAGCGGCCGATGAGTTGGCGGGCGTGCCGGCGTAGCGCGGCAATTTGGTCGGGAGTTGTGACGTCTCCCCCGTTGAGAAACTCGGAGTACATGCGCCCGGCTCCCAGCGGGACGGACACGGCCGCGTCTGGGTATTCGTCCTGGCCGGCTGCCATCTCTAAGGATCCGCCACCAATGTCGAGCAAGAGCAGCTTTCCGGCCGACCACCCGAACCAGCGACGGGCTGCCAGGAATGTCACGCGGGCTTCGTCTTCACCGCTCATGACGTTGAGGGTGAGCCCGGTTTCTTTGTAGATCTTTTCGATGGTGGCTTCACCGTTGGGGGCATCCCGCAGGGCCGAGGTGGCAAATGCCAGGATCTGTTCGGCACCTTGGACTTCCGCGATTTCGATTGCTTCTTTGCAGAACTGCATGAGACGTTCACGCGCGTATGTGGTGATCGATCCGTCTTCTTTTAAGTGTTCTGCAAGGCGCAGTACTTCTTTGTGGGAAGTAGCTGGAAGTGGCGGTGCACCAACTCCTGCGTCTACAACGAGGAGGTGGATGCTGTTGGATCCGATGTCGAGGACGGCTAAACGCATATGCGAAAGTTTACCCCTAGTAGTGCGGTCGTCTTGAACCGGCCCTGTAGCCCCTTAGTCCGTGGGCCAGTCGGTGCGGTTGATCGCGAAGTCAGGCGAGCGACGTTCAAAGAACGCTTCTTGGCCGCGCACGATTTCCTCCGCGTAGGCGTCCCTCACCCAGCCCTGAGGTTCGAAGGTGTCACCGCGCAGAATCCGCTTGGCACCCGTTTGTGACAGGGCAGACCTACTGGCGATCACCTCGGCGCGCTCCTTGGCAGTAGCCAACGGATCTTCCGAAACCTGGTGGAAGAACCCAAGCTGGTTCATCTGATCGAAATCGACGATCTCAGCTGACAGAAGAATATAGCGGGCCCACGACGTACCCAGGATCTCTGCCAGCCGCTTGGTGGGCCCGGGCGGGTACACGAGCCCCAAACGGGCGGCCGTCACACCATAGATTGAGCCTGGCTTTGCAATACGCACATCGCACGCGGCCGCGATTTCTGTTCCGCCACCCACGCAGTTGCCTTCGATCGCGGCGATCGTGGGGATGTCCATGTTGGCGATGGCGTCTTCGGCTTGGGAGTTGGTCTGCCAGAACTCTTCCAGCGGCACGTTGAGGTCTTTGATGTCCGAGCCTGCCGAAAAGTGCCCGCCAGCACCTGTAATGATGAGCACCTTGACGTCCGGGTCGGTGTCAACTGCTTTCGCGATTCCGGGCAGCGCCTTCCACATTTCCCGTGACAGTGCGTTGCGCTTTTCAACACGCGAAATTGTCAGAACAGCGATTCCGTTTTCCACGCTGTACTCAAAACCTGGGACGAGCGGAAGATCGTGCGTCATGGTGTCTCCTCGGACAAGGGCCGGTTACGGCCAGGAAAGTGGAAGTGGCGCTTACGCGACGAGGCGGAGACCTCTGTAGATCTCCGCCTCGCTGCGTTTAGGGTTTTAGCGCTGTGTTGGAACTTCGCGCTGAGCTTCACCGTGGTATGCACTCAGCGGACGGATCAGCGCGTTGTTTGCGTGCTGTTCCATGATGTGTGCGGTCCAACCGGTGATACGGCTCATCACGAAGATGGGCGTGAACTGTGGAGTGTCGAAGCCCATGAGGTGGTAAGCAGGACCCGATGGGTAGTCGAGGTTCGGGTAGATACCCTTGCGTCCCACGAAGTCCTCTTCGAACGTGTTGTACAGGTCCAGAAGGTCGTTTGCGCCCTTGACCTTGACCATGTCTTCGAAGGCTGCGCGCATGGTTGGAACGCGCGAGTCACCGTTCTTGTAGACGCGGTGTCCGAAGCCCATGATCTTTTCTTTGTTAGCAAGAGCGTTGTCGATCCAGGCGGACGCCTTGTCTGCGGTTCCGACTTCTTCGAGCATCGCCATAACTGCTTCGTTGGCACCACCGTGCAGGGGTCCCTTGAGGGCGCCCACGGCGCCGGCAACTGCAGAGTGCAGGTCCGAGGTGGTGGAAGCGATCACGCGAGCAGTAAAGGTGGATGCGTTGAAGGAGTGCTCTGCGTACAGGATCATCGAGATGTCAAAGCAGCGCACAACTTCGTCAGCTGGAACTTCGTCAAACACCATCTTGAAGAAGTTAGCCGCGTAGCTCAGGTCGCTGGTAGGTGCAACTGGGTCCAGGCCGTGACGACGACGGTGGTCGATTGCCACGATGGTTGGCAGCTGAGCGTACAGGCGCTCTGCCTTTGCCTGGTTAGCTTCTGGCGAGTTGTCTTCAGCCTGTTCGTCAACGGCACCCAGGTATGACACGGCCGTCTGAACAACGTGCATTGGGTGGGTGTCCTTGGGCAGGCCCAAGATGATGTCAACGAGCTTCTGGTCGATTGCGCGCTGGCCGCGTTCACGGGCAACGAACTCTTCGAGCTGCTCAGCGTTAGGAAGTTCACCGTTCCAGATCAGGTAGGCAACTTCTTCAAACGAGCAGTTCGCTGCGAGTTCCTGAACCGGGTAGCCACGGTAGGTCAGCGAGTTGGTTTCCTGAACAACTTTCGAAACAGCGGTGCTGTCGACGACAACGCCGGCGAGCCCCTTCTTAATGTCTTCTGTCATGAGTGGTTCTCCTGTGAAAAGTTGAATACGGCGGCGTCAAATTCGTTGTAAGCAGCGTAGTCAATCGTGTCGTAGAGGTCGGCACGTGTCTGCATGCCGTCGACCAACGACTCCTGTGTGCCTTCACGACGGATCACTTCGAGGCCACGTTTAATGGCGCCCATAGCGATACGCAACGTGGTCACCGGGTAGATCACCAGCTTCACGCCAGCGTTTGCGAGCTGTTCGGTGGTGAACAGTTCGCTCTTCCCGAATTCAGTCATGTTCGCAAGGATCGGAACGTCCAAAGCGTTTGCCATGGCTTCAAACTCGCCGAGGTCCTTCATCGCTTCAGGGAAGATGAGGTCAGCGCCAGCGTCGACGTAGGCCTTCGCACGGTCAATTGCCGCGTCCAAACCTTCCTTTGCGCGCGAATCGGTGCGCGCGCAAAGGACGAAGTTGGAGTCACGGCGACCCTTGACCGCAGCGGAGATACGCTTGACCATCTCGGCGGTGGAAACAACTTCCTTACCGTCTAAGTGGCCACAACGCTTGGGGTTGACCTGGTCTTCCAAGTGCATTCCTGCAACGCCTGCATCTTCAAATTCCTGAACGGTGCGAGCGACGTTCATCGCTTCGCCCCATCCGGTGTCAGCGTCGATGAAGGTGGGCAGGTTGGTCACCCGCGAGATGTTACGCCCGTGGTCAACGACCTCGGTCAGCGTAGTCAACCCAATGTCAGGCAGACCCTGGGCTGCCGAGAACGCGCCACCGGAAATGTAGACGCCTTCAAAGCCAGCCTGCTCAATGAGCTGCGCGTTGATGGGGTTGATTGCGCCGGGGAACTGGACCAGTTTGTCACCGGCCAGCAGCTCCCGGAACTTCTCACGACGAACGTGAGCGGGAGTCTGTGCACCTAGCATTAGAAAATACCCTTCGATGTAATTTCTTCTGCACCGTCAACCACGAAGTTGAGCTGGCGAACTTCGTCGGCACTGAGGTTTGGCAGGTTTTCGGCGAGTTCGATGAAGCGGTTCTGCTCTGCTTCCGAAACGATGCCTTCTGCAAGCGTGCGGAACTTCTGAACGTAGTTTTCGCGGACGAACGGACGTGCACCGTGCGGGTGAGCGTCAGCCACAGCGATTTCGTCTACCTTGGTAGAGCCGTCCTTGAACAGGATTTCTACGCGGCCACCGAATGCCAGTTCGTCTGGGTCGGTGGAGTGGTAGCGGCGAGTCCACTCTGGGTCTTCGCGGGTTTCGATCTTGTGCCACAGTTCCACGGTTTCTGGGCGTCCAGCACGTTCAGGTGCGTAGGACTTTTCGTGGTGCCAGCCCTGGTCTTCCATGGCCACAGCGAAGATGTACATGATCGAGTGGTCAAGGGTTTCACGCGATGCCTTGGGGTCCATCTTCTGCGGGTCGTTCGCACCGGTACCAATCACGTTGTGCGTGTGGTGTGAGGTGTGGATGGTGATCTTTTCGATCTGGGACAGGTCGTCGATTTCACGGCCCATCTTGCGAGCCAAGTCGATGAGTGCCTGAGCCTGGTATTCCGCGGAGTGTTCCTTGGTGTAGGTATCCAGGATTGCGCGCTTTGCTTCGCCTGCGCCTGGCAGCGGAACGGTGTAGCGGGCTTCAGGACCAGAAAGGATCCATGCGATGAAGCCGTCTTCACCTTCGTAGATTGGGCTTGGAGCGCCTTCGCCACGCATAGCGCGGTCAACAGCTTCAACAGCCATCTTGCCGGCGAACGCAGGAGCGTGAGCCTTCCAGGAGGAAATTTCACCCTTACGCGACTGGCGGGTTGCGGTGGTGACGTGCAGAGCCTGACCAACTGCCTGGTAGATGACATCAGTTGGGAGGTGGAGCAGTGCACCGATTCCAGCTGCTGCAGATGGGCCCAAGTGAGCGACGTGGTCAATCTTGTGCTCGTGCAGGCAGATGCCCTTCACCAGGTCAACCTGGATTTCGTAACCGGTGGCAATACCGTTGACCAGGTCCTTACCGCCGATTCCCTTGTGCTGAGCAACAGCCAAGATGGCAGGAATGTTGTCACCTGGGTGGGAGTAGTCCTTAGCCAGGAACGTGTCGTGGAAGTCGAGTTCGCGAACGGCAACACCGTTTGCCCATGCTGCCCATTCAGGTGAAATGTGGGTGTCGTTGGAAACACCGAACACGGTGGCGCCTGGTTCCAGCTTGTGAGCCAGGGACTGTTCACGTGCGTGCTTAGGGGCCGAACGGAACACGGATGCGGCGGCAACAGCAGCGTTGTCGATAACGCGGTTGATCACCATGTCAGTGACATCGGCGTCAACTTCTACCGGGTCAGCAGCAACCTGAGCGATTTTGTATGCCAGCTGCTCTTCACGTGGCAGGTTTTCTGAGGATTTGTACGTACGAACTTCGTGATTGATCATGCGAGGTCTCCTTCGCGCGGGGTTTGTCCGCATTCGTATGTGGTGTCTACCACTCTATTACCTATGAGAAGCGCCTGAGCACTCGGCCCCGGATTGCGACCCCGAAGCCAGTGAGACACTTCACAAGTATCTCGATATCAAGATAAACGACGTGATCGGCGTTTCCCAAATGCAGGTTGAAGGTGGGGTACTACTTGCAGCCCCGGTTGGATGGGTCAGTGAGCGTGAAGCTGTCGAGCGTTCCGCGCTTCCCCGTCGTTGCCACTTCATACGCAGTCACGCGCAATGAGCAACGCTGAGCCTTCACGCCCACATAGCCAGGCACTTTGTTGCCTTTGGCCACAGCAGCCCAGTCAGCACTTTCCTTGTTGTTGTAGAACTTAGAACCGCTGGACGACGTCGCGGTCACGTAGATCGTTTCGCCCTTCTTCTTCACCTGCTTGCTACCACCGCGGGCACCAGCGACCTTTTGGCCGTCCCCGTTTGTCAAGTAGCTCCGGGTGTACACGTGATCGTGTCCGTTCATCACCAAGTCGACATCGGCCTCGGCGATGTACTTCGGAAGCTCTTTGCGCAACCGCTTCACGTCAGCGTCGTCACGGTGAGGTCCAGACGAATACGGCGCGTGGTGGAAGGCGAGCACTGTCCAGTTTGCGTCGCGTCCTTGGTCAGCTTTGACGTCCTTGATGAACTGGCCGTGTTTCTTCCAGTTGGGGTTGTTGCTGTCCAGGACAATAAACAGCACACCTGCGTCCTTGTACCAGTAGTTGCCTGTGCCCTTTTGGTTGGGCTGACGGAAATGCTGATTGTGGCTGACGGGGTTCAGCATTTCGTGGTTGCCCTTGATCGTCATGTGCGGGAGTGTGCGCATGACCTCTGCGGCGAAGAAAGCGTCGTATTGCTTGCCCGCGCCAGTGTCGATCTGGTCGCCTAGGCTCAAGAGGAAGCGCGCGTTCGGGTGTGCCTTTGCGGCCGAGGTGACGGTCCGGTTCCAGCCTTCTGCATCGTTGGGTTCACCGTTGCCTGATCCGATCTGAGGGTCGCCCACGGCTAGGAACTCACCGCTGTTCGTGGAGAAAGACTTGGGGGTTGAGAACGTGTACACGTCCGACCAGCCGTTTTTATCGGAACCCACTTGATATGCGTACGTGGTGTTTTCTTTCAGTCCGGTCACGTGCGCTTGGTGGAAGAGGCGGGCACGGTCAATCGACACACCCGATTTTTCTTCATTGACCCGGCGCGCGTCTTCCGGAAGCTTGCCACGCACGAGGTCTTTTGCCGGCGCGATCTTGACGCTCTGCTTACCGACCTTCTTGGTGTACCACGTGAATGCGCGGTCGGTATTGCGGTCGCCTACCTGCAGGCCGAGATTGTAGATGTCAGCCTTTTTCGTCACCTCGGCGTCCGTACCCAGGGCGGGGCTCAGACCACCGGCAGACAGTAGTGCAACGAGTCCGAGCGTGGTGGCAAGCGACGTGATCTTCATTCGACAACTCCTCTGGGCAGGCGTATGTACGACGGCAAACATGGTGACTTTTCTGGGTTAACTGCGTTTAGCCTGCGGGTTACCCTCGCATGGACTTCTTCGGTTAAGGCCACGTGAGGCCATTACGCTGTGAGCGAAATCTGTGCGAAAATCGCTTTATGACGCGCACCGCTTTGGACTACGACGAAAACTGGCTCGAACCCGAAGAGCTCAACAACCTCCGGCGCAAATTGCCGCTTACATATGTGCACGGAGTGCCCGTTCAAGTGAGCGACAGTGGCGAGGTTGAACGGATTGGGCTCCTCCTGCGCACCCTTCCAGACCAGACCTTAGGGCGAGAAATCGTTGGTGGCCGAGTCCGCTTCCACGAAACCTTGCGGAACGCGCTCGCCCGTCACTGCGAACAGGACTTAGGTCCCCTCGCACTTCCGGTTTTTCCCACCTCGCTCACCCCGTTCCACGTGGCCGAATACTTCCCCACGCAAGGCGTGAGCAAGTACTACGACCCCCGCCAGCACGCAGTGGCCCTGTGCTACATCCTGCAGGTGCGCGGTGAATGCACGCCCCGTCAAGACGCGTTGAGCTTTGACTGGTTCGCACCCCAAGAGCTTCTGCGCGACGACATCATCGCCGATATGTGCCACGGCCAGCACCACATCGTGAAGGCAGCCCTTGCGCACCTGGGGATCCTGCCGTAGAAAGCCGAGGCACACCTCGGGCGGTTCTGTAGCCGGTTTCTTCTCAGGGTTTCTTCCCTCCTCTTTTATGTGTAATGTGTGATCCGCGACAGGGGAGCGCCAGAAGGGGCGCTGAGAGTGCTGATGCAGACCCTCGAACCTGATGCGGTTAGGACCGCCGAAGGGAGTCGAGTTTCTCTTTACCCCTCCTGAATCCTTGGGAGGATACATGTCATCGACGACAGAAGCAGTAAAGACTCACACAAACACGTGGCGAGTTGTTGACATTGTTGTGTGCGCCGTAATCGCGGTTGCGGTTGGCCTTTTGTTTGCCTTGTGGGCAGCTCTGTGGAGTGGCTTTGAGTTGCTGTTTGCCACGACTTTCCCGCCTGCCGTGGCGCTGTTTGGTGGCGTGTGGGTGCTCGCGGGCCCGCTGGCCGCAATGATCATCCGCAAGCCGGGTGCCGCGCTGTTCTGTGAGCTGCTGGCCGCGATTTTCGAGGCTGTTTTGGGCTCCCACTTTGGTGTGGTTGCGGTGTTCTCTGGGTTCCTGCAGGGACTGGGTGCGGAGCTCGTGTTTGCCGCGTTCAGGTACCGCAAGTTCACGCTCCCCGTGAGCATTCTGGCAGCCATGCTTGCGGGACTGTTCATGGGTGTTCACGAATCGATCATTTACCTTGCGGAATGGTCGTTGGGCTTCCGGGTTGCTTACACCGGTCTTGCCGTGCTGTCATCAGCCGTTTTAGCTGGGGTGATCCCATGGTTGCTCACACGCATGCTCGCTTCAGCTGGGGCGCTCAACGCGTTTGCTTCTGGTAACACCGGGCACGAGGTGTGAGCCACCTCCGCGCGACCGATTTTGGGTGGAAGCATGCCGGCCGTAAGCGACCTGCCCTCACCGGAATTTCGCTGGACATTGCGGCTGGCGAGCGCGTCCTGATTGCGGGCGCGTCTGGGGCTGGCAAGTCCACGTTCTTGCACGCTGTGGCCGGGGTTTTGCCCAGTGAGTCGGGGACTCAATTTGGGCAGTTGCTCATCGACGGCACGGCCCCGGACCCTACCCGAGGTCGTACCGGCTTGGTTTTGCAGGACCCGGATTCGCAGGCGGTGTTGTCACGAATTGGCCCTGACATTGCGTTTGGGGCTGAGAATCTGCGGGTGCCAGTTGAGGAGATCGCTGAGCGTGTCCAGTGGGCTATGGAGACGGTGGGGTTACCATTTCCGCCAGAGTGGCCCACAGCCAAGCTGTCGGGTGGGCAGAAGCAGCGGGTTGCTCTTGCTGGGGTTTTAGCGATGCGTCCGTCGATTATTTTGCTGGACGAACCCACGGCAAACATTGACCCACAGTCGGCTCCTGGGTTGCGGGATGCTGTGATCCGGTCTGCGGATGAGACCGGTGCGACGTTGCTGGTTGTTGAGCACCGTTTGGATCTGTGGGCCCAACATGTGGACCGCATGGTGGTCCTCTCCCCCACCGGGGTCATTGCGGACGGCCCGCCACACCACATCATGGAGACGCACCGGCAGGAGTTGGAAGACGCCGGCTTGTGGTTGAGCCACGTACGGCCCAAGCGTCGGGAGCTGCGTGGGGCCACTGGCCCGCAGCTGCTCCAGGTCGACGCCACAGTGGGTCGCCAGGCAGACGTCAACCACGTGGCGTTTTCCCTGGCACAAGGTCAAGCGTTGGCAATCACGGGAGCCAACGGGGCCGGAAAGTCCACGGCGGCGCTGACGGCAGCGGGGCTTTTACGACCTCGGGCGGGGCAGGTCACAGCCAGCCCGGAACTACAAGCCTGGGCGCCGGAGTTTCCTGTGCGTAGCGCCAGCCCGCATAAGTGGAAGGCCCGGGCGTTGGCGCGCAGGATTGGGAAGGTGTTTCAGACTCCTGAGCACCAGTTCGTCACTCGCACGGTGCGTGACGAGCTGGTTTTGGGCGGGGTGGATCCGGACTCGGTTTTGGAGCGGTTGCGGCTTGACCATGTGGCGTTGGCGCACCCGTCCACGCTCAGCGGTGGCGAAAAGCGGCGGTTGAGTGTCGCGTGCATGCTGGCCGCGCCAGTTCTCATTGTGGACGAGCCCACGTTTGGTCAAGATGCGCACAGCTGGCGAGAGCTGGCACGGTTACTCAACGAGGCGGTTGATAGCGGGGCGGCACTGCTCACAGTGACGCACGACCAAGATTTTATTCACGCAGTGGGGGCTGACGAGTATGGGATTTGAGGTTCGTTCTACTCCGCTCACCCGCACTAACCCACTCACCAAGATCGCCATTATGTTGCTGATTACGGTGGGGGTTGTCCTGTCGATTGACGTGGTCAGCGCGTCACTCATGATGGTTTTTGTGATTGTGTTTTTCCCGCTGACTGGGTTTCCTGTGAAGCGGTTGTTTACCCACTTGTGGTTTATTCCGCTGGCCGCGTTTGCTACGGGGTGGGCGACTGTTCTGTTGGCGGAAGGGGCTGGCCCGGTCTTGTTCACCTTTGGTCCGTATGAGGTGACGGCCAGGTCGGTTGAGGTGGGGTTTGCACTGTTTTTGCGCTCGCTCGCGATGTCTCTGCCGTGCGTGGTTTTGGCGTTTTCGATCGATTCGACTGAGCTGGCTGATTCTCTGGTCCAGCTTTTGAAGATGCCCGAACGGTTCGTTTTGGGGGCTTTGGGGGCCGCGCGTTTGGCGGGGCTCTTGTCAGAACAGTTGGAGACGATCCGGTTTGCCCGCCGCGCACGAGGTGTTGCCCACGAAGGTTTCTTTGGGGGCCTTCTCGACTTTTTTCCTATCGCGTTCGCGTTGCTGACCGAGGCGATCCGGCGAGCTGTGCGCTTAGCGATGGCGATGGAGGGGCGCGCGTTTGGCACCAAGGGCCGCACGTGGACTCGTCGGGTGAGCCTGGGCGCTGGTGACTGGGTGGCGATGGGGTGTGCAGGCGCGCTGGCCGCAACCTGCATCACCGCATCGGTGGCCACCGGGAATTGGAACTTTATTTTGAGTTAGATCTGGTGACAGCCCGGTCAGGGTGTCGTTAGATCTTCAGTTCGCCCATATCTTCGAACCCGTTGCCTTCGACCTGGCGGGAAACGATCTGCGGGGTCGAAAGTAGGTGCGGGCGCATAGCTTCGAGACCCTTGGCAAAGTGGTCACTGGTGACGTGAGGTTCAGCACCTTCGTCGGTGAACCCTTCAACCAGCACGTACTGGTTGTCTTTTTCGAGGCTCTTGGACCATTCGAAGAACAAGTTTCCTTCTTCAGCACGGGTGGCTTCGGTGAATTCGCGAACGATTTCAGGCCACTGGTCGACGGATTCTGGTTTGACGTCATATTTCACAACAATGAAGTACATGGTCCCAGTGTAGGTGTCATGGGAACATAGATCTATGGCGTACACGTGTAGCGAATGTGGATCTTCAACCCCTAAGTGGATGGGCAAGTGCCCCAAGTGCCAGTCGTGGGGAACCCTTGAAGAAAGCGCCGGCCCAGGCGTGTCCGTCAAAACTCAAGCTACTTTTTCTGGCAAACGCGCCACCCCGGTCACACAGGTGGACGCAACCACCGCCTCGGCGACGTCCACCGGAGTCAGCGAACTTGACCGCGTGCTGGGAGGCGGGCTGGTGCCAGGTGCCGTGATCCTGCTGGCCGGCGAACCGGGGGTGGGTAAGTCTACGTTGTTGCTCGATGTGTCTGCGAAAGCCGCGAAGGCTGGCAGGCGTGTTTTGTATGTCACGGGTGAGGAATCGCAGGGGCAGGTGCGCCTGCGAGCTGAACGGACGGGGGCGCTGTCGGACAATCTGTTCTTGGCAAACGAAACTGACTTGGCGGCGGTGCTGGGGCTCATCGAGGTGGAGGACCCGGAGCTGCTCATTGTGGATTCGGTGCAGACCTTGGCGTCTGACCGGGTGGAAGGTGTGCCAGGTGGGGTCACACAGGTGCGGGAAGTTGCGTCCGCGGTGATCCGGGCAGCAAAAGCGCGCAATCTGCCCACCGTGCTGGTGGGGCACATTACCAAGGACGGGACGGTCGCGGGGCCCAGGTTGCTGGAGCACTTGGTCGATGTGGTGTGTTCGTTCGAAGGCGATAAGCACACACGTTTGCGCATGTTGCGGGCGATTAAGAACCGTTTTGGTCCCACAGATGAGGTGGGGTGCTTCGCGATGACGGAAGAAGGGATCACTAGTGAATCCGACCCGTCTGGGTTGTTCTTGTCGCGGTCGCAAATTAACGCTCCGGGCACGTGTTTGACGGTGACGCTGGACGGGAAGCGCCCGTTGGTCATTGAGGTGCAGGCGCTCACCATGGAGGCGGCCGGTGGGAATCCTCGGCGAACCGTGAGTGGAATGGATTCTAACCGTGTGGCCATGCTCATTGCGGTGGCCTCGAAGAGCATGAACCTGGCACGGTCTGATGTTTTTGTGTCGACTGTGGGCGGGGCAAAGATTCAAGAACCGGCAGCTGACCTGGCGGTGGCGTTGGCGTTGGCGTCGGCTGCGGCGGACAAGCCTCAGTATTCGCGGTTGGTGGCGATTGGCGAGTTGAGCTTGTCTGGTGAGATTAGGCGCGTGCCAAATGTGGGGCAACGGCTAGCAGAGGCTGCGCGGATGGGGATCGACACTGCCGTGGTTGCCAGCGGGTCGCTGGCAGATGTGACTTTGCCTCAGGGTATTCGGGTGAAAGAAGTGAGCAATCTGGCTCAAGCAATTGAGCTGACGCTGAAACGGTAGGCGGGCAGGCTCAAACGGCGCCAAGCGAGCGGGACGGCGCGTTATATTGCTCAGTTTTGCTCGCTTTGGGTGGTTTCGTCTGGTTGGGGCTGTTTCTTGTCCGGGCGCCCAGCTTGCCTAGCCGCCAAGCGCAATCTCGCGCCAATTAAGTGACGCCAATTAAGTGACGCCGCCAAGGCCTACGTTGGCGCGTGAAGTAGAACTCCGTGCTGCACCACTTAAGCACCGTCACCTCTGCGTAGGAGCGGACCGCAGTCTTTATAACTAGACACCTTTACCCTCACTCGTCCGTCCTGATCGTGCGTGCGAAACAGCCCGGTCCTACCCTCTCACTGGAAGCCCATTCTTTGCGTGTGCGACTGAACGCTCGTTCGAAAATAAATAGAAAAAGATCAGGCCAAAGCCTTGACTAACGTAATCGAACGCAAATAGAATAGGAGTACACGAGGAGGTGACCCCACATGACCACGACCCACACGCGCAACGACTTATATGACGGGCCGGCTGTGGAACTGTTTGAAACAGTCAAAGACACCACGCGCATCATGGATGAAGCACAGGTGAAACAAGCCGAAGCCGTCGCAGCAGTCGTCAGCGCCCACATTGTGCCGTTGGATGACTTCACTCATGGTCTACACGCAGTGTTTACTTCCAACTCAGGCGCTGGCCCACTCGTCACAGGCGGTGCAACGAACGAGGCTGTGGGGGCATGCTCAAACGTGGGAGCAGTTGCTGGCTCTTCCTTTGATGCGGCTTCTTCTCATACGGCTTCTTTTTCCACGGCTCGTGTTTCGGGGTCTGTGGGTGTGGATGATGTGGTGGCGTGTGTGGTGTTGCCTACGGGGGAGGTGGCCACAGTGGCCAGTGTTGAACGCGTGGTTGATGAGTTGCCGACGCCGACTGAGGGAGTGTTGGCGAAGCTTTTAGATTGCACACGGTCACAACTTATAACCCGGTTACGCAAGATCATGACAGCGGTCGTGCTTATGCCCAAGTTGTGGTCGTTGGCTAAGCAGGGTGTGATCAGCTTCGACCGGGTCTTGTATACGGCTGGCAGGGTTGTTCGTGCTGGGGTGTGTATCCCGGTGTTTGATGACATGCTCACCAACAAACCCGTGAACGTGCCCTGGAAAACCTACAGACGCCACGTCAACGAAATCCTCGCCATGCTCACCACCCCAGAAACCCAGGTCGAGAACGCGAAACGTAACCGGGGAGTGTCGTATTGGGTCAACGATGACGGGACAGCCACACTGTCGCTGACTGGTCCTGTGTTGGAGATGGAAGCGTTTTACCAACGTGTGCGTGGAACTGCCAGGGCAATCCTCGCGAACCACATAGAACCGTTTACTGCCACGTTGACGGATGAACAACAATCCCTGTTCATCACTGAGAAGAATGGGGACACGACTGAAGTGCGTGTAGGGGACCTGGGTCGGGTTGAGGTTGATGATGACCGGCTCATGGACCAACTCACCCTGGATCTGATCACCGGGGCAAAACCCTCAACCACACTACGTATCCGAGTGACCCCGACGGGTAAACAAGCACCCATCAAAGTCACCTACACCAAACCAGATAGCCCGAGCACGGAAGATGCCAGTGGTGTTGGTGGTTCTGTGTGGGCTGAGAAGTGTGAAGCCAGGCAAGCTGAAGACGTGTACGAGCTTGAGTTGTGCGTATCCATGCCTGAAAAAGACGAATGGTTAAAAGCCCAAGCCAGCATCACCGTCACAGTCCCAGTCCTGCACTTCCTCACGCACCTACCACCACCAGGCACGGAGAGAAGACCCGAGGAACAAAGACCTGAGAGACAACGCCCTGGAAAAGACCCCGGGCCAAACAAACACAGACCCGGATCAGATCAAGACTTCAGAAGAAACCAAACCGACGAACGAATATACGAGGACCAAGGGAGAACTGGGTCATCTCCACCGCGGACTGATGCGCCGCCTGGGACTGATGCGCCACAGGGTAGTGGGCTTGATTTTGGGTTGCCGATCACGGTGGATCCAGGTGCGCGGGTTCCGGTGATGATGAATGGCCGGGTGCCGTTAGACGCTAAGACTGCTGATGAGCTGATTGCTCAGGCGAAGTGGGTGTATCGGATGTTCACCGACCCCGAAACCGGGGTAGTCCTGGAATCCACACCGACGAAGTATTACATCCCAGCAGCGTTGAAACGCATGGTTGAAGCCAGGCATCCTGATTGCAGTGTCCCGTGGTGTGCCACACCTGCCAGGGTGTGCGAAAAAGACCATATCGAACCGTTTAACCATCAGGATCCTGAAAATGGTGGGTTGACGGTGATGGAGAATCTGCACCCGTTGTGTAAGCGGCATCATCAAGAGAAAACCCAGAAACGGCTCCGCGTCGACAAGATGGATGATGGTTCTCTTGCGTGGATGTTGCCCAGGATTGGTGCCATGCTGGTCTACCCGCCAGAATCACGGATTAACCAACTCCAGTACGAACGGTTACTCGAGTACTTCGACACTGGTGATCAAGACATCAGCGGCACCATTAATGAGTACCTAGCAACAGAACACGAAACCACGCACCGCTCTCAATCCGGGACTGGTCATGGTGCAGAACCCACGGAGGCAGGCAGCCCTGAGTCCACGGCCGCGAACCGCCTTGAACCAGGGACTGCTGATAATCCTGGGAGGACCCACGAGTATCTCTGCGAGTACCCTCGCGCGGTCGCTGACGAGTACGCAATCGCAGGGGAGGTGTTCAACGGGGACACCCGCCCCTGGGAACCAAGCGAAGAACCACCACCGTTCTGATCTGCTACGACCATTCTGATGTGAGCGGTGGCAGTTAGTTAACCTGAAAGCGGACGGTCTGATAGGGAGTTCTAACCAAAACTGTTCGATCCATCGCCCCCTCTGACTACGGGTAGCGCGAAACAGAGCCACCCTAACCAGAACTGCTCTGACCAGGTTCGCCTTTCCCAAGACCGAGCAAACCAAATCCGTACTGACGACCCTTACAAACAACCCCTACAAACAGTCGCACTGATATACCGTTGAAACCATTCACCCAGGCCATACCTACGGCAGGAGCGCAATGACACTTAACTACTGCACCCACCCAACACCTCTGGGCGAGCTACTACTTGTCACGCGCAACGGTGCGCTCGTCAACGTCGGGCTGCCAGGGCAAAACATCGAACCGCCCCGCCACGCAATCGTCGGAAAGCAAGACACAGGGGAACACCTCGGCGCCATCACCCAGCAACTCGACGAATACTTTAGCGGCAAGCGCACCACATTCAACGTCAACACAGACCTCAGCGCCACAACCGAATTCAGGCGGACCGTTCTGGAACACCTGCTGACAATCCCATACGGGCACACACAAACCTACGCCCAAGTTGCCCAAGCAATAGGCCGACCCCGTGCCGTGCGCGCAGTAGGCTCGGCATGCGCCACCAACCCGATACCCATCGTCATTCCGTGCCACCGGGTACTCCGATCCGACGGGTCACTCGGCGGCTACGCCGGTGGTCTGGACATGAAACGCGCACTCTTGGAACTCGAGCAGTGACCGCTCGAACAGTGACCGAACGAACCACGCCACTAAGCCACGCAGAGGCCACCGCCCGCGGGCTAGTCCTCGGCGAAGACGGTCTAGCCCGTCCAGAGTGGGCGTCCCACGATCCGCTCCTCCGTAACTACTACGACCACGAATGGGGCGTACCCGTCACCGACGAAACCGGCCTCTTCGAACGGCTATCACTGGAAGCATTCCAATCGGGACTCTCGTGGGCAACGATCCTCAAAAAGAGGCCCGCATTCCGAGAAGCATTCGCAAACTTCAACCCCGAAGTCGTCGCCAACTTCGACGACACCGACCGGCACCGCCTCCTGGCAGACACCCGCATCGTGCGCAACCGAGCAAAAATCAACGCCTCCATCAACAACGCACAAGCAACACTGCAACTGCGCGACAGTGGGGGACTCGCCACACTTGTGTGGTCATTCCAACCAGGCTCGTGGACACCTCCGAAGTCAGTAAGCGAAATCCCAACCACATCGCCGGAATCCCACGCACTAGCCAAAGCCCTGCAGAAAAAAGGCTTCAAGTTCGTAGGACCCACAACCATGTTCGCGCTCATGGAAGCCGTCGGAATCGTGGACACACGCGTGGAAGGAGCGCACCGGCCAGACAACACTTAGAAACAGAAACACTAAGGGCCACACCCATGGCAGGTGTGGCCCTTGTTCGTGTATCTGGCTTATCCGAAACGACCAGAAATGTAGTTCTGAGTTTCTTCGTGAGTCGGGTTCGAGAAGATGACCGAGGTGTCATCGTACTCGATCAGGTGACCCGGCTTACCGGTTCCAGCAATGTTGAAGAACGCGGTCTTGTCAGCTACACGCGCAGCCTGCTGCATGTTGTGCGTAACAATCACAACCGTGTACTGCTCCTTAAGGTCGTTGATCAGGTCCTCAACAGCCAAGGTCGAAATCGGGTCAAGAGCTGAACACGGCTCGTCCATGAGGATCACATCTGGCTCAACAGCAATCGTGCGAGCAATGCACAGACGCTGCTGCTGACCACCAGACAAACCTGAACCTGGACGGTCCAAACGGTCCTTCACTTCGTTCCACAGGTTCGCACCCGTGAGCGAACGCTCAACAATCTCATTCGCACGCTTCGTGCTCAGGCGAGTTCCGTTGAGTTTGTAACCTGCCAGAACGTTTTCGCGAATCGACATCGTTGGGAACGGGTTAGGGCGCTGGAACACCATACCCACCATGGTGCGAACCACAACAGGGTCTACGCCAGGTCCGTAAATGTCTTCGTTATCCAGCAGAATCTGACCCTCAGCACGAGCACCCGGAAGCACTTCGTGCATACGGTTGATAGTGCGGAGGAACGTGGTCTTACCGCAACCGGAAGGACCGATGAATGCGGTGACGCTACGAGGTGCAATGTCGATGTTGACCTTCTCTACCGCAAGGAAGTTGCCGTAGTAGACGTCTAGGTCAATGGCTTGGATGCGCTTTGACATAAGTGTTTCCTTCTTCTTTGCGGCCTTAGCGACCGGTCTTCTTAGGTGCGAACGCTTTAGCGATAATACGAGCGACGAGGTTCAGAAGCATCACGATGACGATCAGAACCAGAGCCGCTGCCCACGCACGTGCGATCGATGGGTCCGGTGCTGCCGGCGCAGTTGGGTTGACGAGTTGACGGTAAATGTACACCGGCAGAGCAGTCATCCATCCGTTGAACACATTCCAGTTGGTCGTTGCAATGTAACCGGCGGTCACCAGGATCGGTGCGGTTTCACCGGTGACACGTGCAATAGCCAGCGTCACACCAGAAGCGATACCGGAGATCGAGGTAGGAAGAACAACCTTCATAATGGTGCGCCACTTACGAACACCCAGCGCGTAGGACGCTTCGCGCAGTTCGTTCGGAACAACACGCAACATTTCTTCAGTCGAACGCACCACAACCGGAATCATCAGAATGGACAGAGCAATCGCAGCAGTGAAACCCATCTTGACCAGCTGCAACTTAGCCGGGCTCGTGCCAATGAACGTCGTGATGAACAGCTGGAACACGGCAAACGCGAACAGACCCGCAACAATTGACGGAATACCGGTCATAACGTCCACGAAGAACGTGATCGCACGCGAGAAAAACTTTCCTTTACCGTACTCAACCAGGTAGATAGAGGTCATCAGTCCCACAGGGACCGAAATGATCGTCGCCAGCAGGGTAATCATGAGCGTACCTACCAGACCGTGTGCAAAACCACCCATGAGTGGTCCGCCTTGTGCAGTCTTCTGGTCGGTCGCACCAGTGACGCCAGCCATGTCTTGGAAGAGCATCGCTGGGTTTCGGATCAAGCTAGGAAGGCCGTTCCCGACCACTGTCCAAATGACAGAGATCAGCGGGAGGAGGGCGATGATGAACGTCGCCCACACAAGGTTCTTCCAGAGTCCGTCTGCTGCGCGACGACGATTCTCCAGAGCGAACGTTGCGACATACATACCGATGATGTACGCAATCGCAGTGATGATAGCGAAGCCCACAAGCGAGAACGTGTGCTGAACCAAGAACGTCCATGCAAGCCCTACAACAATGGCTCCAGCCAGAACGGCAATCCAGATCCATGACGGCTTCTGACCAGCGGTCAAGGAGTTCTTCTGCTTGCCCTTACGCGCAAGCGTCTTTGGTGCTTCAGCTTTGGTGTCAGTGTTTGTCTCAGCGTTTTTCGACATTAGTTAGCCCCCGAGAATTCTTTGTGGCGGCTGACAATCCAGCGCGCAAGCATGTTGACGACCAGAGTGATGATGAACAGCATCAAACCTGCCGCAATCAGTTCGTTCTGGCGCATTCCGAATGCTTCTGGGAAGTTCAGTGCAATTTCTGACGGAATGGTTGCGTTGTGTCCGGACGAAATGAGGCTGAGCGAGAAAATACCGGGCGAAAGCACCAGGGTCACAGCCATGGTCTCACCGAGAGCGCGCCCCAGCCCAAGCATGATGGACGAAATGATACCCGCGCGAGCAAATGGGAAAACTGTCATACGGATCATTTCCCAACGTGTTGCACCAAGCGCAAGCGCTGCTTCTTCATGCAACTTCGGTGTCTGGACGAAGATCTCACGACACAGAGACGTAATGATGGGCAGAATCATGACGGAAAGAACGATTCCGGACGTGAGGATCGTACGGCCCGTGTTCGAAGCTTCGCCACTAAAGAATGGGATCCAGCCCAAGTTCTTGTTGAGCCACGCATACGCAGGGACCAGCGATGAGGCGAGAAATGTCATACCCCACGCACCGTAGACAACAGAAGGAATCGCAGCGAGGAGGTCGATGACGTACCCAACCGGAGTTGCGATTTGACGAGGAGCATAGTGCGAAATGAAGAGAGCAACTCCCACCGCGATCGGGGTGGCAATGAGCAGTGCAATAGCCGATGCAATGAGCGTTCCAGCCATAAGTGGCCAGACGTACTGGAAGAAGCTGTCCGCACTAACGATGCTGTCTTGATTTGAAAAGACCTTTGGCCACAGTGCTGGAAGGGACTCGACTACCAGGAAGATAGCAACAAACGCGAGGACCAGAAGAATAATGGCACCGGCAGCCAGTGCAAGACCAGAGAACACCTTGTCTCCAGCCGCGCCGCCACGTGCCGCCTTGGCGACCGAAGGAGCCTTCTTGTCCTGTGGCTCCGCAGTAGTATGGCTCACAATAAATCCCTAAATTGAACGGAAAGCGGGTGTGTCCCGCTAGCGGATATGTGTGAAAGTCATGTGCACAGAACAGCCACCAGACCCAGACTGCGGGTCCGGTGGCTGCCCTTTCAGCACAAGCTATCTATGTTCAAGCAATTAGCCCTGAGCAGTGATAGCGTCGATTTCCTTCATCGCAGCGTCGCGAGTGGTCTGCGAGATAGGAGCGTTACCAGCTGCAGCTTCTGCGTCCTTCTGACCCTTTTCGGATACTACGTAGGAAGCGAATGCCTTTGCGAGGTCAGCGGTTTCCTGGTCCTGGTACTGCTTGCAGTAGATGTGGTAGGAAACCAGAACGATTGGGTAAACGCCCGATTCTTCGCTCTTACGGTCAAGTTCGATAGCACCAGCTTCACCAGGCTTGGAAGCGTCGACCATCTTTGCAGCAGCTTCTGCTGAGTAAGGAACGTATTCTTCACCGACCTTGACGGAAACGGTTCCGAGTTCACCAACCTGGGAAGCGTCAGCGTAGGTGATCGCACCTTCCTTCTGCTGGGTCAGCGAAACAACACCGGAGGTCTGCTGAGCAGATTCGCCACCGAGTTCCTTTGGCCAGGTTTCGATTTCGCCTGGCTTCCAAGCGTCACCAGCAGCTTCAGCGAGGTAAGCGGTGAAGTTTTCGGTGGTACCGGAGTCGTCTGCACGGTGGACAGGAACGATGTCCATGTCAGGCAGTTCGGTGCCTTCGTTCTGCTTTGCGATTGCGTCGTCGTTCCACTTCTTGATTTCGCCAGCGAAGATCTTAGCGATGGTTTCTGCATCGAGCTTGACTTCGTCTACGCCAGGAAGGTTGTAAGCAACTGCGATTGGGGAGATGTATGCAGGAACGTGGAAAGCGCCACCGTCGCCACAAACCTTCTTTGCTTCTTCGAGCTCTTCGTCCTTCAGAGCTGCGTCGGAACCAGCGAAGGAGTACTGGCTACCCAGGAAACCTTTACGTCCGGAACCGGAGCCTACTGGGTCGTAGTTGACGGAGAGTGCAGGGTTGTCAGCCTTAACGCCTTCGGCCCATGCGGTCATAGCAGCTTCCTGCGAGGAAGCGCCACCGCCAATCAGGGTGCCGGATACGGCCTTGTCGCCGCCGTTTTCGCCGCCCTTGTCGCCACCTTCGGAGGAGCCACCACAAGCGGACAGGGTCAGAGCACCAGCAGCCAGAATTGCTGCGGCAGGAGCGAAACGCTTGAGCTTCACGAGGATACCTTTCGGTCTGTTCTGTCTGGGGAAGTTCCCCACGTGCATCTCAACGTTAAAAGTCGATGGTTTACGCAAGTGTCTGAACAGGTTAACGGGGGGTTAAATCGCTTGGAAAAAGTTGAGATTTTGGTTACTTTTTCATCACAGTGAGGCCCGCCTAGTAGGTAACCGTGACGCTGATCACTCGTTAAGTATCAATCGGCCGGTACCGCTCAACCTCAACAATCCGCGGTACTGGTCCCGGCCGGAAATAGGCGATCAAGATCTCGCCGGGGTTCATATACGGGTCTTCGCTGGGAAGCTTTTCCGCCAAGCCTGTAGGTGCAAAAGACGCGAGAGTACGGAACACCGTCGGAAGAACAGGTCGGTGCGTACACACGGCAACCGCTTGCTCTTTCGCGATGAGTTTTTCCAGCGCCTGGACGGTCTTTTCAGGCTTGTTTGCGTTGTTCTTTTCGCTCAGCCACTTAATCGTCTTGATGTTTTTGCCCGTGGAAGCGGAGTACGGCTTGAGCGTGGCAACGCAACGTTTCCAGGGACTCGAAACCAACCGCTTAGGCTCCCACGCGTCAAGCAGTCCGATCAGCGCCAATGACTGCCGCGTTCCCAAGCCCAATAACGGTCGGACCTGCTCTGTTTCGTGCCATTTAGAACGCGGAAACGCCTTACCGTGGCGCACGATGATGACGGGAAATCCATACAAACTCCCCGTCTGGTGCGCCTGCTCCAACCGGTCTAACTGTTCACGGTCAGAAAAGCGGGTGAGCTTGTTGCGCGCGTCTTCGATTGGTAACCACACAGCCTTGTCAATCTCTTTGGGATTAGAAGGCCGAGGTGGTGCTTCGGTTGCGACGCGTGCCGCCCAGTATTCGACGTGCTTGGAAAGTTTTTTCCCAACCGTGTACCGCGCCGATGGCAGGGGGAGGCCCAAAACCACGCGGTATCCGGTTTCTTCTTCAATCTCCCGAATTGCACATTCGGGGAGCGTTTCGCCTTTCTCGACTTTTCCTTTGGGCCACGCCCAGTCGTCGTATTTGGGTCGGTGGACAAGAAGGACTTCGAGGCGTCCGCCAGCCTTGCGCCACAGTACGGCACCAGCCGCGAGGACATCGGCGTTGAGTCGGGCGGATTCGCCAGCGTTGGAAACGGGGGTGGGGCTCACGTGTGGTCCTGCGGTGCATAGCTGATGTGGCGAATTTCGTTCACAAATCCGAGCTTCTTATACACATGCAATGCTGCGTCATTGTCAGATTCGACGTACAGCTCAATCGCGTCCACACCACTGTCGATGAGGTGCCGCATACCAGCGTTCATGAGCACCGTGCCTAGGCCCCGGGAGTGGACGTGCGGGTCAACTCCAATGACGTACACCTCGCCCATGGTGAGCCCGCTGGGGTGGTCTGTGTGAATCTTGGTGTGGTGGAATCCCACAATGTCACCGTTGTGGACCGCAAAGAAAACAGATGCAGGGTCAAAGCTGTGATCTTCCACGATGCGCGCATAGTCTTGCGCGCTCTGGTTGCCCTGTTCCGGGTGCCAGCTAAAAGCTGCGTTGTTGATTTCGCGCCACCGGACTTCGTCGCCAGGCTGATACGTGTGAATTTCGACCCCTTCGGGGGCGTTCACCTCCGGAACAGCAAGCTCCTCTTCCACCGTCTTCGTTGACAGCTGCAAAAGAACTCGCTCACGCGCAAACCCGAACGATTCAGCTAGTGCACTGGCTGCAGGATGATCTCCGTGAGACCACGCCCACGTGCGTGAAGCAACCCCCGCCTCACGGGCGCGCACAAGGAGGTTTTCAGCCAAAAGGCGACCACCACCTCGGCCGCGGAATTCCGGTACCACGCACATTTCCAAGGCACCACGTTCACCTTGGTCCACAACAGCGCCAAAACCCGCCAATTGGTCATCAACCACCAGCCCAAGCGAAATAGGCTCGTGCGATGCAGATTCGGCCCCTTGCGCAAGTGCGTCAAGCACGCCGTCAGACAAGGGTGCGACGTGGTCGTGAGCGGTCACGTGGCGCAGGAGTTCACGGACGTTGTCGTCCACGTTCAGCTGGCAGGTGTGTGACACGCAGGTCCTTCCTCAGTCGACTTCTGGCCGTTGAGCTGTTGGCTCGTCTGAGCTAAACATATAGCCCACGTTTCTTACTGTACTAATTGTGTGTGCGAACTCTGGTCCGAGCTTGGCTCGTAACCTCCGCACGTGCACGTCGACGGTGCGGGTCCCACCCAAGTACGCGTCGCCCCACACGTGTGTGACCAATTGAGCGCGCGTAAAGGCGCGGTTGGGGTGGGTGACCAGGTGGTAGAGCAGTTCGAACTCTCGGTAAGTGAGGTTGATGTTCCGGCCGCCCACGGTCACGGTGAAGCTTTCGTGGTTGACCGTCAGTCTCCCGTACCGCGTGATGGGTTCCGTCGCCGAGGTGGCCGCCACCGGGTCTGTTTCGTCGAGTGCGGAGGGTGTGGCTGCCCGCGCGTGAGCCAAGCGGAGGCGGGCCTCGATTTCAGCGGGTTGCGCGTTCGTGCTCACGATGTCGGTCACGTTCCACGATTCTTGGGCAGCGGTAAAACCGCCATCGGTAAGCACAACAATCGTGGGGCCGTTAAAACCCACATTTTCTAAGCGGGTGGAAATAATGGGAGCGATCTGCAGTTCGGTAGTCGCGTCGACGACAGCAATGTCGAAGGAGCTGGGGTCGATTGCGATGAGGTCAGACATTGAGGGTGTAACCGTCGTGATGGTGTGCGGTAGTACGTGCAGGGCCGGAAGGGCCGTGCTGTCTGAGGCCGCAATCACGAGGATTCGCACTTTTCCCCTTTGCTCGTGTGGATAGTGAAAAGTATATGTGTGCACAGCGGTTGTGATTTGCCGGTTGCCATTCGCGCGCCTGGTCATGGCAACATGGGGCGTATGGAACGGTGGATCAGCGTGCTTGTTGCTCTGGGACTGGGCGTGACCTTAGCGGTGACGTCGTCCTTGGGTTACGGTCCTATCGCTTTTGCCTCCGGCCTGTTGGTTTTTGCTTTTGCATTCGGGTGGCCCAGGCTCACGGACTCGCCTCAACCGTGGGTCACAAGTTTCACGCTGGGCGGCTTTGGTTTCGCTGGCATGTTGGCGACGTGGTTGGCGGTCGCGCCCCCGTATTTGGAGTGGCTGCCGGTTCTAGCTGGGCTTGGTTTGCTGTGGTCGTTTGTTCAGCATTTGGCCCGGGGGATTGAGGCATCGCACGCTGTTGCGAACGTCTCAGCGCAGGTGGCCGGGATTGTGATCACGCTGTCGGCGTGTACATGGATTGCGAGTTTGCGTCTGCCGGGGAACCATTCGGCGATTTACATTGGGCTCGCCGCGATCTTCTTCGCCCAGTGCGCAACCGCGTTGCCGTGGCCAGCCCGCTACACCTCGCCCTTGGCAGTGGTCGCTGGGGTTGTGGGAGCTGGAATCGCGCACGTGTTTCACCCTCTGCCTACCGTGAGTCTTGTTGTCGCCTTGGTGTTCGGAATGGTGCTGGGTGGGATTGTGGCCGCAACTGACCGGATTTTAGGGTTGATTGCGCGCGCTCGCTTCCAAGCGACCTCGCTCAATGAAGCCCGAGGTGTCACAAAGGCACGCACGTGGGGCGTCCAGTTGGCGCTGGGAGCGGCTCCGATTGCGCTTTCTGGGGTTGCGGTTTATGCCTTGCACCGCTTGCCCGCGTGGGCGTTCATTTGGTTCGGGTGAGAACCAGTATCTGGAGGGGCTGAGAGTCGCCAGATGCAAAGCGGTACACTATAACCATGGATAACTTTGTCGTTCTTGAAACTGTCTTCACTGTTCTGGTCGCACTGGCCGGGCTTGGCACTTTGGGCATTGCCGCTAAGGTCATCGCGAACCTGTTCAAGTCGCGTCGTTAAGCCTCTGTATGCCAGTCGAAATTCCAACTGATCTCAAACCCGAACTTGTGCCACTCGCGTGGCTCATCGGTTCGTGGGAAGGAGTGGGCGTCGTCGGTTATGGCGACACCCCAGACACGCAGTTCGGGCAACGTATCGACTTTGTTGCCCCCACCTCGGCGCCGTACTTGCTGTACACAGCCCAGTCATGGCTTCTGGGCGAGGACGGAAAGATCGCTGACACCCTCAGCGTAGAAACCGGAATCTGGCAGCTGGTACGTGAACGGGACAACGCCGATGTGGGTCCGGGGCTCATCCCTCCCAGTGAAGAGTCAAAGTACACCAGCGCAGAAGCTGTTGACACGTTGCGCAACAGCGACGGCGACTTTGATCTTGAGGTTTCGCTTGTCCACCCACACGGTCTGACCGAACTGTATGCGGGGCGCATCAACGGGCCACGTATCGATCTGTCCACTGACGTGGTTGCACGTACCCGCACGTCCAAGGACTACAAGGCTTCTACCCGCATGTACGGTCTGGTAGAAGGCGACCTGTTGTGGGCGTGGGACATGGCGGCGAACGGGCACGAACTCGCTTCGCACGCATCTGCACGGTTGAAAAAAGTCACCTGAACCGCGTGACAGCCCAGACCAAGGTCTACCAACCTCAAAAGAAATCAGGCCCCCAGAAAAAATCGGGCCTGCGAGGTTTCGCGTTTGTTATTGTCGTCATTCTGTTGGCGATCATCGCGTTCGTCGTCTTACTCACGGCCCGCGTCAACGCCGTCACACGCCATGCCGACGCCGCCTCGGAAGCGGGCAACGCGTTCCTTGAATCACTGTCCAACGACCCACAGAATGCACAGGGACACTTAGACAAAGCGCGCGACGAACTGGGGCAGGCACAATCCAATCTGCACAGTATCCCGCTTGCGCAGATGTACTCGATCCCGTGGGTGAAGCGCAATGTGGACGCCTCCGACACGCTCATCACGCACATGGAAAACGTGCTCAACGAGGCCGGTCCGGTGATGATTTCGCTGTCCGGGGTGGTGGACTTCAACTCCGGTTCGCTCAAAAGCAACCCGGACCTGTCTAGTTTGAATCCGTCGATGTGGGACGACGCGCAGGACGCCGCAAAAGTGATCAAGGAAGCACGGGAAGCTATCCACGGTATTGACACGGCGGGACTGTTGCCGGATGTGCATAACGCAGTCAAAGACGCGCGCGAAATGTTGGATGAGGTGTACCGAAAAATTGCACCTCTCGAATCAGTCGCAGAAGATGTCAAGAAATACCTGCCGCCTGGAATTGCCAAGCGACTGGAAGAACTCGGCAATCTACTTGGAGGATAGGCTCAATGAGTGCGGTATACGGCACCGGCTACCGATCGTCTGAAATTGCACACCTGGGTTCACCGTTACGTGAACAGCGCGCGCTCGCTGACGGCAAAGCGGTTGCGGATCTCTCATCCATGTCGATCCTGACGCTCACTGGCCCGGACTCTTTGACATGGCTCAATTCGCTGACCACCCAGAAACTCGATGCGGCACAGCCAGGAACTTCCACGGAAACGCTGGTTCTTTCGCCCACCGGTCACATTGAACACTGGGCGTACGTGTATGTGGCAGATGACTGCGTGTGGTTGCTCGTAGACGGCGACGGCAAACCGCTACGGGAGTTTCTCGAATCCATGAAATTCATGATGCGGGTCGACATTCGCGACGTCAGCGACGAATACACGGTTGTGGGTTCAAACGGTCCAGTGGAAAACCTTGAACCAGTTGTCCAATGGGTTGACCCGTGGCCCAATATCACCCCTGGTGGTGCCAGCTACGCAGCGGTTGAGGACCACCCAGGTAGTGCGTTCGACTTCCGCCTCAACGTGTGCCGTGACCGTGAAGGCCTCAACGTTGTGGGGCGTGACGCGTGGGAGGCTCTGCGCATCGAAGCGTGGCGTCCGGCAATGGCCGACTGCGACCACAAGACTCTTGTGGGCGAAATTGATGTCCTGCGCACCGGCGTCCACCTGGCCAAAGGCTGCTACCGGGGGCAAGAAGCCGTGGCCCGCGTGCACAACCTGGGCCAAGTGCCGCGGCGCATAGTCTTCTTGTACCTGGACGGTTCGGACCACGCTGTCGTGTCCCCAGGGGACCCCATCCTGGGGCCCGCCCGAGGTGCCGAACGGCAAGTGGGGACCGTCACCTCGGCCGCGATCCACTACGAACTGGGTCCCATTGCGCTGGGACTGGTCAAACGGACGGTCGATCCGGAAGCAGAACTGGCCGTTTTGACCGACGATGGGAACACGCGCGTGAGCGCCACACAGGAACTCATCGTGGGCACCCAGAAGGAAACAGTTACGGTTCAGAGAAATCCTCAGCTCAGGCGATAAATTTTCCTCAACATGTGGTGTGTTCGTGCGTTATCTTTGACGTATGACTTCATTGGAAAAGGGCGGCCCATCGTTGCCGCAAGAACGCAAGATTGTCACCGAAATTCCTGGGCCAAAATCAAAGGAGATTGAAGCCAGGCGCAACAAGGCCGTTGCGCAGGGTGTCGCTTCTGGTTACCCCGCATACATCGTCGCTGCGGGTGGCGGAATCCTCAAGGACATCGACGGCAACCAGATCATCGACCTGGCTGCAGGAATCGCGGTTACCAACGTAGGTAACGCGAACGAAAACGTTGTCAAGCGTGTGACCGAACAGGTGGAAGCTTTCACCCACACATGCTTCATGGTCAACCCATACGAAAACTATGTTGAACTTGCTGAAAAGCTCAACCAGCTGACCCCAGGGTCCTTCGACAAGCGCACGGTACTTCTTAACTCGGGTGCTGAAGCAGTTGAAAATGCGGTCAAGATCGCTCGCACCTACACCAAGCGCAACGCCGTGGTTGTGTTTGACCACGCGTACCACGGCCGCACCAACCTGACTATGGCTATGACCGCCAAGGTTGCGCCGTACAAACACGGCTTTGGGCCGTTTGCTGGCGAGGTATACCGCGCGCCCATGTCGTACCCGTTCCGCGACAACGACGCCGCTGGCACCAAGCTCTCAGGTGAAGACGCTGCAAAGCGTGTCATCACCATGATCGAAAAGCAGGTGGGGGCCGACCAGGTTGCCGCGATCGTGATCGAACCCATTCAGGGTGAAGGTGGTTTCATCGTTCCTGCAGAAGGTTTCTTGCCAACCTTGGTGGACTACGCGCGTGAAAATGGCATTGTTTTTGTTGCAGATGAAGTGCAGGCAGGCTTTGGTCGTACCGGAAAGATGTTCGCATCTGAATGGGAAGGCATTGAGCCTGACCTGGTCACCACCGCAAAGGGTATTGCCGGTGGTCTGCCTCTGTCCGCAGTCACCGGGCGTGCAGAAATCATGGACGCTGTAGGTGCCGGTGGACTGGGTGGAACCTATGGAGGTAACCCATCCGCTGTTGCGGCCGCTCTGGGTGCGATCGAATCATACGAAAACGAAGGTCTGCTGGAACGCGCCAGCGCGCTTGGCGACATCATGCGCTCCCGTATGGAAGCGCTCCAGTCCAAGTTCCCAGAAGTTGCCGACGTCCGTGGACGCGGTGCGATGCAGGCGTGCGAACTGGTGCAGCGTGACTCGATCGAGCCTAACCCTGACCTGGCTAAAGCAGTTGCAAAGCACTGCGCAGACAACGCGGTTCTGGTTTTGGTGACCGGTACGTTCGGAAACGTTCTGCGCTTCCTGCCACCACTGACCATGTCAGATGAACTGCTCAACGAAGCATTCGATGTTCTCGAAGAAGCGTTTGAAAAAGCGCTGAGCTAAGCGTTTTCTGAAACGAGCGAAGGCCCTGCGGTAGTGATACCGCAGGGCCTTCGTTGCGTCTAGCACAGAATCACGGTTATTAACAACATAAGGTCATATTGTAATTAGGTTAGGTATGCCTTAATCTGTCTGTTGTGTTGAAGACGCTGAACAAAACGAGAGCATCTGGGCTTACGGCGGTAGGTATATGCGCTGGCTACTCGAACGACATGGTCGTCCATGGCGTCGATTTGCGTTTGAATGCCGGTGAAGTAACTGCGCTCGTAGGGCCTAACGGGTCGGGGAAGTCAACTCTGTTGCGGACCCTCTCGGGCCTCCTGCCAGCGAGTTCTGGACACGTACGCTTTGATGACGGCGCAACAGTAGGCGGTTTGTCACGTAAGCAATTAGCGCGACGGTTGACAATGCTCACGCAGATGCGAGCGACTCCACATGGTATGCGTGTCCGTTCTGCTGTAGCGTTGGGCCGCCACCCGTTCACTGGGTTGTGGGGCAAAGGAGATGCAGTAGGCGCCCAAAAGATTCAAGAAGCTATGAGGCTCGCGGACGTTGAAGACCTTGCAGACACACCGCTCGAACAGCTTTCAGGCGGGCAGTTACAACGTGTGTGATTGGCCAGCTGTTTGGCCCAAGATACCGAAGTTCTTCTGCTTGACGAGCCTACTAACCACCTTGACCTGAAGTATCAAGTTGAACTGCTTGAACTTCTCTTCGATCTAGCGCATAAGCACGGTGTGTGCGTGGGCGTAGTTCTGCACGACCTCAACCACGCAGCAGCGATCGCTGACACGGTCGCAGTGCTGTCAAAGGGCCACGTTGTTGGTATTGGAGCGCCGCATGACGTGTTGCGCTCTGATCTCCTCAGCGACGTGTACGGGACGGAGATCACGTGTGAACACGACAGTGACGGAGTTCGGGTGACTACTCGAAGCCCCCGGATTCGCGCTTCTCGCAGTACGGATTAATCTCATCGACGCCTGAGTACTAAGTGGCGTCACCTCAAACGAAAGGAACCCTATGGGTCTACGTAAAATGCTCGCGATCGCGGTGGTCGGTCTTCTCTCGCTTAGTGGTTGTGGCACAAAATATGAAGCGCAAGATACGAAGGCTGATAAAGGCGGTTCCTCAGTCTCGATTACAGACAGCCGCGGAAAGACCGTAACTCTTGACGGTCCTGCCGAAAAGGTTGTGACCTTGGAATGGTCGGTCACCGAATATGCTGTGGCGCTTGGTGTCAATCCGGTTGGTGTCGCCGACCCCAAGGGGTATGCCGAATGGGACACAGCTGTTCCACTGCAAAATGACCCCAAGGACGTGGGCATCCGAACTGAGCCGAGCGTTGACGCTATTGCCGCGTTAGAACCTGATCTCATTCTGGCTGACAAATCTTCAATTCCCGATAAGCAGATGGCGACCATTGAAAAGATCGCGCCGGTCGCCGTATTTAACAGTGCAACTACCGACGGACTCATCGACCTTCTCAAAGAGAACCAGAAGAAAGTCGGGACGCTTACTGGAAAAGACGCTGAAGCAAAGAAGCTTGCTGAGGACTACGATGCCACCGTTGAGGAGTGTAAGCGCAAAATCGCTGATGCCAACAAAGAAGGTACCCCCGTCGTCTACACATACCCCACACAAACTGCTAACACGATTGACTTCCGCATGCATGGTCCTGGATCTGGTCCGGGCGTTGTAGCCAAAGACGTGGGATTGTCCAACGCGTGGAGTGACAATGGTGACAAGGACTACGGCATTAGCAATAGCGATGTGGAAGGGTTGACGTCTCTGACTGAGGACGCCCATGTGTTCTACTACGCGGAAAAAGGGGGAGAGGACCCGATCGCGGCGTTGAACTCCAATGGCATCTGGAAAGGCCTTGGAATCGTTAAAAACAATCGAGTTCACAAGATTTCTGACAGCGTATGGCTATACGGCGGCACCAAGTCGCTCGAACAAATGGCCAAGCTCTACGTTGACACAGTGACTGGTTGATTCTTCCAACCATTACGTCGCAAAACCCATGACACATTCACTCAAAGCAACTCGCACGCGTAACGATGTGCCTACCGACTCGCACGAGGCTAGACGCTGGACACGCACACTTCCGTCCTTTGCGCCCCTGCTCGTTGCGGTATTGAGCCTGGTGCTGGTTCTGTCGGTGATACACCTTACGCAGGGGACATCAAACGTCACTCCCGGCGCTGTCCTTCAGTGGGCAACGGGGCGCGGATCAGACTTTGACACAACTGTCATTTTGAATTCTCGACTCCCGAGGTTGCTTGCAGGCATCGTAGTGGGAGTTGCCCTGGGTGGAGCTGGTGCGCTTATGCAGTTACTCACCCGAAATGCTTTGGCATCACCTGACACTCTCGCGGTCAATGCTGGAGCGTACTTGTCTTTGACCGTGGTCGCCGTTAGCGGCGTGACGCTGTCATTTGTTTCAGGAACAGCAGTCGCGTTCATAGGTGGGCTCATCGCCGCAGGCGTAGTAGTCGCGCTTTCGCGAGGATCTTCGCCCGTTCGTTTGGTACTGGCAGGCAGCGTGATAGCAATGGGCTTGTCGGCGCTCACGACGGTGTTCCTGTTGTTCTATTCGTTCGAGACGCAGAGCCTGGTGGCGTGGGGTTCAGGATCGCTGGGACAAATTGGTATGGGAGGTGTCCTTCAGCTTGCCGTAGTCGTTGGTGCGGTGCTTGTTGCGGTCTTTATGACAGGCCACAAACTCGACGTGATGCATCTAGGCGATGATGCGGCGTCGAGCCTAGGTATCAACGTTGTAGTTTGGCGAACAACCTTCGTTGTCCTGTCAGTACTCCTTGCGGCAAGCGCTGTTACAGTGGCCGGGCCGATTGCCTTTGTTGGGCTGTGTGCTCCCGCGCTCACACGTATTGCTGCGCGCTGGGTCGCGGAGCTGAGCCACGCTCGCAGTATGTTCCTCATGTCCATGATTGTTGGTGTCATCCTGGTGGTTGGCTCCGACGTGATACTCAGAGCGGTGATCCCCGGAAGCGACTCTGTATCGATTCCCACTGGCATTGTGACATCGATTATTGGGGCGATTTTCCTCATCGTGTTGGCGCAAGGAGTCAAGTCTGGATTTGATTCCGACTCCCTGGTGACAATGAAGAACGGCACAAAGCTGGGGTTCGATCGACCGCGTGTCATTATCGGCGCTTCTGCCATTGTGTTAGCCCTGTGTGTGGGTGGTGCGATCCTCGTAGGCGACACCGTTCTGTTCACCGGCGACGTGGTGAACTACCTCAACAACATCGCCCCTCCACAGGTGGAGATCGTGTTGGAATCACGCATTCCACGGGTTTTCGTCGCATGTCTCGCCGGTGCATGCCTTGCTCTTGCGGGTGTCGTTTTGCAGGGGACGACACGAAATCCGCTTGCCGATCCGGGCGTTTTGGGCGTTTCCGGTGGAGCAGGTTTGGGTGCTGTATTCGCACTGACAGTGCTCCACAAGAGCGACTTTGCGACCTTATTAGTCTGGGCGGGGCTGAGTGCGCTGGTGGTGGGGTTACTGCTTTTCGGTTTAGCGGGCCGAGGTGGTTTCGACCAGGCGCGCATGGTTGTTACAGGTATTGGAATCGCTACAGCGACCCAGGCGCTCACCACCTGTCTGATCGTCGTCTCCGATCCGTGGAACCGCACAATGGCGATGACATGGTTGTCCGGATCCACGTCAGGGGTCACTCTGGCGCAGGTCCTGCCTATGGTGGTGTGCCTGGTGCTAGGAAGCGCGGCGTGTATGTATGTGGTTCGCGATCTAGATGTTATTCAGATCGACGACAGTACTCCTCGAATCCTGGGGGTAAACGTCGTTCGGCACCGTGTCATTCTTGTACTCATTGCGCTGATACTCGTCACCGTGACCACCGTAACGATCGGAGTGATCGCTTTTGTTGGTCTGGTGGCTCCACATGTTGCCCGTCTCATTGTGGGCGCTCGCCATGCTGTTCTGCTGCCTCTTGCATCGCTGACTGGCGCTGTTCTCGTTGTGTGTGCCGATGCCCTGGGGCGAACAATTGTGGCTCCCGGTCAGATTCCTGCAGGTCTGGCCACAGCGATCATCGGTTGCCCGTACTTCTTGTGGCTACTTGTTCGAATGCGAAAGGAATCCTAGTTATGCCTCAGTCTTATACGCCGTTTCTCGTTCATCTGTCCGCTCGTACTCAGGTGTCAGAGAATCTTGTACGGCTGACATTCACAGGCCCCAAACTCGACCAGTTCGGAACAACGTGCCTGGACCAACGCATCAAGCTTGTTTTGGGTTCGCGTGAGTGCGTTGAGGAGCTGGTGGAACGCGATGATTGGCTCGCCTGGGCACGTTCGCTACCCGAAGACGTGCGGCCTCGCTTGCGCACGTACACCGTCAAAGCAGTACGTCCGATGTCCAAAGAGCTTGACGTTGACTTCGTGGTTCACGGAACTGAGGGGCCCGCGAGTGCATTCGCAGTGGAAGCTCCTATAGGAACGCACATTGCAATTGTGGGGCCTGTCGAAGGCGCCCCTGGTTCTTCTTCAGAGGGGGTTGCATGGGCGCCTGGCAGTGCGTCACAGGTACTCATCGCCGGAGATGAAACTGCGGTTCCCGCTATTAGCAACATCGTTGAAAGCCTAGACCCTGAGATGCGTGGAGCGGTTTTCCTGGAAGTGCCTTCGTCTGGAGACATTCAGGGCTTCACCGCGCCGCATGGTGTCACCGTGAGCTGGCTACCGCGGGAGTCGCACACCGGTACGACGCGTGGTGATTTGCTCTACCGCGCCGTTCAAGAATGGTGTGACCAAAACGGTATCGCATCTTCCGAAAAACAGGTTGATCCTGACGACTCATATGACAGCTCCGTACTTTTGTGGGACGAAGCTAGGCGCGGTAACACGGACGCGTTATATACGTGGGTTGCTGCCGACGCCGACACCGTTGCGCGACTCCGTCACGAGATGCGTAAGAAGCGGGGGCTACCCAAAGACAGCTCCTCGTTTATGGGGTATTGGCGAATGGGTGTGAGCCTCTAGGCCTCAGGCGCCGTTTCTGCTGTTTTCTTTTCACATGGAGCGTTGTCTATTGGCTGGCGGGCGAAGATCGCTGCCAGGATCGCACCAGACACGTTGTGCCATACGCTAAACACTGCGCCGGGCAGAGCGGCCAAAGGCGAGATGTAGGTCGTAGCCAAGGTCGCCGCCAACCCGGAGTTCTGGAGCCCCACCTCAAACGTGAGCGCTCGACGCTGAGCCGCGGACAGGCCAACCGCCAGACCAGTCGCGAAACCTAGCGCCAAACCGATCGAATTGTGCAATACGACAGCCAGCAAGACGGTCGCGCCCGCAGACACCAGTTTGTCCGCAGAACCGCCCACAACGATCGCCACAATGAGCGCAATCGTCAAGGCCGAAAGCCACGGCAGAACAGGGCTGATTTTCTGGATGAACTTGTCCGCAAAAATACGAATAACAACACCTGCAATGACTGGAACCAGCACGGTTTTCACGATCGACATCATCATCGTCGAAAAACTCACGTCCATGTACTGACCAGCAAACATGAGCGTAAGAGCTGGAGTGGCCAACGGTGCAATCAGAGTAGACAGAGTGGTCACCGACACCGAAAGTGCAACGTCACCACGAGCCAAATACGTGACCACATTTGAGGCCGTTCCACCCGGAGCACACCCCACCAAGATGACACCCGCAGCAAGCTCAGGAGGCAAGCCCAAAAGAACCGCAACAAGCCATCCAGCCAAAGGCATGAACAAGTACTGAGCCACAACACCCACAATCGCAATCCACGGTTTCTTCGCGATCTGCGTGAAGTCCGGCACGGTGAGCGTCAGGCCCATAAAGAACATGACCCCACCCAGGAGCCAGGTGACGGAAGGAGCCATGGGCGTGACGACCTCGGGCATCAAAAACCCGAAGACGCCAGCCGCAACAACCATGGCCGGAAAAATCGTGACAGCAACGCGGGCACTACGCTGCTCTTGAGGATTCATGCTTGAGGTGCTCATGACAGCTTAGTTAAGCGTAGTGTCGCGTATGTCACAGAAGCGTCCGCACTGTGGGCGCTCTGAGTTCAAAATGTCACAGAGACGCTTGGGCTCTCTGCACTCGGACTGCGCGGTGCGTGTCATCGCCTAATTCGGTCACGAGCCGGCGCAAAGCCGCAGGAGCAGTGCCGTGCTCGCGCAGCCACGCGTCAGTCCGCTGGGCAACATACTCACGGCGGGTCGACCACGACGGGTACAGTCCCAACACCAAACGTTTCGCGATCTCGTTTGACCGGGTAGTCCAGAACGATTCGAGCTGCGCAAAGTATGCGTCCACAAACGGCTCAAGAATCGGGGTGGCAACAGGCGCCGTAAACCCAGCGATCGTCGCGGATAGCGAATTGTTTGACAGCGATGTATCGGTAGTGACTGCTTCAAACGCCCGCATCTTAGCTACCGGAAGCGACCGGGCCGCACGCGCCGTCCGAGCCTGCATGACTCCCGAATCCGTGCGGTCGCGGGACTCCTGGGCGGCAATATCTTCTTCATCAGCCCAGCCCAGAACAACCAGCGAAATGAGCGCCTTCCACTTCAGCGCGTTGTCTACCTTGAGACCGTATCCCTCAAACGTGGGCCCGGACGCCAGAATACGCGAGGCGAAATCGCGGGCCGCAACGACCTCGGGACCGGGAACCACAACAGTTGCCGAATGTGCGACAAAAATGAGCACGATTTCTGCCAAATTGAGCTGCGTGTCAGAGCCAGGCTCAGCGGTTTCAAACGCGTCCAGCGCCGAACCTAAGATCGTGCCCAGCGTCTCTTCGACATCCGTGGTCCACAACTTGATCGCCGTGAGCGCCTGCATGCGCAGACCCGCGTTGATGCCAGCGTGCCGTTCACGACCCAGCGAACGAGCGTACGCGTCAACGAAGGAACTTACACTCAACGAACCGTCGCGCATTGCGTTCGTCAGGGCAGACCACACGACCGCCCGGTCCAGGGAATCCTGGAGCTTAGTCACACTGAGCAAAGCGTGCGACGTTGAGGTCTCATCCAGGCGCATTTTGGCAAAGTCGTCGTCGCCGTGGCCCGGCAGAAGGAGGTCCGGCCGCTGGGTGCCCACCAGCTGGGGAAGAGGGGCCGAGGCGGCATCAAAGTCGATCTTCCACGTTCCGGTTGGGTGCATGGCGCTGCGTTGGCGGTTGAATCCGGCCAGCGTAAACGTGTGGGGCCGATCCACATGGGGCCCGGTGTTGTTCTGTGACACGGTGGCCGCGGTGATGATTCCCGCGTCATCGGTTTCAACGTCGACACTGATTTCGCTCACGCCCGTGGTGGTGAGCCATGCGTCGGCCCAGGCGCGCACGTCACGGCCCTCAGTGCGTGCTTCGAGAGCGTCGAGGAAGTCCACCAGAGTGGTGTTGCCAAACGCGTGCTTGGCGAAGTAGTCCCGGGACCCGGCCATGAACGCGTCCAGTCCCACAAACGCGACCAGTTGCTTGAGGACGGAGGCTCCCTTGGCGTAGGTGATCCCGTCGAAGTTCAAACGAGCGGCTTCGACGTCAGGGATGTCGGCCACGATGGGGTGGGTGGTGGGGTACTGGTCTTGGCGGTACGCCCAGTCTTTGCGGCGCAGAGCGAACGTCACCCAACCGTCGGTGAACTCGGTTGCCGTGGTCAGGGCGAGCGACGCCATGTAGTCGGCGAACGACTCCTTCAACCACAGGTCGTCCCACCACTTCATGGTGACCAGGTCGCCGAACCACATGTGCGCCATTTCGTGCAGGATCACGTTTGCGCGCGATTCGTACTCAGTGCGCGTGACGGCATCACGGTAGATGAACGAGTCGACGAACGTTACCAGCCCCGGGTTCTCCATGGCACCCAAGTTGTATTCGGGAACAAAAATCTGGTCGTACTTGCCCCATGGGTACGGGAATTCGAAGTTGTCGTGGTAGAAGTCCAGGCCCTGTTTGGTGACCGTGAAGATGTTGTCGGCGTCCATGCTTTCGGCCAGGGAAGCGCGGACGTACACGCTCATTGGGATGGTGAGGTCGCCTCGGGTGTAGGTGTCGTGCGCGCCCACGTAGTGCCCTGCGCACACGCATGTGATGTATGTGGACATGCGTTCCGTGGTGGCAAATTCGTGGGTGACCGCCGAGGTCGTGGCAGCTTCCGAGGTGGAAGTCTGGGACTCCGTGGGGGCGGTGTTGTTGAGGACGAGGAAATCGTGAGGAGCGGTTACTGAGAACGTGAACGTCGCTTTGAGGTCAGGCTGGTCGAAGTTCGCGAACACTCGCCGTGCGTCAGTGGGCTCGTACTGCGTGTATAGGTAAATCTTGTCGTCAGCCGGGTCCACGAACCGGTGCATACCTTCACCACTGGTGGAGTAGACGGCTTGCCCTGTGACAGTGAGGGTGTTGGAGCCTGCTGTGGCAGGGAAGATGACGCGTGCTCCGTCGAAGTGGTCTGCCGGGTCCAGCGACTGCCCGTTGATGGTGATATCGCTGACGGAGTCTGCGATGAAGTCGATGAATGTTTCTGCTTCGTGGTGCGCATCAAAAACGACTGTCGACGTTGATGTGAACGTTTTTTGCGCAAGGTCCGGTGCCGAGGTGATATCGAGGTGCACCGTATAACTGTGGGTCGTAAGAAGTTCCGAACGCGTGGCGGCTTCACTTCGTTTGAGATTTGTGGTCATATGTCCTCCGTTATCAGCTTTCCTCACCTTGTCATATTTTTCCTAGCGTGTGTTGAGGGCTCGATTAAACTTGAGTGAGGAAGGGGTGAAAATGACGCAGGCCAGTAAGAAGAAACCCCTTTATAGGCGTCTCAGCAGTGCTCTTGGAGTGCGCGTCCGGTTGGGTGGGCGTCGCGCAATTGAGAATTCCAGCCAGATCCTGCAGGTGGTGATTGGCGCCACCAGTGGCTACGCGTTCTGTCACTACGTTCTTGGCCACCCTGCACCGTTCCTCGCCGCGGTTGCTGCTGTTATTGGGACCGGTGTTACGGCTGATAAGCGTTTGCGCCGGTCAATTGAGATCGGTTTGGGGGCCACCCTGGGCGTTCTCGTGGGCGAAATCCTGGTTCACGTGTTCGGCATTGGGATCTGGCAGATCGCGGTCGTCATTTTCGCGGGCTTGGTTGTGGGGAACATCCTGAACTCCGGTGCCCTGTTCGTGAACCAAATTGCGATCCAAGCGGTGTATGTGGTGGCCGTCCCCATGTCGATTGCCACGAAACCGTTCGACCGCACGATTGACGCGATTGTAGGGGCCGTGATCGCGATCCTCATGGCGCTGATCGTGCCATCAGATGCGCGAAAACGGCCGCGTAACCGGGCGGCGAATCTTCTGTACGAAATTTCGGTTCTGCTTAAAGGGACAGCAAAAGCCCTGCGCACAGCCGACACCGATTTAGCTGAACGAGTTCTTGAACGGGCACGCGAAAGCCAAGAGTTCGTCGACTCGTGGCGGTCATCGATCAGCGTGTCCCAAGAAGCGACCCGAATCAACGCACGTTCACGCAGGTACGCTGCTGAAGTCACCCGTTTGGCCAGAGCATGCGAATACGCGGACCGTGCGATGCGTCTGGTACGGGTGATTGCCCGCCGAGTGGTCGCGATGGCCGCGACCGGTGTTGAACGGCCAGGGGTAGCACATCCCATTGAACAGTTGGGTGAAGGCGCTGCCATGTTGCGGATTGCTCTGCGACGCGGGACATCGCGCGTGCCTGCTGAAATGTTCCTCGCCCAGGTCGCCCGCACGTTGAGTCCAAAAGCTGACTTTGTGACCGACCGGCACGATGAGACTCTCGTTTTGTTGTTGCGTCCTCTTTCGAACGATCTCATGTCTGCAGCAGGTATGACCGAAGACGCGGCCAATGATGTACTGCCCGAGCTCGACGAGTAAAAGGGTAAACTGGCAAGCATGCTTGAGGCATTCGGCAATCTTCAGTCGTTCATTTTTATGCTCCTGAACGTCGCAGCGTTCGTTTTTCAGCTGTTCGCGTTCATTGACTCTTTGCGGTACTCCCAAGAGGTCTACGACGCTGCCGGTAAGCGCTCCCGCGTGTTCTGGTCAGCAATTCTGGGGGTTGCGTCAGCCTTGGCTTTTGTTGCTCTGCCACCCATGCACTTTCGCGTCCCCTTTGTCACTCTTTTGGGGATCGTGGCCGCCGGTGTGTACTTTGCCGATGTCCGTAAAGCTCTACGTGCAGTGGACCCTCGATACCGAGGACGCTGACACCCGGCCAGATACACTTCAAGCGTGCGCGTTGCTATCCTCTCTCTTCACACGTCCCCACTTGCTCAGCCCGGCCAGGGTGATGCAGGGGGTCTCAACGTCTACGTGACGAACACCGCCCGAGTCTTAAACGACCTCGGCCACCAGGTGACAATCTTCACCGCCGACCCCGCATGGGCCGGACCAGACAGCGTCACGCAGGACAACATTGAGGTGCGTCACTTGCGCGTGAATGCAACAGGTAAGGACGATCTTCCGCAATACATGGATGAGCTGGCGTCACGACTGGTGCATATCCCGGAGTACCGCGACGCTGACGTTGTGTGGGCTCACTACTGGATTTCAGTAAAAACGGCTCTGATCAGCAATGATAATGACAGTTTGCGTAGGCCGGTCGTGGTGAGCTTTCACACGATAGGGGCTGTGAAAGACCGTGACACAGGGACGTCCCTTGAACCTGTTGAGCGTTTGGAAGCTGAAAAACAGATCGCTCGTGATGCGCACCTGCTGGTGGCAAACACGCCGCTTGAAGCTGTTGCTATGCGTGAACTGTTGGACCCGCGTGCGCGCGTTGTCGTGGCGCAGCCTGGGGTGAACCACCGGATTTTCACGCAGGGCGACGCCAGCGACCCCGGGGCGGGGGAGCCGGCTACCCCCTACACCTTGGTGTGTGTGGGCCGCATGCAGTACATCAAAGGCACTGACGTCATGATGCGCGCGCTCGCCGAGTTGCGGAGGGCCGGCATGAATGTGCGCGTGGAGTTCCTGGGCGGCGGCTCCGGGGGACCAGACACCCAAGACTTTGAGCACCTCGCCACCCAGCTGGGCGTGGCTGAATGTGTCGACATCACCCCACCGGTCCCACCGCATGAACTCGTCGAGTGGTACCGCCGGGCTGATCTGGTGATCGTGCCGTCGCGTTCGGAGTCGTTTGGATTCGTAGCGGCCGAGGCGGCAGCCAGTGGGGCGTGCGTGGTGGCCTCCCGGGTGGGCGGGTTACCTAGTGTGGTGATCGACGGGGAAACCGGAGCCCTCTGCGAACCTGGCGATCACGTTGGGTTGGCACACACAATCACTGAACTGCTCAAGGACCCGGCTCAACGCAAACGCATGGGCCACGCAGGGGTTGCACACGCTCAGAACTTTACGTGGGATACGTGCGTGCGTAACGTGTTAAACCAGCTGTGAGAGGAGACCAATGACAGCCCTAGACATACTTCACACGTGGGCCACAAACAGTGACGTTGAGATCGACGTGGTGAACGACCACCACTCTGTTGTGGTCCTGCCGGGCGAAAAGAAACTCAAAACAGCGGTGTCGGTCAAAGAAAGCCACCACAGCCTCGACTGCCAAGCCTTCATCATTCGCCGCCCCGACGAAAACCACCTCACCTTCGCCACGTACCTCCTGCGGAAGAACCTGGAACTGTCCATGACAGCGTTCGCCGTCGACCACCTCGGCGACGTCTACCTGCGCGCAGCCATTCCCCGCGAAGCGGTCACCGAAGACCTCATTGACCGGCTCATGGGGGAGTTTCTCACTGTCGCAGACTCCTCTTTTAACGAGCTGCTGGTCCGCGGGTTCATCACGTCCATGAAGAAGGAGTGGGAATGGCGGGTATCACGTGGCGAATCCACCCGCAACCTCGAAGCGTTTAGGAAAATCCTGGATCCAGACTCTCAGAAGAGCGACACCCACATGTCAGAATGACGTCTGCATGACAGAATAGAAGCATGACGTACAATCTTGTGCTCCTGCGCCACGGCCAGAGCGAATGGAACCAGAAAAACCTCTTCACCGGATGGGTCGACGTCCCTCTCACCGAACAAGGACGCACTGAAGCGGCACGGGCGGGAGAACTGCTCACAGAAGCCGGTCTTCTCCCAGACGTCCTCCACACCTCGCGCCTGCGCAGGGCGATCGTCACCGCTAACCTCGCACTCAACGCGGCTGACCGCCACTGGATTGACGTGAAGCGTTCATGGCGCCTCAACGAACGCCATTACGGCGCGCTGCAGGGCAAGAACAAAAAAGAAATCCGCGACGAATACGGCGAAGAACAGTTCATGACGTGGCGTCGTTCCTTTGACACGCCACCACCTGAGCTAGATGACGCCAGCGAATGGTCGCAGGCAGGCGACGCCCGTTACGCCAACCTAGGTGACTCGATTCCACGCACCGAATGCCTCAAAGACGTGATCGCGCGTCTGTTGCCGTACTGGTATGACTCCGTAATCCCTGACCTGCGTGACGGCAAGACTGTTCTGATCACAGCGCACGGCAACTCGCTGCGCGCGCTGGTGAAGCACCTCGACGGAATCAGCGACGAAGACATTGCCGGGTTGAACATTCCAACAGGAATCCCACTGCACTACGAACTGGACGAACACTTCGCGCCAGTCAAGCGCGGCGGCACATACCTTGACCCGGAAGCTGCACAGGAAGCGGCTGCAGCGGTCGCGAACCAAGGGAAGTAAACCGAAAGCAAGCCGAAAACAACGATGGCCCGCCAGTTTCATCATGGCGGGCCATCGTTGTTTTCAGTGCACGTTTTCAGTGCAGCTACGGAGTGTTGTTACTCCGCTGAAGTAGCGTCAGAGTCCAGGTTTCCAGACAGCATGTAGTCAACGCGCTGAGCAACGTTGACAGCCTGGTCACCGAAGCGCTCGTAGTAGCGGGCCAGCAGAGTCACGTCAGCGATCTGGCTGGGGGTGATCTGGTCGGCGCTCAGTGAAGCGATCACGGTGAATACTTCCAGGTGCAGTGTGTCAAGCTCTTCGTCCAAGGCTGAAATCATTGGAACGGCTGCAAGACCTGGTGTTGAAAGAAGCTCGACCATTCCTTCACCAATGCGCTCAGCAACCGATCCCATGCGGGTGAAAATGCGTTCAAAAGCTTCTGGAACAGCGTGTTCTGGGTAGCGGATGCGAACCAGCGCGGAAATGTGGCGAGCCAGGTCACCCATGCGTTCAAGCGCGACGCTCATCTTCAGGGCTGCAACAACAATGCGGAGGTCGGCGGCAACAGGTGCCTGGAGTGCCAGAATCTCGACTGCGCGACGGTCGATCTCGACCTGGTTTGCGTTGACCTGCGCGTCGTCAGTGATGACCTGTTCAGCGAGCTGGAGGTCATTGGTAGTAAGGGCCTTGTTGGACTGTTTGATAGCTTCAACAGCCAGGTTTCCGAGGTCAACTAGACCATCAGCAAGTGCTTCAAGTTCTTTGGTAAAGACTTCGCGCATTGCGGTCCTTTCAGAGTAAGTCGCGGGCATGCCAGAGGGCATGGACTGTTTTACGTTCCCACCTGTCAGTAAACGACCACTGACACCGAGGTGAATTCATGCTGACAAGTGTGCACAATTTCGGTGCCGGTGCGATACCAAGGTAAACGTACTACTAGGCTAACAACGTGGACGTGTTGATTATTTCCCTTTTGACCGGTGTTGTGGGTCTGGGGCTAGGTATTTCCGGGATTTTGGCGTTCCGCCTGTCGGAAAAAAGCCGCAATAGTGCTGATCTTCACTCCGATGAAGAGCTTCCTGAAGGTATTGCAGAAGTACTTGCGGTTCTGCCTTCTGCGGCCATCGTTGTTGACGCTGGTGACGATGTTGTCAAGGCGTCTCCTGCCGCGTACACGTATGGTCTTGTGCGCGGTCACTCCTTGTCTTCGCCTGAGCTTCTCGAAGTCGTTGTTCGAGTGCGTGCTCGCGGGCTGATCGAAGAAGTGAACTTCAAGAAGGAGCGTGGGGGCGATCGCGCTTTTGTGCGTCATCTTCACGCGAGAGTGGCACCGTTGGGGTCTGCGTATGTTTTAGTGCTGGCAGATGACCAGACTGAAGCTAAGCGGGTTCACGAGGTGCGCCGTGATTTCGTTGCGAATGTGTCCCACGAATTGAAAACTCCCGTGGGTGCCTTGTCGTTGCTGGCTGAGGCGGTTACGGACTGTGCGGATGACCCCGAGGCGGTTGCCCGATTTGGGGGTCGCATTCAGAAGGAGTCCAAGCGGCTCACTCAGTTGGTTCAGGAAATCATTGACCTTTCACGCGTCCAAGATCACGAAGCCCCAGGTGCTACCGAAGACGTGAGTATTGCCAAGGTGATCGAGGAGGCTGTTGACCGGGCAAAGACTCGCGCTGAAGCCAAAAACATTTCGATTGACATGGTCCCAATTGGCGACTGGACTGTTTTGGGAAGCCACGACTTGCTAGTCAACGCTGTGCGCAACCTCATCGACAACGCCATTAGCTACTCCAACGACGGCACGAAAGTGGGTGTGGGGGCAAAAGAAGACGGTGGAAATGTCACGATATCGGTGACCGACCAGGGGATAGGGCTGTCAACCGAAGACACTCAGCGTGTTTTTGAGCGTTTCTATCGGGTGGACCCGGCGCGTTCACGTATGACCGGTGGAACAGGGCTGGGCTTGAGCATTGTGAAGCACATCGTGGCTACGCACGGCGGTGAAGTTCGCGTATGGTCGAAATTGGATCAAGGTTCCACGTTTACTATTGTTTTACCTCTTGCTCACCCTGAGGTCGATTTATCTCAGGCACAGCAGGAAGGGATCTTGCTGAGCGACTCCAGCGGTCAGCCGTTGACGGTCGCTCAGGCACAAACGGAGACACAGAAGGAGAAGTCGTGACGCGGATTCTGCTCGTCGAAGACGAAGAGTCAATTTCGGACCCACTTGCGTACCTGTTGGGTAAAGAGGGTTATGACGTGACAGTCGCCGCGGACGGTCTGCAGGCTCTTGCGGAGTTTGATTCTCACGGTGCTGATCTGGTTCTTCTGGATCTCATGTTGCCTGGGGCCTCCGGGACCGAGGTGTGCCGCCTGTTGCGCGCTAAGTCCAAGGTTCCGATCATCATGTTGACGGCAAAGGACTCAGAGATCGACAAGGTTGTGGGTCTGGAGCTCGGGGCAGATGACTATGTGACTAAGCCGTACTCGTCACGTGAGTTGCTTGCTCGTATTCGGGCTGTCATGCGTCGCAATACTGAGTCTTCCGATATTGACGACGGCGTTCTTGAAGCTGGGGGAGTGCGGATTGACGTTGAGCGTCACGTGGCAAGTGTTCGTGGTAAGGAACTTGCGTTGCCACTCAAAGAATTTGAGCTCCTTGAAATGCTGGTACGGAACGCTGGGCGTGTGATGACGCGTGGTCAGCTTATTGACCGTATCTGGGGCCAAGACTACGTGGGTGACACCAAGACTTTGGATGTTCACGTCAAGCGTCTGCGCGCCAAGATCGAAGAGACACCCTCTGAGCCTAAGCTTCTGGTGACAGTGCGTGGCTTGGGGTATAAGTTCGAGGCATAAAACACTGGTGGCCTAGGTGAGGCAATTATTGCCTCGGCCTAGGCCATCTGTAGTGTAAGTCTTTTATACTCCGTTGGAGCGGAACTTACTGTCGCTTACTGCCCTTCGGTTTCTTCAGGTGAAGGGGTTGCTTCGTCTTCGGTAGCGTCCTCAGTAGGTGCTTCACTTGCGCTTTCGGTAGGTGCACCGGTTGAGCTTCCCTTAGGCTGTGCGTCTTCGTAGTACCAGTGGTCTGCGTTGAGCAACTGTGCACGCACGGTCTTGTCCATGTCGTTTGCGGTCACTTCAACGTCGACCTGTTCGCCAACCTGTGCGTTGAGGCCTTTGACGAGAGCTTCTTCACCGTCGAAGTCGGGCGACTGTGGGTTCTGAACGATCTTCTCGCCTTTCGCGAGCTTGATCTGCTTCTGGTAGTCGCCAACCTTGAGCGTGACCGTTGCTGGGCCCTGGGAGTTGTTAACGATTGTGTAGAACAGCTGGGCTTCCGTGTTGTCCTCGTTGGCAATCAGCAGAATGCCACGGAAGTCGACTCCGCCAAGGGACGCCCATGCGCCGTCTCCGCCGTGGTAAACGTAATTGTGAGTCTGCTGGTTCGACAACAGAGCCGCGCAACCGCTGACAGGGACAATAAGGGCAATCGCTGCGACTGCGACAGCTGCGCGGGTTAGCCGTTTCACGTTCACATACTCCTCAAAGTGGTACGCAACAAAATCTTAAGGAACACCGTGTATGTTACCTGCTTTTCTTCGCGCGTAGAAACTGTGGTCCTACTTTTGAACCGCTGCAGGGCTCAGTTGCCTGCGAAGCACATATCACAGGAGTGGGTCTTTGTCGCGTATTTCGGACGCTGCTTCACGGTTGTGTTGCGGAGCATGCTAGACTGGGAGTCCGCGAAAGGGGAAAAAATAAGATGAGTTTTCAGGTCGGCGACACTGTTGTTTATCCGCACCACGGAGCGGCGACAATCCAAGAAATTAAAACTCGCACGATCAAGGGCGAAGACAAACTTTACTTGAAACTGCAGGTCTCACACGGCGACCTAACGATTGAAGTCCCCGCTGAAAATTGTGACCTTGTGGGTGTCCGCGATGTTGTGGGCGAAGAAGGTTTGGAAAAGGTTTTCCAGGTTTTGCGCGCTGAAGTGACAGAAGAGCCAACCAACTGGTCGCGTCGCTACAAGGCGAACCTGGAGAAGTTCCAGTCCGGTGACGTAATCAAGGTTGCCGAGGTCGTACGCGACCTGTGGCGTCGGGAACAGGACCGAGGTCTTTCCACCGGTGAGAAGCGCATGCTGGCAAAGGCACGCCAGGTGCTTGTTTCAGAACTTGCTTTGGCAGAAGAAAAAGAAGAAACCGAAGCAGAGGCAATGCTGGAGAAGGTTCTCGCTTCATAGTTTTGAAGAAGCAAGTGGGGGTGACTGATGTCGCCCCCATTTTTGTGTGCCCACGTGGACTAGAGTTGCTGGTATGGAAACGGTGGCGATCATTCCAGCGGCAGGAGCTGGGACACGGTTGGGATTAAAAACCCCCAAGGCATTTGTCCCGTTGGAAGGACACACTCTCCTCGAACGCGCAGTCGCCGGAGTTCTTGACGCAGGCATCGAACTGGTCATCATTGCCGTGCCGCGTGACCTCGAGGCCCGTGCACAAGATCTGTTCCGTGCCCAGCCAAACGTTCGCACCGTAGTAGGGGGTGCTGAACGTACGGAGTCAGTCCGGAACGCACTCGCCTCCATCGAGGTCAACCCCAGCTACGCCCTGGTGCATGACGCTGCCAGGCCGCTGACACCTCGGCGAGTGTTTGACCGCGTGCTTACAGCACTCCGTGCCGGGCATCAGAACGTGGTCCCAGTTCTCCCTGTTTCTGACACTGTGCGAACGCTTTCGTCGCAACAGCCAGAGGACGCGGTCGGCCTAAGCGCCCCAGTTGAGCGAGCTCGGTTGCGGGCCGTGCAGACCCCGCAAGGTTTCGCGTTTAAAGATCTTGCGGATGCACATGAACGCTTCGAACGTGACGCGTCAACGAACGTGACCGACGACGCCAGCCTGCTTGAGGCTATGGGTATCCCCGCAGTGGGTGTCGAGGGATCTCACGAGGCGTTCAAGATCACCCATCCGCTGGATCTTGAACTTGCGCGGATGCTGTGCCAACGGAAGGAAAACTCGTGTTTGTGCCCCAGGTAGGAATCGGTGTAGACGTCCACGCAATAAGCGACAACCCAGACCGGCCCATGTGGTTGGCGGGACTCCTGTGGGAAGGCGTCGTGGGGCTGGAAGGGCACTCTGATTCCGATGCGGTCGCCCACGCATGCTGTGACGCCATTTTTTCTGCAGCAGGTGTTGGCGACCTGGGGGCGCATTTCGGAACAGACCGCCCGGAATTTGCAGGAGCCAGCGGATGTGCGCTTTTGCGTGAAGCCGCGCGAATTGTGCGCCAGGCTGGTTTTGAGATCGGCAACATCAGCGTTCAGGCAGTGTGTAACCGACCCAAAATCGGTACGCGGAGGGACGAAGCGCAACGTGTGCTCAGCGAAGCCGCAGGGGCCACCGTTCATGTTTCTGGGACAACAACCGACCGTTTGGGTTTAACTGGCCGAGGTGAAGGCGTGGCTGCCATTGCCACCGCCCTGGTGTACCGGACGCAGTAGCTTTTTCTATTGATTCCTGCAGGGCAACGTTGCTCCAAGGAACACCGTATTAAAAGCACGTAAAAAATTCTGTGCGGGGTGTAAAGAAACCGTAAGGACCCGCAGTGCCCGGTCCACGGGCGCGTTTTGATATTCACTGTCACTCAACTGAGTGGCTTCGCGCCAGGGAAACGACGCGAATTCTGAAATCACTCAGAAAGCTGAATCGTGTTAGACATCCTCTTCATTGCACTTACCGTGGCGTATTTCGCCGTCGTTGGAGTGTTCGGTTGGGCGGTGAACAAACTATGAGCCTCGTAGACATCGTGTGGTTAGCGTTTTGTTCCGTCACAACGGCTTACGTTTTTTACTCGCTCATCCATCCTGAAAGGTTCGACTGACAGTGGAACTTTTACAACTTCCGTTGATGGTCGCCCTGCTTGCCGTTGTGCACGTACCCATGGGCAACTACATGGCGCACACTTTTACGAGCGCTAAACACTTGAAGATTGAACGCTTCATATACCGCCTTGCAGGCGTGAACCCGGAAGCACAACACACGTGGAAGATGTACCTGCGTAATATCCTGGTGCTCTCTGCACTTTCCGTGTTGGGAATGTACATCCTCCAGCGGATTCAGCAGTGGCTTCCCATGAACATGGGACTGGGGCCAGTACCTGCGGACCAAGCATGGAACACTGCCACGTCATTCGTGACAAACACCAACTGGCAGTCCTACGGTGGCGAAACTACTATGAGTCACCTGACCCAGATGCTGGCACAGAACTTCCAGAACTTCATTTCGGCAGCCGTTGGAATCGTCGTGGCTATTGTGCTTATTCGTGCAATCGCATACCGCGAAACCGACAAACTGGGGAACTTCTGGGTCGACCTCGTTCGCTGTTGCCTCCGTATTCTTTTGCCCATCGCTTTTATAGGTGCAGTGCTTTTGATTCTGGGTGGAGCGATCCAAAACTTCAACGGCCCGCAAGTCGTGCAGACATTGGCAGGTGGCCAACAAACCATTCCAGGAGGACCGGTCGCGAGCCAAGAAGCCATTAAAGAATTGGGAACCAACGGTGGTGGTTTCTTCAACGCGAACTCCGCCCACCCCTTTGAGAACCCTAACGGTTGGACCAACCTCCTTGAAGTGTTCCTCATTTTGTTGATCCCATTTGCGCTCCCACGCACCTACGGCGTCATGGTCGGTGACAAGCGTCAGGGCTATACGGTCCTCGGTGCAATGGCAATTCTGGCAATCGGTTCGCTTGTGAGCCTCACTGCCCTTCAGATGAGCTTCGCAGACAACAACCTCGCTGCAATGGAAGGAAAAGAAACCCGTTTTGGCATTCTTGGATCCACGCTTTTCGCTACAGCCACCACCCTGACGTCAACCGGCGCAGTGAACTCCATGCACTCGTCATACGAACCGCTCTCCGGTGGTCTTTTGATCTTCAACATGCTCTTGGGCGAAATTTCCCCCGGCGGTGTGGGATCGGGCCTGTATGGAATGCTTGTTGTCGCAATCATCGGAGTCTTCATCAGCGGACTCATGGTGGGCCGTAGCCCCGAATACATGGGCAAACGAATTGGGCCCACCGAAGTCAAACTCATCAGCATGTACGCACTCGTCGTGCCGGTTGTTGTACTGCTTGGTACGGGCCTTGCAATTGCGCTTCCATCAACGCGTGACTCTCTTGCTAATTTTGGTCCGCACGGTTTGAGCGAAGTGCTCTATGCGTTTACGTCGGCAGGTAATAACAACGGATCAGCCTTCGCTGGTCTCAATGCGAATACTCCGTTCTTGAACGTATCGCTTGGTTTTGCAATGCTGTTGGGGCGCTTCGTCCCAATTGCGTTGGTGCTATGTCTTGCCGGACGCTTGTCTGTCCAAACCCCAGTGGCAAAGACCAAGGGAACACTCCCCACAGACACACCTCTTTTCTCGGTTGTCATGGCCGGTACTGCTCTTCTCATCACCGGTCTGTCCTTCCTTCCGACACTTGCTCTCGGACCTCTTGCTGAAAGGTTCATGTCATGACCACTCAGATTCAGGAAACTGAAACTGAAGCCCAGAATGCCACCGCGACGCAATCTGGAATCAGCGGAAAACTGATTCTGGCATCGTTGCCCCAGGCGCTCCGGAAACTCAACCCTGCAACCATGGTGCGAACTCCTGTAATGTTCATCGTGGAAATTGGGGCTGCGATTACGTTTGTCCTCGGGGTCATCCACCCCAGCCTGTTTACGTTTACGTTGGCAATCTGGCTGTTCCTGACCGTAGTTTTCGCCAACTTAGCCGAGGCGGTTGCCGAGGGCCGCGGTAAAGCTCAAGCTGACGCGCTTCGAAAGACCCAGACGGCGTCGACAGGGCGTGTGCGACGCCCCAATGGAGAAGTGGAAGAAGTTCCGTCTTCGTCGTTGCGACCCGGCGACGTTGTCATTGTGTCTGCGGGTGAAACTATCCCGGGTGACGGTGATGTGATCGTAGGGGCGGCGACCGTTGACGAATCAGCGGTCACAGGTGAATCGGCTCCGGTGATTCGCGAATCCGGCGGTGACCGCTCAGCCGTTACAGGTGGAACCCGCGTACTGTCCGACACCATCGAGGTGCGTATCACCTCGGAACCAGGAAACACTTTCATCGACCGCATGATTGGTCTGGTGGAAGGTGCTAGCCGCCAGAAGACACCAAACGAACTTGCTTTGAGTGCCTTCTTGTCTGTGCTGACGTTGATCTTCGTGTTGGTTGTTCTCACCTTGGTTCCAATGGCGAACTACTCGAACGCTCAGCAACCGATCACCGTGTTGATTGCGCTCTTGGTCTGTTTGATCCCTACGACGATTGGTGCGTTGCTTTCCGCAATTGGTATTGCAGGCATGGACCGTCTTATTAAGCGCAATGTCCTTGCCACCTCGGGAAAGGCAGTGGAAGCTGCCGGCGACGTGACAACTTTGCTTTTGGACAAAACTGGAACCATCACGGTGGGTAACCGCAAAGCCACAGCGTTTGTTGCGGCAGAAGGAATTTCGGAAATCGAGTTGGCGCGCAAAGCTCAGCTGTCGTCACTCGCTGACGAAACCCCTGAAGGTCGCTCGATTGTGGTACTGGCCCAGGATGGTCTTGGGCTGGGAGAAGTTCCCGAAGCTGATTACGCTCAAGCGGAGTTCATCCCGTTCAGCGCAGAAACTCGAATGAGTGGCGTCAAACTTTCTGAAAACCACCAAGTCGTCAAGGGCGCCGCCACTGAAATGGTCAAGTGGGTCGAGAAGTCTGGCGTGCAGGTTGGTGACGATGTCAAACACACGATTGAGCGCATCTCGAATGACGGTGGTACGGCGCTCGTCGTAGCAGAAGAAGACAAAGGGAAACGCCAAGTTCTGGGGACCATACACCTGAAAGACATCATCAAAGAGGGCATGGTCGAACGCTTCAAAACCTTGCGCTCGATGGGTATTCGCACCGTGATGATTACAGGTGACAACGAACTGACAGCTCAAGCAATTGCGCGTGAAGCTGGTGTCGACGACTACCTTGCTCAAGCGAAACCGGAAGACAAGCTCGCACTGATTCGCCGTGAACAAAAAGGCGGAAATATGGTGGCAATGACCGGTGACGGAACGAACGACGCTCCCGCGCTGGCTCAAGCTGACGTGGGTGTAGCGATGAACACCGGTACTCAGGCTGCTAAGGAAGCCGGGAACATGGTTGATCTGGACTCCGACCCCACCAAGCTCATCGAGATCGTGGAGATCGGTAAACAGCTCTTGATTACCCGCGGTGCGCTTACGACGTTTTCGATTGCCAACGACATCGCAAAATATTTTGCGATCGTACCGGCAATGTTCGTGGTGGCCTTTCCTGGCCTCGATGTTCTGAACATCATGCGCTTGTCGTCACCTGAGTCAGCAATCACATCTGCGGTGATCTTCAATGCGATCATCATCGTGCTACTGATTCCTCTAGCACTACGCGGTGTGAAGTACGTTCCTGGAACATCGCACCAGCTTTTACGTCGCAACCTTGTTGTGTACGGACTAGGCGGGTTTGTCGTTCCCTTTATTGGCATCAAGATCATCGACATGATCGTTTCGCTTCTACCTGGTTTCTAAGGAAAATTTCATGGCACAGAAAACCGCAGGAGTAGTTTCGGCTACCGTGCAAGCTACCCGTACACTATTGATCTTGCTGGTCATTTTGGGGCTCATCTACCCCTGTGTGACGTGGCTAGCAGGACGACTGAACGCCAACGGTGCGGACGGTTCTTTCTTGGAGCACAACGGCCAGGTCGTTGGTTCAAAACTTATTGGGCAAGACACCTCGAAAGACCCAAGCTTGTTTCACCCGCGTCTTTCATCCGGTGACTACGACGGGATGTCTTCCGGAGGCTCCAACCTCAGCCCAGTAGGCGACGAATTTCAGAAGACTATCGAAGACGCCAAGAAGTCGATTGCTGAGGAAAACAGTGTCGATCCAGCTGATGTTCCTGCTGACGCCGTAACAGCAAGCAGCTCGGGTCTAGACCCGCATATCAGCAAGGAGTATGCTCACATTCAGGTTGAACGTGTTGCAAAGAACTCGGGACTATCGGTTGAAAAAGTCGAAGAACTCGTTGAGAAAAACTCGTACGGTTCGATCCTCGGATTCATTGGCAGTCCGCGAGTGAACGTCAACACCCTCAACCTTGACGTGGTCAAGGCAAAGGGCTGAAATGAACGAACGTCGCGGATCACTCAAGGTTTACTTGGGTGCCGCTCCGGGAGTGGGCAAAACCTACGCAATGCTAGAAGAAGCCCACTCCCTGACGAAATCTGGAACCGACGTGGTTGTTGGCGTTGTGCACACGCACGGTCGCGCTGGGACAGCTGCCAAGGTTGAAGGCTTGGAACTTATCCCAACAAAGAAGGTTCTCTATCGAGGATCTGAGTATGACGAGCTCGACGTCGACGCGATTCTAGAACGACGACCGGAAGTGGTGCTCGTCGATGAACTTGCACACACGATCGTGGGAGCCGAAAGCTCACGCAAGCGCTGGCAGGATGTGGAAAGGATTCTCAACGCCGGAATCGACGTGATTTCGACGGTAAACATCCAGCACGTCGAATCGCTTAACGACGTTGTCGCCGACATTACGGGACATGTCCAGAATGAAACCATTCCTGACGCTGTTTTGCGCGATGCCGACGACATTGAACTCATCGATTTAAGTCCGGATGCTCTTCGCATCCGTCTGCGCCGTGGCCAGATATACAAGCCAGCTGCTGCTGATGCGGCCCTTTCACGGTTCTTCCGCAAAGGGAACCTCACTGCGCTTCGTGAACTCGCGCTGTTGTGGCTCGCTGACCAGGTCGATGAAGGCCTAGCGAAATACCGAAATGAAGAAGGTATCCACTCCACCTGGCCTGCTCGCGAGCGCATCCTAGTCGCGGTTGCTGGAGGACCGCACGTACCCACTTTGATTCGCCGAGGTATGCGAATCGTGGGACGTATGGCCGGGCGTGAACTCGTGGTTGTTCACATCGTTCCCACGGACGGTGCGCCTCTCATGACTGATGCTGAAATTCAGCAAGCTAGAACTCTCACCGAATCGTTGGGAGGCGCATGGCACACGCTGTCAGGTGAAGACTACGCAGAAACTCTTTTAGAGTTTGCCAATACTATCAACGCCACTCAGTTGGTGATCGGATCATCCCGAACGCCGTGGTACAAGAAACTACTTTCACGACCAACGAGCTCACGCATTATCGACGGTGCGGGAGACATCGACGTCCATATCGTGACGAACCACGGGACCAGCGAACCACAACCATCCCAACGACGACCTCGGCGAAATCTGTCCCTTGCACGCACGGTGAGCGCGTGGGTTTTGGCCGGTGTGTGCGTCGCTGGCATTACCGCCATGGGGATCTCCGAAGCTCATGAAGTGGTCGCGTTTTCCACCTTGAGCATGGCCTATGTCCTGGTGGTTGTGGTCGTTGCTCTTGTCGGGGGACTGTGGCCGGCTCTCGCATCCGCTGTTGTGGGTACTGGATTACTCAACTGGTTCTTTACCGAGCCTTTACACACCATGTCGATCGCTGAACCTGAAAACATCTTCTTGTTGTTCGTGTTCATTGTGGTTGCGGCTCTCGTGGCACGTGTTGTTGACGGGGCCGCTAGAAGAACGCAAGAAGCGCGAACCGCACGGGCTAACGCGCAGCTCATGACCGAACTGGCAGGTTCTGTGATTCGTGAAGGTGTTGGTATCCAGGCGATTTTGGACAAAATCTCACAAGCGTTTGGTCAAGATAGCGTCACCCTGGGGTATTTTGACGACAGCAAAAACCTCGTAACGGAATACCGTTCGGGGAAAGAGCTGAAGTCGGGGAGCGAAGCCGATGAGACGTTTACGCTGGATGACCATCACGTACTGTTGTTGGCTGGGCGCCCTCTCAACGCAAATGAACAGAGAGTGCTGGACGCGTACACGGGACGCCTGGTTGGTCTCATGACGCAGACACAGCTGACGGAGGCTCGTTTGCAGGCGCGGCAGTTGGAGGCCGCGAACGCGATTCGCACGGCATTGCTCAGTGCCGTTTCGCACGATCTGCGAACTCCGCTGGCAACAATCAAAACCTCAGTTTCCGGCCTGCTTCTGGATGATGTCGACCTGCCAAAAGACCTACAAACTGAGCTGTTGCGTTCGATTGAGGCGTCCTCGGATCGACTCGACCGGATCGTGGCTGACCTTTTGGACATGTCACGTGTGCAAACGAATACGCTCAGCATCAACGAGTCCGTCATTGAGCCCAGCGAACTGGTCGCACGTACGGTCGACCACATGGACCCCACGCTGAAACCTGGACCACTTGAAATTGCGATCCCCCGCGATCTGCCACTGATCAAAACTGACGCAAGCTTGGTGGAACGTATTTTGGAGAACCTGTTGTCGAACGCTGCAAAACATACAGGCAACGGAGTGAAAATTGATGCAGCGCTAGAGGGAGACCGAGTAGCAATTCGTGTCATTGACTTTGGCCCAGGGCTGAGCGATGAAGCAAAACAACAGCTCTTCACACCCTTCACCCGTTTGGGCGACACCACCAACTCGCGGGGACTGGGACTTGGCGCAGCAGTGGCAAAGGGACTAGCTGAAGGTATCGGTGGTGAGCTTTCCGCCGATGACACCCCAGGTGGTGGACTCACGATGGTTCTGACTCTGCCTATTGGAAAAGCCACCCACAAACCGTTCGTATCTGATCACATGACGACAAGGAGCACGCTGTGATTCTCATTGTTGAGGACGATCCGACCCTGTCTCGTGCAATGGCGGTCAACCTCATTGCACGCGGCTATAAGGTTCTCACTGCAAACACGGGGGAGCAGGCGCTCACTATGGCTTCGGACCACCCAATTGAAGCCGTTTTGCTTGACCTTGGACTTCCGAACATGAGCGGTTTAGATGTCATTGACGGAATCCGCGGTTGGTCACAGGTTCCCATTATTGTGGTGACCGCGCGACATGAAACGCAGTCAAAAATCGAAGCCTTAGATCGCGGTGCCGACGACTATGTGACCAAACCTTTTGCACTGGGGGAGCTTTTGGCGCGTTTGCGGGCGAACCTGCGTCGTATTCCGCAAGAAACGGCTGAGCCGGTCATCGTCACCTCCGACGGCAGGTTGTCGATTGACCTAGCCCGCAACATCGTGGCGGTGTCGGGTGAACAAGTGAGTCTTACGCCCCAAGAATGGAAGATTGTGAGCTATTTAGTGCGTCACCCTAACCGCCTGGTACGCCGGGAAGAACTCCTGGCAAACGTATGGGGTAAAGGCTATGAAAACGAAAACAACTACGCGCGCGTGTACATGTCACAAATTAGGCAGAAACTCGAAGTCGATTCGGCGGCGCCCAAGTACTTTATTACCGAACCAGGTATGGGGTATCGCTTCGTTCAAGGCGATGACTGACCGGGGTTACCGGACGCAGTAACGCCGAGGCGGGGTTGATCTGCGATCAGCCCCGCCTCGATTTATATTGGCTTTTAGTTCTTGCGGCGTGCAACCACCGTGATCACGGCACCTGCTGCAAGGAGAGCAACTCCTGCGCCCAGTGCCACACCGATCTGCGCACCTGTGCGTGGCAGCGGGTTCGAGGAATCCTTGCCAGCTTCGTTATCTGAACCGTCCGAGCTGTCTGAACCGTCAGAGTCGTCACCTGGCTTCTGGGAAGGCGCGTCCTCGGAAGGCTTTTCCGTTGGTGCGTCTTCAGTTGGCTCTTCGCCTGGAGCTTCTTCACCGGGTGCTTCCTCACCAGGAGCCTCTTCACCCGGTTCTTCCTCACCCGGAGCTTCTTCGACCGGACGGGTGGAAGACGTCAACCACCAGCTTTCGACGAAGAAGTCCTTGGGGTCGATAACCTTGTTCTCCACCGTCCAGTCAACGATCGCTTCGCGGATCGCAATCTGGTCGTTGTACACCTCGGGCAGGTCACTCACGGGGTAGCCCGAACCACCGGACGCACGGTAGTTGTTGATCGCCATGATGAACTCGTCGGAGTCCTTGAGCTCAGAACCGTCTTCCAAACGCAAGTTCTCAATGCGCTCGCCAACTGGCTTGGAGATGTTGATGTCGTACTTCACGCCGGTAACAGCGTCATACGAGTAGTCCGGGATGTCACGTCCGCGCTCAGTGTCAGGCGCGTTGGTGACTTCCTCCGGGTTGAAGTCAGCGCCTTCGTCTACCTGCTTGAAGTAGCGAGCCGACCACTCGAGGTACTCACGCAGCTGCTTACCGTTGATCTTCACACCCGAAAGCGTGTTGTCGTACACGTACAGTCCGGCAACGTCGCGGATCGTGACATCGCCCTTCTTGAACTCTGCGGTACGGCTAAATGGTGACGCCTGCGAAATGACCGGCAGGTCCTTGTATTCGCTGTCCTTGAGGGCCTTGCGAACAGTGTCAGCCTGCACGTGGGAAATGAAGTCCACAATCGCGGTGTCTTCGTAGCGCGAGGTCTTCGCACTCATGGTTTCAGTTGCCTGACCAACCACCTTGTTCACGTGCTTGATGGTCTTTTCGTGCGGAACCTTGAGCGCGTCCTTGAGTTCCTGGTCTTCAGGCACTTCTCCCGAGTAGTGTGGGGTGACTTTTGGCTTGTTGTCTTCCGACCAGTCGACCTCGAAGCCACCCTTATCGTTTGGCACCAGGGAGAGGCCCACCTCGGACACGGAACGCGCCCAGAACTTAGGCTGTGTCACCAGCGCCTGCGTGCCGTCTACCTGCTCGACGTACTCTTCAGGCTCATCCTGGTGAGAGTGTCCTGCGATCACAATGTCAATGTCAGGAACCTCGCGGGCGACCGAGGTGGCAAGGTCGTCGGTCTTGTTTTTAGGGTTCCATGTGGAACCTTCAGGGTCCTTACCAGAGTGCGCAAGGGCGACCACAACGTCAGCGCCGGCTTCTTTTGCCTTGGGAGCCCACTTCTTTGCAGAGGACACAATGTCATCGAAGTGTGCTTTGCCGTCGAGGTGCTGCTTGTCCCACACTGCAGAGCCGGGAGGGGTTACACCAACGACACCAACCTTGACGGTTTTTCCGTCAATTTCACGTTCGACGATGGTGTAGGGGTCGAACATCGGTTCGCCGGTAGCGTCGTCGATGACGTTCGCGCCCACGAGTGGGAAGTCGACCTGGTTCTGGTAGCGCTCCAGGAATTCGAGTCCGTAGTTAAATTCGTGGTTACCAACAACCTGAGCGTCGTAGCCAATCATGTTGTTTGCGGTAGCCATGGGATGCTCTTCGCCGGTCTTCAGGATGTTTTCCTGGTTGGCGTAGTAGCTGGTGAGGGGGCTTCCCTGAATATTGTCTCCGTTGTCGAAGACGAAGACTTTGTCTTCTCCGCGGTCAGCGCGAACCTTCTTGACGATCGAGTTCACGCGGGTAAGGCCCAGTGAATCGTCTTCAGGGTACGGCTGGTCGGTGAAGTAGTCGAAGTCGTAAATGTGACCGTGTACGTCCGATGTTGCAAGGAAGCTCAGGTCGAGGTTTTCTGGTGCCGGCTGCGCCAGTGCAACGACCGGGCTACCAGTGATAGCGCAGGCTGTAATAGCCGCGGCTAAGGTGCGAATTCGCATCTCACAGGCTCATTTCTTAGGGAATTTTGGGGACCCTCTGAGTCTAGAATGTGAAAGAAGTGATTCTGGTTACGCACGGTTTAACCCGCGGTTAAGTATCCCTTCACTCGCACACCTAGCCACTGGCTGTTATTCGTAGAATCCTGCTCAGTAACGGAACAGTGCTGCCACGTTCTCTACACTGCCGTCGGACATGATGATGAGCTTGCCCGAATTCTGCAGAGTGGCCAGAATGGCCTCGTTCACGGCATCAGCATTCCGCGTCACACTGGGGTTAATGAACAGCGTGTCCACTCGCCCTTCAACAGCTGCTTCGCGAATACTGTCACTCTGAGTAGAGGCCGAACCGGTTCCGAGCTTCGCCGAAAATCGTTCAAACACGGCGTCGTCTTGCGCTTTGAATGTGGGAAGCAGAGCCTCCCACGCGGCAGCGTGAAGTTCCTTGGGGGAGCGGTCGTCTGGGTTCCCCTTGACCATCGCGTCTTGCAGTGCGGGGTACGTGCAGAACTGCTTAAACGCCGGGTGTGCTTCAGCAACTGCAGCCAAAACCATGGGCTGTGACCGGGCCTTACCCAGCAAGTCGCCAACTCCCTGGCCCACAGCTTTGAGGAACTTGTCGACAAACACTGCGTCAACTTCATCTCCTGCTCCGTGACCGTGGAACATGGCGCGATCTCCACCGACTGAACGGGACTGGAGCTGGCGTTGGCGCTCATCCGGGCTCACAACATCGTCAAGCGAGGATGGAACTGTGTCACCCAAGTCCAGCTGCGTAAGTGAGTCGCGGGTAGCGTCAAACAAACGCACCTTGGCACGTGAGAGAGCCAGAATGTAGAACTTGGAAGATTCGGCCAACGCCGTTGCCAGCGGGCGCAACGCGAACTGTTCGCCCACGTGGACGCGCTCAGCCAGCGGGACACCCACGCGGAAAACAAAGTGGACATTGTCAGCGGAATACAGTGCGAGGCCGTCGCCTTGGTTACGCCAAAAAGGACCGTCGTTGATCAGTGCAGTGAACGGCTCTAAGCGCGCGTCAATGTCGCTACTTGAAAGTCCTGCCTCTGCAAGCTGCCGTTGTGCTTCACCAAGAAGCGATTTGAGGCGCGTAGAAGATTCGCGCGACTGTTGATCGGTGCGATCAACGGGCATGAGCACCGAAAGATGAGCTCCGGTAGCCTGTGCCATCTGGTCGAGGTGGGTTTTTTCGATCTGGTCAAAACTACTGTGTCCCATGCATGGATCTTACCCGGAATGTATGTGGCGCGCATCTCATTATGTGTATGTCACAGCAACGTAGCGTTAAACGCTTTAACCTCTTTATCGCCTTTTCCACACGTCGCCGGGCGCGGGGGTAGATCACTGACTGTGTGCTCAACTTCTACCGCGTGCGTGTCCCCGTTTGCGCACTTCACCTGAAACACGGTGTCGCTTGTGGCTTCCACTCCAACGACATCGGCAACCCCGGTGAGGAGGTAGTGGGACCGGACTGCCACCTCGGCGGCCTGCTCTGGTTTCGAAAACGCACTGCGCCCACGCAACAGATCCAGGTGAACCTGATTATCGACAGCCAAGTCCCAGATCTGGCGCGCCGCTTGCGCGCCGGCCCGCCCGTACGTGAACCCCCATGGGAGGACGATCACAGCGGGTGCGAACCGGTGGCCACCCGTGTGGCTGGTTTCCCACACCCGCGCCGAGGTGGTTTCCTCGTGAGCGTCAGCGTCCTGTGGCTCGCTGGCATGCTGCGACAAAAGCGCTGCAACCGGGCGACCTTTGAGAGCACAGCAGACATCGCGCTTGCCATGCGTGCAGATGAGTGCCAAAGGCGATTCGACGGCGGTAGCGCCGGGTATCGTCGCAGGGTTAGATACGTCCAAATCAAGGAGATCGGACACGCTTTTGATGGTGAGGGTGTACAGAGCTTCCTTGCCTGGCGTTGACTCTGCAACAAACACGCGGTGACCATTTGCGTCTTGACCCTCCCGGCCAGGCTCGCGAATGAACTGGAACCGCGCATTGTGCGCATTCATGTGGGCTTTGATTTGGGATGCTAGTTCCTCACCCAGGGCAAAGCCGTCCAAAGCGTCATGGCCCCATCCGTGGCTGAACTCCACGCACACCCACCGGGTCGCTTCAAGAGCAGTCCCAAGAAGAGGCTCGTCAAAAAAGTCAGAACACGCCGTCATGCACAGGTCCTTTATGTAAAACTACGCGTTGTTTGCTTCGGTTGCCATGGGTTCATCATCAAGTTCGAACCCGTGAATCTTCTCCAGGCGGGTCCAACGCCACACTCCGGCGAGGACCAATCCAGTAAGCACCACCAGAGTGACGATCATGCCCACCCACACCTGGTGAGTGATGGCCACGGAGATGTAACCAACCAAAGCGGCAACGGCAGTAGCCAAAGAGTATGGCAACTGCGTCTGTACGTGAGTGACAACTTCACACCCTGCACCAGTCGACGACAAGATAGTGGTGTCGGAAATAGGTGAGCAGTGGTCGCCCATCACCGCACCTGCAAGAACTGCACCCAGAGCAGGCAGCACCATGTCGGTCGCACCTACTGCCAACAGGATGTCCCCGGCAAGCGGGATCAGCAGGCCGAATGAGCCCCACGAGGTTCCCGTGGCAAATGCCATAGCCGCTGCAACCACGAACATGAGCGGGACCAACCACTGGGTGGGGATGCCTGCATTTTCAACGAGTCCACCTAGGTATTCGCCGGTGCCCAAAGCTTCGACCACGGTTCCCAGCATCCACGCGAGGATCAAAATGTAGATGGCTGGAAGCATGGACTTAGTGCCTTCGGCAACCCCCTTAAACAGGGTGCCTGCATTGAACTTGGAGTGACTACTTGTGTAACGGAAGTAGTAGAACACGGCGGCGATAAGACCGGCGATGCCTCCGTACAAGAGTGAGTTGGGCACCAAGGTAGAGGCGAGCATGTCCATGGGGTTAGCACTTCCGCTTTCCATGTAACCGGTGATGAACATGGCGCCAATAACACCGACAACCAAGAACACGAACGGAACGATCAACGAGCGGAGTGCGCCGGGACGGTAAACAGGGAGGTCTTCGGAAAGCTCGCCGGGGATTTCGGCGTCTTTTGCAAACATTTCGCCTTCGGCTAGGGCCCTGCGTTCTTCCCGCCGCATGGGTCCAGCTTCCAGACTGAAAATGATGACCATGAAGACCACGACGATCGCACCGATCGCGTAATAGTTCGCAGCCGCTGCTCCCAAAAAGCCCATGACCCCATTAGGAGCGACCGCGGCTGCCACAATGATGGGGGCCATAAGACCAATGATCGAAGCGCCCCAACTTGAAAACGGTGCGAGAACAGAAACAGGAGCAGCAGTTGAGTCGATGATATACGCGAGTTTCGCACGCGAAACTTTGAACCGGTCAGACACCGGACGTGCGACCTGCCCCACCGCCAAAGCGTTGAAATAGTCATCAATGAAGATGGCAATTCCCAAAAACGCGGCAAGCAGCTTTGCTCCACGGCGTGACTTGATGTGTTTAACTGCCCAATCCGAAAATGCTTCTGTTCCCCCAGCCATGAGCACGAGCGCGGTAATGACTCCCAGGATCACCAGGAAGATCAGGTTGAACACCTGGTCAGTGTTCACTCGCCCAGCTTCAGAGTCCCAGAAGATTACCGCGAACGCTGACCAGATTTGAGACAGCGTACCCAGAGGGTTGAAGTTTTCAACGAGAAGAGCTGCGAGAACCACGCCCAACCCCAGGCTGAGAACCACCCGCCGGGTGACGATCGCACTGATAATCGCGATGAAAGGCGGAAGGATTGTGAGGATTGGATACTGGTCAACCACGGACACTAACTCCCTTGTCTTGAAGGTTGGTACAGACAGTTTAACGGGGTTTAGTGACCGCGGGCGATCCATTCGTCCAGTTGAGGACGTTCAGCGCCAATTGTTGTGGCGTCACCGTGCCCAGTGAGAACCACGGTTGAATCTGGGAGCTCAAACAGTGTGGAGCGAATCGAATCAATGATGGTGTCAAAGGACGAATACGACCGTCCAGTGGCGCCCGGACCACCAGAAAACAGAGTGTCGCCGGACAGCAAAACGGGAACGCCGGCGTTTTCGCCTAGTTCGTCGCGCAACTGGTCTACAGCCTGCCCGAGGTCGTTTGGCAACTGGGCGAGCGTGAGTCCGCTTTCGATGTAGAAGCATGTGGAACCGGGGGAGTGGCCCGGCGTGTGCAAGGCTTTTAACTGAAGTCCCGCGATGCTGAACGTGTTTCCATCCTGGATGTTTTCATCCGGTTTAACGTCTGGGAATACGGCGTCCCACAGCATCGCGTCCTCTGCATTGAGGCACACGGGGATACCGCCCAGCGAGTCCTTCGTTTCAAGTGCGTAGCGAATGTGGTCGTCGTGACCGTGTGTGAGCAGGATACGTTCGCAAAAACGTGTTCCCACCTGATCTGCCACGCGTTCAGGGTCGTGGGCAGGGTCAACGACAACGACCTCGGCGTCATCCCCAACTATCCACACGTTGTTGTCCACGTCCCACGTTCCGCCGTCAAGCGAAAAAGTGCCGGACGTGATGAGTCGTTCAATTCGCGCTGTCATTGATAACCACCGATCGTAGAACTTCACCGCGTCCCATTTTGGCAAACGCGTCTTCAACTTGGTCAATTGTGATGCGTTCAGAAACGAATTTGTCCAGAGGCAGGCGACCTTGTTTGAACAGGTCGATGAACATGGGGAAGTCGCGTTCGGGCAAGCAGTCGCCGTACCAGCTGGACTTCAACGAGCCACCGCGGCCAAAAACGTCGAGGAGCGGAACGGACAGCTCCATTTCAGGGGTAGGTACTCCCACGAGCACCACAGTTCCGGCGAGATCGCGGGCGTAGAAGGCCTGGCGCCACGTTTCAGGAACCCCAACCGCGTCGATCACGACGTCAGCACCAAAACCACCGGTGAGTTCCTGCACAGCGGTGACAACGTCATCCTCGCCGAGGTCGCGCGAGTTGATGGTGTGCGTGGCGCCAAGGTCTGTTGCCCACTGAAGCTTCCGGTCGTCAAAGTCGATCGCAATGATGCGGGAGGCGCCTGCCAGGCGTGCTCCAGCAACGGCTGCCGCTCCCACTCCACCACAGCCGATGACAGCGACGGATTGACCGCGCGTGACTTGACCGGTGTTGATGGCTGCACCCAGACCGGCCATGACACCGCACCCCAACAGGCCAGCGACCGCCGGGTCGGTTTCTTCGACTTTGGTGCACTGCCCGGCAGCCACCAGGGTCTTGTCTGCGAAGCTACCGATTCCAAGGGCCGCTTCGAGTTCCGTGCCGTCGGTGAGAGTCATCTTCTGAGTCGCGTTGTGGGTGTCGAAGCAGTACCACGGTTCGCCTCGTTTACAGGCGCGGCACTCACCACAGATGGCGCGCCAGTTGAGAATCACGAAGTCGCCAGGCTCCACATTTGTGACACCTTCGCCTACCTGGGAAACGACTCCCGCGGATTCGTGACCCAGCAGGTACGGGTAGTTGTCTCCGATTCCGCCTTCGCGGTAGTGAAAGTCCGTGTGGCACACACCGCATGACTGCACGTCGACCACGACCTCGCCTGGGCCGGGATCTGGAATGACGATGTCGACGAGTTCGACCGGCTGTCCTTTAGCTTTGGCAACGATGCCTTTAACTGTTGTGGGCACGTCAACTCCTATGCGTGATCGACTAGGTGTATAAATCCCAGTCTATGTAGGAACCGCGTTCAGCTTCTATAGCTGAACGCGGTTCCTACATGGTTACTTAGCTCTAACAGACTCAGCCTTCGACGTCTGAGTGCTTCTTCAAGTGCACGATCGCGGCTCCCAATCCACCCCATACGGTGATAATGGACAGCAGCATCATGATGATTGCCGATGTGGTCATGCGTGTTCTCCTTGAACGTCTTGAGCGTGAATTGCTTCTTGTGTCTCGTCGTGGTCCGTACGCGCTGCGTCAATGACGTTCTTGCGCCACGGAACCAGTGACAGGATCACCGCGAATACCACTAGTGCGGCGACCATGCCCCATCCGAATACGCCCACGAACCAGCCGGGGTATTCGCCGTATCCGTTTTTGACCAAGTCATATGTGGATGTAATGAACATGTAGCCCAACACGGCAGGGGTGACGACGCCCAAGAAGGCAATCCAGGCCCAGCCCACCTTGAAACTGCTGACCTTGTTGAGGTGGTCACGCAGGGTTGGCAGTGCGCGGATCACCCACGCCAAGCAGATGAGAGCGATCAGAGCAATTCCCACAATGGCCAGGTTGTTCACGAAGGCATCGACCACGTCGAGCACGCTCAGTCCCGTGATCGTGGGGTAGATGACACAGGAGACAACTGCCATGAATCCACCGAAGACGATCGTTGAGGTCTTCTGCGAGATGCCCAGTTTATCTGCAACGGCCGCTGTCACAACCTGTACCAGCGAAATGAGTGATGTCAGGCCTGCGAACACCAGGCTCAAAAAGAACAGGACACCAAAAATGGATCCACCTGGCATTTCCGAAATGAGAGCAGGGAAGGCAACGAACGCGAGCCCTGGTCCACCTGCCACAGTTTCACTCACAGCGACACCACTCTGGTGAGCCATGAAGCCAAGAGCGGCGAACACACCAATACCGGCCAGGATTTCGAAGCTGGAGTTAGCGAAACCAACGACCAGGCCAGAACCAGTAAGGTTGGTGCGTGGCTTGAGGTAGGCCGAGTACGTGATCATGATTCCGAAAGCAACGGACAGGGAGAAGAAGATCTGACCGTAGGCGGCAATCCAGACCTTGGGGTCAGCAAGCGCGCTGAAGTTAGGGGTGAAGAACGCGTTAAGTCCTTCAGCAGCGCCCGGAAGGGTGAGCGAGCGAATAACCAACCCCACAAACAGCACCAGCAGAATAGGCAAGAAGATCTTGCTGACGCGCGCAATTCCGTTCTGCACACCGCCCACAAGAATCAGTAGGGTAGCGACCCACACCGCGATGAGAGGTAGCAGTACTCCGACGACCGGTTGCACGCTAAACGTGACATCCCCAGACTGTTGGAGGAACGTTCCGCCAAAGAAGCCTTCTGCGTCGTCTCCCCATGACAGGTTGAGTGAGAAGAACGTATAACAAATCGCCCACGCGATGATGACCGCGTAATAAATGGGAATTACGAACGCGATTCCCACGTGTACCCAGCCGATGGGTTCAGTGCCACGGTTCAGCAGGCGGAAGTTCAGTGGTGATGACGAGCGGAATTTGTGGCCGATCGAATAGTCCAAGAACAGAAAAGGGATACCCACCGTGATGAGTGCAATCAAATAGGGGAGGATAAACGCTCCTCCACCGTTTTCAAACGCAACATAAGGGAAACGCCAAATGTTGCCCAGCCCCACGGCCGAACCAATTGCAGCCATAATGAACGCCGTCTGTGTACTAAAGACCTGGCGTGGCTGAGAGGAAGTAACTTGTTTCATCAACTGTCCTTTAAACCTGCACAGATAATCTGTGTTGCCCGTTAACCAGCCCAGCGACCTTTGCGGGGCTGATCGAACGAGAAATATATAGCATGAATCACATCTTCGTCATGCAGTCCCATATCGTAGACAAGCTCAGCATTTAAGTACACTTGATGCGTGACGATTCAGCTGTATAACTCGAAAACCCGCAAGCTAGAGCCTTTCGCGCCCGTGACGCCGGGGTGTGTGAGCATCTACGTGTGTGGTGCCACGGTCCAAGGTGCACCTCATATTGGGCACATGCGTTCGGCGGTTGTTTTCGACCAGTTGCGCCGGTGGATGACATACCGGAACTTCGACGTCACCCTGGTCCGGAACGTCACTGACATCGACGACAAGATCCTCTCCAAGTCAGTTGATGAAGGCCGACCGTGGTGGGCGCACGCTTTCCTCTATGAGCAAGTCTTTACCGAGGCATATGAGCGGATCGGAGTCGCGCCCCCAACTTATGAACCGCGGGCTACCGGGCACATTCCAGAAATGATTGAGCTGATCGCTCGTCTCATCGAAGCTGGCCATGCGTATCCAGCACAGGACGGATCAGGCGATGTGTACTTCGACACTGCCTCGTGGCCGGAATACGGATCGCTGACCCGCCAGGACCGCGACAGCATGGAAGACGCCGCCGACGCCCCCGTGCGTGGCAAACGCGACCCGCGTGACTTCGCGGTGTGGAAGGGCCACAAGGACGCTGACCCGGTAACGGCGTCGTGGGACACCCCATGGGGCCGAGGTCGTCCCGGCTGGCATATTGAATGTTCGGCAATGAGCACCAAGTACTTGGGTGCGCAGTTTGACATCCACGGAGGAGGACGAGACCTGCGGTTCCCCCACCACGAAAACGAGATGGCACAGTCCAACGCGGCGGGCGACCCCTTCGCAAACCTGTGGATGCATTCGGGGCTGGTGAGTGTGGACGGCAACAAAATGTCCAAGTCCTTGGGGAACTCGATTTTCGCCCACGATCTTTTTGACGAATACTCGCCGTTGCTCGTGCGCTTCTTCCTCACCTCGGGCCACTACCGATCCCAACTCGAATTCACCCGGGACAACGTGGCTCAGCAACAGGCAGCGGCCACGCGCATCACCAACTTCCTCACGCGGGCCCGAACCGCACTCGGGGACGCAGCACCTGCCGTTGTGTCCTTCGAAACTGGCTACGAAGGCGGCCACGTGGCACCGGAGTTTGCGCAGGCCATGGACGATGACTTGAGTACACCTCGGGCGCTCGCGGTTGTTTTTGACTACGTGAGCAAGGGATACAAACTGCTCGAAGCCGGAAGCTCCACAAGCCACGAAGAGCTCGCACACACCCTGGTTGCTGTCGAAACCATGCTTGACACACTGGGAATCAATCCCACAAGTCTCCAGTGGGCAGAAACCGCAAGCGGCTCAGACGCCGCCACCCAGGCCCTGGACGTACTCGTGTCTGAACTTGCAACCCGCAGATTAGAAGCGAAAAAAGCCAAGGACTTCGCCACCGCTGATGCGATTCGCGATCAACTCACCCAAGCAGGCATCGTCATTGAAGACACCGCGGACGGATTCCGCTACCACCTAAAGGATTAAGTATGTCGAAACCAGGATCACGCGCCCGAAAAGGAACCGGCGGGCACGGTCGCCGCGCGCTCGCCGGTAAAGGCCCCACGCCAAAAGCCGAAGATCGCGTCTACCACAAGGCGTACAAAGCCAAACAGGAACGACTCAAACGAGCGGCACAACAACAGGCTCGCAAAAAGAAAAAGGAACACGGTTCCGACATCGTGGCTGGGCGCAACTCCGTGCTTGAATCCCTGCGCGAAGGAATCCCCGCAACCACCCTGTATATGGCGCGCCGGATCGACACCGACGAACGTGTTCGCGCTATCATCGAAGCCGCATCAGACCGGGGCATCCCCATGCTCGAAGCCGGGAAACCTGACCTTGACCGGATCACCGACGGGGCCATTCACCAGGGCGTTGCCCTTCAAGTGCCACCCTATGAATATGCCCATCCCGACGATCTGCTCTCCCTGGCTCGCGACCGTGCGGAACACCCGCTCCTCGTAGCTCTCGACGGAATCACCGACCCACGTAACCTGGGCGCCATCGTCCGCTCAACAGCAGCGTTCGGCGGGCACGGCGTCATCATCACCGAACGACGCGCAGCCTCCATGACAGCGGCGGCGTGGAAGACCTCGGCGGGGGCAGCCTCCCGTATTCCGGTGGCCCAGGTCGTGAACTTGGCCCGAGCCATCGACGACCTCAAGAAGAACGGCGTATTCGTTCTGGGGCTGGACATGGACGGCGACGTAGAACTGCCCAAACTAGAACTCGCTCGCGAACCCGTGTGCCTTGTAGTGGGGTCAGAAGGCAAAGGGCTTTCACGCTTAATACGTGAAAAATGCGACCAAATCGTGTCGATCCCCATCAGCGCAAGCACCGAATCGCTCAACGCGGGAGTCGCGGCAGGAGTCGCCCTGTACGAGGTGGCACGTACACGCATGCTTTAAGGCGCCTCGCCTTTCCCAGGGGGAAAACCGAGGCGCCCCTGCGAGCGCGCTTTGCAACTAGACGCGTGGCGAGAAACGTCCGTCGTGGGCCATCCATCCACCGTCGACAAGTAGCGGTGTGCCCGTCACATACGAGGACGCATCGGAAGCGAGGAACAGAACAGGGCCCGCCATTTCATGCAGGTGACCCCAACGACCCACCGCAGTCTTCTTGGCGTACGCGTCCCACCACTGAGTATCAGATTTAATTTGCGCCGTCAGTGGCGTGTCGAACGGGCCAGGCAGAATCGTATTCACGCGGACCCCTGAACCACCCAGCTCACTCGCAAGCGTCTTAGTCAACTGCACAACCCCAGCCTTCGCAGCCGCATACAGGCCCTGCCCGGGTTCAACGACCTCGGCACGGAACGACGCGAACGTGACGATCGAACCCCGCCCGCGCTCGCGCATATTGTCTCCGAATGCGCGCATCAGGCGGTACGTGCCTTTGAGGTTGATGTCGATCACGCGGTCGAACTCTTCATCCGTGGTGTCCAACAGGCGTTTACGGACGTTCGCCCCCGGAGTGATCACCAGAGCGTGAGCATCAGAAAAGGACTGAGCGAGCGAGTCGACACTGCCTGAGTCGGTGATATCCACGGTAAAGGCTTCAGCAGAACCGCCACGTTCAGCAATGATCTGCGCAGTGGTTTCAGCAGCTTCAGTGTTGAGATCCGCGCAAACAACGTGCGCACCCGAATCCGCCAACCCCAGGGCTGAAACCTGACCCAAACCGGAACCGCTACCAACAACAACTGCTGTGCGGTCGGACATGCTGAAAAGGTTCGGAATGTTAGGGACGTCTGTCATAGCCAGGCCTTTCGTGTGTGGTACTGATGTCAAGCAAATGATGTAGGTAAAGTTACACTACGTTTAGTGACTCGGCTCACGGAAAAGTGTCCACATGTCGTTCTCTTAGTGCTGGTCAGAGCAGGTGCATGACCGGGTAGGCAACGATCTCGTAGACTACGCGTATGACAGTGCGCATCCATGACGTAGCCCAGGCTGCAGGCGTTTCTGTCACCACTGTTTCTCGTGTGTTGTCTGACCGCGGTTCGGTGGCGGAAGCAACAAGGCAGAAGGTGCTTAGTGCCGCTCAACAAGTGGGGTACACGCGGTCAACGTTTCTTCCCCGCAACGATGTGCGTTTCATCGCTGTTGCCATGCCACAAGACCCTGAACACTGGCAACTTGAAGTGAGCCGGCTCGTCAACGCAGAACTGCAGTCACAGGGAATCTTGACCATGACCCCGCTCATCGACACCAACCTCGCGTCACTGAAAACTTCGATTCAGGCAGGTGCGGGACTCGTTGTAACCCCAACCTTCACACACGTGGATGTGGATGTACCGGTAGTGAGGTTCGACGAATCTTCTTTTGCTGGCGCACACACGTCTCTGAACGAAACCATTGCCGCCAAACTCGACTTGGCCACGAGCCTGAGCTTGGCGTTTGAACACTTAACCGACCTTGGGCACCGCAAAATCGGCCTGGTGTGTAAAGACTCCGGAGAACTTGCGGATCTCCTTGCTTCCCGATTCCTCGCCGAACACCCCATGCGTAATTTGGGTAGTGCTGAAGACTGGATTGTCCGAGTATCCAAGTCGTATTCCGGCGGTATCCACGCTGCTATGCGCCTCAAAGACGCAGGAGGCACAGCAGTGATCGTGCAGGGACAACTCCAGCTTTTTGGCGTTCTTGATGCGATCCGGAAGCGCGGTCTGACCGTGCCACGAGATATGTCTGTTGTGGGGATTGGCGACAGTCTGACCACGCAGTACACGGGCCCACCGGCAACCGTTCTGGCACTGGACTCTGCGGCAATGGCCCAAACGCTCGCAGCCGCCACACGCAGTGTTTTGCACATTCCTGGCGAACAGATGAAAACCGTGCCACCGAACTTCCGCCCCAAACTCATCGCCCGCGGCTCTACTTCGGCAGGTCGGGCATGAGCCGCCCAACCCTCAAACAGATCGCCGAACTTTCTGGCTTGTCTGTTGCTACCGTGAGTCGCGTTTTGCGTGGCAAACCATCCGTGAGTGAGTCCGCGGTTCGTGCAGTTGAAACCGCTGTGCGGACCCTGGGGTACGGAACGGCTCCCGGTGGGCGTTCCGCAATCGCGGTGGTGCAAGCAGTGCCGGTGGGAAGCGATGTGGACCCGTACGAATCGCTGTTTCTACACGTGTCCGAACGCCTGTTTGAAGTGGGCCGGGCTGCCGTCCGGGTTCTCACCGGCCCTGGGATTCCTCCTGCAACTCCTATGCTCGCCAGTTCCGGAATCCGTGGGGCTCTGGTTTTGGGTGGTAGCTCCGCAGGGCCCGAGGCGGTCCGCATGCAAGAAGAAGGCATCCGGGTTTTGCGTATCGCCCAGTCCACATACGCGGAAACTGCGCAGATTGTTTTGGACCCGACGACCTCGCTGAACACGGCCTTGAGCCACTTGGTGAACCTGGGACACACCAGGATTGGCTTGGCGGTTCCCCGCAACAGTGCTGCGGCTGCCCGTATCTCGACTTTCCGCAAACGTCTCGCTGAGCTTTTGCATATTTCGGCGACCCGCGACCAGGCCCCGGTTGCGATAGCTGAACCTGGCCTGCCCGCAGGTATTCATGCGGCGCAGAAACTTTTAACAGCCAACTGCACTGCCGTGATTGCGACGTCACCGTCGTTGACGTTTGGGTTGCTTGAAGCTGCTCGGCGCGAACGGCTGAGTGTGCCTGAACACGTGTCGCTTCTGACGGTGGGCGACATTTCTGACGCCGACGTTCTCAGCCCACCCATTTCCCAGGTGACGTACGATTGGCAGGCGGTTGCTGAGACTGCGGTTGGCATGCTCGAAACCATGCTCAGCCGCCCCGGTTACATGCCGACATACTCCATGTCACCTGAGCTTGTTTTGCGCAGTTCGGAAAAGCCGATTCGCAGACGTTGAACCCCCTGGACGGAACCTGCTGGGTAATCTGCGGGGCTTGCGATTACTGCGCTTGGTGTTGTTCGCGGGCTACTCGCAGGTGGAACAACAGGTCGGTGACATCGGCTGGTGAGTTCACGCGGTAAGTTGCGCGGGTTTCGCCTTCGCCCACCTTGACGGTGACCGCGTTGGGGTTCTGCGCAAGTGCGGCAAACGCGTCTTCGTCCGTGATGTCGTCTCCTACGTAGAGGATTTCCGGGGCCGAGGTCGTTAATTCGTTGACAGCGTCCCCTTTGGTGACGTGGCGGACAGTCAGTTCCAGAATGTCGTGACCGCTGACTTGCCGTACGTGGTTGAAGCGGTTTTGGGTCTGCTGGATGTGTGCGAGAACTTCTTCGCGGAACTCCGGTTTGACGGTTCGCCAGTGGAATGTGCGACCTAAAGGTTTGCGTTCAATCCACGCGCCGGAGTCAGCGAATCTGGTCTCAAATTCCTCGACGCAGTTTTCGAGTTCCTCAAGCGTGGTTTCTTCTGAGTCCGTGAGGTTCACTTGGGTGGCTTCCAGTCCACGTTTACCGGGCAGAACGTGGGCGGTTTCTGAACCGTGTGAGCCGTACATGAGAGTTCCCGCAGGGGGCTCATACACGTTGAACAGGTTGTCCAGATTCCTTCCCGACACGAGCGCTACCCGCGTGTGTTTCAACGCGGACAGAGCTCGCACCTCGGCGGCGGAACCTGGCAGGGGAGCGGACGTGTACGGGTCGTCGACAAGCGGGGCTAGAACACCGTCAAAATCTAACGCGACGGTGAGCCTGGAAGCCTGAGCCAAACGTTCAATAGCCGTTTTCAGGTCTTGAGGAAGGCCACGGGAGTGGTGCGTAGCAGCGTCTTCAAGAGCGTCGAGGAAGTTGCGCGACCACACGTGCACAGTGTCCTTTTCTAAGCGTTTACGCATGAGGCGCATGCGGTGGCGTTGCTCTTTAGGCGGTAGTTCGCACGCCCGCACGATGGTGTTTTTCATGTTGTCGATGTCGTGCGGGTTGACCTTGAGCGCCTGCGTCAGTTGATCGGCAGCGCCGGTGAATTCGCTTAAGACGAGCGCGCCCGTGTCGTCGAGCCTGCACGCGACATACTCTTTTGCAACCAGGTTCATGCCGTCGCGCAGCGCGGTGACAAGGCATACATCGGCGGCGAGGAAAAGAGCCACCATTTGGTCGCGGGGGTATGAGTGGTGCAGATAGTGAACCACCTGGTTGTTCAGGTCTGAAAATTCGCCGTTGATCCGCCCCACGGCGAGTTCAACGTCGTGCCGAATTTGTTTGTACTGCTCGACGCGTTCTCGGCTGGGGGTGGCCACCTGGACCAGAGTCACCGACTCTGGGTTGAGTCGCTTGTCGCGGAGGAGTTCTTCAAACGCTTTTATACGGTGCCTGATGCCTTTTGTGTAGTCCAGGCGGTCCACGCCCAGCATGACGATGTCTGGGTTGCCCAGATCGCGCCTAATTTGGGCCGCGCGCTCAATGATGGCGGGGTCGGCGACCAGTTCTTGGAGAGACTCTGTGTCGACTGAGATAGGGAAGTGCCGCGCAATCGAGGTGTGCCCTGGAACGCCGAGGTCGTCCTGGGCAGGTACGGTGAGTCGCTCGCCGCGGGTGGAAGTGCCGCAGAGGTTCCGGACTGCTGAGCGGAAGTTCGCAGCATCGCTTGGGCGTTGAAAACCGATCAGATCAGCACCTTGGATACCTGTCAGAATTTCTTTCCGCCACGGCAACTGGGAAAACAGTTCCCACGCGGGAAACGGAATGTGGTTGAAGAAACCGATTTTGAGGTCCGGGCGTTTGGCTCTTAAAAGCAGTGGGACGAGTAAGAGCTGATAGTCGTTGACCCATACGGTTGCGTCTGTGGCTGCGACTTCAGCAGCGCGGTGAGCAAAGCGTTCGTTGACATCGCGGTACGCATCCCACCACGTGCGGTGGTATTCGGGAGGCACAATCACGTCGTGAAACAAGGGCCACAACGTCGCGTTGGAGAACCCTTCGTAATAGCGGCGTACCTCAGTTGCTGTGAGAGTCACGGGCACAATGTGGATGCCGTCCTTGTCGAAGGGGTCGAGGTCTTCATCTGGTTGACCAGCCCACCCGACCCACGCGCCGTCAGTGCGTGACATGACGGGGTCTAGTGCTGTGACAAGTCCGCCAGGGGACGTGCGCCACGCAGGCGGATCGACCGAGGTGTCTCGATCGACCGGAAGACGGTTGGCAATGACGACAAAATCGGGGCCCGACTGTGGCGGATCGATCCGCTTCGATTGATACTTACCTTCACCTAACCGTTTCATGTGTCCCTTTCGGAAAGTACGCTCATAACATATTTTAAGGTGTTGGCATAGGCTGGTACGGATGGCTGTTGAACAGTTGGGCAATTATCGCCTCATAGAAGAACTTGGTTCAGGCGGCATGGGTGTGGTCTACCTGGCGGTGGACCCGAACAACAAACCCGTAGCCGTCAAGGTGTTGCACCCTTCTATCGCCAATGATCAAACAGCGCGGATGCGCCTAGCGCGTGAGGTGCGAACCCTTCGACGCATTCAACACCCACGCATTGCCGCAGTCCTCGATGCGGAACTCGAAACCGATACCCCGTATGTGGTGACCGAATTCGTCGATGGCCTCACGCTTTCCGATGACGTACGTGAAAACGGTCCGTTTGCAGAAGACGAACTCGTCCACTTTGGCCACGCACTTTTGGACGCCCTGACCGCGGTCCACAACGCCGGTGTGGTGCACCGTGACCTCAAGCCAGCAAATGTCATGATCATGGACGGCGAACCCATGGTGATCGACTTCGGTATCGCCCAAGCAGCCGACGAAGTCAAGGTGACAGTCACCGGCTTGGTCATGGGAACACCGGGGTACTTGAGCCCTGAAATTGTGGACGGAAAACAGTCCAACGAAAAGACTGACTGGTGGGGATGGGCTGCCACCATGGCGTTTGCCGCAACCGGACACAACCCGTACGGTTCCGGCGGGATCGAAGCCGTAATTGCTCGTGTCGCCTCAGGGCGAGCCAATCTGCAAGGTGTTCCCGAACGCTTCGTTCCCCTTCTGAGGGCATGCCTGGACCCTAAGCCTGAACGACGTCCTTCTGGCCAAATGATCTTGGAAGCACTTGTCGAGATCGAGTCTGGCCAGATGCCAAGTCTGGGCGGTGCCGTTCCAGCACCCCCACCTGCCCCCAACCTCGGCGACACCATGGTGGGTGGGCCCGCAATTCCAGCGCCACCGGACGGAAACGCGGCTTTTGCCGGACAACCAGCGTTCGACAACGGGCCCGCGTTCCCAAACAACGACCTCGGCGCACACAGCCAGGACCGTCATTCTGCCATGGGACTCATGGGGAGCCCACGGCCGGGAGGCCACCCGGTTCAGCAACACGTACCGCCGGCCAACATTCAGCCACCCCCGCAGGATTTCACTCAGCAACCGGCCTACGCGTCTGCGCCGGTTGGGACCCCGCACCCCCAATACAGTTCGCAAAACCACTACGAACAGCCGACGGTGCTGGGACCCCCTGCCTGGGCGTCGAAGCTGTCGGCCTTGACTGTGCTTGCGCTCGTATTGTTGTCGATCGCGCTCACCGCACTGGCACCGATGATCACTTTGGGTGTGGTAATTGTGTGGCAAGTTCTTGCGCGGACGGTAGGAACCATGGTGAAAAGTCACCGCGATCGAATCATGGCAACCGGAAAGGCGAGCGCATCCGGCACTGTGGCACGCACGCCTGTTGCACTTCTGACTGCGGGGCTTTTGACGGCCGTGGGGCTCATTTTGCCGCTCATTGCGGCATGCGCCGTGGCGCTCATGATGTGGTTGGACGTCGCCGGGATCGTGCCACGAGGGTACGCCGAGGAGACCGCGCTTATCGCTGCCGCGAGCGCTGGCGCGGTTGTCATGTGGTTTGGCCCCACTTCGTCGAATCTGCGCCGAGGTTCGCGCCAGATTGCGGCAGTGGCAGTTGGTAAGTCGGCAGTGGGGCATTGGTGTGCAATCGGCTTGGCGAGCGTGCTCGCGATACTGGCGTTGCTGACGGTTGCCAGTGGGGTCGGAGTGACCTGGTGGCCGGTGCAAGACAGCCCGTTTGAGCTTTTGCCGGTAAATGACGCATAGGGAAGTTGTGTCTTCAACCGTTGTGATAATGTGCCCAAGAGCAAGCGAGTGCTCTTGGGTGAAACCGTAGAAGAGGAAAAATGGCCAAAGACCAAGTTGAACGCAGGCAAGCTGCGCGTGAAAAAGCTCGTCAGATTGCGCAAGCTCAGGCCAACAGAGAAAAGCGTGCCAAGACCATCCTGTGGTCGGGGATCGGCATCGTCGTTATCGCTGTTATTGCAGTGATTGTTGTGCTGATCGTTCAGTCATCGCGTCCTGCGGTTGGTCCGGTCTCCATGGTCAATGGTGGAATTACTTTGGCGAAGGGCGACAACGGCGACGTCGCCGTTGCTCACCCGTCGGATAAAGAAAACGTCCCCGAGGGACTGCCGGCATATGACACCGGTAAACAGAAGGACGACGCTGCACATGTCGACGTGTATTTGGACTTCCAGTGCCCTGCGTGCAAGAACTTTGAAGACGCCAACGGTGCCAGCCTCGCGAAACTCATAGAAAGTGGCGACATCACTGTTACGTACCACCCGGTTTCGATCCTCGACGGAGCTTCGGGCGGAAACAAGTTCTCGACCCGCGCTGCCAACGCGTTCATGTGCGCTGCGGATGCGAAGAACGACGACAAACTGGTAGGTGTTCTGCAAGGATTCTTCGCGCAGCAGCCCGAAGAAGGCGGAAACGGCATGGAAGACGACCAGATTCTCGACATTCTCAAGAAAGCCGAAGTCGATCTGGACGCTAAGACTACCGCGCTTGACGAACAGCCAAGTGTGCGCGACTGCGTGACGAACACAGCGTTTGAGAAGTACGTTCAACAGGCCACCAAGACTGCACAAGACCGCGACCTGCAGGGAACTCCGCGCGTTCAGGTCAACGGCGAGGACGTAGAACCCAAGGTGTGGGCGAACCCGCAAGCGTTTGGACGGACCTTGCTTGAAGCGTCCGGCCAGATCGGTGGCGAAAAGAAGAACTAAGCCGGGTAAGCAACCAAATGTGACTTTGGTGCCGGTATTCGGCTAGACTGAATTGGCTTCAGATCAGCTAGGTCTGAAGCAGTGCCTCCTTAGCTCAGTTGGCCAGAGCATCCGCCTTGTAAGCGGAGGGTCGTCGGTTCGAATCCGACAGGGGGCTCACATCGCCCTTCACCAGAAACACCCTCCCTGGTGAAGGGCTTCTGTGTTCCTGAAATGAACGCGTGGCCTTATAACCCGTGCGTGAGCCGTTGAGTCGTTACAGAACCGGCACATGGTTAATCCCTAGATCAGAGGGCTGAATCGTTAGGATAAGTAGAAGAATCACACAAACACGAAAGGCCCGACTCACATGGGATTGCTTGAAGGATTGGGGACAGCACTCGTTGTCTTCGTAATTTTCATCATCGTTATTGCGGTTCTTCTTTTTGGTGGTCTTCGCACTAGCATTTTCTTTACCGTGCGTACTCAGGAAGCCGTCATCGTTGAACGCTTTGGGCGGTTCAAGAAGGTGTGCAACGCAGGGTTAAACACTAAGATGCCGTTCATTGAAACCACAACAAAACCCGTTTCATTGCGCGTCCAGCAGCTGGAAGTCAACATTGAAACGAAAACCCAAGACAACGTGTTCGTTATGGTGCCAGTGGCTGTGCAATACGTGGTGAGCCCCGAATCGGTGCGTGAAGCCTACTACAGCCTGGCCAACCCAGAAGAGCAGATTCGGTCGTACGTGTTCGACACCGTGCGCTCAGCGCTTTCAACTCTGACCCTGGACTCCGCATTCGAATCCAAAGATGACATTGCCTACAGCGTCGAACAGCGTCTGTCCGAATCCATGGCCCGTTACGGATTCCGCATCGTGAACACGCTGGTCACGGACATCTCGCCAGACTCCCGTGTGCGTGACTCGATGAACTCCATTAACGCGGCACAGCGTGACCGTGAAGCAGCCCAGGCCCTCGCCGAAGCTGACAAGATCAAGCTCGTCACACAGGCAGAAGCCGAAGCTGAGTCCAAGCGCCTCCAAGGTGTGGGTATCGCAGCTCAGCGTAAAGCGATCGCAACTGGTATTGCTGAACAGTACGAACTTCTGCGCGAGGTGGGTATTGAAGAGACCGCAGAACAACTTCTGCTCATGACCCAGTACTTCGACACCATGCAGGACGTGGCACGCAACGGGCGCTCCAACGTGCTCCTCCTCCCTAACAACCCAGGGCAGTTGGGCAACCTGAGCGAAGAAATCCGCACCACGCTCCTGCAGGTCAACGCAGTACGCGAAGCCAACGAAAACGCTGAGAAGGCCGCACCTCGGACGCGGAAGGAAGCCCGCCAAAAGTGGGAGAACTACTCTGACAACCTTCCCGACCTCCCTCCGTACAACCCAGAGTCGTAGATCACATTAAACTGATCCAGTGACTGTTTCACTGGACTCTAGGAGGGACGTTGGCCCGCGAAGCGCTTGACCGATTTTTTGAGATCTCTGCTCGCGGGTCAACGGTAGGTCGCGAAGTGCGTGGAGGACTCTCCACGTTCTTTGCAATGAGCTACATTGTTGTGCTCAACCCGCTTATTATTGGAGCCGCCGCCGATTCCACCGGCAAGTTCCTGGGCGGGGGAACCGAACCAAACTTCGCAGCGATCGCGGCTGCCACCTCGCTCATATCCGGTGTTCTGACAATCCTCATGGGGCTGATCGGTAACTTCCCCATGGCGGTGTCGTCATCACTGGGTATGAGCGCTTTTATTACCTTTGGAATTGTCGTGATTCCGGGGATGACCTGGGCCGACGCAATGGGGCTCGTGGTCATTGAAGGCATTATTCTTCTGATCCTGGTTCTCACAGGATTCCGGCAAGCGATCTTCAACGCCGTTCCAGACCAACTGAAAACTTCTATTTCGGTTGGTATTGGAATGTTCATCGCGCTGATCGGAATGATCAATGCTGGTTTTATCGCCAACGCCGGCGGCAACGCACTGCAACTGGGCAACAACGGCTACCTCGTGGGCTGGCCCATGCTGGTGTTCATCGTCACGCTCTTCGTGCTGTTTGTGTTGCACAGCAAAAAAGTGCGTTCGGCGATCCTTGTGTCGATTCTGGGTGCCACCGTGCTCGCGCTCATTGTCGAGGCCATCTTTAAGCCCGGCCCCAAAGTATCCGGTGGCGAAGTCGTCAACCCGAACGGGTGGCAACTCACCGTCCCCACGCTTGACCAAGAGTGGCTGAGCCTCCCAGACCTTTCGACTCTGGGTCACTTCAACCTGCTGGGCTCCTTCAGCTCCGTGGGCATCATTACGGGAGTGCTCATCGTTTTCACGCTGCTCCTCACCAACTTCTTTGACCTCCTGGGCACCATGATGGCCGTGGCAAACACAAGTGGCCTTGCGAATGAACACGGGCAGATCCCGCACTCCAAACGGATCATGGTCGCCGATGCGATAGGCGCGATCGGCGGTGGGCTGGGGGCTACCTCGGCGAACTCCGGATTCATCGAGTCAACCGTGGGTGCCGGGGACGGTGCCCGCACCGGGCTGGCAAATGTGGTGACCGGTGTGCTTTTCTTAGCGACCATCGTGCTGTCACCACTGGCCTCAGTGATCCCGTCCGAGGCGGCCGCACCCACCCTGGTGCTCGTGGGCTTCCTCATGATGCAACAAGTGGTCAAGATCGACTGGGCCAATCCCGAAATCGCAATCCCGGCGTTCCTCACGATCGTTCTCATGCCGTTTTCGTATTCCATCACGAACGGCATTGGGGCGGGATTCGTCACCTTCGTGGTGATGAAGGTGGCGCGCGGAAAGTACCGGGACGTTCACCCACTCATGTACCTGACAGCCGGTATGTTCGTGCTGTACTTTGTCTCCGGGCCACTGCAAGACGCCCTCGGTGGCGCGTAGGGGCGTCCCGAGCGCGTCGCTTTTGCGCCTACCGGATCTGGGAAACCGGAACGTAGTCAGGGTATTTAGGAGTGACTGAGTCTCCAGAGCTCACGCCCTGAATCCGCCTACCAACCCACGGCACAAAGTGCTCGCGAACCCACAAGGCTTCGTGTGCGATCCTTTCACGCACGGGTTTTGCTGGCTGTTTAGGAATTTTGAAACCGCTCTTCTCAGCGGAACGATTCAGCAGGGTCGACAACGCTTTTTCCGCTACCACAGCGTGCCCTTCGCTGCTCAAGTGAATTCGATCTTCGGCCCACATCTGGGGTCGGTAGAGCCTTCGCGTTCCCCACAGGTCTAACATGTAGCACCCGTGACGCTGGGAAATGGTCCACAGATGCGAGTTGTAGATGGCAACGCGGGACCGCAAGGCGCGTAAAAGAGGTGACGCTGCCGAGGTGTCATACCCGTTGCCCATGAGAACCTGGATACCCTCCCTGCGGAGGGCGACGATCGAGTTCTCAATAACCGACGCGAGCTCATCAACCTTGGCGCCTGGCCGCATACAGTCGTTACCACCGGCGACAAATGACACCAGATCAGGTTTAGTGTCAAGCGCAAACGTCAGCTGCACGTCTACGACTTGGTGGAGCACTTTTCCCCGTACCGCCAAATTCGCGTACCGCAATTCCGGAGTCGACAGCGGGCTGTCGCTTAACGCGATTGCGAAACGGTCGGCCCACCCTTTAAATGCATCGCCCTCACCGTCCATGAGGCCTTCTGTAAATGAATCCCCCAAGGCCGCATAGCGGTGGATGAGATCGGCTTGCGGTTCTACTTCGTGTGATGCAGGGTCACGGGTGGGATCTGACATGTTTCCTTCGACCTGTTGGGGTGCGTTCCGTGCCCTCATAATACGACTTTTCAGCCATACCGAGCTTCCCTTGCCCTCCTCACAGGCGACCCTCACGCGATGCCCACCAGGTGTGTAGGCCTCGCTCAGTTAGCGAGTAACGTAGGAGTGTACGATCTGAGACGAAGACGCTCACACACCCCGCCAATCCACGAAAGGAGCACAGTGAACGCGCACCGTCTGCAACTTATGAGACTCACGCATTCATTGCGTTCCTCGGGTGCAGAAAGTGTGGCGTGGGCGTGAGCGAGCAGAAGCCAACAACTCAACCAACAACGCGTGGAGCGGCTCTTCCGCAGTCAGCGTTGAAAACCCAGCCTGTTCCGCAACCCGAACGTAAGTCGCGGGCCCGGAAACTCCTGGCAACCACCTCGGCGCCTCTACGTAAATCCACCCGCAAACGTGCAGAGGACATAGCCCGCCGCACGGTTGAAAAGATCGTCTCCGACCCTTCGCCGCCCACCCAGCCGGTCCCCATTGTTGCCATGCTCAAAGGGACGCCCTACCAGGAGCCCGTCGAAGCTCGCGCTAAAACCGAAGCTGAGGCTCGTCTCATTTTGGATCTCGCGGTAGACCTGGGTGCGATCATGTTGCGCGCAGGGGCGTCGAGTGCTGAAACTGAGCTCGCTGTTATTGCGACCTGTTCAGCCATGGGACTACCCAACGCTGAAGTTGACCTCACAGCTACTTCGCTGACGGTTCACTACTCCGACCCCGACGGCAAACTCCTCACAGTCATGCGCGTGGTGCGGGCGCTGTCCTTGCACTTTGCCAAACTGTCCTCGGTGCATTCGCTCGTCGCTGAAATGGCCAACGGGAAGATCGACTACGAAGAAGCACGTTCCCGGATCGACGCAATCCGAAACCAGAAACGGCCGTACGCCGAATGGGTCGTGACGCTTGCGTGGGGCGTGCTGGTCATGTGCTTCATCAACCTCGTGGGTGGCAACGGTGTCGCCTCAATTCTGGGTTTTGCGATTGCTGTCGCTTCTGACTGGTTCGGAAAAGTTCTCTATCGCGTTAACGTTCCGCCCTTTTTCGTCATCATGGCGCAGTCCACAGTGGCGACTCTCGTGGCGATGGTGACCTACTCATTTGGCCTGATCGCAAGTCCGCAGTACATGGTCGCCGGGGGAATCGTCCTGTTGCTCCCCACGGTGAGCCTGATTTCTGCTGTCCAGGACGCACTGACGGACTTCCCGCTCACGGCAGCGGGAAGGTCAGTCACACTGTTCATGTCATTTGCGGGAATCGTGTCTGGAATTGCCGCAGGTCTGTACATTGGGCGCTTGCTCCAACTGCGTGAAATTGACGTCATCGTCCGCTCCGGTGGGATCGACGCTCTCACAACAATCGTTGCCCTCTTCGCTGCTTTTCTCGTTGCCGCGTGTGGCGCGATTGGCTATCAAGCTGCCAAACGAACCGTTGTGGTTGCCGGGGTTATTGGGCTGATCGGATTCGTGATCCTCGTTGGGCTCATGGTGCTGGGCGTGGGAAACATTCTGGCGTGTTTCGTCGCATCAACAGTGGTCGGATTCCTGTGCCGCCCAGCCGCTTTTAAGCGCGGTGCGCCAGTCATTGTGCTGATGATCCCTACAATTTTCCCGCTGCTCCAGGGCCTGTCGATCTTCTCATCGGTGTACAAAATTGTGGAACCAGAAGAAGCTGTGAGCCTCGCAAACGGTTTGTCCGCTCTGTTTGCGGCGTTGACAGCAAATGCTGCGATAGGCGTGGGGGCGATTCTGGGCGACTTTATTGTGCGCCCGTTTATGAAGCGTCGGGTAAACGCCAAACAACAGGCTCAGAACCCTGATCTCGCAGAATCTGGTTCGCACGACTAAACGGCTTCGACCCAAAAAAACCGCGAGAAGCTGACAAGGGCGACGGATGTGCTGACTCAATCCTGGGAACATCGCCAAGCTCTCGCGCCAACGCCTGCGCTTGCCTGCCCCACAGAATCGCAACCAGCGGACCACCTCGGCGGGCTAAAACCCGGATCGCGTGATCCGTGATGTCCTCCCAACCCGCGCCCCTGTGCGACCCAGGGCTACCCGGCGACACCGTAAGAACCCGGTTGAGAAGCATCACCCCCTGGCGCTGCCACGCCCGCAAGTCACCGTGCGGGGCAGGTTCAACGCCGAGGTCGTCGGATAGTTCGCGGTAAATGTTGGCAAGCGAACGGGGGAGTGGGCGCACGTCAGGGTTCACAGCGAACGACAACCCAATGGGATGGCCCACTGTGGGGTATGGGTCTTGTCCCACAATAAGGACCTTGACATTGGCCAAAGGCTCTTCAAACGCGCGGAAAACAGCGTTGCCTGCAGGAAGGTATCCGCGACCTTGGGCAATCTCAGCGCGCAAAAAGTCGCCCATGTGCGCAATCTTGTCTGCAACAGGTTCCATCGCGTGGGCCCAGTCGGGGGCCATGATGTCAGTCAGAGCCATAACCTCGAGCCTAGTGCAGGGCGCACAGTCGATGTGCGATTTTTGCATGTGACAGACCATGGACTGATGTGTCGAGCGTCACGCAGTATCGCTATGCTGGCTGGGAGGTGTATCCAACGAAAGGATCGACATGGCTGATTTCCCTCAGGCGCAAGACTGGAAGATGTTCATCGGTGGCGAATGGGTTGACGCGGTTGACGGAAGCCGCGCAAACGTCATCACCCCAATCGACCGCAACCAGGTCATCGCAACTGTTCCTAACGGAAAAGCTGAAGACGCTGACGTGGCCGTCAAAGCAGCCCGCGCTGCCTTCCCAGCATGGTCGCAGCTGCACTTCAAAGAACGCCAGAAGCTACTCACCCAGTGCGCCGATGCACTGGCAGAAGCATCTGAAGACCTTGCTCAGCTCACTGCCCTGGACACCGGGAACGCAGTCCGTACCCAAGCGCGCCCAGAAACCAACATTCTGGTCGACCTGTTCCGCTACTTTGGTGGAGTCGCAGGTGAAGTGAAAGGCAACACCCTGCCAACCGGGCCAGACCAGCTGCAGTTCACCAAGCGTGTGCCTCTCGGCGTGGTGGCAGGTATTCTGCCGTGGAACTCACCGCTCATGATCGCAGCGTTTAAGACCCCTGCTGCCCTGGCCGCAGGAAACACCATCGTTCTAAAGTGTGCCGAAGACGCACCGCTCACCATTCTGCGGATGGCCCAGATTATTGGCGACATCCTTCCTGCCGGAGCTCTCAACGTTGTGACCGGTAAGGGATCGGTGATCGGTGAAGCCCTGACCCAGCACCCAGACGTTGACAAGGTGTCGTTTACAGGCTCCACTGGCGTTGGTCGCCACGTGGCCGAGGTGGCAGGCGCCCGGCTCGCTCACTCCTCCATGGAGTTGGGCGGTAAGAGCCCCAACATTGTGTTCCCGGACGCAATGTCTGATGAGGTTCTGGACCAAGTGCTTCTGTCTACCCGGTTTGCACGTCAGGGGCAGTCCTGCACCATGGGGTCGCGTCTGTTCATCCACGCTGACATTTACGACGAATTCTTGGGCAAGCTCGTCGAGCGCATCAAGGGCATGAAGGTCGGTGACCCGCGCGATGAGTCGTCCGACATCGGCTGTGTCATCAACGAAAAGCAGTACAACCAGATTGCACAGTACATTGAAATCGGGCGCTCCATGGAAGGTGTGGACGTCGCATATGACGGCAGCGACTCCCTGGAAGTCGGGGAACCTGGTTTCTACCACGCACCTGTTGTGTTCGCTAATGCGAAGAACGACTGGCAAACCAGCCGCGAAGAAATCTTTGGTCCAGTTCTTTCGGTGATCCGTTTCGAAACCGAAGAAGAAGTCGTCGCCATGGCAAACGACTCCGACTACGGCCTTGCCGCATACGTGTTCACCAAGGACATCGACCGCGCACTGCGGGTGGCCAACGCGATCGAATCCGGCTGGGTCCAGGTCAACCAAGGCGGTGGCCAGCAGGTCGGACAGTCCTACGGTGGCATGAAGACCTCCGGTTTTGGGCGTGAGGCCTCACTGGAAGGCATGCTCGAAGGTTTCACCCAGATCAAGCAGATCAACGTAGCGATTCGCTGAACCTGACCCGCGGACACCTGCCCTCTGAGAGGCGGGTGGGAACGACCTCGGCGTGATAGAAACGGGAGTGCACAGCGCTCCCGTTTCTGCTTCCCTCGAAGTGTCTGAAACGCTGGGAGGGTAATGGTGGGTAGAATAGCGCGCAGTGAAGGAAGGTGACATGGAATCTGAACAGCTAAGCGAACTCGAGCAGAAGGTGCTCGAATTTGAGCGGCAGTGGCACACCCTTGGCGGTGTTAAAGAACACGCGATTCGTGAACAGTTCAACCTGAGTTCGACCGGATACTTTCAGATTCTCAACTCGCTTTTAGACAACCCGCATGCCTATGCGCAAGACCCTATTTTGATCAAACGTCTCCGTCGGATCCGCGATGGACGCCAACGTGATCGAGCACAGAGGATGGCCCGTTAAAACATGACCAAGTACCCACCAGACGAATTCGACTCCATCGTTCCGTCGGGACGTAAAGGAGCGCACCGTCGCCAATCGAGTGGTATGAGTCAGACAGCGGCGATTTCGCTGATCGCCGTTCTGGCGGTCGTCGCTGTTGTTTTGGTGATCGGGGCGGTGCGGATCATTGGATCTTCTGCGGTTGACCCAGAGGAACAGGTCGCTGGTCCTGGCAATAGCGAAACCGCAACCCCAGAGCCGTCGGAGACTTCGGTCAATGTGAAGGAGCGTTCGGGAACCGTGCAGGTTCTCAACGCTTCAGGCGTGACCGGAGCGGATAAGACGGTTGCAAAGAAGATCGAAGACGCCGGTTGGTCGGATGTGAAGACGGAACGTGGGCGGTCTTCGTCATCTACTTCAGTTGTGTACTACGCGGACGGTTTTAAAGACGAAGCTCAAGCTCTCGCCGAGGTCGTTGGTGCAGAGGACGTGAAGTCTAGTTCCAAGTACAGCACTGACATCACGCTGTTGCTGAACTCTGATATTGCAAAGGGTTTGGCGTCAGATGAGCCCAGTGCCGAGGCGACTGACGGAGCCAGTGAAAACAGCGAGGAAGTTGGCGCCGACGAATAATCGCTGTGGTTGTGTACTGCTGATGTACACGCCGTGCTGAAAAAATTTTCCTGTGCATTTTCATACGATGATCGGCATTTATCGTTGTGATTGCGTCGAAAATCTCGGTTTTATTGTTGTTTTGCGTCTCTGGTCTCATGTTTTCTGAGTGCACGCTTATGAGTGCGTGAACTGGCGCAACATAAATACGCTGCGACCTGCAAAAACATGCGTTAAAGCTCGGTAGGATCGGGAGTGCTACACACGTACGCAACGATGCAATACACAACTGGAGAAGATAATGACGCAGGGAACGGTCAAGTGGTTCAACGCTGAAAAGGGCTACGGATTTATCACCGTTGACGGCAGTGACCAGGACATCTTCGTGCACTACTCGGAGATCCAAATGGATGGGTACCGTTCGTTGCAAGAAGGCCAGCAGGTTGAATTCAATGTGGGCCAGGGCGACAAAGGGCCACAGGCTGAAGGTGTTACACCACTCTAAAGAGAATTTCAGGCACCTAAAGCACTCTGCATTTGCACTCGATGGTGGAGAGTGCTAAATCTAGACGTGGCAAGCACTGAGTGCAGATGAGGGTTTGTTGAACCGAAGAAAGGAATCGGTTGAGTAAACCCCGCCGTCGCGGGCTCTGTACAACGTGAACACAAGCCACCCGCACAGGGAGGATGCTCGCCACTATGGCAAAGCTCATTGCATTTGACGAAGAAGCTCGTCGTGGCCTCGAGACTGGTTTGAACACCCTGGCTGACGCAGTCAAGGTGACGCTGGGACCTCGCGGTCGCAACGTTGTGCTGGAAAAGAAGTGGGGCGCACCGACGATCACCAACGACGGTGTCTCCATTGCTAAAGAAATCGAGCTCGAAGACGCGTACGAAAAGATCGGCGCCGAGCTGGTTAAGGAAGTAGCTAAGAAGACTGACGACATCGCCGGTGACGGAACTACTACCGCTACCGTTCTCGCTCAGGCTCTGGTACGCGAAGGTCTGCGCAACGTCGCAGCCGGTGCTGACCCGCTGAGCCTCAAGCGCGGAATCGAAAAGGCTGTCGACGCAGTTACCTCGGTTCTTCTTGAAAACGCTAAGGACGTCGAAACCAAGGAGCAGATCGCTGCTACCGCTGGTATTTCGGCTGGTGACCCTGCAATCGGTGAACTGATCGCTGAAGCTATCGACAAGGTCGGTAAAGAAGGCGTTGTTACCGTTGAAGAATCCAACACCTTTGGTCTTGAGCTCGAACTCACTGAAGGTATGCGCTTCGACAAGGGCTACATCTCCGGATACTTCGTCACTGACGCTGAACGTCAGGAAACGGTCTTGGAAGACCCTTACATCCTGATCGTCAACTCCAAGATCTCGAACGTGAAGGACCTTCTGCCGGTTCTCGAGAAGATCCAGCAGTCTGGTAAGCCACTGCTGATCATCGCCGAGGACGTTGAAGGTGAAGCACTTGCAGTTCTGGTTGTGAACAAGATCCGCGGAACCTTCAAGTCGGTTGCTGTTAAGGCTCCTGGCTTTGGTGACCGTCGTAAGGCTCAGCTGGCTGACATTGCGATCCTCACCGGTGGTCAGGTCATCGCAGAAGAAGTGGGCCTCAAGCTCGAAAACGCGACCCTTGACCTCCTGGGTACCGCACGCAAGGTCGTTGTCACCAAGGACGAAACCACCATTGTGGAAGGTGCCGGAGACTCCGACGAAATTGCTGGTCGCGTAGCTCAGATCCGCCAGGAGATCGAAAACTCGGACTCCGACTACGACCGCGAGAAGCTGCAGGAACGTCTGGCGAAGCTCGCTGGCGGTGTTGCAGTTATCAAGGCTGGCGCTGCTACCGAGGTTGAGCTCAAGGAACGTAAGCACCGCATTGAGGACGCTGTCCGCAACGCAAAGGCTGCCGTTGACGAAGGTATCGTCGCCGGTGGTGGTGTTGCTCTGATCCAGGCCGGCAAGAAGGCGTTTGACTCGCTCTCACTGGAAGGTGACGAAGCAACTGGTGCGAACATTGTGAAGGTTGCTATTGACGCACCTCTCAAGCAGATCGCAACCAACGCAGGTCTGGAACCAGGCGTTGTAGCTGAAAAGGTCCGCGGTCTGGAAGACGGCCACGGCCTCAACGCAGCAACCGGCGAATACGTCGACTTGCTTGCTGAAGGAATTAACGACCCTGTCAAGGTGACGCGTTCGGCACTGCAGAACGCTGCATCGATTGCAGGTCTGTTCCTCACCACCGAAGCAGTTGTGGCTGACAAGCCTGAACCAGCTCCTGCGGTTCCGGCTGACCCAACCGGTGGCATGGGCGGCATGGACTTCTAATCTAGTCGCTTAGCTCAAATGTGGCCCTCTGCCGTACGGCAGAGGGCCACATTGGGTTACAGTGGGCAAATGACTCTCGCCATATTTGTGATCTGCACTACCGCTTTTGTGGGCGCTCTTTTACAGCGGATGGCAGGTATGGGATTTGCGCTGGTTTCTGGACCGTTTATTGTTCTTGTCTTGGCCCCGATTCCCGGTGTTGTCCTGGTGAATATTCTGGGCGCGGTGTCGTCCGTGATTGTTTTTTCCCGTACGTGGCGCAATGTGCATTGGAAGCAGTCGGGTGTGCTCATCGCTGGGGCTTTAGCGGGCACGTTTCCGGGTGCTCTGCTGGCCAATAGTATGCCGACGTCGTGGCTCAACGTTTTCATTGGCGTGTTGATTGTGGGGTCGCTTGCGACGTCCCTATATTTGAGTCGGATCTTTGACCCCATCAAGTTTTGTTCACGCAACGCGTTCCTGTTTGGGCTGGGCTCGGGTGTCATGAATGCGTCGGCCGGCATGGGCGGGCCGTTCTTGAGTTCGTACGCAGTTCTCACCAGGTGGCAACAGGTGGCGTTTGCCGCATCAATCCAGCCGGTTTTCATCACGATTGGCGCAGCTTCGGTTGCGAGCAAACTGGTTTTGGAAGAGGCGGCGTGGCCGCAATTGGCGCCCGAGGTGTGGGTTGCGGTGGCTGTGTCTTTGCTGGCTGGTCAGGTGGCAGGTGATTTCGGTGCGCGTAAGGTTCCGGTGCAGCTTTCTCGTGTGGTCATGTTGTCATTGGCGATGCTGGGCGGAATTCTCACGATCATTAAGGGCGTGAGCGAGTTAGTGGGCTAGGCGGCGCAGTCAGCTACTAGGCGAGACTTCCGGTGAGACTCAGCTGGTATTCAGAGTGATTCGCGATAATGTTGGCACTCAACAAGGGTTTTACCCCGTGAAAGGTTTTGAATGCTTTTCGTGTTTCTTATCGTGCTTGCTGTGACTTTTGCAGGCGCGTTTATGATCCAAAAATCCAATAGACAGCAGGAACAGGCTCGTGCGCAGGCAGCTTTAGAAGCAGTAAAGAAAACAGCTCACGAAGATGTGACTGAGTTTGGTGAAGAAGTCGCGTACTTGGACACTATTACTGCTGGTGTTGAGCTCGATGAAGGCGGTCGTCAGGACTACCAACGCGCTTTGAACGCGTATGAGACGGCAAAAGAAACATTGGACCGGGTGAAGGATCCGGACGCGATTAAACATGTCACGGAAGCACTCGAAGACGGCCGGTACGCGGCTAGTTGCGTGCGGGCGCGCGTTGATGGGAAGCCTCTCCCTACCCGCACCCCACCATGTTTTTTCAACCCCCAACATGGCCCCAGTGTCGAAAACGTCGATTGGGCACCCGTAGGAGGGCAACCTCGGCCGGTTCCGGTGTGCGCCGCTGATGCAGAACGTGTTGCGGTGGGCGCGGAGCCTGCAGCTCGCAAGGTCACAACGGCAGATGGCTACACGCGGCGGAACTACTGGGAAGCTGGTCCGTCTTATGCCGCGTATAACCGGGGGTACTTCAATTCTTATGCGGGTTCCGGGTTGCTTCCGGGAATGCTCTTGGGTGCCATGATGTTTGGTGGCGCTCATAATTTTGACGGTTCGTACGCGGACGGTTTCAACGACGCGATGAATGGTGACGCCGGTGGCGCAGATGCCGGTAGCGACTTCGGGGGTGGCGACTTCGGAGGAGACTTTGGTGGCGGCGACTTCGGAGGCTTTGACTTCTGATGGAGAAGCTAGAGATTCGCGACGACACCATCAAACTTGGTCAAGCCCTCAAACTGCACGGGGTCGCTGAGGACGGCTTTATGGCCAAAGAGATGATCCAGGGTGGGGACGTGACGGTGAACGGTCAGGTTGATACCCGCCGAGGTGCCACCCTGAGAATCGGCGATGTAGTGAGTGTCGCTGGGGTTGAGTTCGAGATCTCGGGTCGCGGTTAACTGTCTGTCATCCCGGGAGCGTCCCACAGGGGCGACCATTTGGACGTGTCGTTTTCCATGGGAAGATCAGAACCGATTGCCGCTTTGAGGTTGAACTCTACAGCCGTGTCTCGAACGTTTTTGCCCGTTTGGACGAACGGGTAGAAGGTTCCTCGTTTATACAAATACACGATTGCGGCGTTCTGGCCGTTTGAGTCGCGGAAGTACGTGGAAGAGCACAGTAGCATTGGCCCGAACCCTTGGTTTTCGAGTGCTGAGTTGATGGCGTGCACGTTTGTCATAAGCCGCGACATGTCACGGTCTTCATCGCGTACCACTTGCCACGTGTACCCGAATTCGTCTGCTTCTTGCCGAACGCTGGTGGCGTTGTCCATTTTGATGAGGTCGACACTTTCGCGTTCTGCTTGCGCAATTGCGGCACCCTCCATGGCGCGGAATGCGACAGCTGCGACGCCAGTGGGCCTGAAGTCGGTTGACACTTCGAGTGTGAGTGCTGCGCCTGGAACTGCGAAGAGGTTGTCGAGCTGTGGCTTTTTGGGCTTGCTACGGCCCATGAGAGCGTCAAAGAATCCCATATGTTGCCCTTACTTGGTTGCGATCGAGCGTGTGCTGTGTGCGCTGTTCATGCGGAGCGTGTGCCCGTTTATTGAGGACGTGACAGCTGTGTCGAAATTTTGCTCAGCTGTTCAAGGCGCTGTTCAAGTGACGGGTGGGTGGAGAACAGTTGCTTCACCGATTTACCGTTGACCGCCGGCAGGAAGGCCAAGTGGTTCGCAGCTCCTTGCGCACGGAGGTCCTGTGTTGGCACGGTGGTCATTTGTCCGCTGAGTTTTGTCAGGGCCGAGGCGAGGGTCGACGGGGCGCCGGTGAGAAGAGCGGCCGCGCGGTCGGCTGCGAGTTCGCGGTGGCGGGAAAGAACCCGAATGAGAAAGAAACTGAGCACGTACACGATGGCACCTACTGCCATCAGGCCCAAGAGCACCAAAGCGCTGTTGTTGTTACTTGAACCGCGGTAGCGTGTGTAGAAGCCCATGCGGACCAAGAGCCCTGCGACGACACCTGACACACCTGCGATTGTCATGACGGTGACGTCGCGGTGAGCGACGTGTGACAGTTCGTGAGCGAGAACGACTTCGACTTCTTTGGGTTCAAGTGTTTGTAGCAACCCTTGCGTGACACAGACTACGGAGCGTTGCGGGGAGCGCCCTGTAGCGAAGGCGTTAGGCACCGGCGAGTTCGAATATGCGACGCGTGGTTTAGGGGAGTCGGCCAGCTGGCACAGCCGGTCCACGATCGCGTGCAGTTCTGGTGCTTCCTGTTCTGAGACGACCCGTGCGCGCATGGCGCGGAGCGCGATCGAGTCAGAAAAGTACCACTGGAAAAAGAAGGCTCCCACACTGATGACAAGAGCGATGACAACACCGGCTGGGCTACGTCCCAGGACGTACCAGATGCCTAAAATCAGAATGACGTAGATCAGCCCGTTGAGGAACAGTGCCGTGCCCATTCTGAAGTTCAGACCACGGTCTTTGACAAAGCGCCCACGCGCAGACACGGGAGCCTCCTTTATGTGGTTTTAGGACAGGTCGGGGATGAACCCTTCGCCTGTCAGTAGTTCATCGATGTCTTCGAGATTTGCGTCGGCGTAAGGAATCACGATGTCAGACGGCCCCAGATAGTCCTCGTCTACAGGGGTGGCGTGTTCCAAAACGAACTCACGCAAGCGTGTGAGCGCGTCCTGGACGTGCGCGAGGTCCTTGTCGGCGACTGCTTTTTCCACTTCGTTGTCATAGGTTTGAAGCTGCTCTTCGTCGACGTCGGCCACATTGAACTGGCCTTCGCCCATCACGCGAATAATCACTTCTGTTCTCCCTTAACGTCGTCGACCTGAGCATCCTGTGCTTCTTCCAACTGCGGGCGCGCTGAGTTGTTGGAAGCTGGCAACGAGTCACGCATCCGAGCGAGTTCAGTTTCGACATCCGAGTCACTCGACAGTTGAGCAAGCTGACGGTCAATGTCGTCGTTCGGTCCTGCGGTCACGTCGTCGAGGGCACCGCTGGCGATGAGTTCGTCAACGGCTCCAGCCCGCGCCTGCAGTGCTGCCGTCTTGTCTTCAGCGCGCTGAACAGCGAGTCCAACGTCACCGAACTCTTCGGAGATTCCGCTGAATGCTTCACCGATCTTGCTTTGAGCTTCAGCCGCGTTGTAGTTGGCCTTGATGGTTTCTTTGCGGGTACGGAAGGACTCCACCTTGCTCTGTAGGCGCTGCGATGCGTTGACGAGCTTCTGTTCTTCAGCCTGGAGGTTCTGGTGCTGAGACTGGAGGTCGGCAATTTGCTGGTTGAGGCCAGACTTGCGAGTCAACGCCTCACGAGCCAAGTCTTCACGACCCATTTCCATCGCCTTCTGCGCCTGGCCCTGCAATTTGTCCTGCTGCTGTTCGAGCTGGCCAATCTGCAGTTCCAAACGCTTACGGCTTGTTGCAACATCGGCTACTCCGCGACGAACCTTTTGGAGCAGTTCGAGCTGTTTTTGGTATGAGTAGTCAAGTGTTTCGTTAGGGTTTTCGGCCTTGTCCAAAGCCTTGTTGGCTTTAGCGCCGAAAATCATCGCGATGCGCTTAAAGATGCTCATGAGTGGATGTCTCCTTGGTCACCAGTTTGACCGTTAATATGGTCGATTCGTCCATCTCTAACCCTACTTGGTTCGGCTGTGAATTTCTTTAGTGAGATGACCAAGAAGACATGCCATTTGTGCGCATGTCACGCACTATGCGCTAAACATTCTCATATTGGAATTTTCGACATCTGAGTACTGGGTTCCTGCCGTTTGGAGTGCATCCCGGATCTTCCCAAGAGATTCGTGGACGCGCCGTTGGACACCTTCCCACTCTTTTGCGACCGTCTGAAAGTTCTGGGCAGCGCCACCCTTCCAGCTGTCTGCAAGAGAGTTCAAATGAGCCATCAGGGCGTCAGTTTCAGTGCTGAGGGTCTCTACACTTTTGTTCGCCATGCCGGCAGCAGAGATGACCCGTTCTGAATCGACTTCGAAGTATGACATTGTGTTCCTTTCTGGAGTTCACGCCTTTGTGAAACCGGCGTCTTTTCACAATGAACCACAATCGACACAAAAGAAACGGGGGAGAGGAGGCGTGTGGATAAGCGCAAAGCGTCCACAGAACTGTAACCACTCAGTGACGAGGGTTATCCACAGCGCTCCTGTACCTATTTCGCGGCGAGGGTGACGTTGATGTCTGTGGGGTGACCGCCTCGGATGATGGTGAGTTTGACCGTGTCACCCTCCTTTTTTGAACGTGTGAGGGCCTGGAGGCTCACGGCTCCGTTGACCGGGGTGTCGTCGAAAGCGACGATGTGATCGCCCTTGTTGAGCCCACCTTGATCAGCCGGGGACCCGCTGTCCACATCGTCAACGACAGCTGAACCGACCGTCACTCCGCTCCTGGACACCTCGCCGGAGGTAATTTTGACGCCCAAGAACGCGTGTTGTGCATGACCCGACTCAATGAGTTGGTCAGCGATCCAGGTCGCCTGGGCAATCGGAATGGCGAATCCAATGCCGATCGAACCTGCCTGACCGCTTTCGGCAGTGCCCGGCAAGGCGGCTGCGGAACTGTTGACGCCGATGACTTTTCCGGCTCCGTTGACCAGCGGACCGCCCGAGTTTCCTGGGTTGATCGCCGCGTCGGTTTGGATCGCGTTCGTGATTGTGGCGACTTCAGGTTGGTCGCTCTTGCCTGGGTTGGAGGTGGCTACCGGCCGGTTGAGGGCGGAAACAATCCCTGTTGTCACGGTGTCGGCCAACCCTAGCGGATTTCCCAAGGCCATAACAGGTTCGCCTACTTTGAGGGCATCCGAATTGCCCACAGGTAGCGCGTCTACACCTTGGGGGACATCTTTCATTTTCAGAACGGCCACGTCGGTTTCTGGGTCGCGACCAACAATGCTTGTGGCGACGGTAGCTCCGCTACGGAACACTGCTTTGACTTCGCCACCTGCGGAGTCTCCGCTTGCAACAACGTGGTTGTTGGTGATGATGAACAGGTCGTCGCTGTCCTTGTGTTTGTACACGAACCCGGAACCAAGCTCGCCAATCTGTCCATCGCGACCCACCTGAATGGCCACGACGCTCTTCGCTGCGTCGGCAGCGATCGTTGCCCAGTCGGGAACCTCGGTAGTCTTGATTTTTTCGTCTGCGGTGGAGGTCTCTTGTGCCGAAGACGAGCTCTGCAGCGACTGGAGGGCGTACGTGGCGCCGGCGCCCAGACCACCAGCAAGAAGGGCCGCTACTGTCGCGATCGCAATGACGCCGCCCCATGAGGGTCCCTTGCGCTGTTTGTTGGCCGGGGTAGGGGCCGAGGTGGCCCAAGGCTGAGGTGTGGCGGCTGTTGGTGCGGGGGTGGGTCCAGAAGCTATGCCGTAGGAGTTCTGGTGGCCGTAGGTGTCATAACCGGAACTCTGTTGAGCCGTTGGGGCCTGCTGGGATTGCGGCTCCGTGGGTTGGGGCTGTTGCTGAGGTGCCGTGGGCTGATGAGGCTGCGGTCCCGCCGGCGGGAACGTGCGTGGGAAGGAAGGGTCATCAGAGCCTGAACCGAACTGGTTGTTACTCACTGTTGTTCCTTTCTGGGTTCTTCCGGCGGGATGGGGAGGTCGACGCGGAAAGTTGCGCCGCCACCTGGTGTGGGCTGAACCGAAATTTTTCCGTGGTGTGATTCGACGATTGCTTTGACGATCGAGAGTCCTAAGCCGGACCCTCCCGTGTCGCGGGTGCGAGAGGCGTCGAGACGGTAGAACCGTTCAAAGATGCGTGGAACGTCTTCGGGGTCGATTCCGTCGCCGTGGTCGCGGACTTCAAAGCGCACGCGTCCGGCTGGGAAGCCTTTGAGATTGTCTGACACCTGAACACCCATTGTGTTGACGTCAGGGGTGATGGCGTGGTCGGACTGGTCGGTGAGTGGTTCGCGTTTAAGGATGCGGTTGGTGAGCGCTTTTGTGCGAGCGAGTTGCGAGCCCTTTTCCTTGTTGCTCTTGTCCTTCCCGGCTTTTTCTTTTCCTGCTTTGTCCTTGTTGCCTTTACTGCCCTTGTCCTTGCTACCTTTGTCGACGACGTGTTCGGGGCTGGGCACGGGAATGCCCACGATTCCTACAGCGAATTCGATCGCAGTGCCGGGTGGCGTGTGACGGACCGCGTTTCCTGCGAGGTTGACGATGACTTGACGCAGTTTTGATTCCGCGCCGTAGATTTTGGGAACGGGTTTTGCGTCGGTGCCGTCCAGAGCGATGAAACTGATGTCGCGGTCGGGTGCTTGCGCGGCTGCGTCGGCAGCCGCGTCCCGCACAATACCGCCGAGGTCGACCCAGCCGGTCTCGACCGGCCGCCTTTCGTCGAGGCGGGCCAGCGTGACCAGGTCTTCGACGAGAACCCCCATGCGCTTGGCTTCAGCTTCAATTCGGCTCATGGCCTGGCCAATCATCTCGGGATCTGTCACGGCACCTTGTCGGTACAGTTCGGCATATCCACGAATGGTGACGAGCGGGGTGCGTAGTTCGTGTGACGCGTCAGAGACGAATTGGCGGATTCGGTTTTCGCTCCGGCGACGACTGTCGAACGAGTCTTCGATGTGCCCCAGCATGGTGTTGAGGGCAGCGGAGAGGCGTCCCACCTCGGTGTTGCGAGGATACTCGGGAACACGTTGGGAGAGATCCCCGTCAGCGATGCGTGAAGCTGTTTTCTCGATTTCTTTAAGAGGCCGGAACGTGTTGGTGATGGCGAAATAGCCCACGCCTGCCACGATTGCTAACGCCAGCATGCCGATTCCCACGATCGTGTTCTGGGTGTATTCGCTAATGCCGTCAATGTCGCGGTCAAAGGGCACAGCAATTGCTACGACGATGTCGGAGTCTTGGACGTGAAGAGCCAACACGCGCCACTGTGATTTGGTGCCCGGAACGCTGAACGGCTGGCCCTGCATTTCGCTGACTTTTTGTTGATCGATGGTAGGCAGGATGGGCACGTTGGTTTCGGACGGCGCTAGGGGTGATCCGATTTCTTGACCGTCGTGGGTAAAGAACTGCACGTAGTAGCTGCCCGGCAAGAGTCTGCGAACTGATTCGCTGGTTTCTGACCGAGGTTTGATGGGAGACGGCGTCAACACCTGTTCGGCTGCCTGGATGGCGAGTGCCTGCGAGGCGTTGACGAGCCTCTCATCTGTGCGTTCAATAAGGCTGGCGCGCAGGTTCTCTAGGGTCCACGCCCCTGTTCCTGTAAGGACCAGGGTCATGAGTGTCATCATGATGGTGAGCAGTTTGGTCGTGAGTGACCAACTGTCCCAGAAGGGCGCTTTGCCCGAGTTGCTGTGGCGTGCCGTGGGAGACGGGGCCACGTTTACTTAGATTCGGGTGTACGAAGCATGTAGCCGACCCCACGTTTGGTCTGGATCATGGGAGTCCATTCCATGTCGATAGGGTTGCCAGCTTCGTCGGTTTCTGGCGCGACGTCGATCTTGCGACGCAGGTACGAAATGTAGGATTCGACGATTCCGGTGTCTCCGCCAAAGTCGTACTCCCATACGTGGTCCAGAATCTGTGACTTGGAAAGCACGCGGTTGGCGTTGAGCATGAGGTAGCGCAGGAGCTTGAATTCGGTGGGGGAGAGGTCGATGTAGATGCCTGCGCGTCGAACTTCGTGCGTGTCGTCGTCGAGTTCGAGGTCCCCAGCGTTGAGAACCGCGTCATCTTCTTCGTCGAGTGCGTGGGTGCGGCGCAGCACAGCACGGATTCGTGCCACGACCTCTTCGAGGCTGAACGGTTTGGTGACGTAGTCGTCGCCACCTACCGTGAGCCCGGTGATTTTGTCCGAGGTGTCATCGCGTGCGGTGAGGAAAACAACCGGCATGTGCTTGCCGGCTTGGCGTAAGCGCCGTGTGACGGTGAATCCGTCCATGTCGGGGAGCATGACGTCGAGAACCAGAAGGTCTGGGTCGTTTTGTTCAGCCAGGCGCAGCGCGTCTGCACCGTTGGCGGCTGAAACAACATCGAAGCCTGCAAAACGCAGGCTGGTGGAAAGAAGTTCGCGAATGTTTGGTTCGTCGTCAACGACGAGCAAGGTAGCTTCGACGTCGGAGGTGTCATGCTGAGTAGTCATGTATCCAGTGTGCGCTTCGATTCTGGATGTTTCCTGGATTTAACCTGCATGTGAAAGTGGCCTTCATCACACTTAGCAATTGCGCTTGCGAGACGCTCTTGACCTTATAAATAGCGGTCTGCTCCAATATCGCTAAGCTTTCGCTTTCTTTTACACGTGAGGGGGTATGCGATGACGACACGACCAACGCTGTGGGGTTTTATTCTCACTCTTATTTCTGTTGTGGCCTTTGCCTTGGCGGCACCAATTGCTAAGACCATGTATGCGTCTGATTGGTCGGCTGGTGGTGTGACGTTTGCGCGTCTGACCGGGTGTTCGGTCCTCCTCACGGTCCCCGCTCTGTGGGCTATGCGCGGAAAGTGGCATAACCTCAAGGGCAATTACATGCGCGTCATCATGTACGGCGTGATCACCATGGCAGGTGTGCAACTGTTGTTCTTCCTGGCGGTTGAGCGTCTCAAGCCGTCCATTGCCCTGCTCTTAGAGATGACTGCCCCCATTCTGATCGTGCTCTTTTTGTGGGTTCGAACTCGCGTGAACCCTGCCATCGCCACTCTGGTGGGAATGGTGGTGGCCATGGCAGGTGTGGTCATTGTTTTGGACCCCCGAGGTGCCACCTTGGACATGCTGGGTGTTCTGTATGCGCTGGCTGCAGCAGGGTGTTTGGCAACGTTCTTTGTAATGTCCGCCCGTTCCGATATGGGTATTTCTCCTGTCCCGCTCCTGGCGTTCGGAATGGGAGTAGGCGCGATCGTCGTTGGGATTGTGTGCGCGGTGGGTCTCGTGCCGTTCAAGGTTGCCTATGACCCGGTGACGGTCGCGCATTTCACGATTCCGTGGTGGGCAGGCGTTCTTGCAATTGTGGCCGTGACCATTCTTGCGTATGTGACTGGTGTGATTGGGTTGCAACTGATCGGTGCCACGGTGGGTAGCTTCTTGAACCTGCTGGAAGTTCCAGCGTCAGTTGTGGCTTCGTGGTGGATGCTGGGCGACCTGCCCACATATGTGCAGCTGTGCGGTGGAATTGTTGTTTTGGCTGGAGTCGTGTTCGTTAAGTTGGGCGAAAACCAGCAAACGAAACGCGAACGTGTACGGATCGAAGACATCGACCCTGCGACCGGTCAAATCCCGGTGATCGTGGAAGAGCCAGACGAGGACGAACCGGAACCAGACGAGGAACAGTCGCGCACTTCTGCCGCCACCTCCCCTTCGCAGGCCAACCCTGCTGACACCTCGGCCGAGGTGGCTTGTAAGAGTCCGTGCACCGAAAGTTAGTCCCGGGACGAGTTAGTCCTGGGGGAAGTTTTCGATCGTGTAGGAATACCCCTGTTCGGTGAGGAAGCGCCGGCGGTGTTGGGCGAAGTCTTCGTCAACGGTGTTCGCCGTGACGATCGTGTAGAAGGTTGCGGGGAGCGCGTTTTCTTTTGGTCGCAGGATCCTGCCTAAGCGCTGGGCTTCTTCTTGCCGGGAGCCAAAGGAGCCGGACACCTGAACGGCGACGGAGGCCTGCGGAAGGTCAACGGAAAAGTTAGCGACCTTTGACACGACAAGAACACGAACCTCCCCGTTGCGGAAGTCCTCGTACAGACGTTCACGCTCAGACTCGGGAGTTTTTCCGGTCAGAACGGGAGCGTTGAGGGCTTCGCCCAGCTCCTCGAGTTGGTCCAGGTACTGCCCAATCACCAGAATCTGGGCGTCTGGGTGTTCCTTGACGATGTGCTTCGTGGCCCGCACTTTAGCTTCACAGCTGGCAGCTAAGCGGTAACGGTTTTCGCCTTCTGCGCTCGCGTATGTGGAACGCAAGTCCCGGTCGAGTTTGACGCGTACTTCGTGGCACGTCGCAGTGGCGATGTGGCCGGCCGCTTCGATTTCTTTCCATGGAACGTCGAACTGTTTGGGGCCAATGAGGGAGAACACTTCTTCTTCTCGCCCGTCTTCGCGCACCAGGGTGGCGGTGAGCCCTAACCTGCGTCTCGCTTGGAGGCCCGCCGTGAGTCGGAAAATGGGGGCGGGCAGCAGGTGGACCTCGTCGTAAATCACCAGTCCCCAGTTGCGCGCATCCAGGAGTTCTAAGTGTAAATAGGACCCTTTTCTGCGGGTGGTGAGCACTTGGTAGGTGGCGATTGTGACGGGGCGAATCTGTTTGAGGTTCCCGGAGTATTCCCCGATCTCTTCTGGTGTCAAACTGGTTCTGCGCAACAGCTCAGCTTTCCACTGTTTAGCAGAAACTGAGTTTGTCACCAGGATCAGAGTTGTCGTTTGCACGCGGGACATGGTTGCTGCACCCACCACAGTTTTGCCCGCCCCGCACGGAAGCACGACAACCCCTGATTCGCCTTGCACAAACGCGTCGACTGCGCGCTCTTGATAGTCGCGCAGGTTCCACGAATCTGTGAGTCCAATGGTGTGGGCTTCGCCGCTGATATAACCGGCCCGGTCGGCCACGGGGTGCCCCAACCTGAGGAGACGGTGCTTGAGTTCACCTCGTTCTGACGGGTACACCTCGGTAGACTCGTCGTCGATCTTTTGACCCAGAATGCCTTGCATGTCCGGGTGCGCTCGCAGTTTCTCAAGCAGCGCGGTGTCCGTGGACTGGAGGGTTAATCCGTGCGTGGGGTGGTCGATCAGGGTGAGGACTCCAAAGCGGTCCATCGTGTCAACAATGTCGACCAACAGTTCATGTGGCACGGGAAACTTGGCGAACTCGATAAGCGTGTTGACCACGGATTCCGCGTCATAACCACTCGCGCGAGCATTCCACAGTCCCAACGGGGTGATGGTGTAGGTGTGAATGTACTCAGGAGTCTTCGACAGTTGGGCGAACGGCGCAATAGCCACGGCAGCGACTTGCGAATCTGGGTGCCCGGACTCTAAAAGAAGCGTGCGGTCCGACTGAACAATAAGTGGCCCGGTCATGACACCTCCTTGCTTGGTTGTGCTGCGATCACTCTTACCAGTGGAACGGTCACTTCTCCGGAACCGCGACGACCTCGGACCAGGCCACCGGCTACCGCGATGGGGGTGAGCGTGACTGCTTGGCGGCCACCGGTTGCGGTTGCAACGGTGAGCGTGAGAGGGGTGCGTGAGTCGATAGCTTCGCGGATTGTGTCCGCAATTGTGATGGGTGCGCCCTGGGCGTCGCCGGTGTGGGATGTGAGCATGTGATAGAACGCGCCGAGGTCGTTCATCCGGGTGGTTCGAGTGCGGACAGTGCGCGTGTTGGTGGGTACGCGGGCTCGTGCTGGGGCTGGAGGTGAGGATTTCATGACGTCGATTCCGTGGGTAGACAGGAGCACGCCCAAACGTTCAGGACCCACGCTGGAAATGGCCACGGTGGGTGCGACTCGGGTGAGTTTCGCGGCTGCGAACAGGGGGTCGGCGATGAGCGGGTCGAGTTCTTCGGGGTCGTTTACCACGATGACGCCGCGTGCTGCTGACACGGTGACGCGACCAAGTTTCGCTGCCGTGTCACGGATGAGGAAGTCCAGGGGGCCGGGCACCTCGGTTGAGGACACGCGTTCGATGAGCTCAAGGATCGCTGCTGTTGAAAGGCCCGATTCTAGTGCGCGGGTGATCGACGCCGCGGTGAACCGGTACACGGTTCCTTGGCCCCTGGTTTCAACGGTCGCCACTTGATCCAGGGCCGCTGCGGTCTCTGGGTGCAGGGGGCCGGTGGCAATCGCGGTGAGATCGGATTGGGTGATGACCGTGCGTTCGAGTTCAGGCAGTAGCGGGGGGACTAGGTGGGCGAATTCGTCCGGAGCGTCTAGGCGGTCGCGGTCGAAGCACAGAGGGCTGAGTTCAGCGGTCATGCGCGTCTGCATGTGTTCAGCGAGTGCTGCGCCCAAGTGGGTGAGCCCGGACGAGTCGGTTGCGTGAAATGGGGTGAATGTGAGCCCTAAGTGTTCTGCTTCAGTGAGTATCTGCCGAACTGTGGGCTCATCGAACCCGAGTGTGAGCGGGTGGCGGAACTGAGCGTGAGCCACGAGGTCGGCGGTGGCGATCGCGTGCTGATCTGGGGCGAGTTCGTTGAGTAGGGTCAGCACCCGGTAGCGCGCAAACGGCATGACTGGTCGAGGCGCAGGAGGTGGTTGATGCGTGCCTAGAACGTGTGTTTTTTGGTCGTTCCACGTGGTTCCGGTACCCACATGAAGCGTGTTGGGTGTAAGGGTGAGCCAGCTGCCCACGGCTGACACGTACGCGTGTGCACGGTCGTCGTGAAACGCGTCCCATGCGACCGTGGGCATCCACTGCGGGTCATCGTGGGAGTCGCTCACGCCAATGAGTCCCAGCGCGCGGGCAAGTTCCAGCAAGAACACCACTGTGGAAACGTCCGCCGAGGTGCGCGCCGCCAAGGTGGACACGTCCCTTTTGCCTATCCCACCTCGGACTAATTGGGAAGGCTTCAGAGCTGCGAGCGCTTCTGCGACGGCACCCAGATCAGTGAGCACCTGGTTGACTGCCGCTGCGGCAGCGTTTGTGGGCACGGAGTGTGGAACGGTATGTGTTTCCGGTGAGTCCGGGGTGTCCAGAGTGGTCCAGCGAGGCGGTGTCGCTACCGCGGACGCTGTTGTGGGTAGGAGCGCAATGGCTTCTGACTGGATGCGGTGGCCGTCGCCGGAGGGCCATGCGAGGGCAGCGTCGATAAGTGCGTTGAGGTCGGGACTTTCTGGTAGGCCGGTGATGAGCGGGCCGGTGCGTGCACTGCGGGCCATCTTCCACGCCAGTTGGAGTTGTTGTGCGTTGAGTGACTCCAGGCCTACGGCTACCGCGGCGCGGGAAGACGCGAGTCCAGCTAAGCGTTGAAATGAAGCGGTGTCGGAGCGGACTAGGTCACGGCGACACTCCAGGATCGCTATGAGCGTTTCCTTGGGGGCGGAACTGATCCATGACGCAAATGACACAGTAGACATCTCGAACCAGTGTAGTACCCGGAGTTGTGCCTGAAGGCGTGCCCGAGGTGTGGCTGGAGTCAGGGCTGAAGATAGTTTCCGAGGTGGGGAGGTATCCAGAGTGAGAGAAGCCCTGTATAATATTCGAACAATACACGTATTTGCGGGTTCGCCTGTGGGCGCTCGCCACTGCGTTTAACACCGGCCCCCAATGTGGGCCATTGTTTTTGTTGAAAGGAGGAAGCCGTATGACCGGGGAAAGACCAGACCGCGTACCGCAGCGCGCGTCGACCATGTCGGGAACGGACTTCCTTCTGGCTGTGCTAGCGCTTTTATTTTCAGTTGTGGGGGCGCTTTCGGTGGCCGCTGTCGTGTTCATGGGAGTACGTGACCACACGCCGCCCACATTTCTGATGGCCTGTGCGTATATTGCCTCACCAGTTGCAATTCTTTTGCTGGGTGTGCTGTGGGTTCGCATGGTCATCAAACGTCGTAAAGCATAAGTTTTTTTCTTCCTTATCGCTCTAGTTTTTTATCTCATCTCCGAAAGGAAACAATCATGCCTGTTGGTCGTGTTAAGTGGTTTGATCAAGAAAAAGGGTTCGGCTTTGTCACAAGCGATGAAGGCGACATGTTTTTGCACCAGTCTGCTCTTCCCGACGGTGTCAAGGTAGCGCCGGGAACACGGCTAGAGTTCGACGTAGTTGACGGGCGCCGCGGAAAGCAGGTTCTCAAGGCTCGTCTCATCGATGCGGTCAAGCGCAACCGTGACCCCAAAAAGACTGCGGATATGATCGATGATGTCATTACACTGCTTGAAGATACTTCGGCGGGACTTCGCCAGGGCCGGTTCCCTGACCCTGTGTTCTCGAACAAGGTCGCTGAAGTGCTCAGGCACATCGCAGACGACCTGGAGGTCTAATGAGCGGGCTCTTTACCGCATGGCTCGAATCGGTGGACCCCGGTTCTACCTTGGAGCTGGACCCAGTTCTTGAAAACGCTGTCGACATTGCACGGCGGGCGCTTCTTGATGTTGTTCCCGCCGAGGTCGTGGGGAGACACCTCGGTGTTTCGTGCGAAGCGCGGTGCAGTGCCACCCATACTTTTGAGTGCCTGGACCCGGCGTACCCCGGTTGGGCGTGGACGGCCGTGATTGCACGTGCCCCGGAAGATGACGCTCCTGTCACCGTGTGTGAAACTGCTTTGCTTCCTGGTGAGGAAGCTCTGACAGCGCCCAAGTGGGTTCCCTGGCAAGACCGTATTCAGCCAGGTGACCTGGGTACCCGCGATGTCTTGCCAAAGAAAGACTTTGACGACAACTTAGAAGGTGGCTTCGAGCAGGTCGAGGTTGTCGCTGGTGACAACGTGGACCAGATCCCTAACTATGAACTGGGTCTTGGGCGGGTGCGCGTTTTGTCGTCTACTGGCTTGTCGCGTGCGGCGACGCGGTGGGAGCGTTCGGAATCTGGGTCCGACGGAGAGTACTCGCGCCACGCATCTGCGCACTGCTCCACATGTGGTTACCTGCTACCGATTGCAGGTTCACTGCGCATGCAGTTTGGAGTATGTGCGAACGAATGGTCACCCTTTGACGGTCGCGTGGTGTCACTCGATTCGGGATGTGGCGCACACTCGGAAACCGATGTGCGTAAACGTCGCGAAGAAACCCCGCAGGCAGTCATTGATGACAAAGTCGAACATTTCGACATGGTGGATACAACAGAATCAGAAGACACCGGTGGTTCACATGACACCACCGAACACAACAAGTCAGAACACTGACGTAGAGTACATTCGTAAACGGTTGTGTACGACCGCTTAAAGGTGAGCGGGTAGGAGGACACGCACAATGGGGGCGGGCACATGAGCTCGACATTCCGCTCATTGAGCGAACCCAATTACCGGAACTGGTTCGTTGCAGCACTCACGTCCAACACCGGCATGTGGATGCAGCGAACGGCCCAAGACTGGCTGGTGCTCACTGAACTGACTGACCACAACGCTACTGCCTTGGGAATCGGCATGGCGTTGCAGCTGGGTCCGCAACTTCTCTTATTTCCTTTTGCTGGAGCGATTGCTGACCGCTTTAGTAAGCGCGGGGTACTCATGATCACTCAAGCGCTTCAAGGTGCCAGTGGTTTTGTTTTATTGACCCTGTATTTAACAGGCGCGCTGAACATCTGGTGGGTATACGGCATGTCCCTCTTCTTGGGACTTGTCATGTGTCTTGACGCGCCCACGCGCCAATCCTTTGTTTCAGAGTTGGTAGGTGACCGGCTCTTACCCAACGCAGTCTCGCTCAACTCGGCATCCTTTAACGGGGCGCGTCTCTTAGGGCCCGGAATTGCGGGTCTCCTGACCGCCTCGGTAGGGGCTGCGGTGGTCTTCGCGATCAGCGGACTGGGATACATTGCCACCCTGGCAGTGCTGATTGGTTTGGACAAGTCTCGCCTGCATCCTTCGCCAAGGTCCAAGGCTCACGGTTTGAAATCGGTCCTGGGTGGTTTCACATACATCAAAACACGCCCAGACATTGTGGTGGTCCTGTCGATTCTGTTTGTTATCTCCACCCTGGGTTTCAACTTCAACATCTTTACGGCCACCATGGCGCGCGTCGAGTTCGGAAAAGATGCGGCAGGCTTCGGGCTACTGTCCTCAATTATCGCGATTGGATCAGTCGCTGGTGCTTTGCGTTCGGCCAGCCGTGAAAAGCCCAGACTCCGTTACGTTTTCTGGGCCGCTGGAGGGTTTGGCTTCGTGGGAATTCTGGCTGCAGTTGCGCCCACGTATGAACTGTTCGCGATCACGCTTGTAGGCGTGGGCTTTGCCACCATCACCATGCTCACGGCAGCAAACGGTTTTGTTCAGACCACTATTCCCGCGCATGTGCGTGGCCGTGTCATGTCCATGTACACAGCAGTCCTCATGGGTGGGGGAGCAGTGGGTGCTCCGATCTCAGGCTTTATTGCCAACACCTATGGTCCACGTATTGCGTTGCTGGTAGCTGGGACGTCCGGGATCATTGGGATAGCCATTGGTACTTTGTGGATGATGACCGCCAAGAATCTTCGAGTCCACCGGGCCCGTTCGCGCAGATTAGTGTTCTTCACGTACGACGGGAAAACTCCACGCAAATAGGCCGGCACACACACCGTAGACTGTGTGCGACGAAAGGACCCAGATGACCACGATCATTGTTGTGACCGTACTGTGCGCATTGGCCATATGCGTGGGGCTGTTAGGGATTGTGATCCCGGTGTTGCCCGGTTCGATCCTCATATGGATTAGCAGTTTGGTGTGGGCAATTTTTGCGAACTCCACGCCAACCTGGATCGTCTTTGCAGTCATCACAGTGTGTGTCGCAGCCGGAATGGCTTCATCATGGGTCCTCACCGGTCGCAAACTATCAACCATGAAGATCCCCAAGTCCACCCTGTTGGTTTCGGGTGCGCTTGCTTTGGTGGGCTTCTTCTTAATCCCAGTCGTGGGGCTTCTTTTGGGCTTTGTTGTGGGTCTGTTCGTGATGGAATACCAACGGTTAAAAGACGCATCAACAGCCTGGGCATCTTCCTGGGCGATCATCAAAACAGCGGCACTGGGCATTGTGGTTGAGCTCAGCTTCGCCTCAATTGCGGCATTGGCGTTCGCCGTTGGGTGTTTCGTTTACTTCACATAAACGCGCGGCCGGTTCGCTTAAGCGCGGCCGGTTCGCTTAAGCACAGGGCCACGCGTCTGTCAGCTAACGGTTGTCCAGCACGTAATCGATGCACGCAAGAAGTGCCTTGACGTCTTCCGGTGGCACCGACACGAACGTGGCAATCCGCAACTGGTTACGCCCCAGCTTGCGGTACGGTTCAACATCGACAACTCCGGAAGCGCGCAAGGTCTTTGCCACCTCGGCGGCGTCCACCGAGTCATCGAAATCCACGGTGCACACAACGGCGGAACGGTCCTGCACCTCGGTCACAAACGGGGTAGTTTCAGGGCGCTTTTCTGCCCAGTCGTACACCAGTTGCGAGGATGCGCGGGTGCGTTCGGTAGCCCAGGCCAGGCCACCCTGGGCGTTGATCCATTCGATCTGTTCGGCCAAGAGCAACAGGGTGGCAACCGCGGGAGTGTTGTAGGTCTGGTTCTTGCGCGAATTGTCGATGGCTGTCACCAGGTCCAGGGAGGCGGGAATCCAGCGGCCGGACTCCTTGATTTCTTGTGCGCGTTGCAAGGCACGCGGGCTCATGATGGCTACCCACAGGCCACCGTCGGAACCCATGTTTTTTTGCGGTGCGAAGTAGTAGACATCAGTCTGGGAGATATCTACTGGGAGGCCACCGGCGGCCGAGGTCGCGTCGATGACGACCAGAGCGTCGTCGGCAATGCCTTGCGGGCGGGTGATGGTGGTTGCGACACCCGTCGAGGTTTCGTTGTGAGGCCATGCGTACACGTCTGCCCCGTCGGTTGCCTGCGGGATAGTTGCAGTGCCTGGCTGGGCATCATAAATGACCGAGTCTTCAAGGAACGGGGCTTGTGCGGTGGCTTTTGCGAACTTGGAACCGAACTCGCCAAACTGCGCGTGAGCTGCACGTGAACGCACCAGGGAGAATGTAGCGACGTCCCAAAAACACGTGGACCCGCCGTTGCCCAAGACCACTTCGTAGCCTTCGGGGAGTGAAAACAGTTGCTGGAGGCCCTCACGGACGCGCTTGACCAGGTTCTTCACGGGGGCTTGGCGGTGCGAGGTTCCTAGGACGGTACGTCCGGCTTGCATGAGCGCGGTGACCTGTTCGTCTCGGATACGAGCAGGGCCGGCACCAAAGCGGCCATCGCGGGGAAGCAGTTCAGACGGAATGGGTGCGTAAGTAGTCTCAGTCACATGTGCAAGTGTAGGGAATGAGCGTAGAGAGAGTGCGGGCGGGTCAAGATGTGTACTTCTTGCCGGCGGTACTATTGGCCTATGAGCCATCTTGAATCGCTTGCTACGACGCGAACCGAGTACCAGGGAAACTCATCTGATTTGGTGGGTGAGAACCCGTTTGAACAGTTCAGTCGGTGGTATGAGGAAGTGGCTGAACACGTGCATGAACCCAATGCGATGGTGGTGTCGACTGTCGATGAGGACGGTCCGGATTCGCGCATTGTTCTGCTCAAGGAGTTCAGCCCGGAAGGGTTCGTGTTTTTCACTAATTACGACTCGACGAAGGGTCGTCAGATCGCTGAGAACCCACACGTGGCGTTGGTTTTTCCGTGGCATGCGGCGCACCGTCAGGTGCGTGTGCGTGGTGTCGCTGAGCGGGTTCCCGCCCAGCAGTCCGACGCGTATTTTGCGGTGAGGCCACGGGGATCGCAGATCGGAGCGATTGCGTCCCGGCAGTCTCAGCCGGTGGGTAGCCGCGAAGAGTTAGATGAGGCGTATGCCCGCGCCGAGGCGGCAGCCGGTGACCCTGTAGTGCGACCTGACAACTGGGGTGGGTATGTGGTGCGCGCTCACACGTTGGAGTTTTGGCACGGGAGTGAAAGTCGCATGCATGACCGTTTTCAGGTGAAGGCTTCTCAGGTGTCGCGTTTGGATGATGCGGCGGCGTGGACGGTGCAACGGCTGTTCCCGTGAGTCGCCCAGTAGTTTGGCAAATGAAAGATGCCTAGCCATTTATTGGATTGTTAATAGAATGATGACTGGGCCACTGGCCAACTGGACGTCATGAGCTGAGGGGTAATGTGAAGGACCTGATCGACACCACCGAAATGTACCTCAAGACCATTGTGGAGCTTGAGGAGCAAGGGGTCAGGCCGTTGCGTGCACGCATTGCAGAACGCCTCGAGCATTCTGGTCCTACTGTGTCTCAAACAGTTGCGCGTATGGAACGCGACGAACTCTTGATCGTGGATTCGGACAGGAGTCTTGAACTCACAGAATCGGGGCGTGAGTTGGCTACGTCGGTGATGCGTAAGCACCGGTTGGCTGAGAGGCTCCTGTCTGATGTGATCGGGCTGGATTGGGAACTGGTTCACGATGAAGCGTGTAGGTGGGAACACGTGATGAGCCAGCAGGTCGAAGAACGCTTGGTGAAAATCCTTCCCACAACGAGCACCAGTCCATATGGCAACCCCATTCCGGGGTTGGAAGAACTGGGGCTTGAACCTGAAACTGGGCCACAAGCACGGGCGCTGACCGATGTCGCTACCACTGACAAAGACCTCACGGTGAAGATCCAGTGGTTGGGTGAGCCACTTCAGGTGGACACGTTTTTGCTGGGGCAGTTCAAGCGCACGGGCGTAGTACCGGATGCCGTGGCTTCTCTGCGGGTCAACGGAGAGTACTTGACCTTGACCGTTGAAGGTGAGCCGGAAGTTTTGGACCTGCCGCCTGAGACCGCGGACAACGTGTTTGTCACTGTGGTGTGATGAGTGAGGCGATCCATTCGCGCGTGTGCACTGGGTCAATCACATCGTCGATATCAAAAACTTCAGCGGCTGAAAGCGCTCTGCCTTGAGCGTACAGTTCGTCAAGGAGCCGCGAATAGAGTTGTTCGCGTTCTTCGCCTTCTACTTGCGCAAGCTCTTTTGCGTACCCCAGTCGCACAGCACCCTCTAAGCCCATGGGTCCCATTTCACCTGCAGGCCATGCGATGCAGAAATCGGTAGCGTGCAGGTATCCCATGGTCATTGCCATGGCTCCAAGACCGTACGCCTTACGGATGATCACTGCACCTGTGCTGCCTGTGAAATGTGCGCCTGCGACGAATAAGTCACCAAAAGCGCGCATGCCAGGTTCTTTTTCTGCCTCCGGTCCCACAATAAAACCAGGGGTGTCGACAAAGCTGATGAGGGGTAGGCCCAGGTTCTCAACACACGCAATGTGCTGAGTAAAAGACCTGGCTGCATCAACATCGATCGCCCCGCCTAAATGGTGGTTGTTGTTGGCGATAAAACCGAAGCTGTGCCCGTGTACCCGCATGAACCCAACAATTGCACCAGAAGCGTAGTCAGTGCGCAGTTCAAGGAACGTGCCGTCGTCGGCCACGCTTGTGATCACGTCACGCATATCAAAGGCGCGAAGGCGATCAGCAGGAACAGTGTTTTGTGGTTCACCAGTGTGTTCGTACTCAGTGACATTCTGCGACAGTCCCAGGACCTTTTGAACGGCTTTCACGGCCGCTTGATCGTCTGGAACAACAATGTCAACGGCCCCTGAACGGCGGTGCACCGCCGTGGGACCTACTTCGCTGACGTCAAAGGTGCCCAGTCCACCTCCTGCGATCATCTGAGGACCGCCCATCCCAATGTTCGCGTCTTCGTGCGCAATGATGATGTCGCACACTCCTGCGAGAGCCGCGTTGCCGGCGAATGTGCGGCCGGCTGCGACCGCAATAAGCGGGACCACACCTCGGAGGCGTGCCAGGGCGGCAAACGTGGAAACGTTGAGCTGGGTTCCTGGTGCAATATCGGTGTCACCGGGCCTGCCGCCGCCACCTTCGACGAAGAACACAACGGGGAGTTTCTTCCGGTGAGCCAGGTCAAGAAGCCGGTCAGTTTTGGCGTGGTTGCGCGCTCCCTGGGTTCCAGCAAGCACCATGTACTCATAGCTCATGATGACAGCGCTGACCGGGCCCGAGGTCGTTTTTACCTGTCCGATTCCGCCCACGAGTCCGTCGGCGGGCGTCTTGGTAATCAATTCTTCGAGGCTTCGTCGCTTACGCTGTGCTGCGATTGCCAGTGCTCCGTATTCGACAAATGTTCCTGGAACTATCAGATCGGCCAGGTTTTCGCGGGCAGTGCGACGGTTCTGACCGTGACGTTTGGCGACCGCTTCTGGGCGGGCTTCGTCGTGTGTGACAGCGTGGCGGTCATTCACCTCTTGAATACCGGGGTGCGGTTGGCTGGTCGCTTGTGTGGCATTTTCATGCGCCCCGTTTGCACCCTGAACAATCCACAGTGCTTGCCCCTTCACGACCGTATCTCCCACGTTCACAAGTGGGCGGGCGTTGACGTGCGGGGGTGCCACAATGGGGTGGTGCATTTTGAGGGCTTCAATGAGCCCAAGTTCGCCCTCATTGGGTTCAAGCGAAACCACAGTTCCGGAAACCGGGGCGAGCACAGCTTCTTCACCGTCTGCAAGATCCGTAGGAACGCTGTGTTCGTCGGCTTCGACTAGGGCTTCTGGGGCAGATTCGACGATGCGTGCAAACTGGGTGTCGATTGTCGATGTCGTGGCGTCTACGGCGTAGGGGAGAAGGGCCTGTAAGAAGCTCACGTTGGTGTTGACTCCGCGAACCTGTGTGCGTGCGAGTGCTCGTTCACAGTTATTGAGCGCGGAGTCAAGATCGTGGCCTGTGCAGATGACCTTTGCTACAAGCGAGTCATAGGCTGTGCCAATTTCTGTGCCTGAACGAATCCACGTGTCGACGCGGACTCCAGCGTCGTGCGGTGCGTCAAAGGCTTCGACAGTTCCCGTCATGGGAACGACATCTCCACTTTCTGTAAACCGTTCCGCACATACTCGCGCCTGCACAGCAACTTTCTTGGTTGGAATAGGCGAGATTTCTCCACCAGTGCCCATTGCTTCGCGCAGCTGAAGTTCAACCAGGTCGAGTCCTGTTACACACTCTGTGACAGTGTGCTCAACTTGGATACGGGGGTTGACCTCCATGAGATACCAGCCGGATTCCGTGACCAGAAATTCGACGGTTGCAAGGGATGTGTAATTGACGTGTTCGAGAAGAGTGCGGGTAGCGTCGTGGAGTTCTTCGCGCACGTTCTCTGCGAGCAGTGCTGGGGCAAGCTCGATGACTTTTTGGCGTCGACGCTGCAGGGAACAGTCCCTGTCGCCCAGAATGTGTACGCCTGTAGACGCGCCAAGAGCCTGCACCTCAACGTGGCGTGCATTCTGAACCCACTGTTCAGCAAAAACTCTGTCGTCACCGAACCCCACGCGAGCTTCATGCGCGCATTGCGAAAGGGCTTGAGCCACGTCATCGTCGTTCGTCACGACTCGAATGCCACGGCCCCCACCGCCAGCTACGGCCTTAATCGCTATTCCATCTGGCGATTCTTCGAGGAGCTGAACCGCTTGGGCAACCCCGGCATCACCACTCAATAGACCCGTGGACTGGGTGACTGAGATGCCCAGTGTGTTCGCCAGCGACTTCGTTCGTTCCTTGTCTCCGACAGCTTCAAGCGCCTGCGGTGTTGGTCCAACAAAAGTTAGGCCGCGATCACGTACCGTGCGGGCGAAGTCAGCGGATTCGGCAAAGAAGCCATACCCCGGGTGAACAAGGGTTGCTCCGTTATTCACTCCTGCATCCAGGACAGCGTCAGAGTCCAAGTAGCTAGGAATCTCCACAGCGGTATCGCACGTGTCGACATGCAAACTAGTGGCGTCATCGGGGGTGTACACACCCACCGTAGGTATCCCCATGAGCCGAGCAGTAGACGCGATTCGCACCGCAATTTCGCCACGGTTAGCAATGAGCAGAGTGTGTGTCATCAGTCCTCTTGGTTAAGTGCGGCTACAAGGTCGACTTTTCTGATCTTGCCGGTCGCGGTCATCGGCATCGCTTCTACGAAGGTGATTTCTGGAATCTTGTATTCCGCGATGTTTGTGCGTGCCCACTCCGTAAGTTCATCTGCTGTGATCTGCGAGCCTTCTGCGCGCACAATGAATGCGACGGGAACCTGTCCGCGTTTGTTGTCATCGCGCGGTGCAACTGCAACACTGCCGACCTCGGGGTGTTGCTTAAAGAACGACTCCAGTTCAGCAGGGAACACACTCATTCCGTTGACCTTGATCATTTCTTTTGTGCGAGCAAGGTAAGTCAGCCCACCGTGATCATCAAAACGACCCGTGTCTCCAGTGAGCAACCACCCTTCAATAAGACTGTCTTCAGTTGCTTCGGGGCGGTTGAAATACCTGGTGAGAACCGAAGGCGAATTGACCAAAATCTGACCGATTTCGCCGGGTCCAACCGGTTTGAGATCGTGATCGACAACAACGATCTGGGTTCCCGGCACGGGGTAGCCCGTGTAGATCGGTTCGGCCTGGAGATCTTGGTTGTTTTCTTGAAGTCCAAACGTGGACGTGTCCATCGTGTGGGTTTCGGTCATTCCGTATGAAGCCTCACACAATAGTGAACCAGTAGCTTTCATCCACTGTTCGCGTAGATCAACCGTGAGCTTGCGGACGAACGACACCGCTAGCACCTGGTCAAGGACGAGTGAACGTGATGCGACGTCTTTAGCGAGCAACTCATAGTAGACATCTGCCGGAGCCACCATGAACGTGACTTTCTGATCTTCGAGCAGTTCCAGCACAGCATCAGGGTGATACCGAGTCAGCAGGACAACGGTCGACCCGTCGACCAGCGGGTTAAGGATGCCGGCGTTTTCTCCAGCGATCCAAAAGATGGGTAGGAAACAGAGGTAGACCTCGGGCTTATCACCCGGGCGCATTCCACGCACAGCCAGTGTACTCAGTGCGGTATACACCATGTGTTCGTGAGTGTGCTCGCACCCTTTGGGCAACCCAGTGGTGCCACCCGTGTAGTTGAGAGCGGCCAGAGAAGCCGGGTCGACCTCGGGACGCTGGGCAAGCGGGGCAGTGTTCGTGATCTCCTGCCAGTCCGCGCTCACTTCTTCACGCTCAAATGGGGCGCGAGGCTGAGGCGTCGCCGTTAGCGTGTCACTCAACCGGGTGTAGGCAACATGAGGAACAGAATCGAGGTCGGCGCGGCTCGCTTCGACAACCTCGCGCAGTTCCTCTTGGGCAACAACAACCTTGGGTGACGAATCGTTGATTTCGTACGTGAAATCGTTGGCGCGGAACATGGGGTTCACTGGGACTAGCACCGCACCCAGGCGCATGATCGCAACAAAAAGAATGAGGTACTGAGGGCAGTTGCCCATGTACAGGGCAACCCGGTCACCCGTGTTGACCCCGTGTAAGCGCAACCATTCAGCAGCACGGTCAGCTAGATTGTCCAGTTCCGAGTATGTAATGTCGCGGCCGTAAAAATGCACCGCTGTGGTTTCGGGGCGTGTGAGTGCCCAATGCGCTACCCAGGTTGCAACGGTTCCGTCAACAGAATCGATCTGCGACAGAGTTTCAGCGGGGCGGTTACGGAGCTCCTCAAGTTCACGAGCAGCCGATTCCCACAGCGGTGCATACGACATGATTTCCTCTACTTCCGGTACTTCTTGAGTTCGTGGCGGGCAATGGTCATCTTGTGAACCTCGTCTGGTCCATCAGCAAGGCGCAGGGTACGCATGTGCGCGTACATCGAAGCCAGCGGGAAGTCGTTCGTGACACCGCCACCTCCGTGCACCTGAATCGCACGGTCAATCACCTTCAGCGCCATGACAGGGGCTGCGACCTTAATTTCTGAAATGAGCGTGCGCGCCACCTTGTTGCCCACGGTGTCCATGAGGTGAGCCGCGTGCAAGGTCAGCAGGCGAGCCTGGTCGATCTCAATACGCGACTCAGCGATCCAGTCCTGAATGTTCGCGCGCTGCGACAGCTTCTGACCAAAGGTCACGCGCTCTTCTGCACGCTTACACATGAGTTCCAGCGCGCGTTCGGCACATCCAATCGCACGCATGCAGTGGTGGATACGGCCTGGACCAAGGCGGGCCTGACTGATCGCGAACCCTTCGCCCTCGCCCTTGAGAACATCCTTAGCCGGCACGCGCACCTGGTCGAAAATGACCTCGGCGTGGCCCTCACGGTCGTCATACCCAAACACGGGCAGATTGCGCACAATGGTGACGCCGGGAGCGTCAGCTGGCACCACCATCATGGACTGCTGGCGGTGAGTGTCAGCGTTAGGGTCGGTCTTTCCCATCACGATGAACACGCCCAGGTTGGGGTGCATTGCGTTAGACGCGAACCACTTGCGCCCGTCCAGAATGTACTCGTCGCCGTCCTTCTTCATGAGCAACTCGATGTTGGTCGCATCCGAGCTGGCCACGGCAGGCTCAGTCATCGCGAAAGCCGAAGCCATGGTCCCGTCAAGCAGGGGCTTGAGGTACTTTTCCTTGTGCTCATCGGTTCCGAACAGCGTGAACACTTCCATGTTCCCGGTGTCAGGAGCGTTACAGTTGATCGCTTCAGGCGCGATCTCAATTGAACGGCCGGTGATTTCGGCCAGCGGCGCGTACTCTGAGTTGGTTAAGCCCGGGCCCCACTCTGGGTGTGGGTGGAACAGGTTCCACAGGCCCTGCGACTTTGCTTCTGCCTTGAGGTCCTCCAGTACCTGCGGCATGCCGTGCGGGCCCACTTCGCGCATCTGTTCGTGGTACACCGGTTCGGCCGGGTACACGAATTCGTCCATAAACGCGTTGAGGCGTCCTTCGTAGTCTTTTCCACGTTCCGTCTGTTCAAACATGTTTACTCCTTGTGTTGGTTGGTGAGGGTGGTTTGGTAACGCTGCATTCCGGAAATCCAACGCTGGTAGTCAGACCCCTTCATGCGATACATATCGAGAACTTCAGGGTGGGGGAGCACTAAGAATTCGTTGTTCTCGACCCCGTCGAGCACAATCTGTGCCACGTGCTGCGGTTCGTGGACCGGCCCGGCTTGTGTCACGGCCGCGGCTGCGACTTTTTCCGTGACGTTCTGCGCAGTTGTGCCTGCTTGCAACATTGCGGTGTTGACGCCCATGGGGCACACGCATGTGACGTTGATGCCGTCACCGCCGTAAGTGATGGCCAGCCATTCGGCGAATCCCACCGCGGCGTGCTTGGTAACGGAGTATTCCGCCTGCCCCAGTTGGGTGAGAAGGCCCGCCGCCGAGGCCGTCGACACGAAGTGCCCCCGTCCCCTTTCCTGCCAGCCAGGTATCAGAAGCTTGGCCGCGCGGATGTGCGCTCGCAGGTTCACATCGATTGCTGTGTCCCACGTTTCCTCGTCGCCCAGCCCAGACTGCCCCATGATCCCTGCGTTTGCGAAGAACAGGTCGACGGGGCCGTATTCTTTTTCGGTTTCAGCGATGAGCGCTTCGATTCCGGCGACTGTTGACACGTCGCCCTGCCAACCGTGGCAGCCTAGCTTTTCTGCCACCTCGGCCACCGCCTCGGCGGCATCCGCCACAACCACGCGGGCACCTCGGTTGACGAGCTCCGCTGCCAGGGCCTGCCCAATTCCGCCGGCGCCCCCGGTGACGACTGCTACGTTTCCGTTCACTTCCATGTGATCTCCTCTTCGAGCCCAATGAAGTTTATAAAACATCTTCACCGATCGATCGCTCGGGAGCAAATGTTGTTTTAGTATGTGAGTACGTAGCCGCCATGTTTCAAAGGAGAATCGTGGAATTTTCACCGCTGAATCTTGCAACGCCGGTTTTCGACTTCGCGCGTAAAGACCCTGATCGCATGCAACTGCGCGGGCCCCTGACAGAGCCGCGAGTTGAAATCACCCGTGGACAGTTGGCCAGCCTGGTTGCGCGTCGCGCGCAACAGTTAGCGCCCCAGGTGAGCGAGGGGGACCGGATGCTCCTCATCGCCCCCACCACACCGGAATTTGTGGTCGAATTCTTTGCCGCCCAAGCAATCGGGCTCACAGTCGTGGCCATCAACCCGCTGGCCACCACGCGTGAAATCGACTATTTCCTTGAAGACTCCGGAGCTAGTCGCATTGTGGCGCACCCGGCCGTGGCCCAAGCTGGCCAAGAGTCCGCCCAGAAAGCCGGCGTGACGTTCGAAACATGCCAACTGATCACCCCGGCTGACCTGGCTGACCTTCCCCCGTTTGACGACTTCACCCCGGTCGAACGCAAAGGTGAGGACGTCGCGGTACTGTTGTACACCTCGGGCACCACGGGCCGCCCAAAGGGCGCCATGCTCACGGTCAGCAACCTCACCAACGCTGCCCGGATCGGTGGCATCGACTCGAAGATGACAGAAGACGACCGAGGTGGCACCTCCCTCCCGCTTTTCCACGTGTTTGGGCTGTCGTCAATTCTCATGGTGGCGGTCGCGCACGGCACGCAGCTGACGCTGTTGCCCCGGTTTGACCCGGTTGAACAGCTGAAAGTCATGAGCCATGACAAGCTCACGGTAGTGTCCGGAGTTCCAACGATGTGGAACGCGATCGTGCACGCGCCAGAAGGTGACTACGACTTCTCCCACATGCGGTTCGCGCTGTCAGGTGGGGCGTCAGCAGCAGTTGAGCTCATTCGCAAGTTCGAAGAACGCTTTGGCGCTGTGCTCACGGAAGGGTATGGGCTGACGGAAACCTCGGCGATGGTGAGTATGAACCCGCTGGACGGTGTGCGTAAACCAGGGTCGGTGGGAGTGCCGCTGCCGGAACTGGAATTCTGCATTAAGGACCTCACCGGCGCCGAGGTGCCAGTAGGTGAGGTCGGTGAAGTATGTTCGCGTGGCCCGGTGAACATGCCCGGTTATTGGAAGCGGGAAGACGCAACGGCCCAAGTGATTGACGAAGACGGCTGGTTCCACACCGGTGACCTGGGCCGGGTTGATGAGGACGGATACCTATATATCGTGGACCGGCTCAAAGACCTGATCATTCACGGTGGCTACAACGTGTACCCGCGTGAGATCGAAGAAGCGATGTACGAACACCCTGGCGTTCTTGAGGCGGCCGTGCTGGGAACGGACGACGAACACTACGGGCAGATCGTTACGGCTGTTATTACTCCTATGCCAGGGGTGACGCTGACGGAAGAAGAAATTGAGGCGTTTGCTAGGGAACGGCTTTCGGCGTACAAGATTCCTCGGATCATTAAGTTCGTAGAGGCGTTGCCTAAGGGGCCAAGCGGGAAGATCCTCAAGCGCGCGATCGATGTGTCTCAGTTGTAAAGTTCGGATGTTTACAACATAAAGGTGGCCGGTAGCAGTGTTGCTAACGGCCACCTTTAATTACAGCCCTGTTGCGAACAAGGACTGTGTGACGAGGTTACGCGACAGGTTCTGGGTCCTCTTCGGAAGCTTTCTGGAAACTAGCTGACTGAACTGCCTTCTGTTCGTAAAGGAACTCACCAGGAACCGCGTGAGGGTCTTCCCGGACCCATTTGGGGTTCGTTTCTTTCAACAGCAAAGCACTGACAACCGTGATGACACCCATGATCATGACCATGATGGTCACGCCGTGTGTGTTACCCGAAGACGCGATGAGTGAGGTCATGAGGATCGGTGTTGCGCCTGAGATCAAAATAGCTGCCAGCTGGTAGGCAAGTGAAGCGCCAGAGAACCGAACTTCAGGTTCGAACAGCTCACCCAAGTACGCTGCCAGTGGAGCGTAGACCGCGCACTGAAACACCGACGAAACGCACACTGCTACGCCGAACAGGAAAATGTTTCCGGTGTTGATCAGCATGAAGTAAATCGGGACAAACAGGAAGATTCCTGCTCCACCAACGATGACGACGGGTCGGCGGCCGATTCGGTCTGACCACAGGGCTAGTAGGGGTGTGGTCACAATACCTATGACGCACGCCAACGCTCCTGCGATCAGCATGTGGGTGCGGTCCAAGCCCAGGTAGTTTGCGCCGTAGCTAAGTACACCTGCGATGGAGATGTAGAAGATGCAGTTGGTCGAAGCGAGAAGTCCGCAACCCAGAAGGATGGTCTTCCAATGCTTCTTCACCGCGACCCACAGAGGTGCTTTGACGATTTGCGACTGAGTTTCAGACGTCTTCTTTTCAAGTTCGCGGAACTCTGGGCTGTCTTCAACTTTGTGGTGGATAAACAACACAACAGGGAAAAGGACTGCAGTGAACCAGAACGGAATGCGCCAGCCCCATGAGATGAACTGTTCTTGTGTGAGGGCATAGGTTGCGGTGATGAACACGACGTTACCTAGGAATGCTCCTGCTGGAACACCGATCTGGTTAAACGAACCGGAGTATGCGCGGTTCTTAGGGCCAGCTGATTCAGTAAGAAGGAGCGCAAGCCCGCCCCACTGGCCACCTGCTGCAAGACCTTGGGCAAAGCGACAAAGGCCAAGGGCAATAGGTGCCACTAAGCCAATGCTCGCCGCGCCTGGAAGGCACCCGATGACAAACGTTGCTATGCCCATAACGATGAGAGAAACAACGACGACGGGTTTGCGACCAAGCTTGTCGCCGTAGTGACCGGCAATCACGCCACCCAGAGGGCGGGCAATGAACCCTGCCCAGAACGTAGCGAAACTCAAAAGGGTCGCAACCAGTGGTCCTTCCGATGGGAAAAACACGTGTGGGAACACCAACGCGGCTGCCGTGCCGTAGAGGAAAAAGTCGTACCACTCAATTGAGGACCCGACGACACCGGATGCCAAGAGCTTTCGGTGTTTCAGATGGTGGTGGGCCTGTGTGGGGTCAATTGCTGATGATGCGGTCATGAAAGCTCCTATCGCCATTGATGAAAGCTTGAACCGATCGTTTGATCGGTTCGAATAAGTGTGTCGTACACCACTGCGTGAGTCAAGAGTTGTTCAGGTTGTGGCGTGAGGAAAATGTGTGGCTATACGCAGTGGGCCTGACGGAGGAGTGTCGAAGTGGGCTTGTGAAGGGCAAAAATAGGGCCTGGATCACGCAAATATAACCGAGAATCAAAATTCGTTATAAACTTTTTTATGCCTGCTGACCTGGGGTGATGCAGTAAAACATGCCTAATGCGTGCCTGGGTTGTAACTGAAATGTGACATTGGGATTTCGTTCGGTTACAGTTTTCACTGTTGGATTTTGAACTGATCCACTCACGGGTTGCTACCGCTAGTCACACAACCCAGTGAGAGTACCGATGAACGTGGCGGCCGCAGGCTGGTAGATGGAGGAATCTCGTGGCTGGAAAGAAGATGGGGCGTCACGCGTCTGACGCACGTGTCAAGACACCACTGACTGAACTCACTGAAGCGCTGAACGCTAACTCTGGTGCAATGGGTAAGCGCGCTGCTGTTGTTGCAGCTGCCGGTGGTCTGCTTGTGACTGCAACCCTTCCGTCAACTGCTGACGCTAAGGACGACGCAACCGTCTCCGCGGATGCACCAAAGGCTGACGAAGCTGAAACTTTCACCGCTCAGAAGGCAACTGCAGTTGCAGAAGCTGATGTCGCTGACATTGCAACTGGTGTGGCTGCAAACGTCACCGCTAAGAAAGCTCCTGAGCCAGTTGCGGAGCCAGCTTCAGAAGATTCAGAAGCTAACGCCTCCACCTCGAACAGCCGCTCCGGAGCTCCAGCTGCATCTTCGTCCAGCTCATCATCTTCATCCAAGAAGAGCTCCAAGTCTGAAGCTAACGAAGACGTCGCGCTGCCAAGCGGATCCAAGGCTCAGCAGGTTCTCGCAATTGCTCGTCAGTACGTCGGAACCCCTTATGTATCCGGTGGAACCTCCCCAAGTGGTTGGGACTGCTCCGGCTACACCTCATACGTGTACGGCAAGGTGGGCGTGAAGTTGCCTCGCACCTCGGGTGCTCAGCGTGGCGCTGGAAAGACCGTGTCGCGTGCACAAGCTCAGCCTGGTGACATCATCTGGTCGCCCGGACACGTTGGTATCTACGCTGGTAACGGCATGATGTACGACGCAGGTAACCCACGCGTTGACACCTCTTACCGCTCCATCGACTGGATGGTCCGTTCAGGAGCCAAGTTCATCCGCGTTCTGTAAGACTCTTAAACTTAAGAACACTTAAGTCGAGACCCCCGCGCAAATCGGTACAGCGCGGGGGTCTCGTGGATTCATAGGCCTGCATGGTGAACATTTGACAAACAGTGCATAATTCTCGCTAAAACCGGCCTATGTGCGGGTGAATCAATGGATGCGCCCGGTAATCTTGACTGTATTGACATTGCTCACTGCTCACGATGTAAGGAGACCAGCATGCGCAACAGCAGTGGTGAACTTATATCGTTTGCAGAACCCATACATTCGATAGGTGTGGAGTCCGTGAGTGGCTCATGTCTGTCTTTAACGAGGCGTCGCGCTTATGCGCGGCGCCTCGCGCGTTTTCCCACTCGCCTCAGGAGAAAAAAGTGAAAACACTGGTTCTAAACGCTGGCTATGAGCCCATGTCGATCGTGACATTTAGGCGTGCGATCGCCCTGGTTTTGGCGGGCAAAGCTACAGTCTTAGCAAGCGAGGACTTGCTGATCCGTAGCGCACACTTTTCTATGGACCAGCCTTCGGTTATTTTGCTCAACCGGTACGTGCAACCACCTCGGGGGCGGACGACAGCGCTTTCCCGCAGGGGAGTATTGCGACGCGACAAGCACTTGTGTGCGTACTGCGGCGAAGGCGCAAACACTGTGGACCACGTGCTTCCTCGTAGCCGGGGCGGGCAGAACACATGGACAAACCTGGTGGCATGTTGCCGGTCATGCAACAACGTGAAAGGGAACCGCACGCCAGACGAGATGGGATGGAAGTTGCTGTTCACTCCCGTTGCCCCACAGACGGGCCACTGGTGGTTGCGTGACATCGAAAATCCTGCCAAGCGTTGGTTGCCTTTTCTTCAGATGGCACGCTCGCCCGAGGTTGCGAAATCCGCGTAGGACTCACTTCTGAGCGCATCGCTCGTGCGATGGAGCACATGCGATGCGGCTCGCAGTGTGAAGGCCGGTTTATCGGTGTGCAACACAAGCGCAACAGTCGCCGGTTAACCGTTGCCGTTTCGTAGCGGGCCAAATGCTGTGGCAAAAAGGGGCAGGAGTAAACTGAAAGATAAGCAGTTTCGATCTGTAAGGAGTACCCGTGGCAGAGGAACAGATGGCCACCGAAGTTGCCGACCCTGAAGCAATCATCGTTGGAATTGACGGTTCAAGTGCCAGCCGTAATGCGCTTATGTGGGCGATTGAAGAGGCTCGCGCGCAGAAGAAGTCCATTCGTCTTGTTGGCGCTTACACGGTGCCTAGCGTTGCGTCTGCAACGGTAGACGTGTCATATGTTCCTATCGATGACAGCGCAGTGCGCGCGGCCGTTTCGGATTCGCTCAGGGAAGCTGCGTCGCTGGTGAAGGAAGCGGGCGTCGAAGTCGAGGCGATTATCGAGATTGGTGATGCTGCCGGGGTTTTGGTTGAAGAGTCCAAGCAAGGGTCATTGGCCGTTGTTGGGTCCCGTGGCCGAGGTGGTTTCGCTGGCCGTCTTTTGGGGACTGTGTCTTCGGCCCTTCCGGCTCACAGCCACTGCCCCACAGTGGTGATTCCCGTTGGGTGGTCGAACGATTCGGAGCGTACTCCTGAGCAGACGGCCTCACGCCCAATCCGTAATGCCGGTGGTGACTCGTTTGAGGACACTATTGAAGCTGACACGGTTACCGGGCCTGACTACACGGGTCAGGTTGTTGTAGGAATCGACGCTTTGGGTGCTGATTCTCAAGCTCTGTGGCAAGCTGCGGAACTCGCGAACCGCCGAGGCAGCTCCCTGGTGCTTCTGGGCGTTATCACCACCACGGTTGTAGGGCCTGAATGGTTGCCTTCAACGGGTGACATGAAGCGTTACGTTGATAAAGGTGCGGACAAGCTCGCGATTGCTGCGCAGGCAGTGCGTGAGAAGTACCCTGACCTGGACGTGAGCTGGTCGCTGTATGACGGGCAACCTGCAGAAGCGCTAGTGCGTGCCTCTGACACTGCGTCTGTATTGGTTATTGGCTCCCGAGGTCGTGGCGGGTTTGCGGGCCTCCTTTTGGGATCGACTTCGCAGTCTGTTTTGCCGTACTCCAAGTGCCCCACCATGGTGGTTCGCGTTAAGCGCGAATCCTGATCAATTTTGGTGGCCGGAGCTACGGTCGCGTCTTCGGTTTAAGCCGAGTAGCTTAATGATCATTTTGTCTCTATTCGTCGCCTTTTGGCGGGGAAGGTGTTTGTGTTGTTCAAAAAAATGATGGCGTCGACAGCACTTGTTGCGACTGTCGTTGCTGGTGGTGTCGCTTGTTCCTCCAATGTCAACGATGAAGAACGTGGCGACCGGGGTGTCGCTACTTCTTTTGACGGGGTTCCAGCCAGCGTTAAGGACCGCTTGCAGCGTTTAGCAATTGTGAAAAACAAAGCGGGCGTTTCGATCGACGCTCAGCTGGTGGCGCTTCAAGGTGCCACGTCGCTGAACGAAATGGTTGAAGAGTTTGCGCTCGATCAACTTGGCGAAGGCGGAGCGTTCGAAGGCAAAAAAGGATTTACGCCAGTGCCTACGCCAGTGAGCAAGCAGGCTGAACTTGACACGTTCATTCGCGAACCCGACTCTAAACCCCACGGTTCGGACGATTCCACAGCGCAAGCTGGGGGTCTTACGGAGTCAAACTCCACCTCGGGACCCGAGGAAACTGGTTCCTCCTCGGAAGAGGCGCCCACCTCGGACGCAACCGCTTCGCCGGAAGCCCAAGAAACAGCGGGGGCGGATGACACCTCGGCGGCGGGGGACGCTGACATCACCCTGCGCAACGAGGTTGTCTTTGCAGGCGGCAAATATGTGGTGAGTCGCGTGGAGGCGCTGGTCAAGGGCGAAAAATCAGTCAAGCTGTTGGTTACGGATCTCGAAGCTGACAAAACGGTGCCGGCCAAAGACATGTTCACGGGTGAAACGCTGCCAAGTGACGACGACCTTGATGACCTGACTTTCGGCAAGGATGCTCTGCCGTCGTATAAGGGTCAGAAGAAGACATACGACGAGCTTTCTGACCTGGGCAAAGAGGTCGCGGACAACGGGTCGAAAGACGTAGTGAAACTCGACGAGGACAGTGAAGAAGGCTCAGGGTTTTCTTGTGCGCTGGCCGCCTGCGTGGCTTTGACGTATGACGATGGTCCCGGCGGGAATGACCTGACTGATCGCCTGATTAAGTCGTATAAGAAGCACAATGCGCACGCCACGTTCTTTGTGATTGGTAAGAATGTTAAGGCGTACCCCGAGGAAGTCAAGAAAATGGTTGACGCGGGGCATGAAGTGGGCAATCACTCGTACACGCACCCGATACTGAGCAAGGTTGGTGCAAAGAAGGCCGAAAAGGAGATCGCTGACACCGACAAGGCGATTGAAGATGCTGGGCTAGAGAAGCCCACGCTACTGCGGCCACCGTACGGTGCGACCAATCGCAAGGTCGATGATGTTGCAGGTGAGCATGACAAGCGAGTGATTATGTGGGATGTAGACACTCTCGACTGGAAGACCAAGTCAAAGCCAAAGACAGTCGATGCCGTTAAGCAGAGCGTGCAGCCTGGTTCGATTGTTCTTATGCACTCGATTCACCAGCCGACCGTTGATGCGACAGATGACATTTTGCAGTACCTGGAGGACCAGGGCTACTCGATGGTGACAATCTCTGAATTGTATCGGGGCGCGAAGTTTGATGTGGGTAAAGAATACTTCTGCAAGGGCTCCCACATGGAGATGTGCTCAACTCCGGAGCACCCTTACGTTACGAAGAACTCCTAGGCGTTAGGTTTGCGAAGCGTCTGAAGATTTCCGAGCGCTTACGTGTGACGCGAATTATATTGACAAGGTGCCTTTAGGGTTCATGGCGTGCTTAGTGGGCGAGTTGGTGGTAACGTTGAGCGCTCCTACAAGGAAAGGACAACAGTGGGAATTCTTTGGGCAATTATTTCGTGGATTATTATTGGTGGTCTGATTGGGCTTATCGCTCGCGCTATCATGCCAGGTAAGCAGGGCATGGGCTTCATGATGACTGTGATTTTGGGTGTTGTTGGTGCCATCGTGGGTGGCTTCATCGGTGGCCTGCTCGGTGGTGATGGCGTCCAGGGAATCATGAGCAACCCGTGGAGCCTGGGAACCATCCTGTTGGCGGTTATTGGTGCGCTGATCGTGATGGTTATTTACGGTTTCTTGGCGCGTAAGGCTAACAAGTAATTTCTTAGCTCACGCGCAAAGCGGCCCCGGCATTCAGTTGCGGGGGCCACTTTTGTGTTTGTTTTCTGGTGCGCCCCCGGCGTTGTCCTGGGTCAGGACTTAGTTGACACTTCCACCCTGCGGTTTTGTCCAAGACAGTTGACACATCAGTCAGGACATCGTTGACACTTCCACCTCACCCCCGTACCAGTGGTGATAGTTGACACATCAGTCGCGACATCGTTGACACACGCGGCCAGCGACAATGAGCCATGAGCTACAACAACCCCAACCTCGCAATCGTCAAAGCCGTGACCGAACAACACATGAGCATCAGTCAAGCAGCCCGCCACTTCAACCGCTCCCGACAATGGATCTACACCCTCCTCAAGCGCTACCACGCCGGAGGACCCGAAGCGGTACTACCACAATCCACCGCACCCCGATCCACACCCAACAAAACCACTGACACGACCATCAAAAACATCATCGCAATCCGCCGAGAACTCACCGCCAAAGGCGCAGACAACGGCCCAGAAACAATCGCCTGGGCCCTCACCCAACGCGGACTCCACGCCCCCGCCGAATCCACCATCCGCCGCATCCTGACTCAACAAGGAATGGTCACCCCACAACCAGCCAAACGACCTAAAGCATCCCTACGACGCTTCGAAGCGACCTTGCCAAACGAATGCTGGCAAGCCGATGTCACCTACATCCGACTCCGCAACGGCAAAGCCATCGACGTCCTCGACTTCATCGACGACCACTCCCGCTACCTGCTCTACCTCGTCGCCCACCCCAGGGTGTACGGACCCACCGTCGCCACCGCCATGCACACCATCACCGATACCTACGGCCTACCCCAATCCACCCTCACCGACAACGGCCTCATATTCACCGCGCGGCTAGCAGGCGCCAAAGGAGGAAAAACCGCCTTCGAAAAATTCCTTGAACACCACAGCATCAAACAGAAAAACGGTCGAGTCGCCCACCCACAAACCCAAGGAAAAATAGAACGCTTCCACCAAACCCTCAAAAAATGGATCCGCGCACAAACCCCCGCAGAAACCATCCCTGAACTGCAACAACAACTCGACACATTCCGCCACTGGTACAACACCGAACGCCCCCACCGAGCACTAGGACGCCGCACCCCACAACAAGCCTACGAAGCCCTACCCAAAGCATCACCCCAGCCCCTCGTCACCGAAGACAACCGAGTACGCAACGACAAAGTCGACAAAGCAGGCCGCATCACACTTCGATTCGCCGGACAAATGAGATACCTCGGCATCGGCCGCGCCCACACAGGAACACGCACACTCACCGTCATCACCGGCACTCACGCACTAACAACCAACACAGAAACCGGAGAAATCATCGCCGAACACAACATCGACACAGGCCGTCGTTACCAACCCAACCTGATCAAGAACACCCGCCCCACCCAAACACAAACGCCACAAAGCTAGAACACTGCTCTAACCCTGCGGCGTAAAGTGTCAACCATGTCGCGACTGACAATGTCAACGATGTCCCGACTGATCACAAAGTGGGCCCCGTGGGGATCGAACCCACGACCCACGGATTAAAAGTCCGTTGCTCTACCAACTGAGCTAGAGGCCCACGCGTTTTAAACGCTCCTATAGTGTACGGGTTTTGCCTCTCCTTGCCAAAAATCGCCAAAACTCTTGCCAAACCCCCACCAAAACGTTCACCCGGTGGCACTGAACCAGCACCACCGGGCGAACAACAGCGTGATTCACCATCACACAAAACCTGCCTACTTACGGGCCGTAACTTCCTTCACGCGACCACCCAGAGACATCATCAAGCTCACCAGACCGAACGTCAGCAAGATGTGGCCCAGCCCCGCGATTCCAGCCGTCATGCCGTTACTGCTTGAACCGCCCACAGCCATGATGCCGTGCACCACCATCATGGTGATCGTCACTGCCATGCCCGCGTTGTACGTCCAGAAGAAAGCAGAAAACGACGTCGTAGATGAAAGATCAAACGCCTTGTCCAACAGCAGAACAATCAGCATCGCAAAGAAACCCAACATCAACAGGTGGGTGTGCAAAGTGCTCAACTGGGTGTACTGTCCCTGCTCAAACCCAACAATCTTGGTGTATTCGCGATAAAACACCCCGGAAGCCAGTCCAAGAATTAAGTACGTCAGAGCCGCGTAATACAACTTCCTCATTTTCTCCCCCACTCACTAGAGATAATTTCCGTTATCTCTATTCAGCCAGAAACCGGCCCCATAAACAGCGCCCAATCGGTTGAACCGGGCATCAACCTTTCGATTGATTACGTGGTCGTGTGCGGAAACTGCTCAAAAAGTACACGCGCCTTGTTCTTACGCGCCTCAGACATGACTCCAAAAGGTTCAAGCACCAACGACCGTTTGCTCTTCTGCCCCTTGCGACGCCAATAACCAACCACCTGGCTTCCAGCCACAACTGCTGACCGGAAAACACCGTTATTTCCAGGCACCAATGTTGCGTGGTGTTCAGTCGGAACGATGTACGTGCGATCGGGATACCCCAAGATCATTTCGTCAAACGGTGGCAACAGCTGTGGACGGTCTGCCACGCGCCCCACCTGGGCAACCACCTCGGGAAGGCCCGGAGCACACACAAGCGCCTCCCCCAATTCGTCAGTCCCCCACTCCTCAACGAACGACTCAATATCCCGCGCAGCCGCACGGATCAGCGTCAACGGGAGCTTGGTCCACCACTGAAAATCGCGCAATGTCACCGGCCCACGCGACAACACATACCGACGCAGAAGCTCGGCCGTCGCAGCCTGCCGGTCGTCATTAAACGCAACCGCCAATTGACTGCTCTGCGGCAACCACTCACGCGACAAAACCACGCGATTCTCCACCGGACTGTCCTCGGTCAACGGCCCGTACGTGACAACCATCGTTGACAAAAAATGTTTGAGCAAGTGATACGAACAGCCGCCCTCCGTAGGCACGCCCGCAGCCGCCCACGCCTCAAAAACTTGTGCGCGCGTCGCACCCTCACGCCCCACGCACAAACGTTCTAGAACGTCTCGCGCCACAAAAAAGTGCTCGTCGTCAATCCCTAGGCGCGGACTGTTCTTCCGTGCCTGCTTCACAGCTGGTCCCGCGCACAGCTCGGTCATCCACCACAAATCCTCAGCGGAGGTCACGAAGACTGTCCCCCGCATGGGGTAGCCGCGCACCAACTGGCCGCGAGCAAACGCTTCGCGCGTCCGCTCAAGCGCAACGCTCGCCCCAGCGCCAGGCTCGGCATGCATCACGCGCAACGCAACTGAGGACAAAGCCCCCGGCAAATCCTGCCCCTGGAGGGCACCGAGCTCAGCCGCTACCGCCTCGGGACTTGCAAACGCCGAACGCCCGCCCGGCACAGGGCACATGCCCTGCGCCACCAGGCGGGCGCGCACCAACGGCTTATCAACCACGGTGACTACAACCGAGCGTCCGGGCGGTACGTGCGCGGAGTGTCAGCGTGCACCTGCGGTTCGTCATCAGACGAAGACGAAGAAGCAGACCGTTCCACAACTTCACCTTCAATAACATAGTCGCTACCGCCACGACGTTTCTTCTTGGTGGCCTTCAACAGTTGCTTCAAGCCACCCATGATGTCAGTGTCACGTTTTTGAGTGCTCACTTTTGGCTCCAATTCAGGTTCAAAAACAGCTGGCGCAGGCCCAAACGCATGCTGGGCGTTTTCAATCACGATCTTCGCCATCTTCCGGTTAACCGCAGCCCCCACCACGGCACCAATTCCAAACGGCAGAATCCGCCCAATCAGCGATCCAGCAGACCTCCGTGCATACCGCTTAAACATCGCCTTACGCATCTGCTTAGTAAGCATGTCCACCATCTGCGTAGGAATCTGCTTGGTGATCATGGCACCCCAAGCCGCGTCACGGCGAGGCACGTCTTCACCCTGCGCTTGAGCTGCGACCTTCTTGACCATGTCCTTGCCGTCGTTCCCCAGCATGAGGCCCATAATCAGCGCATTCGCGCGAGCTGGATCCTCCACCGGCAGGTTGTGGATCTCCGCAATCGACTGGGCATACAGCGCGGAGCCTTCCAAAAACGCGCCCGTTTCAATAGCCGCGACACCTAGTGCCGCCCCTGTTCCCAGCCCCGGGATCACAGCAGTTGCACCTGTTGCGGCACCCCCACCTGTCACCAGGTTCTTGTAGTGGTCAGCCAAAATGTCGGCCATCTGAGCGGGGGTTGCGTGTGGGTGACGGCGACGGACGCTTCGGACGTAGGCCAAAACAATTGGGCGCTGAACGCTTAACAACTTGCTGATGGCTTTGGCGGCCATGGGGTTGACCGTTCCATCCTTTTGAACGAGTTTGTCGGCGAGCTTGCCTGCACCGTGAGTGACGCGCGAGTTTGCCATTCCATTCCTTCCCGCGAATGCGTGTTCGTTAAGAAGCTTACGGATCGTTGGTGAATGTGTCCTGAACATCCAGGTCACCAATTGAGGCAACCATGACAAAACACGCGCACTTTCACTTTTATTCCGCACCCGCCCAAAGCCACACCAGCCACGTCCTACACTGGGCACGTGGGAGATTTTCACAAGCCAGTCATGCGCCCGGACCTTGACGGATACTCTGAGGCCCCGGGCCCTGCCCAGAAGGCCGAAGCCGCGCACGACCTCGCCCATCTACTCATCCACGACCCGTCCGTGCCCCGCGATCAAGCCGCCACTGAACGCTTCATCGCGTTAGAGCAGGAGTTCGGGTTGGAAACGCTCGCCGAGCTGTGGAGTAGCGCCCCCGCGGTGTCACTGCCGGGCGCGTTGTATCGCCTGTACGCGTTGCACAGTTGGATTACGCGCCGGCCAGATGAAGCGTCAGGCTGGTTTTCAGCTGGCCGGTCAACGTCCCCCTCCGAGGTCGTCGCCGGTGTCGCTGACCCGCCGGGTCCGCGTGAGGTTGAGTCCATGGCCCGGGAGATCCTCTCTGGTGCATTCCGCGGTGATTTTGCCCACGCGTGTGACCGGGCTGCCGCGTTTGTTTTTGTCGCTGCCCGAGGTCGTGCCACCGAGGACAGCCCCGGACTTGCCGAGTTCCACCGGATGGGTGAGGACCTGCGTGCAGCCGGGCGCCTGTACCGTGAGGGAAACCTGACGTAACGGGTACTGCCTGCCCAACCCCACCAAAACCACACCCGCACCCCACGTTCGTTACAATGGTCGCGGATGCCGATCCGCTGAAGCCCCGGGCTCCAACATTTGCCGCTACGAGCGGCCTTCCGCCGAGAGGCGCTCTCGGATCGGCATCCGTCATATCGGTTTGAACCAGAGGTCGCTATGAGTCTTCGTCGTTTATCAAATGATGATGCTATTTACGAACTGCTACACAAGATAGCGGTCACGGTACGCGACGGAAATCTGGTGCTGGCTGAGCTTTCGGGCATCCCTGTGGGTAAGCGTCGCGAGGCCTTAAGCCGGATTCATGAAATCACTCAGGCTGCTGACGATCACGCCGGAGCCATTAAACGTCAGCTCCGCGAAAACTACCTGACGCGCTTTGACCGGCGCCTCATTTATCGCCTGTCTGAGGCGATGCGTGACGTTGTTCACCGGCAGGACGCGGTTGGTTTCGCTATGACGTCTTCGGCTTTCGACGAACTGCCCGTGGGCGTGCTTGAAATGCTGGCCCTGCTGTCCAACCAGGCTGACAACACATTGCGCATGACCCAACGCCTGCGTGCCAAACCCGATCAGTGGGAGTACGTCGACACCATCGAAACACTGCACCTGCGCGCGGTCACTCTGCAACAGCAGGTGACGGACGTTGTACCGGGTGCGCGCATGGGCCTGACATTCTTGGCCGCCGCCACTTCGCTAGGCGCGGCGTTTATTCGCGCCTCCGACGGCTATCAGTCCGTCGCTGCGGTGGTCGCAGAAATCGCATTGGACGAATCTTGACGGCTCCCATGAGCACACCCAGCCTGTCAAACCCGTCCGCAAGTGAGGTCCCGTGGAACTAGCAACTCTGTGTGTTCTGCTCTTGGGCCTCGCGTTCGCGTTTTTTAACGGTTTTCACGACGCCGGTATCACGGTGGGCAATATCGTGGCCACGCACGGTTTGAGCCCACGGGTTGCCCTCGCCCTGGCCACGGGTTTTAACTTTGTAGGAGCTCTCTTAGGGCAGGGAATCGCCACGGTTGTTGCCACCGAGGTCGCGAGTTTCCCTCATTCCAGCAACCAACTTTTAGCGGTGTTAGGTGGCGGAATTGCCGGCGCACTGTTAGTGAACGTGGTGACGTATTTCATGGCCGTTCCGATCGCGTCCACGCACGTCCTGATGGGTGGTTTGGTTGGCGCGTGGCTGGTGGTCGGGTGGGAAGACCGGCCTTCCATCATGTTCGATGAAACCATCATTTCGATCTTCATCATGCCGTTTTTGGCGCTTTTCGTTTCGATCGTGCTCACGCGCGTGGTCTTTCGCGTGGTGGCGAGTTATCCGCCCAAGCCTCTGTTTAAGCGTTGCCGTCAGGTCAACAGTGTCATGGTGGCTGGCTTGTCGTTGGCTCACGGGTCGCAGGATGCTCAGAAGATTGGCGCTGTTATGGGGCTTGTGTGGGTGTCGGGTGTGCATCCCGGCGCCGAGGTCGTTATGGATGGCCGTCCGTGGATCCTTATCGTGTTAACGGCTGTGGCTTTGGCCGCGGGCACGTGGTTCTCTGGTTGGAGGGTAGCTCGCACGGTCTCGGTTTCAATGGTGCGGCTGGACCCGGTCACCTCGGTCATTTCGAACACCACTTCAACAGTTTTTCTAAGTTTGGCGGCGTTTGTTTTTCGCTTGCCAGCGTCGATGAGTTTTGTGGTTGTCGCTTCTAACTTAGGGACTGCCCGGAGACGCCAGGATATTCGTCTCCGCCCGTTGATGAAGGTTTTAGCGGCCTGGATTTTAGGGATTCCCGCGGCGTCCTGTGTTGCAGCGTTGTTCACGCTGCCGCTTCTCATGCTGACGTAGTTCAATAACCCATGTAGCGCCCTGGCCGGTGGTTAAACGCCAGGACCAGGTTGAGGATGACGGCACCTCCGGCTGAAAGTAAAACGATGTACCAGGGTGTGACAAAAAGCGACGCCAAAACGATGAGAACGTCAAAGGACATTTGGAAGTAGCCGGCGCTGATGCCTGCACGTTCTTGCACGATGAGCGCCAAGATGTTGACACCACCCAAGCTGGCTTTGTGCCTAAACAGGATCAACAGCCCCACTCCTGCCAGAAGGTTTCCGCAGATGACACCGTAAACGGGGTGGACGTGCACGTTCATCATCAACAGGTGGAAGTCGGTAAGGACGCCCACGGCCACGACGCACAGGATGGTGCGGATTGTGAAGCTCCACCCCTTTTTCCAAATGGCCAAGATAAAGAAAGGAACGTTGACCAGCGGAAAAAGCCAGGCGACAGGAAGCGGAACAAGGTAGCTGACAAGGAGGGACAACCCTGCTGTCCCGCCTGTCACGGCACCCGCGGTTTTCAAGAAGAAAAGACCCAAGGATGCAACGAAGCACCCCGTGATGAGCCCCATGAGGTCTTCTGCCCACGAGTGTTTGAGATTGAGTTTTTCGGCTTCTTTTTGTACCGCTGATTCTGCCACCGTTACCTCCGCGAACGATCTTCTCACACAGTGAGCGCACAGCTAAAAGAAAACGAGAAAGCTTCGCTAACCGCAAGGGAACTGGGCGTTCAACGTATAAAGTGGACTCATGCGTATTGCACTGTTTGCCACGTGTATTGTCGACGCGATGTACCCCGAAGTCGCGCGCGACACCGTCGAAATTTTGGAGCGTTTGGGCCACACTGTGACGTTCCCTCAGGGGCAGGCGTGTTGTGGTCAAATGCATATCAACTCGGGAAAATTTGACCAGGCCGCCCCCGTTGTACGCAATCACGTCAACGCTTTTGAGGACGCGAATTTTGACTACGCAGTAGCTCCATCAGGTTCATGCGTTGCGTCTTTGTCTCACCAGCACGGCATGATCGCACAGCACATTGGGGACCACGATCTTGAGGAGCGCGCCGCTCAGGTTGCCTCCCGCACGTTTGAGCTGGCCCAGTTTTTGACCGATATCGCCAAGATCGACAACGCAGCCGAACAGCTGGGAAGCTATTTCCCCCACACTGTCGCGTACCACCCGTCGTGTCACGGAATGCGACTTTTGCGACTGGGCGACCGTCAGAAGAAGCTCTTGGAAACGGTTGAGGGCACCACCGTCATTTCGCCAACTCATGAAGATACGTGCTGTGGTTTTGGTGGAACTTTTTCAGTGAAGAATCCTCAAGTCAGTTCTGCGATGCTCGGCGACAAGGTCGATGCGCTCATCAACACTGGCGCTGACGTGTGTACCGGCGGTGACGCCAGTTGCCTCATGCACATCGGCGGTGGCCTATCCCGTACGCGTGAACTGAAACCGCAGGATACGCACATTCCGCCTACTGTTCACTTGGCTCGTATTTTGGCATCCACAAAAGAACGGCCCCTCACTCTGACGGGAGGATCAGTCCGATGACCACGTTTTTGGGAATTCCGCGCCGTCGAACCACCAACCCGCGACTAGCGCGAGCCGTCCCCGGCACGGGAAACATTGTGGAGGAAACTCCGTTCCCCACGCTGGCCGAACACGAAATGAATAACGTCCAGCTTCGGTCGAACCTGTCCAAGGCCACCACCACGATCCGCACCAAGCGGGCTCAGCGGGTCGCAGAAATGCCTCACTGGGAGGACCTGCGAACTACTGGTCATGACGTTAAAGCGTATGTCATGGAGCACCTGCCGGAACTGCTCATGCAGTTTGAGGAAGCGGTGAAACAGCGCGGCGGTCACGTCCACTGGGCAGCTGACGCAGGCGAAGCCAACGCCATTGTTGAAAAACTTGCCCGCGAACATGCCCCTGTGCTTCCGTCTGGCAGGCGTGAAGTCATCAAGGTGAAATCCATGGCCACGCAAGAAATCGGGCTGAACGAACACCTTGAGGCCCGTGGCATTGACGCGATTGAAACTGACCTCGCAGAACTGATTGTGCAGTTGGGCAATGACCGCCCCAGCCACATTCTGGTTCCAGCCATTCACCGCAACCGCAACGAGATCCGCGACATTTTCATTCGCGGCATGGAGTCAGCAGACGAAAGCCTGACCAACGACCCCACTGATCTCACTCGCGCAGCACGCGTCCACCTGCGAAAGAAGTTCCTCAGCACCAAGGTCGCAGTTTCCGGGGCCAACTTTGGTATCGCGGAAACAGGAACACTGTCGATCATCGAATCCGAAGGCAACGGTCGCATGTGCGTGACCTTGCCCGAAACTCTCATTTCTGTCATGGGAATCGAGAAGATCCTGCCTCGCTTTTCTGACCTGGGAACCTTTATGCAGCTCCTCCCCCGGTCCTCTACCGGCGAGCGCATGAACCCGTACTCCTCATTGTGGACAGGTGTCACGGAAGGTGACGGGCCACAGAACTTCCACGTGGTGCTCCTAGACAATGGTCGCACCCGGGCGTTAGCCGATGAGCACGGCAAACAGGCACTGCACTGCATTCGCTGTTCAGCGTGCATGAACGTGTGCCCCGTGTATGAACGTACGGGTGGCCACGCGTACGGATCGGTGTACCCCGGCCCCATTGGCGCGATCTTGTCCCCATTGCTCACTGGCGTAGAAGAAGGCGAAAACGGTTCCCTGCCTTATGCGTCCAGTCTGTGTGGCGCGTGCTACGACGCGTGCCCCGTCAAGATCAACATCCCTGAAATGCTTGTTCGTTTGCGCGCACAGGATTCTGAAAAGAACTCCTCACCGTCCCAGCTCAACGCGGCTCTGAAAGTCGCGTCCTGGGTCATGTCTGACGGCCGTCGCATGAGTGCGGCCGAATCAGCGCTTCCACTCGCTGCGCTTTTGGGCCGTGACGGCTTTAAGTCCCTCCCCGGAATCGCAGGAAAATGGACACACACCCGCACTATCCCCGCCCCTCCACGCGAATCGTTCCGTTCATGGTGGCGCAAAAACCGAGGTGACGCATGAGTCGCGATCTTATTCTCAACCGCATCTACGACGCCCTTAGCCGCTCGCCACAGGTAGCACCCCCAGCTTCTCCCACACTCCCACCAGCGGTCCCTACAGACCCGCTGAAAGCCCAGACGACCTCGGCGCTGGTGGACCTTCTCACTGACCGCCTGGTGGACTACAACGCAACCGTCACGCACGCCACCCCGGACACGGTTGGCAAGGTAGTGGCAGAGCTTTTAGGGGACGCGCACAGCGTTGTGATCCCGCACGACCTCCCGTCAGACTGGACGGCCGCCTCACAGGCGCAGTTCCACGTGGATTCGGCAGACGAGCCACTCAGTGTGGACCAGTTGGACACGGTTGATGCAGTTGTCACTGGCTCAACAGTTTCGATTGCAGACACCGGCACGATCTGCCTAGCTGGAGCTACTACTGGACGCCGGGCAATCACGCTGGTTCCGGATCACCACGTGGTCGTCGTCAGGCTGTCCGACGTTGTCGAAAGTGTGCCCCAAGCAGTCGAAACCTTAATTGAGCGCAAACTCGACACGGCAGTGCAGACGTGGGTTTCCGGCCCCTCAGCAACCGTGGACATTGAGCTGGAACGCGTCAAAGGTGTGCACGGGCCACGCACGCTCAACGTTGTGCTCCTGGAAGACTGACGACACATACTTCATAAAAACTTCATAACGACCGCAAAATGTGAGCCAGAGCACTGTATGCTTTTTTGCATTGTGATCTAGAACATAGATACAACAATGCGCGGTGTTCAGTTGAACGCAGCGCCTCACTTCAGGAGGACCTGTGAAACGCTTCTTTTCCACGATCGCTGTTGTTGCGTCGTCCGCTCTGGCCCTGGCCGCATGTTCCGGTGGTGGCGGCGGTGGCACCACTGAAAGCGGAGTCGAGCTTGTCAAGGAAGGCAAGCTCACTTTGTGTTCTGACATCCCATACGAGCCGTTTGAGTACGTCAATGACCAGAACGAAACCGTTGGGTTCGACATCGACTTGTCGAAGAAGCTTGCTGAGCGCCTGGGCGTGGAACTGGACGTGAAGACCACACCGTTTGAAGGCATTCAGTCAGGTTCGTCGCTGGACACTGGTCAGTGCGACATCGCGCTTTCCGGGATGGGTATCACGGATGAGCGGAAGACCAAGATGGACTTCTCCATGATGTACCTCAAGGACAATCTGGCTCTCATGGCAGCCAAGGACTCCGGCTACAAGTCAATCGACGATGTCAAGGACAAGAAGGTCGGCGCCCAGGCAGCTACCACCGGTGAAAAGTACGCGAAGGAAAAGGGCATCTCCCCCACCCAGTTTGAAACCGGCGGTCTGCTCACTCAGGCAATGCAGACTCGCAAGATCGATGCTGCGATCGCCAACGTCTCCACCATCTACGCTGCTACACAGGCTGACGACTCACTCACCCTGGTTCAGGACTTCGAAACTGGTGAAGTTGTTGGAGCGGCTGTGAAGAAGGGCAATTCCAAACTGCTCGACGAGTTCAACGGAATGCTTGAAGGCATGTTCGAAGACGGTTCATACGACAAGCTGGTCGACGAATGGTTTGGCCCGGTCGCCGATGCCGCTCGCGTTGACCAAGAAGAAGCCAAAGCAAGCAAATAAACACTAGACATGCGACCGCGTCACAGAACTGTGGCGCGGTCGCACTGAGTGCGGTCGCAACCGCCCGGGCAACACCCCCAACTTTCAGGAGCTTCTATGGCCCTCACAATGCAACAGCGCGCCAAGATGTCACTGGGAATCCAGTACGGCATCCTCGTCGTGGTCGTGCTCGCCCTTGCAATCTTTATCGACTGGGGAAACATTGTTGACAAGTTCTTCAACCTCAAAATCATCGCGCAACAGTTCCCCCTCGTTATTACGACAGCGCTGAAGAACACCATCATCTATACGGCGCTTGGGTTCGTCTTCGCGATGCTCCTGGGGAACATCCTGGCGCTCATGAAGATTTCCTCGGTGGCACCGTACCGGTGGATTGCCACCGCTTACATTGAGTTCTTCCGAGGTGTTCCCGCCCTTCTGGTGTTCATCGCCTTTGGCTTCGGTATCCCGGCCGCTTTCTCGATCAACCTCAACACATACGTCACGGTGATGTTGGCCCTGGGAATTGTGGAGTCGGCCTATATTGCTGAAACTCTGCGAGCTGGTCTGCAGGCGGTTCCAAAGGGCCAGTACGAGGCCGCCCGGTCGCTGGGCATGAGCCACTCACGGGCCATGTTCACGATCGTGGTTCCGCAGGCCATGCGTATTATTCTGCCTCCGCTGACTAACGAAATCATCATCATGACCAAGGACTCGTCCCTGATCTACCTGTTGGGCTTGTCCGCTGTTCAGTTCGAACTTGCCCTGTTCGGGAAGAACGCTATTGCGGCCCCATCAGCCGGACTGACCCCGCTGGTTGTGGCCGGTGCTTGCTACCTGGTGATCACACTCCCACTGGGATGGCTTGCGCGGAAGTTCGAATCACGCCAGGCAAAGGAGAGGAAAGCATGACTCACGCAGACTCCACAGCCCCTAACACCTCGGGCAACAACGCCTCACACAACCCTGACAACTCTGGTAGCACCGCCGCCACTGACGTTGCTGACACCAAGCACGTCAAGGGCGTCAAAATCACTGACCTCCACAAGAGCTACGGCAACGTTGAAGTCCTCAAGGGCATCAACCTTGAAGTGAAGCCCGGCGAGGTTGTGTGCCTGATTGGCCCGTCAGGATCCGGTAAGTCCACCCTGTTGCGCTGTATCAGTGTGTTGGAAACGTCGAATTCGGGGACCATCGAAGTGGCCGGTTTTGTTGCCACTGACCCTGAAACTGATCTCAACAAGATGCGTCGCCACGTGGGCATGGTGTTCCAAAGCTTCAACCTCTTCCCGCAGATGACAGCACTTGAAAACTGTGTGGTTGGGCAGGTGAAAGTTCTCAAACGCGACCAGGCAAAGGCCAAAGAAGTCGCCATGCGCAACCTCAAGCACGTGCGTCTGGACCACTTGGCGGACCGTCACCCCGACCAACTTTCTGGTGGTCAGCAACAGCGCGTGGCGATTGCCAGGTCCCTTTCCATGGACCCTGACCTGATCCTCTTTGACGAACCCACCTCGGCGCTGGACCCGGAAACCGTGGGTGGCGTTTTGCGCGTGATGCGCGAACTCGCCGCGGCAGGTATGACCATGGTTGTGGTCACGCACGAAATGGAGTTTGCGCGCGAGGTCGCTGACAAGGTGGTCTTCATGGACGGTGGGGTTGTGGTTGAGCAAGGTCCCCCGTCCGAGGTGTTGGCCAACCCCCAGCACGAACGCACCAAGTCGTTCCTGGCTCGCGTGTCCGACCACGGGGAAATCGACAACGACTGAGCATGCTACTGGTGTGACTGTTGTGGCCCTCGCCCACATGGGCGGGGGCCACACGCCTTCTTGTGCGGGAGTATGGTTAGTTCGTCAGCGCAATAGCTAGGAGGACGCTCATGGTTGATTCGACAACGCCCCGCCTGTCACCAATCTCCCTCCTGCTCATTGGCGCGTTCACCGGCTTGATGTCCGGCCTCTTTGGGGTGGGTGGCGGTTTCATTATTGTGCCTCTTCTGCTGTTACTGGGCATGAAGCAAAAACTGGCGGCAGGGACCTCGGTCATTGCGATTCTTCCCACGGCGATCGTGGGCGCTATTGGATATATGACGCTGGGGCAAGTTGACTGGCTGGCAGCGATTTTGCTGGCCGTGGGCATGATTGTGGGAACCCAAGTGGGTGGGCGACTCCTGCAGATTTTGCCTGAGTCTGTTCTGTTCTGGATGTTCCTCACAGCACTTCTGCTCATCATTCCGAGCTTGTTTCTAGTGGTTCCCACACGTGATGCGCACATCGACATTACGGTTGTTGTGGGGATTCTCCTGGTGATCACCGGGGTGATCGTGGGGATTCTTTCGGCACTTTTGGGTGTGGGTGGCGGTATCGTCATGGTGCCCGTGCTCGTGCTGTTGTTTGGGGCCAATGACCTTGTTGCCAAGGGAACGTCCTTGCTCATGATGATCCCGGGCTCAATTTCTGCCACGACCGTGAACTACCGGAACAAGAACGTGGATCTGAAGGCTGCCGCGATTTTGGGAATCACCGCCTCGGTGGTGTCGCCCCTGGGCATTTGGTTGGCTGAGTTCATTACGCCCAAACAGTCAAACTACGCGTTTTCGCTGCTGTTGATCTTTACAGCGGTCCAGCTGATTGCCCGGAGGTATCCGCACTGGGTGAGGTTTGGGAAAAAAGAAAAATAGGCCCGCGTCTGTTGATCGCGGTCGAAGGTTTCAAAGCGTAGGCTAGGTTCTGACCAACTTGCAATGACGCCAGAGGTGAAAAATGAAACTTGACGCCCTGATCACGAACGCATCCGTGAAGACCCTGGACCCGCGCCACCCGCAGGCTACAACGGTTGGGATTTACGACGGCAAAATTGTGGGCCTTGACGACGAGATTGCAGGCCTGACTGCCCACGAAACCATTGATGCGCAGGGCGCGTGTGTCACCCCCGGGTTCAACGACGTTCACTGCCATACCACGTGGTACGGCCTGACACTTGCCAGCCTGGACGTCGAAAAGCTGGGAAGTATGGACGAACTCTACGCGCGGGTTGAACAAGCCGCGCAGAACACACCAGAAGGCGAATGGATTAACGCAACCGGGTTCGCCCAGCAGGACTACAACGACGAATACCCCAGCCGTGAGGTGCTGGACCGGATCACTAACGGGCGTCCGCTTTTTATGCGCAAGGCTTCAGGTCACGCCGCGATCGCCAACACGCGCGCGCTCGAGTTGGCTGGGATTTTGGACCCAGACTTCCAGGTGCCTGCAGGTGGAAAAGTTGTTCGTGACGCCGACGGCAACCCCACTGGTTTGGTTGAGGAGACGGCCCAGTCGCTCATCCAGGACCTCATCCGCCCGTACAGCCAAGACGCGATCGTTAAAGCCCTTGACCTGGCCACCGCACAGTACGCAAAGGAGGGCATCACCAGCTTTGGCGAAGCCGGTATCGCGGCCGGGTGGATCGGGCACTCCCCTGTTGAAGTCACTGCGTACATGCGCGCCCGCCGTGAAGGCCAACTGCGCGCCCGCGCTCAACTCATGCCCATGATCGAGGCACTTCACACCATCAACGCGCACCCATCAGACGACTACGGTGTTGGACTCGACCTCGGCGTGGTCACTGGCTTTGGTGACGACTGGGTCAACATTGGCCCCACCAAAGTGTTCATGGACGGTGCGATGAGCGGGGAAACCGCGGCACTGACCAAGAACTACCACGGCAAGGACCACCCTGGTTACCTGCAAGAAGATCCCGAGGTGTTACGGCAACAGATCCTCACCGCATACCAATCCGGGTGGTCGCTGGCAGTCCACGCGATTGGCGACCTGGCGTGCAATGAAGCCACCCGCTTCATCACCGAGGCCGTCGACAAGTTTGGGGCACCCGCCTCGGGCATTCCCAACCGGATCGAACACGCCGGCATGGTTGCCGACGAACTCATCCCCACCCTTGCGAAGTACAACATCGCGGTCACCCCGCAGGCGGCGTTTGCAGATGCCATCGGGGACTCCATGAACGTCTCCCTGGGCGATGAGCGCGTGCGTTTGCTCTACCGCGCCAAATCCTTCCTTGACGCCGGCGTTCTTGTGCCGGGTACTTCAGACCGGCCGTGTGCAGATGGAAACGTGATGCGCGGAATCCAGGCGTTTGTTGACCGTCGCACCAGGTCAGGTGGCGTGTTTGGGTCTGAAGACGAATGCATCACGCCACAGCAGGCGCTTGAGGCGTACACCTCGATAGCGGCGGAAGCTTCTGGTCACGGGGCCATCAAGGGCACGGTCACGCCGGGCAAACTTGCCGACCTGGTGTTCTTAGATGCTGACCCCACTGCCGTTGATCCATCCACCATTGCGCAGATTCCGGTGCGCGCCACCATGGTGGGTGGAGAGTTCACGCACCGGGAAATCTAAACCATGACTGGCCACTACCGCCCATTGCCTTCACCGTTCGTCCCTGACCCGCTCGCCCGTATTACGCGCACTACTCACGCAAAGGAGCCCACTATGGACCAGCAGTTTCTTGATGACTTCGACACCATGTCGTCGTTCGGCCAGACCCCTGCCGGAGGTGTGGACCGTGAAGCGATGACCGGCCCCGATGTTGAACAACGCAACTGGTTGGGCACGTGGATGCGTGAACGTGGTTTCACGGTGACCACCGACCGAATTGGCAACCAGTTTGGACTGGTCGAATGGACGCCGGGCGCACCTTATGTCCTAGTGGGTTCGCACATGGACTCACAGCCCCTTGGCGGGAAGTTCGACGGGGCGTACGGGGTTCTGGCAGGTGCTCACGCCGTGTGGCGGATCCAGCAGCAGGTGGAGCAGAGCGGACGCACGCCTAAGTTCAACCTGGGCGTTGTCAACTGGTTCAACGAAGAAGGCTCACGGTTCCAGCCCTCCATGATGGGTTCGTCTGTTTTCACCGGAAAGATGGATGCTGACACCGCGTTGAAGGTCACCGACAGCGAAGGCGTATCCGTACATGAGGCTCTTGAAGCCGGCGGTTACCTGGGAAGTGGCGAAGGGCCGACCCCTGCCGCATACGCGGAAATCCACATTGAACAGGGTCGCATCCTCGACGAAGAAGGCATCAACATCGGCTTGGTTGATGCCACGTGGGCGGCGCAGAAATACCACTTCATTGTGCACGGCGAACAGGCACACACCGGCTCAACCATCATTGCTGACCGGCAGGATGCGCTTTTGGGCGCGGCCCACTTGGTGGTGGCCGCACGCGAAATCGCTGATGAGTTCGGCATCCACACTTCCGTGGGCCAGCTGAACGTGCTACCCAACTCCCCCGTTGTTGTGCCCCGTGAAGTCCGGTTGCACATGGACATGCGCTCGCCTGACTCCGATCTTGTGAAGCGTGCTGACGAAAAACTGCACCAAAAGATCACGCAGATCGAAGAACTTGCGCACGTCAAAATCGAGAAAGACACGGCGCACTCATGGGATCTGTTGCCGTATGACGAACGCGGGGTGGAATTGGCCCGAGGTGTCGCAGAGGAAATGGGGTTGAGTCACCGCAACATCATGACGGTTGCCGGCCACGACTCCACGAACATGAAGGACATGGTGCCCACCGTGATGCTGTTCGTTCCCAGTGTTGACGGGATCAGCCACAATGAAGGTGAGTACACAAAACCAGACGACATGGTCGCCGGTGTCACCATGCTCACCGGGGTTCTGGACAAGCTCATTGAGGGCGCGTTGGACGCGCCCTCGCTCTAGAACCGCGCGTTCGTGATGACGTCCTCAAGAACGTCGAGCCCCTGGTTAAGTTCGTCCTCACTGATGTTGAGCGGTGGAACAACGTGAATCCGGTTGAAGTTGACGAAAGGCAACACTCCTCCGGACTTAATCCCGCTCACGATCTGGTTCATTTCAGGTGATGACCCGCCATATGGCGCTAGAGGTTCGCGCGTCTTTTGGTCCTTGACCAACTCGATGGCCCAGAACATGCCCGTTCCACGCACATCTCCTACGTGAGCGGAGTTCGCCATGATCTTTTCTAGACGCGGACGCACAACTTCTTCGCCCATGGCACGTGCGTGTTCGAGCATCTGCTCATCACGCATAGCGTTGATAGTGGCAACGGCGGCGGCACACGCAAGCGGGTGCCCGGAGTAAGTGAGTCCACCCGGATATGCGCGTTGACTGAAGGTGTCGTAAATGTCGTCACTCATGGCCACGCCTCCCAGTGGCACATACCCGGAGTTCACACCCTTAGCGAAGGTCACAAGGTCAGGCGTGATGTCGTAACGGTTGAATGCGAACCATTCGCCTGCACGTCCGAACCCGGCCATCACTTCGTCAGCGATGTACATGATGTCGAACTCATCGCACAGTGCACGCACACCCTGCATGTACTCAACAGATGGAACCATGATGCCCGCCGTTCCGGGAATGGATTCCAGAATGATCGCCGCGATTGTCGAGGGTCCTTCCAGCTCAATCGTGCGACGCAGGTGCTGAAGCGCCCTTTGCGTTTCTTCTTCTTCGGTCTGAGCGTAGAACTCGGAGCGGTACAGGAACGGCCCAAAGAAGTGGATTGTGCCTTGGGCAGGCGCATCGTTAGGGACCCGCCTAGGGTCACCGGTGACGTTGATCGCAAGGTTTGTGCCGCCGTGGTAGCTGCGATAGCGCGACAGCACTTTGTGCTTGCCCGTGTGTAGCCGAGCCATGCGGATCGCGTGTTCATTGGCGTCCGCGCCTCCATTGGTGAAGAACACGTGGTTGAGGGATTCGGGAAGCAGTTCAGCGATCAGCCGTGCCGCTTCTGAACGGGCAGCGTTGACGTGCGCGGGGTTAATGGTAGTGAGCAGGTCTGCTTGATCCTTGATCGCCTGAACCACAGCAGGGTGTTGGTGACCAATATTCGTGTTGACTAGTTGGGAAGAGAAGTCTAGGAAAGAGTTGCCTTCCCCGTCCCACACGCGCGATCCGGCAGCCCGTGAAATCACCATGGGTTTAAGGGTTTGCTGAGCTGACCAGCTGTGGAAAACGTGCGCGCGATCCAGTTCATACGCACGTGCCGATTCCGCTTTTAACGCCGTGAGTTCTTCATCATTGAAGTTCATGGAGCTTCCTTTCATCCGTCGCACCTTTTAACAGGAATGGAGCCAGATTACGGGAGAGTTGTCACGCACCTCGGCCGTGCCCACACTGTGACCACACTATGAGAAACTGGCACGTATGGACTTCGACGCTGACCTATTAGACGGTTTCCCCGTTACGTCATACACCACGGTGAAAGGTGATGCGACCGCAGAAATCGAGATCAAGAAGTCACGCTTCATTGGCCGTGTGGCGCACGTCGAGAACGAGCAAGCCGCCCGCGACATCATTGAGCAAGAAAGGTCGAAGCACCCGAAGGCTCGGCACTGGTGTACGGCGTTCGTTCTGGACCCGGATTCGCGCACGCAACGATGCAATGACGACGGGGAGCCCTCGGGTACGGCAGGGATTCCCATGCTCGATGTCCTCACGGGCAATCAGCTCACCTTCGTGGTTGCGGTGGTGACCCGGTATTTCGGTGGCACCCTGCTGGGAGCGGGAGGTTTGGTGCGCGCGTACGGGGCGGCGACCTCGGCGGCGTTGGAAGGACTCACCCGGGTGACCCGCCAGTTGGTCGTGCCGGTCACGGTGACCTTGGATTACGCCCAGGCCGAGGTGGCAAAGGCTAAGTGCGAGCAGCACGGCTGGGCGGTGATTGACGCGCAGTATGCGCAAGCAGTGACGCTGACGTTGGGGGTTGCGCCTGCTCACATCGATGAGATGGACGCGGTGCTAGCCGACATTTCTGCCGGTCAGGCGCATGCCATGGCAGGCGAACCGATGTACGCGTAGGCGGAGATTCGTAGCTGTGTGGGTGATTAGTCGAGGGTAATTAGTCAAGGGCTGCGATCCGGTCGACGCGAGCGTCGGTGATCATGATGAGGTCGGTGGGGCGGATTTCGATTTCCAAACCACGCTTACCTGCGGACACGAAGATCGTTTCGTGGTCGTTGGCCGAGTGGTCGATAACAACTGGGCACGAATTGCGTTGCCCAAACGGACTGATACCGCCTGTTGGGTATCCGGTGCGACGCTCGCTGGTAGCGATTCCTGCCAGTTGCGCCTTCTTGCCACCGGTGGCCTGCGCCAGAAGTTTCAGATCCAGCTGACCTGAGACTGGGACCAGGGCTGAAAAAGGTTCACCATCGACCATGATGATGAGCGTTTTGAAAACGCGCCCGGATTCCACGCCCAGTTTCTGCGCCGCTTCAGTTCCGTAACGCCGCACATGTGGGTCGTGTTCAAATTCGTGCACTCGGTACTCAACGCCAGCGAGGTTGAGCACTCGAAGTGCCGGAGTGGCGGTCGTGTGCGATCGAGATGCAATCGACATGTGCGCTGGTACGCCTCCCTGCTCACCGATTCGAACGCGAAGTTCGTAATTAAAGCTATCCAAGCAACCATAAACGAACGAGTCGGTAAGGGGCCAATTGTAAAGCCCGGATCACGTATTTTTGCAGGTTGGGCAGATTTATTTTTTAGGCCGCCTGAGAGCGCTTGGGGACTTTAGCCCCACCCCAGTTCATGCAGGCGCTCGTCGTCGATTCCGTAGTGGTGCGCGATTTCGTGGACGATCGTGATGTAGATCTGTTCACGCAAGTCTTCTTCGTTGAGCGCGAAGTCCACCAGCTGTTTTTTGAACAGAGTGACGGTGTCCGGCGGGACAAACCCATAGTCAGCGCCACGTTCAGTCAGCGCGATCCCGTCGTAGACACCCAGCATGGGTGGCTCCCCTTCAGGAGAGGAGTCCTCGACAAAGATGACCACGTTGTCCATGTGTGCCTTCAACTCTTGAGGCATGAGTTCGAGCGCTTCTTCTACGAGCGCATCGAAGTCCTCATCAGCGATCTGGTCCACATGTGCATCTTACGGAGTTTCACGGTCGAAAAGGCCGGTTTTTTCGCGCTCGCGTCGTTGTTTTGCACAGGGTGTTTCAGATCACTCCCTGCTCGTTTTGCATTCCACACTAGTTTCAAGCTAAGCTATCCAAGGTCCGAAAGACACCAGGTCGCAATCACGGTTGCGCAAGGTCGAATCGGCAGGCCCCCATCGTCTAGCGGCCTAGGACACCGCCCTTTCACGGCGGCGGCACGGGTTCAAATCCCGTTGGGGGTACGCAGTGGAAATTCTCCACGCACACCAGGCCCTGTGGCGCAGTTGGTTAGCGCGCCGCCCTGTCACGGCGGAGGTCGCGGGTTCGAGTCCCGTCAGGGTCGCGGAGCACCTGGCTCTTCTGAAAAGAAGAGCCTTTGTTCTATGGTTAGCTAAGCGACCATGGCTCTGTAGCTCAGTTGGTAGAGCGTTCGACTGAAAATCGAAAGGTCACCGGATCGACGCCGGTCGGAGCCACAACATGAAGAGGCCCTGTCACCCAGTCTGAACTGGGAAAGCAGGGCCTCTTAACTTTTGTTGCCCCCACCCGGTCTGCCGCACCCTCACACGGAACCACTCACAGAACATAGCCAAGCCTTTCCTCGCTAGAACACCCACACCTCGGGCGCCTAAAGTAAACATATGGCAGAGATCAAGGACAACGGGCCCAACCCGTACGCAGTCAACATTGAAGAACTCACCCTAGAAAACGAAAACTTCCGCACCGCCCTGTGGACCGGCGAAGAATTTCAGGTCACTCTCATGGAAATCCCCGTCGGTGGCGACGTAGGACTGGAAGTCCACACCGAAAACGACCAGTTCCTGCGCCTCGAACAGGGCAAGGGACTCGCAAAAATGGGCCCCGCCAAGGACAACTTCACCTTTGAGCAGGAAGTTTCCACTGACTGGGCCGTCATCGTCCCCAAGGGCGTGTGGCACAACATCGTCAACATTGGCGACGAACCCATGAAGCTCTACAGCATCTACGCTCCTGCCCACCACCCACACGGCACGGTGCACAAGACTCAGGCAGAAGCAGAAGAAGCTGAGGCCCACGAACACTGAGTTACGCCTGGCACTCAGGTAACCGGTTTCTAACCCGCCGAGGTCGTTCCCACCTTGCGCTGTCAAGGAAGGAACGACCTCGGGCATGCTTTCTGCCACCACCAACCACCCCCGTAGGACAACCACTGTGAGCACAACCGACAAACTGTATTCAGCACTCATGAAACGTGAGGCCGAATCTGACATGCCTGAGCAAACCCGCTCACAGGTCGCATCCAACGGGCTCAAACTCATCACGGCCAACGCCTTGCAGTCCTCTGGGGACCAAACGGTGAACGCGTCGACCGTGTTGCCGTGGCTGTTCTCAGCCTTGGGCGTACCGCCGGCGCTGGCCGGACTTCTGGTTCCGATTCGCGAATCCGGTTCGATGCTTCCGCAAGCGGCACTCACTCCCCTGGTGGTGAAGGCGCGCTACCGCAAACACGTGTTCGTAGCCGGCGCACTCACGCAGGCGGCCTCGGTTGCGGTAATGACAGGGGCCGCTGTTTTCGCATCTGGGCTTGCAGCCGGGCTCATCATCATTGCGGCACTTGCAGTATTCTCTTTTGGTCGGTGCCTGTGCTCTATTGCATCTAAGGACGTGCAAGGTCGCACGATCCCCAAAGGCGAGCGCGGCCAGATCAACGGGCTTGCCACAACGGTTGCCGGGTTCGTGGCGATCACCTTGGGGCTAGCGATTCGCGTGTGGGGTGGCGACGATCTCACACCCCAAACACTTGCGTGGATTCTGGGCTTAGGGGCAGTGCTGTGGGTGGCCGTGGCCGCCGTGTACATCAGCATTGACGAACCCAGCGATGCAGAGTCTTCGAAGTCCGCTTCTGCAAAATCTGCTCCCGCAAAGTCCGCGCAGGATGCAAAGGCGTCCAACTGGTTCAAAGACACCATCGACCTGTTGCGAACGGACCAGCTGTTCCGTCATTTCGTCACGGTGCGCTCACTGCTTTTGGTGTCCTCGCTGAGTCCGCCGTTTATTGTCATGCTTTCGGTGCAGTCGGGCGCCTCGGGACTGGCTGGCCTAGGCGGATTCGTGATCGCCTCTGGGCTGGCGTCACTCTTGGGCGGTCGGATCTTTGGCCGATTTGCTGACAAATCAAGTAAACGGCTCATGAGCGTCGGCGCAGGAATTGCTTCCGCGATTATCCTGGCCACGATCCTCATCGCGTCGATTCCTGCTCTGACGGACCAGCACACGCTCATCAGCGTGGTGTTCGTGGTGGCATATTTCCTCATCACCCTCATGCACACAGGCGTCCGCGTGGGACGTAAAACATATGTAGTGGATATGGCTGAAGGCGACATGCGCACAACTTACGTGGCGGTGTCCAACTCAGCCATGGGATTCATGCTGCTGATTGTGGGTGGAATCAGCTCTGCATTGGCCACAATCCACGTGTTCTACGCGCTGGGTTTCCTCGCGGTCATGGGTCTGGTGGGCGTCTTTACCGGTGCCAAACTGCCCGATGTTTCGCGCAAACAATAGGCCCACAAGACTCCGCCCTGCACTCCCTCGGCCGTACGCGTTTCTCGCTGCGACACACTATTGCATCACCCCAGCGTGTGACTTATATTACAAACAGGTCAGTAAACAGTGACTAACTGAAACAACACTCACGCGTTGCACGCAAAGGAGCGCCAATGACGTCGGCCCAACTCTCCTACTCCTCCGGACCTTCATCAGCACCCCTCTTAGGTGACACGATCGACGGGCACTTCCAAAAACTGGTCGCATCCGACCCACAAGCCATCGCCCTGATCGACCACCCAACGGGACGCACATACACATATGAACAGCTCAACGAACAAGCCAACTTCTTGGCGTATGGGCTGATCGAACGTGGCATCAAGAAGGGCGACCGCGTAGGAATCTGGGCCCAGAACCTCCCCGAATGGGTCATCGTCATGTACGCATGCGCCAAACTGGGCGCAATTCTGGTCAACATCAACCCTGCATACCGTGCCCACGAACTTGAATACGTGGTCAAACAGTCCGGCATGACCATGCTCATCAGCCAAATCTCGGCACCCCCACACTCCGACTTCGTGGCCATTGCCCGGGAAGTCAACACCCAGGTGCCCAGCCTCCAACTCGTCTACATCGACACGCCAAACCCCAACCACAACCCGGAAGCCACCTCGAAACTCACCCCACACACCCACACCGAACACACCCTCAACCCCACGGAACTCCTTTCCACCTTGTTGACGCGAGGCAATGAACTCGCGCAGACCTCGGGCGCCAAAATGGCCCAGCGCCTCGAAGCGATCTCCCACGAACTCAACGCCGACGACCCCATCAACCTGCAGTACACCTCGGGAACCACCGGATTCCCCAAAGGCGTGACCCTGACCCACCACAACCTGCTCAACAACGGGTACTTCATTGGCGAACTACTCAGCTACACGCCGGCCGACCGCGTGTGCCTCCCCGTGCCGTTCTTCCACTGCTTTGGCATGGTGATTGGGATCCTCGCGGCCTACTCGCACGGCTCCAGCGCCATCATCCCCAACCCCGGGTTCAACCCGCAGAAGACCCTGGAGGCCGTCACCGCCCACAAGGCAACTTCGCTGTACGGCGTGCCCACCATGTTCATCGCGGAACTGGAGTTGGCGAACTTTGGCCAGTACGACCTCGGTACCCTACGCACGGGCGTCATGGCCGGCTCCACGTGCCCAGTGGAGGTCATGAACAAGGTCATTGATCGGATGAATATGGCCGAGGTGGCAATCTGTTACGGAATGACCGAAACTTCCCCTGTATCCACCATGACGCGTGCAGACGATTCGATTGAGCGTCGCACGCAGACCGTTGGCCGGGTGATGCCACACGTCGAGGTGAAGGTCGCCGACCCTGTCACCGGACTCCCGCTGCCTCGTGGGCAAAAAGGTGAGCTGTGTACACGTGGCTACTCCGTGATGCGCGGTTACTGGAACGAGCCAGACAAGACCGCGGAAGCCATTGACGACGCAGGGTGGATGCACACAGGTGACCTGGCGATCATGGACGAAGACGGTTATCTAGACATCTCCGGTCGCATTAAGGACATCGTGATTCGCGGTGGCGAAAACATCTACCCGCGGGAGATCGAAGAGTTCCTCTACACGCACCCCGCAATTCGAGATGTTCAGGTGGTGGGGGTTCCCGACTCAACCTACGGCGAAGAGCTCCTGGCATGGGTGATCTTGCGCGACCCCAATGACACGCTCACCGCCGAGGACGTCAAGGCTTTCGCTCAAGGCAAGCTCGCGCACTACAAGATTCCGCGGTATGTGGAAGTGCGGACAGACTTCCCGATGACGGTGTCCGGGAAGATCCGCAAGGTAGAGCTCCGCGAAGAGGGCGCACAACTCATTGAGGGCAAGTAACGGCGAGCAGCGCCGCTATTGCGGTCGTTAGCAGAATTCTTAGCGACGCTGCCCGTTGTTGTTAGCCGGGACGGTCGCTGGGGCCGGTGCTGGGGCTGGCGATGTCACGCGCGCAATGTTGTTCGCGGTTGCGAAGACCTTTTGCACATAGTCATCCGAGTCGTTGTATGCGCGAATTGCTTTATCCCAGCCGACTGACGATCCCATGTTTCCTGATTTGCACAGGTACGCGACTGCGGTAACGGTAGCGTCGTCGATGTTGTTGGGGTTGGTACGGCCATCCCCGTTTCCGTCTTTGGCCATGCTCTGCCAGGTCTGCGGCAAGAACTGCATGGGCCCTACAGCACGGTCAAATTCGGTATCGCCGTCCAGTCGCCCTTTGTCGGTGTCGTTGATGCGCTTGAAGCCTTGACCGTTGAGCTGAGGGCCCAGAATGTCCTTGTCAGCGTTGCCGTCATCTTTAATCTTGGCTCCACCCAGGCGACCGTGGTTCGACTCAACTGCCCCGATCGCTGCCAGGGTGTTCCAGTTGAGGTTGCACGAAGGGTGTTCGCGCACACCCCACAGGGTAGCCCCCACATAGGCCTGGAGGACGCGACGCGGAATGTTGGTCTTTTTCGACGTGTCGTCGAGCCAGTCCAGTGACAGATCAGCTTTGGCAACGGCGGCGGGGTCCGCGGTAGGTGTTGCTGTTGGGTCGTCATCTGCGCCGCCCAACGAATCTGGTGTGGGCAGTGGCGCTGGGTCTGGCGTCTGTGGTCCCGCCGCTTGGCTACTGTCAGGCTGGAGGGACAGTTTGGTGATCACAACACCGGATCCCACCAAGAGGCCCAGCGCCAAGAGTCCTGCGATCGCAACGAACACTTTAGAGCCGGTGCCCATCAGTACCTCCTGCTGTTCAGTACGACCATGACAATGAAACCAATGAGAATCGCGGCGAGAACGATTCCGGCGATGGAAATGGTCCACCATTCGTCGCCCAGCTGTCCTTTAGCCTGGTCGATGTTCTTGTCTAGGGGTTTCGCTTCAGGTTTTTCTGGTTCGTCGTCTTGGGGCTGCAACAGGTTCTGTTGCACGGCACTTCCTGCGCACGTACTCAGGATGTTCGACGTAACCAGCGAACGAGCAGTGTCGACCGTGTCACCTACCGCGAACTTCATGGTGTAGCCCTTCGAGCCCACCTTGAGTTCAACTTCGTATTCGCCCACTTTGTTGAAACCGAATGTGAGCGCACCGCTTTCACCTGCGGGGAGTTTTCCGGTGTCGCCGTCGCTGAGTCCAGCCCCATCTGATTCGGGGCCAAATACGATTGCGTCACCCGTGCCACTGATCTGGCGCATGCTGATCTCGACTTCGTCGTTGCTTCCCGAGGTGTTCCATTCGAAGGATGGGGCACTTGCCCCAGCGCCACCGGTTGCCCAGTAGCTTCCCTGCGGGTCTACGAAGTCGGTGATTCCAGCTTGCGCGGTACGGGTTGCGGACTGCGAGATCACCGAGGTCGAACCGGCTGGCACCGTACGGGTGCCTTTGCGGTTGCTCACCTTGATGTTGCCTGCTGTGTGGAAGACGAAGTTTCCGGAGCGCAGTTGCTGTTCGTCTTCAACATTGACGGGGCACAGTTTCACGCCGGATGGTGCGCGCACGATCTTGATATTGGGGTCGGCTGTTGGGGTCGCCGAGGCCCCTTCCGTAGCGCCGTCCGTGGCTTCGTCTGTGGGTTCGCCCTGGGCTTCAACCGTTGACGACGCTGTGGGTTCAGGGGTTTCGGTTGCCTCAGTTGGGGTTGAGGTTACCGTCGGCGTGACGCTTGGTGACGCTGTGGCGCTCGGTGTCGCCGAGGTCGTTGGAGTTCCCGTTGGCCCTGGAGTGGGCTCTTCGTCCTTCACATAAGGCCTGGTGATGGGGAACCGAAGCCCAGAGTTGTTAAACAGCGCGGACTGCTTACAGTCGACCGATGCTGGGTCTGCTCCGCCTACTGCGAATTTGAGGATCCTGTCGAAGTCGGCCCATTCGTCTGGTGCGCCGTCTTTGGTCATGGATCGGGTTCCGTACCCTACGCAGTACACGCCTGGTTTGCTGAACTTCCAGGTGGCGAACAGGTCACGCGAGGCGTTCGAGCGGTGGCGCACTTTGCTGACCGTGTTGCGGCGCAGCTCGAGCGATCCGGCCCATTCTTTGGGTTCAGACGATTCAATGGCAGGTTTCTTCCCTGGTTTAGGTTCGTCTTTAACCGGCTTCTTGGTGTGAGGGTTAACCGTACCGTTGCGGTAGTGGGCGGTTGCACCTTCAGGCGCGTCGATGAGGTTAAACTGGAACTGTTGCAGGGGCGCATCGCCGCTGAAGGAGAACCCGAGGTCACTGGTGTCCTTGTTGACCTCGTAGTACGGTTCTTTGGTCGTGGAGTCGGCTTGACCTGCTGGGTCCAGTGGCAACATGTGCGCGCCGGATTGGCTTGCCCGTGGAGTGTTTTGGGCGTCGCAGTCCGCGGTGATGTTTTGGGCTGCTTGCTTCCAGTCTTTTCCGACTGCAATGGTCAGGTTGGTGGTTTTTTGAGTGAGCGTGGGGGCGGTTGCTGGGAACGAGTTACCCAACTGGAACGTTTCACGCAGATGCGAAACCGTCACCGCCACACAGAACACGGAAACCTCTGGTTCTTCCTTCTCCGGCGCTTCCGGATCCTGTGGCTCAGGTGTGGGCTCCGAGTCTGACGTAGGTTCTGGATCAGAGGTTGGTTCTGCAGTTGTCGTTTCCTCTGGGGTCGCTGTTTCTTCTGGCGTGGGTTCGCTGTCTACCAGGTCATTCGGCGTTTCAGCAGGAGTGGCCTGCTCCTCGTTAGAAACGCTAGTTCCGCCGGGAACCGGGTTGAGCGAAGGGTTGATAAGGGGGTCTTCGCTGGGTTGCTCACTTTGGGTGGGGGTTTGTTCGGGTGTGGCCGAGGTCGTTGGGGTTGGTTCGATCCCGGGAGTTTCTGCGAGGTCTTCTACTTCAGTGAGTTCCCATGTAAGTGGGTACTTGTGGTCGACATCGAACGCGCGGGAGGCATTTGAGCTGATAGGCGAGTAGGTAGACACCTTACGCTCGGTTGCACTCGAGGTGATGTCGACGCGCGCACCGGCTTTCTTCTCACCGTTAGGCTTCACGACTTTGGCGCCTGTGACGGACACACTCACTGGCTGGTCCTGGGGTTTGAGGTCGTGGGGGCGAATGGACGAGTCGAAGATCCCGTCCTCGGATCCAATAATGACGTCTTGTGCAGGCAGAACCTTGCCGTCACTGCGCGGGTCATCGATAGTAAGGCCGTCCTCGCCGACCCTCAACGAGGGTCGGTCGAGGAGCTTGCGGTCTGCTGCACCGGTACCCGGTTGCGCGTCCGACCGTTCGTTAGAAACGATCGTGGGCGCCGCCTCGACAAAGTGTCCAGGCATGATGACAAGTGCAAGCACCGCGGCCACTACTGTGGGGATTGCGCCGGGCACTCGCGGACTAGGTAACATCCGCACGAGTATTCTCCTGAGGGGGTGTGCCTTTATTTGGCCAAGAACGAGTAGACCACACAAAAGTTAACACACAGGAAACTCGCCGTTACACCTAAACGTCCGTTAAGCTTCCCACCAGGAGTAATACGAAATCTGAAGTACTTGCCCCTTAGAGAATGCCCTCTACGACTCCATGAGTCGCGAACGAATAAGGAAACGCTTTCCAGTAGGTGACTCAACCGAAAAACCCGAGCCACGCCCCGTCACCACATCGACGGTGATGTGAGTATGTTTCCAGTACTCGAATTGGGCTTTAGACATCCAAAACTCGCACTGCGCGGCTGCTTCTTCCACCTCGGGCAAGGTGAAAACTCCTAACAGCACGTCACTGTCCCCCGTGATGAACTCCCCTGCCGGGTAGCACATGGGAGCCGAACCGTCACAACATCCGCCGGACTGGTGAAACATCAGTTGACCGTGAACGCCCACCAGTTCGACCAACAGGTCCACAGCTTCCTGGGTGAGAGCCACCCTGGAGTGACTTTCACCCGGGGGCGCCGGCGCCTCTAGTACCGGCGCCCCCGCTTGTGCGTTGCTCATTAGAACAGTCCAGTGGGCTGCTCGGAGTAGCTGACCAGCATGTTCTTGGTCTGCTGGTAGTGGCTGAGCATCATGAGGTGGTTCTCACGGCCGATACCAGAGTTCTTGTACCCACCGAACGCTGCGTGCGCTGGATACGTGTGGTAGTTGTTCACCCACACGCGCCCAGCCTGGATTTCGCGACCAGCTCGGTAAGCCGTGTTGGTGTTACGGCTCCACACACCTGACCCAAGACCGTACAGCGTGTCATTGGCAATGCTCAGCGCTTCGTCGTAGTCCTTGAACGAAGTCAGCGCGAGCACAGGACCAAAGATTTCCTCTTGGAAGATGCGCATGCTGTTGTTCCCGCGGAACACGGTGGGCTGAACGTAGAAGCCACCGGCCAGATCGCCGTCAAGGTGAGCTTGCTCGCCACCGATGAGCACCTCGGCCCCTTCTTCCTTACCAATAGCCAGATACGACAGGATCTTTTCCAGCTGATCGTTGGACGCCTGCGCACCCACCATGGTGTTCGTATCCAGCGGGTTGCCTTGCACGAACTTCTTCACACGCTCAATACCTGCTTCGACGAATTCGTCGAAAATGCTTTCCTGCACCAGAGCGCGCGAAGGGCACGTACACACTTCACCCTGGTTGAGCCCGAACATGGCAAGACCTTCCACCGCCTTGTTGTAGAAGTCGTCTTTTTGCTGGGCCACGTCTTCGAAGAAGATGTTGGGGCTCTTACCACCCAGCTCCAGAGTGATAGGGATGAGGTTTTGGGAGGCGTACTGCATGATGAGGCGCCCCGTGGTGGTTTCACCAGTGAACGCGACCTTAGCAATGCGCGGGTTGGAGGCCAGCGGCTTACCGCATTCGACACCGAATCCGTTAACCACGTTGACAACGCCAGGTGGCAATAGGTCTCCCAAAATCTCCATGAGAACCATGATGGAGGCTGGGGTTTGTTCAGCCGGCTTGAGCACGACTGCGTTGCCGGCGGCCAACGCTGGGGCGAGTTTCCAGATGGCCATGAGGATCGGAAAGTTCCACGGGATGATCTGGCCTACAACGCCCAAGGGTTCGTGGAAGTGGTAGGCGACGGTGTCTTCGTCGAGCTGGGACAGGTGGCCTTCTTGCGTACGGATCGCCGAGGCGAAGTAACGCAAGTGATCAGCGGCTAGCGGGATGTCGGCGGCGAGGGTTTCGCGGATTGGCTTGCCGTTGTCCCAGGTTTCAGCAACAGCGATTTTTTCGAGATTTTCATCGATGCGGTCGGCCATTGCATGCAAGATTGCCGCGCGTTCTGCCGGGCTGGTTTTGCCCCACGCGGGCGCTGCTTTGTGAGCCGCATCGAGGGCGAGCTCAATGTCGTCAGCATTTGATTGAGCAGCTTCGCAAAAGACTTTTCCGGTGACGGGAGTGACGTTTTCGAAGTATTTTCCAGATTTTGGGGTGACCCATTCGCCACCAATGTAGTTGTCATAGCGAGAGCGGAATTCGACTTTCGCTCCATCGGTTCCTGGCTGAGCGTAAACGGTCATGATACTCCTCGTTGAGTGTGTTTCCGCCTCCGTTTCTGGGGGCTTGTACGCACTCTAAGGGCAGACCAATGACTGATCAATCGTTAAGTTTTTGTGATCTAGGGTGCTACCGTACGCGAACTGGCTTTCGTCAGCCTAACGCCCCAATCACTATGATCACCAGCGTTCCGATGATGAGGTATGGCCCCAGAGCGATCGCAGTTTTCATGGTTGCTTTGCGCATGATCATGAGCACGACCCCCACAGCAAAGCCCAAGAGCATTCCGATGAACGGCCCCAAGAGCAGTGCGAACCAACTATAGGTTCCCAGCACGGCCCCCATCGACAGACCAAGCTTCACGTCACCGAACCCGAACGCTCCCCCAGCAAAGATGAACATGACGAAGAACGCGGCGAACAAGATGACCATGCCGGCACCACCTCGCAAGGCGGGCCCCCAGTCACCAGACGTCAGTCCCCCAGCGACCAGCGCAATCACGCTCGCGCCTGCCGCCGGCAGCGTCACCACGTCGGGCAACCTGCGCTCAGCAAAGTCAATCGCAGCCAGGATCGGAGAAACCGCAACAAACACGGCTGCCACGTACGCACTCGGGTGGTTCCACCCGTACGCAACCAGAGTGGCCACGGCCAGCACGCCACCGGCACCGAACAGCGCAACGAGCACCCACCTCGGCGGGTCCCACGTCTCTAACAGGCGGTAACCGCGGTCAGCGGGTTCCACCTCGGCGGGGTTCTGGGCAGGTTCGCCGGAACCCAGGTCGTCATGATGCTCGTTCACGGCGCCACCTCCTCTTTTTTAGGTTTGCTGACCATGGAGGCGGCTGTGATGATTGCCCCCACGAAGAGCGCGTCGATGAGCAGCTCAACGAGTGCCAGTGAGTCACTGGACAGGGTGGCGATCAAAGCGAAAGGGATGAGCGGGATAACCGCGCCTAACATGCCGGCTGGCACCAGGTTGAAGAGGATACGGCGCAGTGGGGCGTCGAGTTCCCACATACGCTCAGCCGTCATTCTGGTGAGCCCAAAGCGCCACAACAGCACTAGTGCGACGAAAAGCAGACGCGTGAAGCCTGTTCCTAGGTTGAGTGCGAGCATGGGCCCCAGAATCACGGCTGCCACGAACGCGATAACGCTCACAGCGGCGTTCATCAGCAGGGATGCGTAAAATCCTTTTGCGTAAAACATCAGGACTCCGTCTCACAGCTGACGAACGGTTCGAACTGTGCGTGTGGAAGGGCCAAGTCAGCGGCGTTGACTTCGCGGGCTTCCAGTCCGGCTGTGGATTCGTGCATGAGGGCGTGCTTGGTGAAGGCTTCGGACAGGCTTTCTACGTCGAGGTCCGCCGAGGTGGCAAAGGTCGTTTCTGTGACCACAGCGGTGTCTCGTGCACGGTCGCGCATGGCTGAGTACGGGTTTGTGGATGCTTTACCTTCTGCCACAGCTTTGTCGAAAAGGCCGGTTTTTAGGGTGTCGACTTTGGCACCTTGGACGATTTTTTGGTCCACGAGTGCTTTATAGGCTTCGCGGTTCGTGGTTTGTTTGAGGTCGAGCGTGTAGGACCGGACAACAAAGTTACCGCCGTCGGTTTTGACCGTGGAGTCGAGAGTGGCCCTGTTAAATTGTGAGGCCTTGATGACGCTGAGGTTCCATGCTTCTGAAGCGGGCCCAGAAATTGTAAGTGAGTAGGGTATTCCGTCTGGGGCTTTCCGCACGTCGGTTTTTATAACACCTGTGATGCCCAGAGTTGCGGCTAAGCGGTTCATTGAGGGGGTGTCGTTTACGGGGAGTTGAGTCACCAAGGTTTGGGTGGTGTGTTGGTCGCGTACGTTCTGGCTGATAACTCCTTCGGAGTTTTCCCCGGCGGCAAATCTGGTGCCTTCTGCCCAAGGTTCGGCGGAGTCTTTGGACACGAGACCAATTTTGGCCATGAGTTTGGTGAAGCCCTTGTACGTCCCGTCGGTGGTGGGGCCCACCCCGGCGTCGATCGCGCGGGGAAGCGAAGTGGATTCGTCGTACACGAACCGTTTGGCTTGCTCTTGGTCGGAAAACGAGTAGATGTCCACTCCCCCGTGTTGCGCGGGGGTGGCGATTTTCACGGCCCCGTTGACCACCCCGGCCAGGTGCATGGGCTGTTGTGCGGGCGCGGTGGTGGAAAACGATGTGAGGCTTGACGAAAGTGCTTTGTCGCGTCCCACACCTGAGCACTGTGGCATCTGCCCTACGCTGGTCGAGCAACCTTCGCCAGAACATAGGCCGTCTGCCAGGGAGTAGCCCAGGGGGCGGGCTATTGGTGTGGCGATGATTGCGAGGCCCGTGAGCACCGACAGCATGACGGTTCGTTGTTTGCGCAGGCGACGCGGGTCACGCGCTTTGGGTTTGCGATTCTGCTTACGCGTGGGCAGTTTCAGTTTCATTGCTTTCGCACTCTGTAAGGGGATTCTGGGGTACGGGGGCTATGTTTCTTCTGCCAGGATAATACGAACACCCTGGTGGATGCCCCACTGCTCCAAAAGTCCGGGGTTGGCCTCCAGAACGGCGTAAGCGTTGCGGACAGGCATGTGCATGGTCCACGGTTTGAGGTTTTTCACTGTCAGCACCTGACCGTCTTTGTCGATGTACGCCACTTCGAGTGGGCGGTTAAACCCAATAGAGTGCACGGAGCTACACGGCACGATCATGAGGGCTTCAGCGTCGCTGAAGAACAGGCCGCGGAGGCGCCGAAGTGCGGTCCCAGCGAGTTGGACCGTGAAGTGGGTGCCTTGCGGGGTTGTGAGGCAAACTTCGCGGGCTTTTTTGTTGAGGTTTTTCATACGCGTTTCTAGCCTTGTGCGGTAGTTGACGGCCGAGGTGTCGAAGAGCTGGGTGCGCCTGCGGACTGGGTGCGGTTCACTTTGATCTGCGCAGTGTCGGCCACGCGGATAATGAGTTCATCTGACTCCATGCTTGCTTTGGGGAAGAAAGCAAACATTTCGATCGGCTCACCACGAGCAACCGTGTAGTCAACCGGGCTCATCGTTTGCGAGCACAGACAGTTACCAGGCCCTGCCGTCACCGTTGTCGCCATCATATTTGTTGTCTTATCCCACAGTGCCAGGTTGCTGAGCGATGGAGTGGCAGGGTACTCAGCGGTGAAGTTTTGTCCAAATGGCATTGTCTCCACTTTTGAGTCCTGCTGATCAAACGCAGATTTGTCGTCTTGCCCTGATACCGTACTCACAGCAACAGTCAGTTTCAGAAAGTCCCCCTGCTCCTCCAGTGCTTTGACATCAAAATTTAGCTCAGGGGTGTCCCCGCCTTTCGGAGTAGGGAGAACACCTGCTGTAATGCCACCGTTCGACGTTGCTGCTTTCATTTCAGGAAGGTCTTTAACCTTTTTGCCAGTGTCAACGTTTGCATCGATCTGGCCCTGGGGCTTGTAGTTAAACGAAACTCGACGGTTCTTTGCTTGATTCTTTTTGATGGGGTTTCCCTTACCATCGCGATTTGGCACGATTGGTTTAGTCTCACCGAATCCTTTGGTCTCCAGCTGGATACCCGCCCCAGAAAGCTTGGATTCAATAGCTTTTTTAACCGATTCCGCACGACGCTCGGATAGGTCTTGGTTATAGCTTTCATCGCCTTCGTCATCAGTGTGGCCTTCGACTACAACCTTCTGGCCCTTCGCTGTTTTCTTCAGCTCTTCGACAACGGAGGAAATCGCTTTTTCCGCGTCCTTGTCGAGTTTGTCCGAGTCGAACTCAAACAACACGTCCGAACTCACATTGAGCGCTGAGGTTTCGCCTCGGTCAGACACGGAGGCATCCGTCACTGACTCTGTATTTACATCCAAAGGAATCCGTCGCTGCCCTACAGCACCAGAACCGTAGACATCAGGGATGGCGTTTTGACCATTCTTGATAAACGAGAAATCGACAAGTTCTGGAACGTCAAACTTTTTATCCTGGCTCACCGCAACGCCTTCAAGAACTGCCGCGTTATCACCAAAAAAGACCGAAACCTTGTCATCCTCAGGCGCAGGGAAATCCGCATAAAACAACCTCAGTGACTCGGGCGCAGTTGAGGTGTCGTCTATTTCCTCGGGACCATACGAACATACGCAGTCGGTATTTCGACTCACTTCATCCGTGGCCGGTAAGTCCTTGGCCTGAGGGGCGTCCTTAAACGAACCGTCCCCAGACTGTGAAGTCCCCTGGTACGGTTCGATAAATTGTTTTGTCTCAAAGTCAGCAAGACGAGTCCACGGAACACGCTGCGAGCGCCCTTTCTGACTCCGCAGTTCATCTGGTGATAAATGTTTACCGTCAACGGGCGGCAACCATGCAGCGACCATGCGTGCAGACGTGCCGTCAGAGTCTAACGACAACACTTCCAAGCGCGCTTTAGCCAAACCGTCGTCAGTCGGGCGCTCCACCACAGTCTGCGCAACGGGCTCACCCAAAGTATTCGGACGCCAAAAACCATCACTCTCCACCACCTCGGGAGCCGGAGGCTGCTGACCACCACCGCCACCGTCACCATTTCTCCCTATGCCAGGGATGCAACCAGAAAGAACCACAGTGGCAAGGATCACTGTGGCTAGAACATTCAGGCGGGGACGATATAAAGAGGGGACTTTGAGGGGTTTCATACAGGCAAACTATAGCGACGAAGTTGCAACGAGTGCGCAAACCGCACATGTCAACAAAGTTAAATCTGCGCCTAGTCCACCCTTACCGCGTTTCACAAAGTCAGGGCGTGTATTCGAGAGAATCACGAATACCATCAATCATTGCCGGTGCTACGCTCGTGCCAATAATTTCGACGCCTGCAACCTTCTCAGACTTACGATTCGACACAAACATCCACGTACCATTGACTGTCGCTTCCTCCTGCGTGGTTGTAAAGGAGGCTTCTACCCCAACATCGGCGTTCTTGACCTCAAGCTTTGACACCTTTTCAGAAGAAAAGTCTTCACCATACGGTCCACCAAACATCGCTTCAGTTTGGATAACGCCCAGTGTCGAGTCAGCTTCCGCAGTACGGCCAAGATCGTCGCTCACGCGAATAACAACCGTAGGGTCAGACGGGTTGTCCGTGAACGACTTCGTCCAACCATCGGTCGGTTCATAGTCAGTCACCTCACTCACCCCATCTGGGAGTTCAAACGTAATCGTGGACCCACCAGCACGGTTGGATGTGCTGTCCTCAGGGAGACCTTTGCCTCCGCCCAGCCCACAGGCTGATACGAGAAGTACTGCTGTAACAATGGCAACGAATGGTTTAAAGGCACTCATGGTTTTAAGAGGTGGAAGTCGGTTCAGGGGCGGACTGGGAAGGTTCACCACTTGGAGCGCCCGTCTGCCCGGCCGAACCGTTGCGGTTAAATTCCAGTTGCGACGTATCGCCGACGCGAAGTGTGAGAGTGTCGGACGTGATGCCCTTCTTAGGGAAGAACGCAAACATTTCTACAGCTTCGCCACGAGCTTTGTCCTTATCCGTTGGTCGCACAGACCGCGAGCACAGGCAGTCCAGTGGGCCGGCTGTCACCGAGTGAGCCAGCAGGTTGCTCGATTTGTCCCACAGCTGCATGTCGATCGTGGTGGGAGTGTCCCTGTAGTGAGTGACCGGGTTGTTTCCAAAGGCCATTTTTTCTTCAATGTTGGCGCCCTGGGTAAAAGCTCGTTCAATGTCTTGCCCAGATGCCGTTCGCAGGTCGAAGGTCACTCTCAAGAACTCGCCGTACTCCTCAATTTCTTTGATATCTAGTTGCATTTCAGGAGCATCGGTATCTTTCGGTGAAGGAACAATCCCACTAGCCAGGGCATCAGTAGAATCGCCTGGCTTCATCTTTTTCAGGTCGGAGATTTTCTTACCAGTATCCACGTTGGGGTCGATGTCGCCTTGGGGCTTGTAGCTAAACGAAACCCTGCGGTTCTTCGCTTGGTTCTTCTTAATAGCGTCACCGCTGGCTGTGCGGTTCGGAAGAATGGGCTGTGATTCTCCAAAGCCTTTCGTCTCAAATGAAATGCCTGAACCGCCAACCTTGGGCTCTAGGACTTTTTTGACTGATTCTGCACGTCGATTCGACAGGTCGACATTGTATTTCTCATCGCCTTCATCGTCAGTGTGACCTTCAATGGTTACTTTCTGACCAGCAGCTGATTTCTTCAGCTCATTAGCGATACCGTCGATCAACTTTGAATCAGAGTTCTTCACTTTGTCCGAGTCAAAATCAAACAAAACATCTGCGCTCACGTTCAATGCCGACAAATCACCCCGGTCAGACACTGAGGTGTCCATCACCGATTCGGTAACAAGACTCATGGGGAAGCGCCTCTCATAAATAGCGCCACCACCGTAAGGGTTAGATAGGTCTTCTTGGTGGGCCCAGCGGTAGTCGATGTCCGTCAGTTTTGGCACTTCATAACGTTCATTTTCGCTGAGCTTCACATCAGTGAGCACGGCAGCGTTGTCGCCAAAAGCAATTCCAACTGAGTCCGAGAACGGTGCTGGAAAATCAGCATAGAAGAGCGGAACGTTTTCCGGTTTTTCCCCTTGGTACTTTTCAGTCTTGGGAATATTTGAGCACGTGCAGTTCGAGTACGCTCTTTGGAATTCGTCCGGTCCAGTTGGCTGAGGGCTGGGCTCATTTTGGAAATTGTCGGAGTACTGCAACTTTTCGCCCTCATAGGACGTTAGAAGCTCCTGACTTTTAAAGTCGAGTAGTCGAACAAACGGCATATCTGAGACTGTGGCAAGCTCAGTTTGCAGCTCGGAACCCTCAAGGAAGATGCCCTTAACGGGTGGTAACCATGCCGCAACCATGCGCGCAGATTTTCCATCAGAATCTAGCGACACCACTTCCAATCGTGCTTTCGCAGGACCGTCATCAGTAGGACGCTCGACTACCTTTTTCGCAAGAGGCTCGCCCAAGGTGTTCGGACGCCAAAAACCGTCGCTCTCTACCATCTCAGGGGCAGGCGGTTGTTGCTCACCACCCCCACTATCGTCATCGCTCTTACTCTGACCAGGGATACAACCAGTCAGAACCAACGCGCATATAGCCAAAACAGCGGCGCCTCCCACGCGCGACCTGGGTTCGTAGGGGAAAGTCATAAACTTCATATAAGCAAACCGTAGTGAGACAATGACGTGAAACGCGAAAACCACACGTGTACACATCGTTAAATCTGCGCGTTCAGGGTAACTCCGCGCTCATCACGAAGGCTTCACTGTCGGCAGGTTAGACTCTCCAGGCGTTGGCCGTGGCGCCACCGTGTTTCGGTCGAACGTGATCTGAGCCGTATCGGCTACCCGAAGAGTAAGGGAGTCCGATTCAATACCCTTCTTAGGTAGGTAGGCGTACATCTCGATCGGCTCGCCAGGAGCATCCACGGAGCCTTTCGTCGACAAAGCCTGCGAGCAAATGCAGTGAGGTTCACCAGCGGTCACCGTTGTCGCCATGAGGTTAGTTTTTTTATCCCATATTTGAACGTTTGCAAGGGTAGGTATGTGCGCCACACCAGTTGCCGCGTTGGGACCAAACTGCATTGTTTCAGGACGTGCAATCACTTCCGCAAAAGCTGACCCCACACTATCTCCGGTCGTTGTGCTTACTGCAACCTTCAGCTTGAGAAATTCTTTGTACTCATCAAGAGAAAGTATTTCGAAATTAAGATCGGGCGCTTTACCACCTTTACGTGCTGGCAAGATCCCGGCAGCCAGTCCCGTAGTCACATGCCCTGCCTTCATTTCAGGAAGGTCCTTGACTTTTTTTCCTGTGTCAACGTTTGCATCGATCTGGCCCTGAGGCTTGTAGTTAAACGAAACCCGACGGTTCTTTGCCTGATTCTTCTTAATGGAGTTTCCGCTACCATCACGGTTCGGCACGATCGGTTTCTTTTCACCAAAACCTTTCGTTTCAAGCTGGATACCCGCCCCAGAAAGCTTGGGCTCAACTGCCCTTTTGACCGATTCTGCACGACGCTCGGATAAGCCCTGGTTGTAGCCTTCATCGCCTTCGTCATCAGTGTGACCTTCGACTACAACCTTCTGGCCTTTCGCTGATTTCTTTAGCTCTTTGACAACAGAGTCAATCGCTTTTTCTGCGTCCTTGTTGAGTTTGTCTGAATCGAACTCAAACAACACGTCTGAGCTGACATTGAGCGCTGAGGTTTCACCTCGGTCGGACACCGAGGCTTCTGTCACAGATTCCGTATTGATATCCAGGGGAATTCGACGTTCCTTGATTGCACCTTGTCCGTAGATGTCATGTAGCTGTTCCTGGAATGTCGACTTGAGTTTGAGCTCAGCCAACTCAGGAATCGAAAACTTCTCACCCTGAGTAACCGGAATATCTTCAAAGAATGCGGCATTGTCTCCGAAACTCATACCCACAGAAGTAGATTCTGGCGCCGGAAAATCAGCATAGAAAACCCTCACGTTTTCAGGGGCATTGCTGGTGTCCACATCTGATGGTGGTCCGTCCGAACATACACAGTACGTCTCGCGCGATGAGTCAGTTTTTACCTCCCCTGCCTCGACCTGAGGATGACCAGTGGGGTGCTCCACACCAGTTCCCGTTTTAGTTTCGTATGGCTCTAATAAATCACCGGTTTCAAAGTCCACTAAGCGGGTCCATGGGATGGTTCCTGGTGACCCCAAGGCATTCTGTAGTTCGCGCGGATCGAGATACGGCCGGTCAACAGGCGGCAACCAGGTCGCAAACATACGAGCCGATGTGCCATCGGAGTCCAACGAGAGCACTTGCAGTTTCGCAAAAGCTTCGCCGTCTTCACCGGGACGCGTGACGACCGTTTCCGCCACAGGGTCCGGGAACGTATTCGGACGCCAAAAACCGTCACTCTCTACCACCTCGGGAGCGGGAGGCTGCTCACCACCTTTGCCATCATCATTGCCACCTGAACCGCCTTTAGGTGCGAGCGGATTACAGGCAGCCACAACCACGCACAAAAAGAGCGCAAGAGCCGACACCGCAATCTTGCGAACAAGGGATGTAAAGGAATGGGGAAAGTGAGGGGATAAAGTCATATCACCATAATAATTGCGCAGGCCAGAAGGTCCAGGGCCAGATTTTGGCTCAACAGATGTACGTTTGGTGAACTCTCAAAATATGAGTTACCACGCCTAGACACCTCGGCCAAGACTTATTATTCTCGTTGGTAGCACTACCCATGCACTCCCTCCGAAGAACTGAACACATGATTCAATCCCCAAAGACGTCCCGCGTTTTCGCCGGGAACGCAGAGATCGATTTTGCGCTCCAGTGCGTAAGCAACGAAGATCGCGCAATCTTTGTTGTCGACAAAAAACGTTCGCTAGATTCAATTCGAGTCATCAACCACGCGCGAGCATCTACGTTAGCGAACGAAGTCCTCATCCACGTTTCTCGACTATCCCCGCTCGGGCTTTCCACTCTCGTCGAAATGCTCGACTCCCTCAAAACCTCCTTGTCGAGTGCTCAGCTATTCGCTTTGGCACATGACCTAGAGGAACACATCCACTGCCAAGCCCTTTTGAAGTCGGTCTCAAAACTACAGGTTGCAACCCCGAGTTTGATTCAGCATTTTATGGGTTGGTGGCCATCTACTAAATTCATTGCTGAGGCGCACGGACCTGTCGTGTCTGCGGCAAAGATGCAGGTCGATGATGACATACTCGCATTTGATGAGCCGCAGGTTTTGGTCATACAAGAAGACCCGCCCGAGTCAAGTCAACAATTTCTGAGCGATCTCATTGACGTTGCCCAACCATCTACGGTCATTTATCGCTCGCTCGCAAAGACTGAGTACTGGGGAAACTCACCAGAACTTCAGTGGTGTTTCGCTCCTGCAAATTTGCATGCGTTCACAGACTCCATTGAACGCACTTCCGAACGTTGCAGGTGGTGCCATGAAGATTTTGTGCCGCCAGTTTGCCCAGTATGTAGCTCATTCGCCCCTAACGGAGAACAAGCATGAACCCGAAACAACGACGTGGACTAATCTTTCTGATTGCCGCGACACTGCTAGCGGTCCTAGTATTCATTGGTGTCATTGCGTACGTGCAGAACGTGAACTCACAGGTTGGACCAAGCACAGAGGTGTTTGTAGCCAAAGAGGACATAAAGGCGTTTGAACCAATTGAGCAAGACAAACTTGAAACCCAACGGGTGCCAAACCGCTACATTACCCCTCAGATGGTCACTAGTGCCGAACAGGTTTCGGGACAAAAGGCCGCGACCAGCATCTCAGCCGGTTCCTTCATCCAAACCGATCTGATTGAACCGACTTCTTCGATCGCAGACGGGCAGCGTGAGATCTCTGTCAGCTTTGATGCAACAGCAGGTGTAAGTGGCCGAGTAGCACCCGGTGATGTTGTAGATGTAGTCGCCTCTTTTGCCAAGCAGCGAGAAAATGATCAGGGCGAGACAGCCTACAAACGCGCCGATATTCCCTACAACATCTCCGGCACAATCGTGCGTAACGCTCACGTCGTTTCTGTTGGACAACCCGTTGACCCGAACGCGGTGGTTGGAGCCGCCGACGAAACAGGCGCACAAGCTGGATCTGTACCAGTAACATTTGCGGTCACCGTCGAGGAAGCCGGACGCTTATCATACGCTGAGTCCTTTGCTATCAGCATGCGACTCATGAGGATCGGCAATAACGAAACCGACACGAAAGTTCGAGACGAAGACCGCTCGTTCGACGACCGCGATCTTCAAGAAACGCTTTCTTCGGGCAAGGACAAGTAAAGTGAAATCAGCAATTCTCATCAGTGCGGACGAAACTCGAAGTTTCGAAATTCGCTCCTCCATCATTGACGCTGGGCTCGATGTGTACCGTCAGTACTCGTCGTCGTCAGCCCTTTTGGCTGCGCTCCCTACAGTGAATGCTGATGTCGACTTGATCGTCGTCGACCAAGTAGTTGAGCCGATGAACGTCTGGGACTTGACACGTGAGATTTCGGGACGCTACCCCGCCCTGGCAACAATCGCCGTTATCAATTCACCGCAACCCGAGGATTACTCCAGCGCCATGGAGTCCAATGTGCGGAGCATTGTTTCCTACCCCCTTCAATACGAAGACGTTAGCCAAAAAGTTAAGTCGGCCCTTTCTTGGGTAGCTACCGTACGCTCCGTTGTAGGTGACCGTTCATCATTGGACTCATCAACGGGCAACCAAGGAAAGATGGTCACAATCAGCGGGTCCAAAGGTGGCGTTGGTACAACCACAATTGCCACGCACCTTGCAATTGAAGCTCAGAAATCAGCACCTGATATGTCGGTTGTGTTAGTTGATTTGGACGTTCAAAAACCGGACCTATCAATCGTTCTGAACACTCCGCAATACCGGACAATCACCGATTTGCTGGCTGTAGTGGACGAACTGAACCCACGGCAACTCGAAGAAGTGCTTTTCAAGTCACCTGCGGGCTTCTCCGTGCTATTCGGGCCAGTAAACGGCGAAGACTCGGAGCTAATCACCGAACCAATCGCCAAACGAATAATGGGGATGCTGAGGTCCCGCTTCGATATGGTGATCGTGGATACCGGGTCGACAGTTGGTGAGGCAAACTCCGTAGCAATCGAAATGGCTGATGAAGCCTACATCGTAGCAACAAGCGACGTGCTCAGTCTTCGTGGCGCTAGACGACTAGGCCAGCTGTGGAAACGGCTTGGAATCAGACCCACCGAAAACTCAAAGGTCATCCTGAACAAGGTGGACAAGAAGCAAGACCTGCAACCGGAGTCTTCAAAAAAGATTGTTGGCATGCCGATTGTCCCCGAATACATTCCAGAATCCATTCGATCGATCGAACTTGCGATGAACCAGCGCGACCCATCGCAAGTAACACCAGCTTGGTCAGCCCGTATCATGCGATTGGGAGTTGAAATGGGTATTGCGCGCCAAACATCACTCAGTATGCCCGAAAAATCTCGAAGCAGGCGTCCGCCAAGGAACCGCAAGAAAAAGAAGTTAGAGAAGGGTTCAAGCGCTATTGAATTCCTGGGAGTAACCATCTTCTTTTGCTTCATTGCAGTTCTTGGGTTTCAAGCCATCATGTTGGGAATGACCTGGATCTACGCCTCAGGTGCTGCCAATGAAGGAGCTCGAGCAGCTTCCGTAGGACATTCTGCAACCGCTGCCGCGAATGAGCACACGCCAGTTACCTGGCGCAAGAACATGCACGTCGTCACAACTCCCACCGAAGTAAAAGTATCCATTAAATCACCCACGGTAGTTCCACAAGCAAAAATTTTTCAGTACACCATCAATACAAGCGCTGGAATTGTGAGTGAGAAATAACATGAAACTGTTTAAGAGATCTCGCGACAAGGGCTCCATTACTCTCGAATTCGTTGGCACATTTGCTATTTACCTGTTCTTAGTAGCACTAGCATTCCAGGCCATGTTAGCTATGTTCTCAGTGTCACAAGCGAACACTGCAGCCCGCAACGCCGCACGGGCCGAGGTACTACAGGCCGGCTCAGGGCAACACGCCGCTTACCAAGCCGTTTCCCCCGGTCTCAGAAAAACCGGGGTTGATACCTCGTGCAGTGGTTCTCGCAACCCCAACGGCGAGATCAAATGTGAAGTATCTCTTGGAATGCCGCTTTTCAATTTCAAAGATGCTCCCGACTGGGCACCCAAGCTACGGGTGTCACGCTCGAACACGCAACCAATGACGGAAGCCCATTAGAGCATGTCCCTCCTCAAACGAGCAGAGCAACAACGATTACTGCGTGGGAATGAAAACGACGCGTCCCCAGAATCACGCAAAAATCAGTCCTTCAACGATCAGGTCCAGACGTACCGCCGCCTGTTGCTTGAAGAGGTTGATCTTGAAGAGCTTTCAAAACTAGAGCGATCCCAGCGTAGGGTACGGCTGGAACGAATCCTCAGTCATATCCTCTCGCAACAGGGTCCGGTCCTTTCTTCAAAAGACCGATCAAAACTGGTTCAGCGCGTAGTTGATGAAGCGCTTGGCCTCGGTATTCTTGAGCCCCTATTGGCCGATGAATCCGTTACCGAAATCATGGTCAACGGCCCTAAGACAATCTTCGTCGAACGTGCTGGACGTCTGGAAAAACTTGATCTCCAGTTTGCCAACAATGAACAGCTGATGCAGGTCATCGACCGCATCGTTGCCGAAGTCAACCGACGCGTTGACGAATCATCACCCATGGTGGACGCGCGTCTACTCACCGGCGAACGTGTGAACGTGATCGTTCCGCCTCTCGCAATGGACGGCCCAACCCTCACCATTCGACGATTTCCAAAGCCATTTTCGCTTGAGGACCTGCAAGCAAAAGGAAGCTTTGACGAGCTCACTCGCGAGTTCCTTATGGCGTGCGTGAAGGCCCGCTTCAACATCGTGGTGTCCGGTGGTACTGGTACCGGTAAAACCACCATGCTCAATGCACTGTCCGGAATGATTCCAGACGGCGACCGCATTGTGACCATTGAGGACTCGGCGGAACTGCAGCTCCAGCAGCCACACGTTATTCGCCTTGAATCACGCCCGCCAAACGTTGAAGGTAAGGGCCAGGTCACGATCCGTGACTTGGTTAAGAACTCTCTTCGTATGCGCCCCGACCGCATTATTGTTGGTGAGGTCCGTGGTGGTGAAACCCTCGACATGCTTCAAGCGATGAACACTGGTCACGATGGATCTTTGGTGACCGTTCACGCAAACAACCCGTTGGATGCGGTATCACGCTTGGAAACGCTGGCGAGCATGAGTGAGGTACGAATTCCGTTTGAAGCACTTAAAGACCAAATCAATAGTGCTGTCGATTTGATTGTGCAGTTGGGCCGTGGCGCTGACGGATCTCGCCGAATGACAGAAGTCGCCGCGGTGACATCCGAAAGTCGCGAAGAGTTCGAACTCACCACGCTTATGAAGTTTGAAGCAGAGCCACTTACAGCGGATCGCGTTGTGCGAGGTAACCACATCATGCGTCAGGTTCCCGCAAATATCGCCGATCGCCTGTGGATCAGCGGAAACGGGCTTTCTGACCGATTCCAGATCCACCCGGATGCAATGTGTGTTAAGGCCAACGCATGATTCTCGGAATAATATTAGGCACATTTGTTGTTCTCGCTCTCGCTACCATTGGGTCAGTCGTCTTCGCCATGGGGACAGCAGAACAATCCGACTTGGTAAGAACAGAACGTGGCCGGGGCAATATACCCTTTAGGCAAGAGTACGTCCGTCCTGTCGACCGTGCTTTCCAAAAGACACGGCTCGGAAGATACCTGTCAACAGCCCTCGTTCAAGCGAATTTGCGAAGCATTTATTCGGTTGAATACCTCGCGATTACAGTGGCTCTGTGCATCCTCACAATCGTGTTTACCAACCAGTTCATCGCTGTTTTCTATGCGTTCGCGCTTGGCGCTTTAGTTCTATTTTTCTCCTGGCGACTCGTTGAAACTCTCAAAGAACGCCAGCGCGAAAAGTTCATTCAGCAGCTTCCAGAATTTGCTCGCATTATGGCCAACTCAACCGGTGCGGGCCTTTCCATTCAGACCGCACTTGGCGTCGCCGCGTCTGAATTACCAGACCCAGCAGGACGCGAATTTGAAGCTCTCAAGCGTGAGCTTGAAATCGGGACACCCTTGGACCTTGCCCTTGAACGGATGTCAGCACGCATCCCTGGACGCGACCTGGATGTATTGGTGAGCACCCTAGTCATTGCACAACGCTCCGGGGGCTCATTAATCTCCTCGCTAAGAGGAATGAGCGACACTCTAGAATTTCGCAAAGAAACGAAGCGAGAGGTTAAAACGCTGGTGTCTCAGTCAAGCTATACGGGATACCTTGTGGCTGCATTCGGAGTAGGGTTCGTACTTCTGCTCTCTTCAATGACTGACGGACTGCTGTACGACCTTACGTCGACGTTAATTGGTCAGGTCGCACTCGTTATATCAGGAGTCCTCTATGCAGTCGGCATTTTCGCCATCCAGAGGCTGGTGAGAATCAAGCTATGATCGTCGCACTCCTGTTTGGGCTCTTAGCTGTATCAGTCATTGTGCTGATGTTCGTAGGTGTAAAAAGCTTGCGCGCCGATCCTCTCGATGTACTCACAGCTGAAGACCGCGCGCTTATCAAGGATGAATCCCGACTACGTAAACGGCGTAGTGGCTTTGTGACCAAAGCAGGCGAGCGAATTGGCCCGTCGCTTGGACGCCTATTCGGTGGGAACTATCGTGGCTGGGTTGAGAGCCAAATTACCTACGAAGGGCGAAACCAATACAGTAGTTATGCGACATTCCTCGCGTTCAAGGGCTCTGTCCTGCTTTTGTGCACACTGGGTGGTGTGGCACTACTAATCTTCCTCAAGATGCCGTTTTTCTTCCTTCTACTCTTCTTGATGGGATTAGTCTTACCCGACTTTCAGCTGTATTCGGCCGCTAAGAAAAGACAAGAACAGATCGACGATCAGCTCCCTGATTTCTTAGATACTTTGGCTATCACAGTTACGGCAGGACTTTCGTTCCGCTCAGCACTTTCGAAAGTTACCGAGCGCACCGACGGCCCATTAGCGCAAGAAATGCGAACTGTACTACACCAGCTCGATATGGGTGAGACTGTTTATGAGGCATTCGATGCACTCCGCAAACGCACAACGTCTGAACCTCTCGAATCCTTTGTCACGTCGTTGCTTCAAGCTGAAGAACTCGGTGCACCACTTGCCGAGACATTGGAAACAATCTCGCTCGATATGCGCCAAACAACAGCTCAAAAAGCTCGACAAACAGCAGCGAAGGCTTCTCCAAAAATCGCTGCGGTCGTGACCATGATCATGGTGCCTGGAACAATGGTACTTATCCTCGTCAGCATGTTCTTTGTCGCCGACCTTGACCAGATCGATCTTGGAAATGCCGGCAACTAAAGATGCATGGACCAAGCGCGCTAGAAGCAAGTCCGTGACGTCTAACAAAAGCGTGGTAGAGCCTCTCGCAAAGACCGTCATCATCATGCGGATGCTGTTCGTTTATCCGGTCATCGCCTCATGGGCGAATATTGGCATTGGTGTGCTGGAACCGGGCGTTCTAGTCTTGTTGGCCACCGAATCACTTGTTGCTCTCAGGTACTGGGAACAGATTCAGGGGTTTGTATCACGACACCCACTAGTACCTTCGCTCGATATTTTGTTGTCTGTATTAGTCATGGGCTCTTCACGTGGCTCCTCGCCCTATTTCCTCTATTTGGGTGCGACTGCGGTTCTCATTGGCCTCCTGTATACAGGTAGAAACCGAATGTTGCTGACGTTCATTTTGCTGGGAGCATTCATTCTGATACCGCTTATTCTCCAGTCACGCAACAACCGACCGGATCCACTCACCTCAGTGGTTGAAGTAATTGCCTCCTCTTTAGTCCTCGTGGTGCTTGTGCACTTAGGTAGCCGGTTGAACACACTTCAAGATCGCGTAAATACCGCGATCACACTCGCTTCTCAAAACGCACGAGAAGGTGCACTTGGTGAGGAGCGTTCACGAATAGCGCGTGAACTTCATGATTCAACTGTCAAGTCACTTGTCGGAATTAGTCTTCTCAGCGCATCGATTAGAAACAAGCCAGAGTCAGCCCTTAGAACTGCGCAACTCATTGAACAAGCGGCAACAACAGCGATCGACGAATCGCGGTCGATCCTGCGCTCTCTAAGACAGGGCAATACTGGTGACTTTGAAACTGTTCTCGAAAAGTCAATGAACGAACTAGAAGTTGTTCACAACGTTCCTGTGACACTCACATTTGAGGGCGACGGCGTGTCACCGGAACACCACTTTAACTTGCGAAAGATTCTAGAGGAAGCAGTTACAAACGCTGCAGTACATTCTGGAACGGACAGGATAGATGTGGCAGTTCACACTGCTAAAGAGGATGTTATCGCGCGCGTCACTGATTACGGGCGCGGGTTTCGGCACCGTTCGGGCGCTAGCGGTCATATCGGCCTTGCCAGCATGCGCGAACGCGCAGAAGAAATGGGAGGGACTCTCACAATCTCCTCCATCATGAATAGGGGAACGACCGTAACGGTCCATGTTCCCGGAGAGGTCAGGGGCGCATATGAATGATCAGATTCGTGTACTGATTGCTGACGACAACAGCATCGTGCGAATGGGCCTTGAGCATCTGTTGAGCACAGTCGACTTTGTCCAAATCATCGGCTCGGTAGAGAACGGGGCTTTGGCAGTCGAGGTCGCCAACGCTCAGAAACCAGACCTATGTCTGCTTGATGTACGCATGCCTGTCATGAACGGCATTGAAGCTGCGCATGAGATTTCTCAAGTGTGTAAGGTCCTTATGCTTACCCACAGCGAAGACGCTGAGAACGTCACAGCCGCAATGGCCGGTGGCGCGAGCGGTTACGTCATCTATGACGAACTCGAAACAGAATACCTTCAGCACACGCTTCGTTCCGTCATGGCCGGAGCGATGATTGTGTCTCCTTCAGCCTCGAGTGCTCTCTTACCTCAACACAGTGAGCAGAATTCGAATCGATCACTGCCCTCCCGGCCTGAAACCACAGGGAACCCCACGGCCAACGACAACTTTGGCTTAAGCAAACGCGAAGTCGAAGTCATGGGCTTAGTTGCTGATGGACTGAGCAATCGGCAAATTGCGGACGCCTTCTTTTTAAGCGAAAAGACCGTGAAGAACCACATCAACAGAATCTTCAGCAAGATGGACGTCTCTTCCAGGGCCGAGGCCGTCAGCGTGTGGCTCAAAAGAACCTAGTCCCCAAGACCCAATTGTGCTTTGGGCCCAGGATTGGGCCTCTGTGCCCTCGCAACACGGCCTCGAACACGGAATAGTTAAACATGTCAGACAGAACGTCAGGCACACCCTCAACCCGGACACATCTCGAAAGGTTAATCATGAACAAGCTTGAACTCATGGCTCACAAGGTAGACGTTAACGCTCGCGCATTCTTCGCAGAACTTCAGGAACGTCGCGAAGCTGGTCAGGGCTCCATCGAATACATCGGTATCGCCGTTATCGCAGCAATCGTTATCGCTGGTATCATCTTCTTCTTCAACAACAAGGGTACCGAGCAGATCCAGAAGGGCCTTGAAAACGTCATCAAAGGCATCTTCCAGGGTAATGAAAAATACACCCCAGGACAGTAATAAACTGAACCAAGGAAGCTAGAGATCAGGCCTATGCTTCACTCAAGGTTTAGACGGGATGACGGTCAGGTATCACTGGCCGTCATCCTGTTGTCCATAGCAATCATTGCGGCTGCAGTCGGGGTCTTCATTTTCGGCGAAGCTAACGACTCTCGAGGACGGGCGCAAAAAGCAGCCGATGCCGCAGCCCTGGCTGCCGCGCGCGACGTTCGCGAAAAGTTCATTCCGGCGTTTGCGTTAGCGCACACTCCTCCTCCACCTAAGGTTGGACCTGCGGTTCCCGCAAACCCACTTTTTGTTCTCTCTCCGTTGGGCGAATTCGGACGTCACGGCGCATACCAGTTTGCGAACAAGAACGAATCGCAGCTGTCGAGTTACAAGGCGAACGGAAACCGTTTTACAGCGAATGTCCAGTCGAACCAAAAGAAGGTTCACTCCCCTGTTGGCTCGAAGGCTCGTCAGAAAATAAGTGCACCCGGCGATGCGGTGGCAAAAATCAAGACTGACACCGTACACTGCCATTCGACTAACGTTAAGCGCGACCCAAAGTCAGGAATTGTTATTTCCTGGTCAATGGTTTGCACTGGAAATGGCCATTCAGCACGAGTCAATTATTTTACAGCGTTGACTGCAATGAATGACATCGATTCGCGAATGGACGAATGGCGACGTCTTTTTGAAGTCCGACTAGAAAAGTAAACCTCAAAACGCACCAAGTGTGGGACGGAGCAAGCCGTCCCACACTTGTTTTTGTCACTACCCAATAGCAAGCGTTACAAACACAGCACCCAGCATGGTGATGGCAAACAAGTACCACCCCAGCTTGGGCACATTGACCGGCTTCCGTTCACGCTTCTTCTTGCGCTGAGTACGTCGCCGCTTCGCCCTCTTAGGTTTCGATGCCTTACCAGCTTCGCCTTCCTCAGATGAGCGACGCGCTTTCGGGTTCAGCCACGGGTTATCGGCATCAGCCTGCGCCACCGGGGGTTTTTGGGGCTTGGGCGGGGCTGCCGGTTTTGGAGGAATTTGTGGGGAGTTCACGCCACCGATTCTACCGGTCTAGCTACTCTGCGCGAACAAGGAGCGCATCTCCCACTCCTCGGTAAACGTGTCAAAAGCAATCCGCGCCGACTCCATGTCGTCAGAATCCAACGCGTCCAGCCAGTCGAGCACCAGTTCCGCCCCGGTGTGTGGCCACTGCACGTCGCTCATCCCGCCTAAGTCCAGTTCCAGAATGGATCCCATGTCAAAACTGTCCAGCCATTCCAGGAAGTCGGACACTGATTCCATGAAAAATTCTGCTTGGGACTTGTTGCGCAGAATGTCCAGCGCCCATTCCGTTCGGGCCGAGGCCGTCAACAGCTCCGTTCGGATCCTCACCCGCACGGCACCGTCGGGTTGCTCTTCTTCCACTATCGTGTCCGTGTCCGGGTCCACGGCCAGCCACCAGATTGGCGGCACATCCCACGCCGAGGTGCGGGTAAAGACGCGGTCGTCCACCTCGGAGTTCATCCAGTCGACCCGGCGAGCGTGCGCCCGCCTCCGTGCCACTTTTGGCACCATCGCGTCGAGTTCATCCCGAGGTGTTGTTTCCATGAGAATGTCCAATGCTTGCCACCCACGGACGTCGTCCTGCACCGGGCACACTCGGTCTCGGTTGTCACCCGCGTCTTCACCAGACAGCACCATTGGGGCGTCTCGAAATCTGGAAGGCACGGGGTCTGGCGGCATCGAAATGAGCCGACGATCTGCGTCAGCGCAGACCAGATCTTCTAAACCTGCCCTGTGAGGAATGGCTCCGTGATGCGCGTGTGAATAGACTTCTACAGGCTCAAACACGCGCAAATGAATTAGGTAGTCACGCTGATAGGGCATACGTGCATGCTATCGACAAGTGGTGTTTTTGCACACCGCGGGCCCCGCATGTGTGTCTCAATTTTTCCTTGGAATGCTCTTTGCCAAATGGCCTTTATCGTTGCTTGACGCTAGACTTTTGTCGAATACTAACAAGAGATCTGCCAGGGCATAGCCACCTCAAAGCTCTGGAACACAAAGATAAGGGGGTCGACGTCTGTGGGTCGCGGCCGCGCAAAGGCAAAACAGATCAAGGTAGCCCGGAAGCTCAAATATTACAGTCCGGAAACTGACTTGAACGCACTCCAGCGTGAACTCGGTGCAGGATCTGTAAGCTCAGACAACGACTACGACGAGTACGACGAGGACCCGGATTACGCCGAGTACGCAGACAAGTATGCGCACTACGACGAAGAAGAGGAAGATTCCGAAGTCAACAACTGGCGTTAAACATGACGCATCACGTGTGTGGGCCCAGCCGTTCTGGCTGGGCCCACACACGTTTTCACGCAATGATGTCAGGCACGCGCCCGCTCCCGGGCCCGCCCGACTTAGTCAATGAGAATGGCTGCTCCGCCGTCTACCCCTTTTGCGCCCTGTACGTAGTCGGGGTTCTCGCGGTACTCACCGGTGTCACTGATAACCTCACCCAGGTGCCATGCTCCCGGGTAGGCGGCAACGACCTCGGCAGCACGGGCGCCATCCACCACCAGAACCATGCCAACGCCTAAGTTCCATGTTCGTTCGCGATCAGCACGTGGCACGTTCCCCAGATCACCCAGCACGTTAAACACGGCAGGGACGTCCCACGTGTCACGTTTCATGACCGCCACCGTGCCTGCTGGCAGAACACGCGCAACGTTTGCAGACAGCCCTCCCCCGGTCACGTGCGACACGGAGTGGACCGCACCGGGTACGCGTTCATACAGGCTCAGAAGTTCACCCGTGTACACCTTGGTTGGCTCCAAAAGTTCTTCACCCAACGTGCGGCCAAAGTCGGCAACGTCACGGCTGAGATCCCAACCTGCGTCCGCAATGATGCGGCGCACCAGCGAATAGCCGTTGGAGTGGATACCAGAGGACGGCAGACCAATAATGACATCGCCAGCGTTGACCTTGTGCGCGCCCAGAAGATCGTCCGCTTCAATGGCACCGGTGGCAGCACCGGCCACATCGTACTCATCCGGACCCAAAAGCCCGGGGTGCTCAGCGGTTTCGCCACCCACCAAAGCAACGTCGGCTTCTTTACAGGCTTCTGCAATACCACGCACAATCCCGGCAATGCGTTCAGGAATGACTTTTCCGCACGCGATGTAGTCAGTCATGAACAAAGGCTTGGCACCTGAGACCACAATGTCGTCAACGACCATGCCCACCAGGTCATAACCAATCGTGTGGTGAATGTCCAAGGCTTGCGCGATCGCCACTTTGGTTCCCACACCGTCGGTGGAAGTGGCCAATAGTGGACGTGTGTAGTCCTTGAGGAAACTGACGTCGAACATGCCAGCGAAGCCACCCACTTGGCCAAACACGTGTTCGTTGTGTGTTGCGGCAACCGCTGATTTCATGAGTTCAACAGCTCGGTCACCGGCTTCAACGTCGACACCGGCTGTTGCGTAAGTGGTCTGTTTCTGAGTCATGTCAGCACTCCTTTTATGTGTTGTCTGGGAGCGGAATTGGGTAGGTTCCAGAAAAACACGCGGTACACAGCTCGGCTGGGTTCTGCTGGGTGGCTTTGATCATGCCGTCCAAGCTGATGTAGCCCAGTGAGTCAGCGCCTAGGGACTGACAGATTTCGTCAGTGTTGAGCCCGTTGGCAATGAGTTCGGCACGCGATGCAAAATCGATGCCGTAGAAGCACGGCCACTTAACCGGTGGGGCTGAAATCCGGATGTGGATTTCCCTGGCCCCAGCTTCCCGCAACATCCTCACCAGAGCGCGTTGGGTGTTTCCGCGCACAATGGAATCGTCCACAACCACCAAACGCTTTCCTTCAATGTTTTCGCGTAGCGGGTTGAGTTTGAGTCGGATTCCCAGTTGCCGAATGGTCTGTGTGGGTTGGATAAATGTACGTCCCACATACGCGTTCTTCATGAGGCCCTGACCATAGGGGATCCCGGATTCTTCCGCATATCCCACAGCGGCTGGGGTTCCGGATTCGGGAGTAGCGATCACTAAATCAGCGTCAACGGGGTATTCGCGAGCCAGTTCGCGTCCCATTTCGGTGCGTGCCGCGTGTACCGTTTTGCCTTCGAGCACGCTATCCGGGCGTGACAAGTACACGTACTCAAACACGCAGCGGGCAGGCGTGGGTTCGGCGAAGCGGTGTGACCTTAAGCCTTCTTCGTCGATGACGATGAGTTCACCGGGCTCCACATCGCGCACAAACGAGGCACCCACAATGTCCAGTGCCGCGGTTTCCGAGGCGACGACCCAGCCGTGTTCAAGACGACCCAAGGACAGTGGTCGCACACCCCATGGGTCACGTGCTGCGTACAACCGGTTTTCTTCCATGAACACCAGGCTGAACGCGCCGGTCAGTTTAGGGAAGAGTTCAAGGGCGGCCTCGGTGAGGTTGTCGCCTTCAGTCGTTGCAAGAAGTTCGGTGACCAGTGAGGTGTCGTTTGAGGAGTCACGGAACTGGCGTGTGCGTTTTTCTTTTTGGGTGGCTTCACGCACGGTTTCTTGGTGCATGTGGCGACGGTCGTCGGCCAGTGCCTCCAGCTCAGCAAAGTTGGTGAGGTTTCCGTTGTGCGCAAGCGCCACGGTGCCAAATGGGGTGGGTCCCAGGGTTGGTTGTGCGTTCGCCCACGTGGATGAGCCGGTTGTTGAGTAGCGGGTGTGCCCGACCGCCAAGTGCCCGGGCAGGGTTTCTAGGTCACTTTCGCTAAAGACCTGGGATACCAGTCCCATGTCGCGGTAGACCAGAATTTGTGACCCGTTGCTTGCTGCGATACCGGCGGACTCTTGCCCGCGGTGTTGCAAAGCGTAGAGCCCAAAGTACACGAGTTTGGCGACTTCTTCGCCGGGCGCAAACACTCCGAATACGCCACATTCGTCTTGGGCCTTTTCGGAAGGGTCTATTTGATCTGTGAGGAGTCCATCTGCGCGTGCCACGTGACTATTGTTCCACAGGTGGCGTGCCGGGTTGATCGCCCGAGGTGTCAGAGCCTGCGTCAGCGTCCTCCGGTCCCGAGGTGTCAGAGACTTCCGTAGCCTCAGGAGCGTCCGTGGTGTTCTGGGGTTCGGCCACCTTTTCGTATTTCGCGCTTACCGTGTACGTTTTTGCGTTTTTGACGGACGAACGGTCAATGATGAGGGCCACGAGAGCCCCTAAGAATCCACCTACGATACCCAGGAACGCCATGAGGATGCCCAAGATTGAGGCCTGTGAGTACTCTTGCGTGAGTGTGCTGGTATCTACGGGTAAGAACGCCAGAATACCGGCGATGATGAAACCGACGATGACCCCTAGACCTACGAAAACTGAGTAGCGGGGGCTACGGCGAACGGTGACGTCTACTGTGTCCTTCATTCACTTCCTCACTGAGATGACCACACAAGTCTACCTGGAGTGAAAAACTCGCACATCGACGGTGCACCCGCCGTTTCGCCCCGTCGCGCTATACCTTCATCACCACGGTCTTTGTCTGGGTGTATTCGTCTAGAGCTTCGATGGATTTCTCGCGCCCGTAACCGGACTTCTTGAATCCACCAAACGGCAGTTCCACTCCCCCGCCGGCACCGTAGGTGTTGACAAAAACCTGGCCTGCGTCAATGTTGTTAACCATGTGGTGTGCGCGTGAGAGATTCTGAGTCCACACGGCACTCACCAGGCCGTATGCCGTTCCATTGGCGAGCGCAAGCGCTTCTTCGTCGCTGTCAAAGGACATGACAGCGACAACCGGCCCGAATACTTCTTCCTGCGCGATTTCACTTGCCGGGTCTACCCCGTCGACAATCGTGGGGGCGAAGAAAGCGCCACCCTTCACATCGTCGCTGAGGCCTTCTGGCGCAGATCCTCCGCACACCACGGTTCCACCTTCGAGTCGGTTGAGGAACCCGTTGACTCGTTCAAGTTGTTTGGCAGAAATCAGTGGCCCCAGATCAGGGTCGTCGGTTCCGCGCCCTATGGTCAGCGTGCTCATGGTTGTAGCCATTGCGTCTACGACCTGGTCATGCACGTCGCGGTGCACCAAAAGCCGTGACCCCGCTGAGCACGTCTGTCCCGCGTTCTGCACAATCGAGCGCACCAGGCTGGGGATCGCTGCGTCAATATCGGCGTCTGGGAACACGATGTTGGCACTCTTGCCACCCAGCTCCAAAACAGTGGGCACAACACGGTCAGCCGCCGCGTGCGCAATGAGCGACCCTGTCTGAGTGGAGCCCACAAACCCTAAATGCGCAACCCCTGGGTGAGCCGCCAAAGCTGCTCCCGCCTCGGCACCTAAACCTGTCACCGCGTTAAACGCACCTACCGGGAACCCTGCTTGGGCAACCAACTCAGCGAGCAGCACGGTTGAACGCGGAGTCTCATCAGCAGGTTTTGCAACTGCGCAGTTCCCCGTCGCCAGGCTGGTGGCAACCGCACGGCCCACCAACTGCAGCGGGTAGTTCCACGCGACGATGTGCCCAGTGACACCGTAGGGTTCGCGGCGCGTGTACGCGTGCATGCCGTCGCCTAAGGGGATCGTGTGACCGTAATACGATTCGATTGCGTGGGCGTAGAACTCGAAGTAGCGAGCGCACACGTCAACATCCGCATACGCCTGCGTGAGTGGCTTGCCGGTGTCTTCACTTTCGATGCGCGCCAGTTTTTCGCGGTTTTCTTGAATGAGCTGCCCAACGGCGACCAGCAGTTTTGCGCGCTGTTCAGGTGAGCTGATTTTCCATTCCTTTTGGGCCCGAGCTGCGGCCGCAACCGCCTGGTCGACTTCGTCAGCGGTGCTGCGCCCCACTTCTCCCAGTTCCCGCCCCGTTGCGGGATCGATGTTGGCATATGTGTTGATCGAAGGGACGTGCCGGCCGACAATAAACGATGTTGTGTGATGGGTCATACCGGCCATTGTGGCACTCACGCGCTGAGTGCGCTTGTGTGTTTCACAGTGTGTTCACGGCCACAGGGGCAGATGTTCGCCGAGGTCGGAGCGGGTTCCCGTAGCACTCACCCGGGCTTGGTCCACGGCTTGGGCCCAGGTGAGTGCGCCGGTCACCAGCGCGAGCCAGGTGTCGGCGTCGGTTTCGACGACATTGGGTGGCGTGCCACGTGTGTGGGTGGGGCCTGCGATGCACTGGGTGACGCCAAACGGCGGGACGCGCACTTCCACGGTGTTTCCGGGCGCGCGGGTTGCCAGTTCTTCCAAGGCGTAGCGCACGGCCGTTGCAAGGGCGGTGCGGTCTGGGGTGTCGGTTGCTTGCCAGTCGTTTACAGCTTTGCGCCCGGCTTCAACTTTGATGCGCCTGCGGATGCTCATGCGCGCCCCTGCAACACCGCGTAGAGGTCTGCACCTGCGCTGATGCTTCCCACAGTTCTGGTGGTGCCGTCGGGGTTTGTTCCACCTGTGATGGCTGGCGTGACATGGGGTAAAACGTTGAGCACGTCCCGGGCGTCCAACGCGCCAATGTGCGCCAGAAGCTCCAGTGCCACAAAGGTTGTCGCACGGCCTGAACCGTCAAGTGCTTTGACTGCCGCACAGTAGCCTTCGCGGGTTCCCATGACCAGCACACCTTCAGCGCCGAACTTAGCGAACACACCCAGTTGTTCAATCGCAACCGTGTTCGCCTTCCCCTGACCTTGTATAGCCCAGGGGTTGTCCAACACGGCTTGTACCAACTTTTTACCCGGAATGGTGCGGCCGGCGGTGACTTTTGAGATACCTCGGGCGAGGCCGGTCAGGGACACCGCGTGAACGGGAGCCCCGCACCCATCCACGCCGGTGAAGGCGGGTGCTTCGCCACAGTATTCGGTGACGGTTTCGCGGACTCGCTGTTGGATGAAGGAGTCCGGGTCGAGGTACGCCTCGGTTGGTTCGCCCGCGTGGACTTGTGCTGCCATGAACGCTGCGTGTTTTCCAGAACAGTTGAAGAACACCGGCGAAGGGGTCTCGCCAACGCGATGGCGATTGGCCGGATCAGCAGGGAGAACGCTGGGGCACTGAAGGTCAGTAGCGCTGAGACCGGCTTCGCGAAGCATTCGTTCAACCACGTCGATGTGGCGTGATTCGGCCCGGTGAGAGGCACTTGCCAACACGAGCTCAGGGCCGTTGAGGGCAACCCCTGCTTCTAATACCGCGATTGCCTGGAGCGGCTTGAGGCAACTGCGGGTTAAGACCGGGGCGGTGGGGTCGCCCAAGCTCAGAACTTCCGCCCCGTCTGGGTCAACGACCACGGCGACTCCCGCGTGACGTGACTCGATGAAGCCACTGCGCTCCACGATCGCGAGTTCGGCCGCGTGGTCCAGTGTCAGTGTCGCGTGTGCAGATGACGGTTGAGAATCAGAGTGTGTAGTCACGCTCCTACTCTAACCACTCGGCGTCGCGTACTCCTTCTAATCGCGTGGGGCCAGACGATAGGCTTAGAGCGTGAAGGTTTTAGTTATTGGTTCTGGTGCCCGTGAACACGCTCTAGTGGCTGCTTTGTCGCGCGACCCCATGGTGCACACCGTGATCGCCGCCCCGGGTAACCCGGGAATCGACGTGATGTGCGAAACCCGCCCTGTTGACGCGACCGACCCACAAGCGGTGACTTCTCTTGCTCAGGAATGCGACGCGTCGCTTGTGGTCATTGGGCCAGAGGCTCCTCTGGTTGCAGGAGTATCCGACGCTTTGCGGGCAGCTGGAATCGCCGTGTTTGGCCCGTCTCAGGCTGCGGCTGCGCTAGAAGGTTCGAAAGCCTTCGCTAAAGAAGTCATGGACGCAGCCAAGGTGCCAACAGCAGCGTCGGTGGCGGCGACCTCGGCGCAGGAAGCCCGGGAAGCCCTCACCCGCTTTGGTGCCCCACACGTGGTGAAAGCTGATGGCTTAGCCGCGGGGAAGGGCGTTGTTGTCACCCGGGATTTCGACGAGGCCCTCAACCACGCGGTTGCGTGTTTGGAAGAGTCTGACCGGGTGGTGATCGAAGACTTCCTTGACGGGCCCGAGGTGTCCCTCTTTGTAGTCTGTGACGGCACCACGGCCGTGCCACTGGCTCCCGCGCAGGATTTCAAGCGAGCACTGGATGGCGACCAGGGGCCCAACACGGGTGGCATGGGCGCGTATTCGCCGCTGCCGTGGGCGCCCGGTCACCTGGTTGACGACATTGTGGAGCAGGTGGCGCAGCCGGTTGTCGATGAGATGGCTCGGCGTGGGACCCCGTTCGTGGGGTTGCTGTACTGCGGGCTGGCGTTGACCAAGAACGGCATTGAGGTCGTTGAGTTCAATGTGCGTTTTGGAGATCCAGAAACACAGTCAGTGCTGTCGTGTTTAGAGACTCCGCTGGGAGCGCTCTTGCTTGCGGCGGCACAAGGGCGATTGAGTGAGTACTCGCGTCTGGAGTGGAGTACAGATGCTTCCGTCACCTTGGTTCTTGCTGCTGAGGGTTACCCTGCGTCGCCACGCAAAGGTGACCCCATTGCCGGTTTGGAAGAGGCTGGCGCTGTTGACGGTGTCATGGTGTTGCACGCGGGAACTGCGGTGAACGAGCAGGGCGAGGTAGTGACCAATGGTGGTCGTGTCCTGTCAGTCGTGGCTAACGCGCCTTCGTTGCAGGAGGCACGCGAACTGGCGTACCGCGCTGGTGACCTGATCACGTGGGAAGGCAAAACGTACCGCAACGACATTGCCTCGGCTGCCGTGCAGGGTGCTATTCGCGTGCCGGTAGCGGCTGGTTCCGGCGAGGTTGAAAGCGTTGCTGAAAACGCAGCGGAAGGTGCGCAGGCTCCCCGTAGCTCTGTTGCGTGGTGGGCCTCGCAAGCGCCGCAGGTTCCTGGCTGGACGCACGTGTACTCAGGCAAGGTGCGCGATCTGTACATCGCTGTTGAGGCGAAAAACATGGATGACGCGGACCGCTTGCTCATGGTTGCGTCTGACCGGATTTCTGCGTATGACCACGTGATTCCCACGCCTATTCCAGACAAAGGAAAGGTGCTCACTGGCCTGACCGCGTGGTGGTTTGATCAGGTGTCTGATCTGGTTGGTAACCACGTGTTGACGGTTGATGTTCCGGCCGAGGTGGCCGGCCGTGGAATGATCGTCAAACCCCTGCGTATGTTCCCGGTTGAGTGCGTGGCACGCGGCCACCTCACCGGGTCTGGGCTCAAGGACTACCAGAAGACTGGGGCCGTGTGTGGTAACGAGTTGCCCGAAGGTTTGGGCGAGGCGTCTAAGTTAGAGCCCGCGATCTTCACCCCTGCGACTAAAGCGGAGTTGGGTGATCACGATGAGAACATCACGTTTGACCAAACAGTTGAGCTTCTTGGTGACAGCGATGCGGAGGCGTTGAAGTCGCTGACGCTGGCTCTCTTTGAGCGCGCGCGATCGATTGCGGCCGAGCGTGGGATCATTTTGGCTGACACCAAGTTTGAGTTCGGCCGTGATTTCACGGGCCAGATTGTGTTGGGAGATGAGGTTCTGACACCTGACTCGTCACGTTTTTGGGATGCGGAAGGTTTCGTTGAGGGGCAGTCACAGCCCAGCTTTGACAAGCAGTTCGTGCGTGACTGGCTGACCAGTGAAGAGTCTGGGTGGGATAAAGATTCTGGTGTAGCACCGCCGCAACTTCCTACCCAGGTGGTCGAGGCAACTCGCGCCCGTTATATTGAGGCGTTTGAGAGGCTGACGGGACGAAAGTTCCCTGAGTAGCCTTCGATAGGTCCCAGCAGAAACCTGCTATCAAGCTGCTACACAGGGGCACGAGTTAAGACTTTCTAGTGTTTACTCTTTGTTCTTGTCGTATGTAGCGTTTGCGATGAGGTCCTTTGCATCATCCTGTGAAAAGCCTTCTCCACGAAAGCTGATCAGCTCCATCGTCGAAACGTTACCGGTTTCGCGGTTACCGGCGGACATGAACAATCCGTTCCAGTAGTCACCGTCAGCATCTTTAACTTCGAAATAGGCAACCTGAGCCTCATCGGCACCTTTGACGTCTACGTTCTCCACCCCTTTTGGACTGATTTCGGCGGAATTTCCTAGCACATTGCCGTACAGCACAGCTTGATTTGTAGCGTCTACATGTGGACTCTCACCAGTGTTTTTCGTGAGCCTAAGTTGGGTCGTCATTTCTGTATCACTGTCGCGCGCCCCCACGACCCAAGGGTCTTTGATGCTTTCAGGGTCACTTGTCTTGTCAAACTTTACCCAGTCTTTGGGCACCGTAACGGTGAGTGGCCCCGAGCTCACTTCTAACACGTCTGTTTGGTCTTGTTTGTCTTGAGAGTCATCGACAGCACCAGGGTCTTCGCTCGCACATCCTGCGACACTCAAGGACATGAGAGTGGCCACCAAAACGGAAGCAACCAGCGTAGTAAACGTCTTCATCTTTTTCACGGTTAGTACCTCTTTAGCCGACTTACTGACATGAAGTCCCAGCGCCAAAACGAAAAACTTTCGCCCCAAGGCTAACACCGTCAGGTTGTGATGAAGCATCGCCCGCTTTTGCGCATGCACACTGTTGCTGGTACTGGTTCATGTAACCAGTACCTATAGTAGTTTTCCTTCATTTGCCGAATAGCGTCCTGTTGTTCGAGGGAGTCTGCACTGTTGATTTTGGGTTCAAACTGATTGATCACGTGGCCACCGTTTGCGAAAACTTGCACCCGAACTTGGCGAGGCACCCAATTGGTGTCCTCGCCCCAACCGTCGACAATCATCTCGCCTGACTTCAACCTGGCAACTACTCGCGTATTCAGAGGCGAGAAATCACCTTTAAGTCGCGCGTTTTTGGTGACACTGATATCGACGGCAACGATGTGTCCATCTTCTTGCCAGGCCTTCTTGTCCCACAGGTTACGGATTCGGTGGCCAAAGAACCTCCACCCGAAGAAGATCGCTGCAACCGCGGGCAGAGCTACTTTCCACCAGTCAACTATGGAGTCCATGTATGTTCCTGTTCATTCGTGGGCTAACCGATATGCGCGGTCCATGCACACTTTGGGCGAATCTTAGGCCCCTGTGCCCAAGACTTTTGCGTTGGTGGTCACTACCATTGAATGTGGTTTCCCTCGCTATCCCCACGTACATCACAGGTGAGAACACGATGCACACTGTCACAGCAGCGCACAAGCGTCAAGACACAAGCGAAGACGGCTTCGGAACAGTTGAATTCATCGGTATTACTGTCGTCGTAGCTATCATTATCGCGGGCATATTCGCTTTCCCATGGGCAAAAGAACTCGTTCCTGGAACACAGGCATCTGTTTGTAAAGTGACAACTGGGAACAGCGCTCACCACGCTGACGGCACGTGTGCGAAGGATAACAAGACTTTTGTTCAGGCCAGCGAAGCCCAACCATTACCCGATGATCAGCCTAAACCTGATGCAGCAGGCACAAAAGACCGCCAGGAGATCATCAAGCGCGCCAATTCGTGGGTAGAACGAGGCGTTCCATACTCGATGGAGGCCTACACAAACGGCCCCGACGGCAAGCCGTACCGCACAGACTGCTCAGGTTTCGTCTCCATGGCATGGGGGTTGGATCACAGCTACAGCACGGTAACGCTCCCGCAGGTAGCACACCCGATTTCTAAAGACGAGCTTCAGCCAGGAGACATTCTGCTGAAGGGTGGCCCAGGCACTGAGGGCGCCAACGGTCACGTGGTCATCTTCAACGGGTGGACAGACGAATCACGCACTTCGTACTACGTCCTTGAACAGGCCGGTGGAACCGGCGCAATCGCACGCACGGTCCCATACCCTTACGCTGGCGACAACTCATACCGACCATACCGCAAGAACGGCTTGTAACCCCCCGCTCCTTCTCAGCTCTTACCCCTTTAACTTCTCAACTCAATAAATACCCACCCACGAGTACTCAAGGATCCCCGCCATGAGCACGCTACATTTGCGCGTAAAAAAGCTGGCCCAAAAGGGCCAAGGAAGCATTGAATACATTGGCATCGCAGTCATCGCGGCCATTGTTATAGCTGGCATCGTCGCCACACCTATTAAGAGCCTCATTTCAGACGGGATGGCCAAGGTAATTTGCCAGGTCACCCATGGAGTCGACCATTACTCTGCGGAGGGTACGTCGCCAACTCCCCCGCTTGTAGCCACCGTCTCAACACCTGCATCAGCCGAGGTGCTTGCCGGAGAATGCCCATTGGTGTCAGGCAAAACCGACAGCAAATCCACAGCAGAAGCCAAGAGCGCCCAGGGCAAAAGCTCTGACTCCAAGAAGTCTGACAAGAACTCCGAAAAGAGCTCAAACAAGAACTCTGGTAAGAGCAAAGACTCAGGAAAGTCGAGTGGCTCCAAGAGCGACTCTCAGAAGGACGGCAAAGACAGTTCAAAGTCAGGCAAAAAGGAAAACCCAGTCAAGGGTGAGCCCGCTGATGTGAGCCCGCAGGGCTTTGACGGTCCTTTTGTCAAAGGTAAGGACGGCTACGTCTATGACGGTGAAGGAAACCGAGTCCCTTACTCGAATTCGAAGAGAAGGCCTAGTTACGCTGACGGCCAGGTCGAAGAAGTCTGGAAGCAGTCACGCGACAAGCAGCTGGAAGAAATCAAGAACGGCAAACTAAAGCCTGATGAAAACGGTTTCGTCCCTAAAAAGCTCGAGAAAGACGAGATCTATGTCAAAGACATCGATGACAACTGGAGATCAGTCAAATGGAAGCCTGGTCAGAATCGTGGGGGCAAGTGGGACATGGGCCACAAAACAGGACACGAGTTCCGCAAGACGCACAGTGACTACATGAACGGAAATATCAGTAAAGACGAGTTCCTCAAGGAATATACGGATCCCAACAACTATAAAGTTGAGGACCCCAAACGCAACCAGTCCCACATTGACGAGGACAAATCCGACCAATAGCAACGACCAGGAAACGTGGGAGGGTATGCACTGCGCGCGCATACCCTCCCACACCTTTAGGCGCGTAATCGCTTACAACGCTCAGTAACCTTTAGTCTTCAAGAATTCATCAAGAACATCGTGCTTTCCAGATGCCGCGTCCACGCACATTCTGAGCCATTTGCCAACCGTGTTGACCGGGTTTCGTTTACTTGATGGAAGCTCCAGATCAAGTGCATCTGCCCCAAACAAGGCTTCATACACAGGGCGACGTTCTTCATCGCCGTCAGCATCGATCTCCACCGCTAATCGCAGTACCAAAGCGCCTTGTCCGTTGCGGAAGTTGACGTCCGCGCCACCGTCCACCAGGCGCTTAACCAGTTCACAGTCACCTTCACTCAAGTGGTCATGTCCACCCAAAAGAAGTGACAGAGTGTTCTGCCCTTCTTCTACCGCACACGGGTCAGCACCTTTGTCCAACATGTCACTACTGATTCGAAAACGCGCATCTGCGTCACGGTTGATTAAACCACCCAAAAGCATGTCAGTGACATCATTGTTCTCAGCATCAAAAACTTCACAAAACTCTTCGTATGAACCGTTCCGGGCAACATATAACGGGCTCGCCATTGTGACTCCTTAGGGATATAGGGGGTATGCATTCTCAACTATAGGGGGCGCCCGCGCTCACTGCTGCCACCAAGCACCGCCGGTTGATAGACTTCACATGAACTGTGGCGGGTTTCCCGCCTCCCACCTGCATCCAAGGAGCACCATGGGACGTGTAGTCGTCGAGGTCATGCCAAAGCCTGAAATTCTTGACCCCCAGGGCAAAGCAATTTCGCAAAGCCTGGAACGTTCAGGCGTGAGCGGTTTCGATGTTCGTCAGGGAAAGCGCTTCGAACTCACCATCCATGAAGAAATCACCCCCCAAGTTCTTGAGCAGGTCAAGCAGGTCGCTCAGGACCTCCTTTCCAACCCAGTCATCGAAGACGTGGTGGGCGTTTACGAAGTCACCGGTGATGCCCAGTGACCACCGATCAGCTCATTGGCGCACCGGTCTCAACGACCTCGGCACCTGAAGCCCAGGGCCTTCGAGTGGGTGTTGTGACGTTCCCCGGGTCCCTTGACGACCGTGACGCCGCCCGCGCTATCGCGCTTTCCGGTCCCGAGGTCGTCCCACTCTGGCACGCCGACACCACCTTGGCATCGGTCGACGCGGTAGTCCTGCCAGGCGGGTTTTCCTACGGCGACTATCTGCGTTGCGGTGCAATCGCTGCACGTTCGCCCATCATGGAAGCGATCGTTGACGCCGCTAAAGGTGGCCTGCCAGTTCTGGGTATTTGCAACGGGTTCCAGATCCTGTGCGAATCGGGCTTGCTCCCCGGTGCGCTGGTGCGTAATGACCACCAGCAGTTCATTTGCCGTGACCAGAAACTGCGGGTAGAAAACGCGAACACCGCGTGGACCAGTTCATATGAGCAGGGCCAGGTCATCACTGTTCCACTCAAGAACGGTGAGGGAAGCTACCAAGCTGACCAGCACACGCTTGACGAACTTGAAGCTGAAGGCCGGGTTGTTTTCCGCTACGAGGGCTACAACCCCAACGGTTCCCAGCGCGACATCGCCGGCATCACCAACACTCAAGGTAATGTCGTTGGCCTTATGCCACACCCCGAACACGCTGTTGAGGCTGGGTTCGGTTCAGCCGTTGGGAGCGACATGGGTGCTGGTGTCGACGGCCAGGGGTTCTTCACCTCGGTCATTGCGCACCTGACCCGGGCGTAAGCCCGCGTACCGCACGCAAACGTAAGCCAGGCGCCCAGCACTGTCACAAACCCACATTCTTCCCCCCGAGCGTCAACCAGGAAGGACACCATGAAAGAAAGTCCAGCACTCACCGACCTTGTCGTCTCAGGCGTGTTCATCTCAACAGAAGCTCAGTGGGTTTTTGAACGCACCACCGCCAACTCCGATTACGACTGGAATGTGGACTTTTCCGACGCTCCACTCATTGAACTGTCCGGTGAGCACGGGTTTACTGGCCGCCCCCACATGATTGGGTCCACCGATTCCAACTACGACACTTTCCGCTGGGGTTGGTCGCCGGATAACGACTGGAAAGAACCCGCGATCGCGCTTTCCCGCAAAGTGCGCGAATACGGGGCTGAACACCAGATCCCAGAGTTCACCGACCCCGAATTCGACACGCACGACGACCAAGCCCTGCGCATGGTCATCGCTGCAAAGGTCATCACCGGCCACCTGTTCCACGTCCCACTTCCCGTGGGACCCGCGACCGCGTGGCTCATTGTGGATGCCCCGCAGCTGCAGTTGGGTGAGCCTGAAATCCGGCCGGTTGTGAAGGCTTTGGCCGCTGGCTTGTCTGTCACCGACATCCCCAACCACCGCACGGCCATCCAAGAGTACGGACGTCTGCGTGGCTTCCACGTCGTTGAGAACGGCGACGGCTTGCGCATGCTGCTAAAAGACGGTTCAGCCGACCTCACGTTCGACTCTCTCAACCGTCTCACCAACTGTCAGGTGACCCAGCCGCTCAGTGACGAGGCTGCGGAGCAGCTCAGTGCCGCTGGGGTCGCTGAACCCCAGTTGGTCCGCGTTGAGGTTGAGGACGCACCGCCGGTTGAGGAGTCGCAGGCCCCCACCGCCGAGGTGGTTGCCGAGCCAGAGCCGAGTGTCACCTCGGGCGCGGAAGACTCCGCCGAACAGGTGCTCCCACAGACGGCTGCCGTGGAAGACGAAACCGTTGCGGACGTGCCCGTCCAGGAACCCGCCGCCGAGGTCGTCGAAGAGCCAGTCGCATCTGTGCCAACCGAGCCCGAACCTGTTGCTCCGCGTGAAGCTGAACCCGTTGAACAGCCCTCGGTTAAAGAAGAGCCTGCACCGGAACCTACACCTGAAGCAGAGAAGCCGAAGAAGAAAAAGAAGGGCTTCTTTGGTCGCTTGTTCGGGCGTTAGTTCTAGCCCAACTTTTCGACGAACCACACTCGGCTTGTGTCGTGTGGCAGGTACTTCACGGGGTGAACTTGACCTTCTGCGAATTCGTTTTGGTTCCACGCCGCAAAGTCGATGAGCGCTTCAGCATATGACTGGAATGTGAAGCCGTCTGGTGTTCTCACGACAACGGTGAACGTGCACAGTCGTCGTGTGCCCCGCGCAATGGTTCCCCCGAAAGTCTGATACACCGTGAGTCTGCGTTCAACGATTGTGGCCATGCCTTGAGGGGCAGTCAGGAGTTGTTGGCGCAACTGTGGATCCGGTTTGCCTCGCCGGTTCGCTGTGCGCACCATGACGATGACCCAGATGATCTCCGGTGTCAACACAACAGCGCATATGAAAAGCACAATCATCGCGGTCTTCATGATCGTCTCCTTTGCAGAACCGGACCGCTCACCGGACCAGTTGCCTCAGTTTGGTTACTGGGTGGCCGAGGTGGCTAGGTCCGCCTGCTCGCATGAATCGCAGTTCGGGTGTTCGTTGCGTTCCGTGCAGTCTTCGCACCGCAAGAACTGTTTGCGGCAACTCAAGTTTGCGCAGTTCACGAAGATGGGCGTGTGGGTGCCACAGGAAACGCATGTGCCCAACGACTCAGCCCCGTCACCAAACTCCATGTGCATACGCTTGTCGAACACATACAGCGAGCCGTCCCACAGGCCGGAGTTGCCGTAGGTCTCGCCGTAGCGCACGATTCCGCCTTCGAGCTGGTACACCTCTTCAAAGCCACGGTTCTTCATGAGAACGCTGAGCACTTCGCAACGGATTCCGCCGGTGCAGTACGTGACGACTGGCTTGTTTTTCAGGTCGTCGTATTTGCCGGATTCGATTTCGGCAATGAAGTCACGCGTCGTTTCTGTGTCTGGCACAATCGCATTCTTGAACTTCCCGATCTGCGCTTCCATCGCGTTGCGCCCGTCGAAGAACACCACGTCGTCGCCGCGTTCTTCGACAAGTTTGTGGAGCTCACCGGGTTTGAGGTGCACTCCCCCACCTTCAACGCCTTTATCTGTGACCTTGATTTCTTCCGGCCGGGTGAACGTGACCAGTTCGGGGCGCACCTTTACTGACAGACGGGGGAAGTCGTCACCTTGGCCGTTCGACCATTTGATGTCTGCCTTTTTAAATGGCGCGTAGCTCTTGGTGGTCCGCACGTACCGCTTAACGTCGTCGATGTCTCCACCCAGAGTCGCGTTGATGCCGTCTGGTGAAATGATCACGCGACCCTTAAGGTTGCAGTTTTCAGCCAGGGCAAGTTGCCACAGTTTGACCGCTTCGGGGTCGGCTAGCGGAGTAAAAACATAGAACAGAACAATCTTCGTGACGGACATGCCACCAATTTTATCGCCTATGGGTGGTGCAACACGGACCGCAAGGTTTTGGGCCCTATTTTGAACCCATGGACCCCATCGCAAGGTCGGCATGCAAAGTAAAGTGAGGGTATCCCCTTGAGAATCTGATTTGAGTCCCCACCCCTGGAGTTATAGTTGCCATGAAACTAAAAACCCTGCGCCAACGCGGTCAAGGAACAATCGAGTACATTGGCATCGCAGTAGTAGCCGCGATCGTCATCGCCGGGCTTATCGCAACACCCATGGCACCTAAGATGGCGGAGACTATTGACAAAGCTATCTGCACAGTCTTTAGCGGTGCACAATGGAACGAAGCATCGTGTGGTGAAGCCCCTGAGGACAAAGTCGTTTGTGAAGTATCGACGCACGAATATGGTCGAGTTGCCGACGTCAGCGTCGACGTCAAGGCTGGCAAGGGCAGTGCACGAAAGGGAGCAACCGTTCAACTCGTCGAAACCAACGACGGCTGGGAAGTCGTGATCAGTTCGGATTACGGAGCTAGCGTAGGAAAAGGACTCGGCAAGGACAAAGGTAAAGACAAGGGCGGAGACAGTTCCGACAAAGGTGACGACCAAGACGGTGGCGTCGAAATTAAGCCTGAGGTTAACGCCGAAGGTGAGATAAACGGTGACTACTCCTACAGCAAGGTTTACAAATTTGACAAGGATAACGAAGAAGGCGCTAGGGAAGCTTTCGAAAGAGCCAAGAAGAACGTTGACCACGGAGACGCTCTCAATCCTTTCAAACCCACACAACCTTTTAACGGCTTTGAGGAACCTTCGGAGGAAATGCACAAGTTTCGTCTGAACGGCCAAGTAAACGCTGATTTCGATATATCGGTTTCTGATAAGGGTGACGACGCGCAAAAGCCGAACTCCAGCAACAGCGACGGAAACGACAGCGATGGGAAAGACAGCAGCGGGGAAGACAGCAGCGGGGAAGACAGCGGTAGCATCAAGATTTTGGAGAAGCTCAAAGCCGGTGTAAGTGGGAATGCAGAGCTTGGCGCAGAAGGCGCGGTCTCTCACAATCACGACGAGGGAACTAAGACCATTTACGTTCAAGTCGACGGTGGACTTGAAGGTAAAGCAAACCAGGAATTCCTTGGTACTGCAGGCGCTAACGCTCATGGCGCTACCCTACTGGCGGTCACTATGAAAGAAGATACGGACGAAATCGTCAACATCACATCGCGCACGGCTTATAACGCAGATGCCGGCGTGAACGGCGCGGAGGACATCGTAAACCAGTCGGTTGTCACCGCGTCAATTAACACCGACACCCCTGAAAAGCGCAAGCAAGCGCTGGAAGCCATCAAAAACCTCGATAACCCAATGAACCGCTATCACAACGGTGGCAAGGACGAAAACCCAAGCAAGTACACCATGTCTGACCTTTTCTATGACCATGGCAAACTCACTAAGCAGGAACGCCGAATAACGTCTGAAGAAGCCGAACAGGAAATGGATTGGTTCCGCGAAGGCACGAACTTCCTCACGAGTACTTTCGCTGATCAAGAAGTGTTTGGTCAATCTGAGTCCACAACAGACGCCTCGACTACTAGCTTCCAAGTCATGGACGAGAATGGTAACTGGGTAGCCATGCCTGAATGCGTCGCTGGTGGGTAACATGTCAATGGATCGTCAGACTTTCATCGCACTTAGGAAAGAGATCAAATGAAGACTCAGGCGTTCAAGCTTATAGCTCTATCCGCTATCGTCGCCCTTCTCAGCTCATGCGGAATAGGTAATGCGGGTGTGACAAATGAACCCGACAACTCCAATGAACAGCGGATTTCCGAGGGACGTATTTCAGTTGTCGTCCCCAAAGAATGGTCCAAAAATCCAGACTTTAAACCGACCTTCACTGGTTTCACAACCTCTTGGGCAAATTCTCACGAAGATCCCACTGACATCGTCCGGATGAGTTCGGATCAGGGTCAGGGGCCCAATGCAGAGGCCAATATGGGGTACTTTGAAGCGAACGCAATGTTCAAATCTACACACGGACCAGATTTCAAATTGGGCAATTCAAAAGACCTAGACATCAAGAACGCCACCCAAGCGAAACTCACCACCTGGACAACCATTGACAAGTCTGGTCGCACTGTAAATGGCGCGTGGGTGTTTGTGTCCGCTGACGATGATCCGGCTGTGGGAGGCGTCGAAATCATGGCACTAACACTGACTAAAGACGAAATCAATGACATGATTGATTCGATCCAGTTCGACCCGAGTAAATAATTATGCTGTCGTTTGCCAAATCCTTTCTCGGCGGACTTTTTGCCTTTATCGTTTCCAACCTCGCGCTGATGATCGTTTTTAAGCTAGTTGAAAGCTGGTGGTTTGCGGTTCCTCCGGTGCTATCCGGAGCGGTCGCTGCGTTTGTGGCATTCTGGACTGACCTGGAATCACGCACCAGCACCTGGCTTGCTGTGGCTTTGCCCTCCGCGCTCATGGCCTGTTTTACAATCATCATGGGCGTTGTGAATGGGATAGAGTACCCGCTATGGCAGATGGCTTACATGGTCGTTGCCAACGCTTTAACTGCCGCCATAGCTGGTGGGCTTGTCTTTTTGGTAGTTCATTTGATTTACGGCGGGTCGGAGCATATAGAGGAACCTGTCTGAACCGGACCAGACACCGTTACAGTGAAGCCATGGACTCATACTTCAAGCGCACCGGCACGCACCAATACACGGCCACCCAGCTCACCTCGGGAGCATGGAATGTCGAAGAACAACACATCTCCCCCACCCTGGGGCTCGCCACCCACATCATCGAAACCGACCTTCACGCCCGGCGTGATGACCCCATGGTGATCGGCAATCTCAAATTCGACATCCTGGGTGTCGTACCCATTGGCGCATACGACGTCGACGTCCGCGTGATCCGCCCCGGACGCACAATCGAACTCGTCGAAGCCACCCTCAATCACGGCGAGCGTACCATCGTCATCGCCCGCGCCTGGCTCATGAAACCAGGCGACTCCTCCTCCGTAGCCGGGACAGCACTCAGCCAGCTACCACCTCGGGAACATATGGAACCTTACGCCCCGCACATTGACTGGCAGGGCGACTACCTCAAAACTTACGAAGGTTTCCGCACCCAGCAAGAGCCCGGCCGGGCACAGGTGTGGCAGCGCACCCACGCCGACCTCGTAGACGAGTCCTACAGTGCCCTCGCCCGCTCAGCCGGGATGCTCGACGTCGCCAACGGGCTATCCGTACGCCAAGACCCAACCCAGGTCGCTTTCCCCAACGTGGACCTCGACATCCACTACTTCCGCGTCCCGGACTTCGCCCACCAACCCGGGCAGCCTTCAGACTGGCAAGGCTACGACGTGACCGTGAGCTTTGGCGACGGCGCGCTGGGCCTCACCCACACGTGGGTCCACGACCAACACGGCCCGTTCGCCGCCGTCACGCAGTGCCTGACCGTCCGGCCGTAGTTGCCCTTACCCAACCACACCCGCAACGACCTCGGCCGTGGTCCCTCAAAGCGCCCCTCACCTCCTGCAACAGGTAGACTTCGCAGTAAGACGTATGGACGTGCCATCAGAAAGGGATCCCTATGGCAAGCGCTGCTGACAAGCGTGTGAAAGAAACAGTTGAGTACGCCGCTGCACACCCCGAGGTCGAGCAACCATACGCGGAACTTGGACTGAAAGAAAACGAATACGAAGAGATCAAGAAGATCCTGGGCCGCCGCCCCACCAGCGCGGAACTGGCCATGTATTCGGTCATGTGGTCAGAGCACTGCTCATACAAGTCCTCCAAGGTGCACCTGCGCAAGTTTGGCGAGCAGGTCACTGACGAAATGAAGAAGAACCTGCTCGTAGGCATGGGTGAAAATGCTGGTGTTGTGGACATCGGTGAAGGCTGGGCTGTAACGTTCAAGGTCGAATCGCACAACCACCCGTCCTACGTTGAGCCCTACCAGGGTGCCGCCACGGGTGTTGGCGGTATCGTTCGCGACATCATCTCAATGGGTGCCCGCCCCGTTGCCGTCATGGACCAGTTGCGTTTTGGCCGGATCGACCACCCGGACACGGCACGCATGGTTCACGGCGTAGTCAGCGGAATCGGCGGTTACGGCAACTGCTTGGGCCTGCCCAACATTGGTGGCGAAACCATCTTCGACCCGGTCTACCAGGGAAACCCACTGGTCAACGCACTGGCCGTGGGTGTCATGAAGCACGAAGACATTCGCCTGGCCAACGCTTCTGGTAAAGGCAACAAGGTTGTGCTGTTTGGTGCCCGCACGGGTGGTGACGGAATCGGTGGCGCTTCGATCCTAGCGTCTGAGTCCTTTGACGACACCAAACCGTCCAAGCGACCTGCCGTCCAGGTGGGTGACCCGTTTGCTGAAAAGGTTCTCATCGAGTGCTGCCTGGAACTGTTCCAGGCCCAGGTAGTCGAAGGTATCCAGGACCTTGGCGCGGCCGGTATTTCCTGTGCCACGTCTGAGCTTGCCTCCAACGGTGACGGTGGAATGCACATTGCCCTGGACGACGTTCTGTTGCGCGACCCCACGCTCACCCCTGAAGAGATCCTCATGAGCGAATCGCAGGAACGCATGATGGCGGTTGTCACGCCTGAAAACCTGCAGCGCTTCGAAGAAATCGCGCAGAAGTGGGAAGTCGAGTATTCGATCCTGGGTGAGGTCACGGACACTGGCCGTTTGGTGATCGAATGGCACGGCGACGTGATCGTGGATGTGCCACCCCGCTCTGTCGCTCACGACGGGCCGGTGTATGACCGCCCGTATCAGGAGCCTTCATGGACCGCCGAGGTGCGTGCCAACACCGTACGTTCCGCCGGCTTGTCGTACCCAACAGGTGGCTCCGAGCTGGGCAACACGGTCATCGAGATGGCCAAGTCGCCTAACCTGTCCAGCCGCGACTGGATCACTAAGCAGTACGACAAGTACGTGCAGGGGAACACGGCCATGGCCTTCCCTGACGACGCTGGCGTGATCCGCGTGAACGAAGAAACCGGTTTGGGTATTGCCCTGGCAACGGATGCCAACGGCCGGTACTGTTTCCTTGACCCCGCCCGAGGTGCTGCCCTGGCGCTCGCGGAAGCGCACCGTAACGTGTCGACGGCAGGCGCCCAGCCTTTGGCTGTGACTGACTGTCTGAACTTTGGGTCACCTGAGGACCCTGAGATCATGTGGCAGTTTGTGCAGGCCGTCGATGGGCTTGCGGCTGCGTGTAAGGACCTAGGTATCCCTGTCACCGGCGGTAACGTCAGCCTGTACAACCAGACTGGTTCCGCAGCGATCCACCCAACGCCTGTTGTAGGTGTATTGGGTGTGTTTGACGATGTTTCACGACGCACCCCGTCTGGATTCCGCGAGGCTGGTCAGACCATTTACTTGCTGGGCACCACGTACGACGAACTCGACGGTTCCGCGTGGGCCGATGTCATGCATAACCACTTGGGTGGTGTCCCACCGGAGTACCGCCCGGAGCAAGAGAAGGAACTGGCTCAGATCCTCATCAACGCCTCCCGCGACGGCATGATCGACACTGCTCATGACCTGTCTGAAGGTGGCCTGTCGCAGGCGCTTGTCGAAGCATGTGTGCGCTTTGGCATGGGTGCTCGCGTGTGGCTTGACGAGGTGTGTGAACGTGACGGTATCGACCTGTTCACTGCGCTTTTCTCCGAGTCGACAGCACGCGCTATCGTGGCAGTTCCACGCTCCGAAGAGGTCCGTTTCAAGGACATGTGCACCGCGCGCGGTTTTGCGTTTGCACGTATCGGAATGACTGATGCGGGCCCGTCCGACTCAGCTTCGCTGGAGCTGGTGGACCACTTCTCCTTGCCGCTGGATGAACTTGCCAGTGCGCACGGCGGAACCTTGCCACGCCTGTTCGACTAGAAGAGAGTTAGCTAGCCCCGCCGACACTGGCCCTGTGTGGCTACCATCCGATCCTGTCGGACGCGGAGAATCCTGACCCACCGTCTGTGTTGGACGCTCCAGCTGTCATGTAGCGCCCAACCAGAACAACACCGGTAAAGATCACGATTTTCACCAACGCCGGCAGCACGACGCTCGCAGCTAAAGCGCCTGATGACGCTTGAAGAGCGGCCGCTGCGCCGCTTACTCCGAAGCTCACCACTGCAGACAGCACGGTGTTGACGATCGTTGCAACAAGCGCCACGGCGAACATCCACGGCGCGTGGGACGCTGCAACCACCCACGCGCTGAGAAGGAGAAAGAATCTCACTGCTGAAAGAACGTGGGAAAACGCCACGACAAGCATGATGTTGCCACTCGAAGACATAGCGTTGAGCAGAACAACTGCTAGCGGCCAGCTTATAACCGACACAGCAACCAGCAGCGCGGCAACTGCTTGTCGCGCGGGCTTACCCCATGCCAGCAATAGCACTGCTGCGACCCCCGCAACCAGGGATACCAAGCCGGTCACGAGACCTGCTGGGCTGATCCCGCCCAAGCTTTCCTGCTGTGGAACAACGTGAAACACCGTAAGCAACGGCTCTACTACGCCTGCAATGAAAATGACCAGGAAAAGCAGGTACGGGACCACAAACGGCACAGGCGAGCGCATTTTACTTAACCTCGGTTAACCCCAGCGTGTCCAGGACCCACGCATATTCGAATGCCCGGTCTTTCCACGTGCTGTACCGGCCAGAGGCTCCACCGTGGCCGGCCACCATCTCTGTTTTCATGATGACATCGGCCCCCACTTCACGCAGGCGCGCAACCCATTTAGCCGGTTCGACATAGAGCACACGAGTGTCGTTCAAACTGGTGATAGCCAGGATCTTGGGATACGGGTGTTCTCCCACGTTTTCGTATGGCGCGTACGACTTCATGTACGCGTACACCTCGGGATCGTGCAACGGGTCACCCCACTCTTCCCACTCGATCACGGTCAGCGGCAGTTCCGGCATCAGAACCGAGGTGAGCGGGTCCACGAACGGCACCAGCGCACAGATCCCGGCGTACTGGTCAGGAGCTTCGTTCGCAATGACTCCCATGAGCAGCCCTCCAGCCGAGCCACCCAGCGCCACGGTTGTTTCCGGAGCGCTCACACCTGTTGCGTGCAAATGTTTGGTTGCCGCGATGAAGTCGCTAAACGTGTTCTTCTTGGTAAGCACTTTGCCGTTGTCGTACCAGTGGCGGCCCATTTCGCCGCCACCGCGCACGTGCGCAACAGCCCACACCACGCCGCGTTCCATCACGCTGAGGCGGCTGACAAAGAAGTTCGGGTCAGCTGAGACTTCGTAGCTTCCGTATCCGTAGATCACCATGGGGGCCGAGGTCGTCCCCACCCCGTCCGTCCCCGGGGCCCAGCCTGTGGGTACCTTCAGCGCATTCCACGCGAGAGACACCGGGATCTTTTCGCCATCTTCGGCCGTCGCCCACACGAGTGCCTGGCGGTACTGACTGAAGTCGATTCCACCCAGAACTTCCTGCTGTTTCAGAACGGTTTTCTCACCTGTCCGGGTGTCCAGCTGGAACAGGGTGGGTGGAGTGATGAACGATTCGTAGCTCAAGCGCAAGGTCGGCTGCGCGAATTCGGGATTGGCCCCGGTTTCCATGGTGCCGATGGGTTCGTCCACTTTGACTTCTTTCAGCGGACCTACGCCAGGGATGGGGCCCTGCCCGGTATCTGCCGCAGCCTCTGCCACCTCGGCGATTTCCATGACCCCCACCCGTGCGAACCCGCCGGACCGGTACGTCACCGCCAAGAAGTCTTCGAACGCCTCCACGTGTTCGACCCGCATGCCGTCCGTGGGCGGGATGAGGGGTTCCGAGGCAGCAAGCACCGACTGCGTGTCAGACGCATTCAGGTCGACCGGCACCACGATGGCTTCCGAGTCCGGGGTGTTGCGGTCGTGCACAATGACGAACCGGTCCTTGCCTGCGATCACCGCGTGGTCGACCGCGTAGGACACGCCGTCTTCGCGGTCCCACACGGGGCGTGGCTGGGCCTGCAAGTTGGACACGGGGATCATCCACGCACTGGATGTGAGTTTCGAACCGGCAACGATCATCAAGTATTCGTGCGAGCGTGTGAAACCGGCGCCTACGAAGAAACGTTCGTCGGGTTCGTGGAAGATCTTCTGTGGCTCGGTCTCAGCACCAATCTGGTAGCGCCACACGGTGTCGGGCCGCCACGCTTCGTCGACCGTGGTGTAGAAGATGTAGTTGCCGGTGGGGTCGATGAACGCGCCGGCGAACGTGTTCTCAATCGTGTCGTCGAGGTCTTCACCGGTGTGTACGTCGCGGACCTTGACGGTGTAGCGTTCGTCCCCGGTGTAGTCGGCAGACCACACCAAAAGTTTGCCCGCTTCGTCCAGGCTGAACGCGCCCAGGGAGAAGAATTCGTGACCGTCAGCCTCAGCGTTGAGGTCCAAAATAACTTCTTCGTTTTCGCCCGGTTCGTCATCAACCCGAGGTGGCACCCACGCGTCCGGGTGGTCCAGTGGCAGGGCGGGCACCCGGCTCATGACTGGGTAGTCTTTGCCTTCAAATGTGCGGGTGAGCATCCAGAAGTTGCCCCGGCGCACCGGCACCGACATGTCGGATTCCTTGGTGCGCGTCTTGATTTCGTTAAAGATGTCGTCGCGCAGGCCGTCCAGGTGCGCGGTTCGTGCTTGGGTGTACGCGTTTTCGGCCTCGATGTGGGCGATGACGTCTGGGTTGTCTTTGTCGCGCATCCATTCGTATGGGTCAACGAATGTGTCGCCGTGGTGGGTGCGTTCAGAGGGGACTTTTTTCGCTACGGGCGGTGTCATTTCTGAGGTCATGGCACCACACTACCCGCGTCACCGCCTCTGTGAAGTGAAACACGGTCTTAACGGTGTCCGAGTTTAGCGATGACCGGGGGTTACCGGTGACCGGTTTTAGCGGTGTCCGGGTTTCAGCGCGACCCACAGACCTTCGACGGTTGTACACACGGTGTCTTCCCACACGAGTTCGCCGCGCACATAGATTTTGCGGCCGTCCACTTTTTCGATCCACCCGCGCATGGTGAGGTCCACGTCGACGGGTGTTGGTGCACGGAACTCGGTCTTAATGTATGCGGTCCGGCAATAGGGCTGGTCACTAGCCATAATCATGTAGCCCAGGCCTTCGTCGAACGCCAGGGCTTGCGCACCTCCGTGAACCACCCGGTTCGCACCCAGGTAGAACGCGCCAAACCTCAAGTGAACGCTAAAGACACCGTCGTCATCCTTGTGTGCCTGCGTGAACTTTGGCAAGAGCGCTTGGCCGCGCTGTTTGTCTGACCGGCTCACTCGCCACAGGCGGTGCAGTTCATCGGCCTCGTACTGTTCTGCACTCTGGTTGATGGCGCGCAAGTGTTCGGTGATCTGGCGAATCTCATCCACCGGCGGGTTCGCCCGCGCAATCAGGTCCTGGGTGCGCACGAACTCGTGGATCATGTCTGACCACGCTGCCACTTGTTCAGGATCGCGTTTCACCTTTTTCAGCGCTTCGAGTGCTTCAAACGCGTCCATTTCAGACAGTGCCATCGTGTTCCCTTCACAATCACGCCAATGTGGAGCCACCGGCAAACACCCTCATGTGGGGTGAGTCACACCGGTGGCTGTACAGCGATCCTAGTCGAGAAGTTCGTGTCGAACGATCGATTGTTCGCGATCCGGACCTACTCCAATCACGCTCATGCGGCACCCGGACATCTTTTCCAGCGCCAGCACGTAGTTCTGCGCGTTTTCCGGCAGGTCCTCAAACTTACGCACACCCGAAATATCTTCTTTCCATCCAGGGAAGGTTTCAAAAATGGGCTTCGCGTGGTGAAAGTCGGACTGGTTGTCAGGCATTTCGTCAAAGCGTTCGCCGTCCACGTCGTAGGCCACGCACACCGGGATTTCGTCCAACCCGTCAAGCACGTCCAGTTTGGTGAGAACGTAGTCGGTGAATCCGTTGACGCGTGCTGCGTAGCGGGCAATGACGGCGTCGTACCACCCACACCGCCGAGGTCGTCCCGTGTTGACCCCGAACTCGCCTCCCGTTTTCTGGAGGTAGATTCCCATATCGTCAAAAAGTTCCGTGGGGAACGGCCCGGCACCCACGCGGGTGGTGTATGCCTTCACAATTCCGATCACGCGAGAGATGCGGGTGGGTCCTACGCCAGCGCCCACGACAGCGCCTCCGGCACTGGGGTTTGAGGAGGTGACAAACGGGTAGGTTCCGTGGTCAACGTCGAGCATGGTGGCTTGGCCACCTTCCATGACGACCACTTTGCCTTCGTCAAGTGCCTGGTTGAGAAGCAGCGATGTGTCGCACACGTACGGGCGCAAGCGTTGCGCGTAACTGAGGAAGTATTCGACTGTTTCCTCTACTTCGACTGCGCGGCGGTTATACACCTTGACCAGCAGTTCGTTCTTCTGGTCAAGTGCGCCTTCGATCTTTTGGCGCAAAATCGATTCGTCGAAAATGTCTTGAACGCGAATGCCCAAGCGGGCGACTTTGTCGGAGTACGTGGGGCCGATCCCACGCCCTGTCGTACCAATTGCACGCTTGCCCAGGAAGCGTTCTGTTACCCGGTCGAGCACTTGGTGGTAAGGCGCTACCAGGTGGGCGTTGGACGAGATTTTCAGCTTCGACGTGTCCGCTCCACGGCTTTCGAGCATGTCGATTTCTTGGAACAGTGCTTCCAAGTTCACGACAACCCCGTTACCAATCACGGGCACGACGTTGGGTGAGAGGATCCCTGCGGGCAGCAGCTTAAGTTCGTACTTTTCGCCTCCGACCACTACCGTGTGGCCCGCGTTGTTTCCTCCGTTTGGTTTTACCACGTAGTCAACGCGGGTTCCCAGAATATCTGTGGTCTTTCCTTTACCTTCGTCGCCCCATTGAGCGCCTACGACCACGAGTGCTGGCATGAGTGTTCCTCCACACGAGAAAATATGTCCGGGTTAAGTGTATCGGCCCGGGTGAAAACCTAGTTTTCGGCCTCGATCTCAGCCAGGGCCTCAGGGTCTGATTCCCGCAAGAATTTCTCTACGCGCTGTGCTTCTTCAGCTTCGCCGATCCCCGCTGCTGCGCGTCCCAAGGCGTAGAGCGAGCGCAAGAATCCGCGGTTGGTTTCGTGGCTCCATGGGATTGGGCCTGCACCCCGCCAACCGGCGGCACGTAAAGCGTCGAGTCCACGGTGGTAGCCCACGCGCGCATATGCGTAGGAGTCCACCAGGCGTCCTTCGTCAAAAGCTTCGTTGGCTAGGAGCGCCCACGCAAGGCAGCTCGCCGGGTGATCCTTTGCAATGTCCAAGGGTTCGTGCCCAGCTTCTGCCAGCCTCGCCACTTCCGTGTCTGGGTGGTCTGCTGGGAGGAAGGTAGGCTGTGGTCCCAGTTGCTGTGCGTCTAGGTTGCCAATGCGTACGGGTTTTCCAATGGGCTGGTTCATTGTGCCTCCTCAGTCGGTTTTGACCGACGACGGTTGAATACTGAATGGGTTGCCAGAAAATGCTCCGTAGAAACCTTGTGTGGCCAGTTCAGACAGGTGGTTGGGGTCGTTCACCCCGTGTGCCCAGACCTTGAGTCCGGCTTCCACATATGGTTGCGGGTCGGTGTCAGCGTCAATCTCCACCATGTCCGCACCCGTTTGTTTGAGCTCTTCGGGTGAGCCTTGTGGCTTGGATACGAGTGATGCGATGTTTTCATCCTGCGCCACTTTGAGGACGTCAGAGTTTTCTGAACGGAAGATCACGGATTCGATTTGTGAGTGCTTCTTCACCAGTTCGGTTACGTCGCGGGCGTCGTTCTCTGCCTCGAGCGTGAAAACAAAAACGGTTGCTTTTCCGTACTCTGTCAGCGCCTTTTCAATGGTGAGCGGAGAACTGGGCTTCCCGTTTTCCCCAGGTGGGGTGATTTGCGCGTTCAGGAATTCCTCTGACGTGACTTCGCTTATGGGCTTTTCGATTCCCATGCGTTCAGAAAGAAGACTGTCCGTGGCAGCAACCAGCACTCCATCGGACGTGCGAGCCACAGGAAGTTCCGGCAAGTATCCAAACTTCGCCATTTCTTCTACCGCAAACTCCGAGGTGGGAGGATAGAGATCTTCCCCGGCTGCGTACCCGGCTACGACCGGGGTTTTGAGCATGTCCACGGTGAGCGGCGGGACGGGTTTGAGCCAGTTGAAAATAACAACGGCGAGCACTGCAACAACAACAATTGCACCGGCGATAAGCGGGGCGAGCGTTCGCCGTTCAGAATTGCTTTCAGGTGAGCTTGGCACACTGGTCCTTTCTCTGCTCTACCCATGGTATTGGGTGGCACACTGAAGCCAAACAGCCTACCGGCTACGGTCGACGTTGTCTTTGTTTGCTCCAGTGACAAGGCCCCTCAGGAATCCCGAACCCCACGCGATGTGCATGGTGGGTAAAACCAGCGCAAACCATGCTTTCTCGCGCACTCCTGCGTCCTTTTGGCGCAAAGCGTTCGCAACGATTGCGCCCACGTACGCGCAACTAGGGATGTGCACAAGTGAAGTGAAACGAGCCAACCACGTGGGCCAGCGTTTGGTTGTCCCAGTCAGTTGCGCCACCGTCTCAAGAACAGCCGCGCTGAGCCCAATGACCAGAATGGGTGGCATGAAATACCGGATGCCGTTCTTAGAACCGTGGCGACGCACAATTTCGGCCCGCCAAATACCGGTCGCATAAAACTGTTGGACCAGTTTCTTCCACGTGGTCCGGGGCCAGTACGTGACCTCCATGCGCGGGTTAAACCAGACCTTTCCACCCGCTTCTCGGATCCGCAGGTTCAACTCCCAGTCCTGCCCTCTACGCAGGGTGGAGTCGAAACCGCCTAAGGTGTCGAACACCTCGGCCCGGAACGCCCCTAAATACGCCGACTCAGATTCCTGCGCTTCGTCACCCGAATGATACGCAGGTCCACCCAGACCCAAACGGGACATGTAGGCGCGGGCAACAGCCTTCTGAAAGGCCGTCTTCCCTTGGGCCTGCATGAGTCCTCCACAGTTCGCGGCCCCGGTTGTCCGCAGGGTTTCAACCGCTTCACGCGTGTACGTGGCACTCAGCTGCGAGTGTGCATCCACACGAATGATGACCGGGTACTGCGCTTTGGCCACTGCGAGGTTCAACCCAGTTGGTGTGTCCCCGGATGGGTTATCAACCACGGTCAGGCGAGGGTCGCGGATGCTGGCGGCGACCTCGGCGGTGTTATCCGTGCACGGCCCCATTGCCACGATCAGCTCCTTGGGCCCCGGATAGTCCTGGTCGAGGACCGCGACGACGGCCCCACGCAGGCTGTCTTCCTCGTTGAGCACAGGCATGATGTACGTGATGCCCGGGGTCTGCTCTAAAGGCGGGAGAGCTTCTGGGCTGAGCGCGTGTTTCTGCGACCTCACTTGTTGGCGTGACCTCACTTGTTCGCTTCGTATTCGCGGATGACCGAATCGGCGTCTCCGTCGGCGCGCAGATCGCCTTTTTCAATCCAAATGGCGCGGTTGCATGTGTCGCGGATCGAACGCATCGAGTGCGAAACGAGGAACACCGTACCAGCGTTTTCGCGGATCTCACGGATCCGGTCTTCTGACTTCTTTCGGAACTTCCGGTCACCAACGGACAGTGCTTCGTCCACGATGAGGATTTCGTAGTCTTTTGCGGTCGCAATTGCGAACTTCAAGCGCGCGGACATTCCAGATGAGTACGTGCGCATGGGCATGTCAATGAATTCGCGGATGCCAGCGAAGTCGACAATGTCGTCATATCTCTCTTCGACTTCTTCACGCGTGAGCCCCATGGCCAGCCCACCCAGGATGACGTTTTGCCCTCCGCTGAGGTCTGGAATGAGCGCAGCACCCACACCCAGAAGGTTGGGGCGGCTTTTGGCGTACACAGCACCTCGGGTGGCGGGGATCAGCCCGGTGATGGCGCGCATGAGCGTGGATTTACCTGAGCCGTTTGACCCGATGATTCCAATGGATTCGTTGGCGTTGGCCACAAAGGACACGCCTTTGAGTGCGTGAACGATTTTGAACTTGCGGTTGCGTTCGAGGAACCCTTTAGTGCCACCTCTTTTGATGCGTTTACCCGTGGCCATGGTTTTGTACTCGATGTGCAAATCGTCAACGATGACCACCGGGTTGTCAGCAGCGAGCGACCCCGTGTTGTTTTCTGCGAGGACGCTTTCCGGTTGCGTTTCCGGGTTAGTCTTCTCGTCCATAACGCTCCTCCGCCTTCCAGAAGAACCACGTGGCGATTGAGATGACGACAGTCGCCCAGATGCCGAACCTCCACCAGTAGTCCCACGGGATTGAGTACTCCTCCAGGATAATTCCGCGAGCCAGTGACAGCATTTCGTACATGGGGTGCCAGTCGAAGATTGCGCTGAGCACGGGGCGTCCCTCAAGGCGTGGTTGCGGGTCAAAGAACACGCCCGAGGTGTAAAAGACCATGCGTGAAATGTAGGGGGTGATCTGGCTTAAGTCCCGAAAGTGGACGGTGAGGCGCGCGAAGATGAACGCAACGCCCTGGTTGAACACCCAGAAGATCCCCACCAGGGGGATCAGCAGCAGCCAGGTCACGTGCGGGCGAGCGCCACCAAAGATCGCAATGATGATCATCAGCGCCAGCGTGGGGGTGAAGTTGATGAGGTTTTGCATCACCGTGGCGATAGGCAGGACTGCGCGTGGGAACGGCAGGGACTGCACCAGGGACATGTTGTGGATGATGGATTTTCCGCCCACGTTCATGGAGGAGTTGAAAAACTCCATGCTGAACACGCCGATCACCAGGTAGGGGACGAAGTTGTCGGGTCGTGACCCAGCCAAAATGAATCCGAATACCAGGCCGTAGATGAGGGCCGAGAAAATGGGGCGCAACAGCACCCACAGCATGCCCAAACGGTTTCTCTGGTTTTCCGAACGGATACGGTAGAGCGCCAATGAAAATGTGAAATCGCGTCGGCGCCACACTTCCCGGAGGTATTCCCACAGTGACGGCCGCGCCCCGACTCGTTCGAGCCCGTGAGCGGCAGCCAGCTCAGCAGCATTCATTGACGATTAACTTTCATAAGCGAATAACGACAACCCGATTCTAAAGCAACAGCCCAGTTTAACGGCTCGCCCAGGTCCGCATGTCAAAAGACTGATCAGCATCACTTCTGTGTGGTAGGTCCTGGCTGGCTAAAACGCGCTTGGCCGCGTTATGTGCGCCGGGGTTGTTCAGAGTTTCAACGCGCGCAAGGGTGTTGTCAGGGGTGAAGAACAGCCATTGGGCACGGTGGGTTGGGTCGCCCAGCAGTACCGGCTCACCGTTGGTTGCGCTCAAGCTTTGGCCGGCGGTGAAGATGCGTAACGGTCCTTGGAACGACCAGTGCCAGGGGACGTCGGTCCAGGTGGCGCCTTGAGTGGAAGCCCTTTCGCCTGTGGCCTGCTCGCCCAACACCGCGCCCAGCCAGCGTCCCATGGAAGTGGCGGCCGCCTCGGCGGGTTCGATCCCCTTCATAGGACCTTCCTCTATGCGCGCGCAGTCCCCTATTGCGTACACCCCGGGGAATCCCGCGACCTGCAAGTCGGGGCCCACCGGGTAGCCAGCATGGGTGGTAGCCAGGTTGCCGGAATGTACGGACTCCAAGTTGCGCCCCGCGTTAGGCAAGGCGGGCCCGGCCGAGGTCGCCCCCACTGCCGCGAACCAAAGTGGGTGTTGCGTTGGGTCGGGTTCAGGGGTGTGGGGCACGAATGTAACGGGTTCATGCAGAGCCATAACAGCTTGAGCGAGCTGAGCGCTGACTTTAGGGAGGGGCCGGTCGCCACGCAGGTAGACGTGTGGTCGGTGTCCGGCATCAGCGAGTCCGCGCGCAATCTCCAGAGCCAGGAACCCTGAGCCCAGAACCCCCACCGAGGTGCCCGGCTCCAACGCGTGAATGGCCTGGTGAGCGCGGGTGGCGGAGGCACGGTCGTGCACGGTAACCGCGTCAAAGGTTGGTGTACGAGGGGTCAAGCCGGTGGCGTAGACAACGGCGTCGGCGGGTAGCTCCCCGGCTGAGGTTTCCACGATGTAGCGAGCGCGGACACTGGGTTCTGCGGGGCGGGCTTCGCTGGTTTCACTTGCTTCGCGCACTTCGCTCACGGTCGCTTGCACACGAACCACGTTTTCGCCCGTCATGTGCGGCACTAGAGAAAGCTCTTCGGCCGCTAGGGACTTCGACAACGGCGGGAGCTCTACTGGCTGTTCAAGCGGATCAACTACCGTGACACTGCATTCAGCGGGGAGATCAGGGTGGGTCGAGGCAACAGTTTGGACGAACGAACGGGCGCAGGCCGTGCCCGCAGCTCCGCCTCCAATAATGACGACGCGCATACTTCATGCTTACACCGCAACCGCTACGCCGCATAAATCTTCAGGAACTTTCAAGCGGAATTTGACGCAGATCACACTTTGGGGGTTTTATAGTGACGTCTCGCACATTCTCAAGCTTGCGATACACACTTTTCTTTTACCGAACCTGTCCAAGGAGTTTCTATGGATGCGGTCGTTACCGCCATTAACGACGTAGTGTGGTCGCCTGCGCTCGTTTACTTATGTTTGCTTGCTGGCCTGTACTTCACGATCCGTTCCCGGGTTGTGCAGTTGCGCAAGATCGGCGCGATTTTCACGTACATGTTCAGTGGCAAGGGAAGCGACTCTGGAGTTTCCAGCTTCCAAGCGCTCGCCATGTCGCTGGCTGGGCGTGTGGGAACGGGTAACATCGCCGGTGTTGCTACCGCCATTGCCTTCGGTGGCCCCGGCGCCGTGTTCTGGATGTGGATCGTTGCGTTCTTTGGTGCCTCAACGTCGTTCGTCGAATCGACGCTGGGTCAGATTTATAAGGAACGTGACCGCGACACCGGTGAATACCGAGGTGGTCCCGCGTTCTTCATCGAACGCGCCTACCGTCACACCAAGGCTTCGGGCCTATTTAGTGTGTACGCGATGGTGTTCGCGTTCGTCACCGTCGTGGCAATGAGCTTCCTGCTTCCGGGAGTTCAGGCGAACGGTATTTCCTCAGCAGCCGAAGCGGCATGGGGCTGGCCCAAGTGGATTCCAGCCGTCATCATCACGATTCTTCTGGCCTTCATTATTGTTGGTGGAATTAAGCGCATCGCTACCTTCGCATCTCTGGTTGTTCCGTTCATGGCAGTGATCTACATCGTGGGCGCGATCGTGGTTGTGTTCGTCAACGCTTCCCAGATTCCTGCTGTTATCACACTCATTGTGCAGTCTGCCCTTGGTGTGGACTCCACATTTGGCGCCATGTTGGGTGTTGCAGTTTCGTGGGGTGTTAAGCGTGGTATTTACTCCAACGAAGCTGGTCAGGGAACCGGTCCTCACGCAGCTGCCGCGGCCGAAGTTTCACACCCGGCTAAGCAGGGTCTGGTGCAGGCAGGTTCGGTGTACATCGACACCTTGTTCGTGTGTTCAGCGACTGCGTTCATGATCCTGTCCACGGGAATGTACAACGTATTCTCGGACTCGGCGGGCGAGGAACTGTTCCACGCAGGTCCCGGAAACCTCCCGGTAGATACCGAGGTGGGGCCGGCCTTCGCGCAGAACGGGTTCGACACTGTGATTCCTGGCCTTGGTTCGTCGTTCATCGCAATCTCACTTGGCTTCTTCGCGTTCACCACCATCGTGGCCTACTACTACATGGCCGAAACCAACTTGGCGTTCTTCCTGCGTAATGTTGAAAACGTGCGTGTTCGCCAGGTGGGCTTCCGATTCCTGCAGCTGTTCATTCTGGTTGCGTGCGTTGTTGGTGCAACGACCAGCTCAGGTTCCGCTTGGGCCCTGGGTGACGTGGGTGTGGGCCTCATGGCGTGGCTTAACATCATCGCGATTCTGATTCTGCAGCAGCCTGCGTTCAAGATTCTGCGTGACTTTGAGCGTCAGCGGAAGGAAGGGAAAGACCCAATCTTCCGCCCGTCCGAGGTGGGAATCGCCAACGCTGACCTGTGGGAAGAGATCGCGGATAACTGGGAGCGTGGCACGCCCGGAAAGAACCCGGCTGAAGAAGCTCAGCTTCCCGACTCAAAGTAAATAGCCTGTGAAGTCTCGGGACATCGTTCACTCGATGTCCCGAGATTTTTTTGTGTAAACGACCTATGCGGTTATAGCTCCGGGTGGTTTAGCTTTGCGCCATTTCGTCTGGGGCGGCTACCCTTCCCGAGGTGGGTCCTAGCTACCCCGCAACTCTCTACCACCTCGGGCAGGGGGTTGGCTCACATGCGCTGTCTACCACCTCGGGGAGGGGAGTCGCCTGTGGGTCCGGCGCTGCCTGGGGTCGGGGAGTCGCCGTAATGCGTCGTTTGGCTACAGTCGAGTTCGATTTTGACGCTCGAGTGTATCCAAAAGAGCCCAAAACTGTGTCGCACATCACTATTTGCGGGTGCTTTGGGGTTGTTTGGCTACAGTCCACAAATTGGACTGTAGCCAAACGCGTTCTTAGGACCTAGGTGGGGATGCCTTGCGTGTTAGTGCGACTATCGCGAGTTACCCACCACAAGAGAGATGTTTTTCGTGCGCTGTGTTGGGTAACTAGGCGATTTTGGGCCGAAAACGTGAACAAAACGAACAAAAGGGGCGTGTAGTCAACACACCGTTTTGAGCTGTGGTGGGTAAATGAGGTCGGAGCATGTGGTGGCGCGGCACCTGCTTGGTGGGTCATGTCTGCCTGGTGCATCGCATCTGTTTCGCAGAGCAGTCCAAGTGAGGTGCCCCGGGTGGTTTAGCTGTGACCAGACAGCGCAAAGCGAGCGAGACTACGCATTAT